>NZ_LFBU01000001.1:1364184-2046276 GCF_001045555.1 Marinobacter subterrani
CAATGACCTGTGACTATCCGCAAAGGCCTAATGGTCATGCACACATGCGTTTGCGCGCGTGGCAAAGGGATAGTTGCAAGTCCGATTGAGCAGTCCTTGTCGGTGTTGTCTGCACCCCTTCCTACAACAACGAAAGCCTTACAGAGGACGAACTCATGAAACTCAGGAAACCCAACACGGGCGTGCGCGCTCTCGGGGCGGCCATCGCCGCCGCGGCGCTGATGTCCGGCGCGGGCCAGGCGGTGGCCGAACCCGTCTCCATCGAACTGGCATTTACCTGCCCCTTCCCGCTGATCGGCGATCAGCCCATCCGGGCGCAAATCAGTGCGGACATTCCCAGCCAGGCCACCGTTGGTGAGCCGACGCCGGAATTCACCATCGATGCCCTGACCGTGGTGAACGAGGATTCCCGCACCGGGCTCAAACTGGTGGGCTCGGAAACCATCGAGGGCACGGCCACCAACCAGACCACGGTTGTTACCCCGAGCCGGAACATTGACCTGACGGTACCGCTGACCATTCCACCCTCGCCCATTCCGGATGAAACGGGCGAGTTCACGGTGCCGGCTTCCGGCACCTCACCGGCCATAACCTTTAACGGGGACGACATCGGTGAAGCGAAGATTACCGTCGGTAACCTGACCCTCGACATGATCGCCCGGACCGCGAATGGCGACATCGCACCCGCACCGATCGGTGAATTCACCTCCGCCTGTACCCAGAACGCCGGACAGAGCAACGTGCTGCAGACCATCCAGGTGGTGGGCGAGGTGGTGGAAACACCGCGTATTGCTGTCAATCGTGAGACCGTGGACTTCGGCAACGTCCAGGCCGGCCTGACTGCGGAAGAAACCGTGACCCTGTCCAATACCGGCAATGCCGCTCTGGGCATCAACAGCATCAGCCTCACCGGCCCCAATGCCAGTGCCTTCATGCAGACCAGCAGTTGCACGACCATTGAGCCCACCGCAAGCTGCGATGTAACGGTTACCTACATCCCCAGTGGTGAAGGCGACCAGAGCGCGACCCTGACCATTGATTCCACCGATGCCGACACCCCGACAGTCGATGTCCCGCTGACCGGCCGCAGTGTACTGGCTCCCGTGCCGGAGATCGCCGTGACCCCGGAAGCCGTTGATCTTGGTCGGGTTCAGGTAGGCCAGAGCACATCTGCCCAGGTAACTGTGTCCAATGGCGGCAATGAAACCCTGCTGATCAACAGTGTGACGCTGCAGGGCGCGGATGCCTCGCAATTCCTGCAGACCAACAACTGCACCACCGTGGCACCGGACCAGAGCTGCACCGTGGAACTGAGCTTCACCGCCGCTTCGGCAGGTGCCCGCAGTGCCCAACTGATCATTGGTTCCAGTGATCCGGAAAGCCCCGAACTCACCGTTCCGGTCAGCGTTGAAGGCTTTGACGCACCGACCGATACCCTGGAGCTGCTGCTCGGCCTGAAAGGCTCGACCTACATCAATGCCTCCGACAGCACCCTGCCCCTGAACGGCACCATTGCCACCTTACTGGAACTGGCCAGCGGTACCTTCGAGGCGGACCTGGCCATTGAGCCAACCACCGGCTACTTCTCCATCAAGCTGCTGTTCAGCCAGCTGAAAGCCGCCGCCAACGTGGAGTTTGAGCAATCCGCGGTGACCACCGGCACGCTGGTGAACGGCACGCTGACCGCCAATTCCCACCTGTACGTGAAAGTGCCCAAGGTAGCCGTGAAGCTCTTCGGCCTGCCCATTCCCGTGGGTGGTGGCGACCAGTGCCAGACCATCGAACCGGTGGACATCACGCTCACCTCCGAGGAGGGCAGCAACTTCTCGCCGGCCACCGGTGGTGCCGTCAGCGGTACCTATCAACTGCCACCACTGCAGAACTGCGGCCTGCTGACCGACGTTCTCAACCAGTTCCTGACTGGCCCGGGCAACACCATCGACCTGATGTTGACGCCCGAGCAGTAAGGAAAGCGGGTGCCCGACACCCGCGGTCAGCCGGCACCCTGCCGGCTGACCTTTCACCGATAACCAACACAGAATAACAAGGAAACATTATGAAAAGCCTGAAGAAAACTGCGCTGGTGCTGGCCATTGCCGGCCTTCCACTGGCCACACATGCAGAATTACGACCCCTGGCAGACACCAGCATGGGCAACATCACCGGCCAGGCCGGCGTGACCATTGAGCTGGAAACCCAGGTCAACATTGGCGAATTCCTCTACACCGATGAAGGCTCGCTGTCGGTGAAGGACATCTTTATCGGCGGTGCCAATCGCACCGACATGTTCCAGGAAATCACCACCGCACGGGACCTGCTGTTCGGGGAGACCAGTAATCTGATCGACAACATCAAGGTCGAAATCGACATTGCGGACGATGGCGATGCCCTGATCAACGTGTTCCCGTTGGTGGCCGCACCCATTGATTTCGCGGTACGAACCGGCGAGTGGACCCTGCAAGGCAGCACCGACAGCACGCTGATTGCCAACAACCTGTCGATGGAAGGCATCGTCACGGAGCTCAAGTTCCGGGTTGATACCGCCACCGATGTGCTGAACCTGCAATCGCTGTTCGCCATCGATGATCTGGATGTCGATGTTCCCTTCCTGGCACTGGGTATCCGCGATCTGCGCCTGACCGGCGCCGACTACGACGATAACCCGTCCATCCTGACCGTTGGGGCGAAGGTGGATATGGACATCTACAACGGCACCCGCGCCAACGGCGATTCTGCCCTGGCTGTAGACCTGAACACCTTCGAAGCCGATATGTCCATCGGCCAGGTTCTGGTTGGCGGAACGTCTATCGGCTCCGTCGCCCTGGATAACCTGGCCATCCAGAATACCGCCATGCGGATCTACGGCCACTAACCCCGCCCGCCGGTTCCGACGGGGCAATGCAACGCCCTGCCGGAGCCGGCCAACTCCCTATCACTACCGGCCAACTCCCTATCACTACCGGCCAATATCTGCCAGTACCTGCCAAATCCGGCGGCAGGGCTGCGGGTGGTTCCTGTGCCTGCTATCATGCTCCGCTTAAAATGCGCGACCCGGATAGCCGATGACCAGCACCTCCACCACCCGACTAAACAAATACATCAGCGAGAGCGGCATGTGTTCCCGCAGGGAGGCCGACCGCTATATCGAGCAGGGTAATGTCTACATCAACGGCAAGCGGGCCACCGTGGGGGACCAGGTGCTGCCCGGGGATACCGTCAAGGTCAACGGCCAGGTGATCGAACCCCGCGCCGAGGAAGACCTGGTGTTCATTGCCCTGAACAAGCCCGTGGGCATCGTCAGCACCACCGACAGCGCCGAGAAGCACAACATCCAGCGTTTTGTCGGCCATAGCGAACGCATCTTCCCGATCGGCCGGCTGGACAAGGACTCCCAGGGCCTGATCTTCATGACCAGCAACGGCGACCTGGTCAACAAGATCCTGCGGGCCGGCAACAACCATGAAAAGGAATACCTGGTCACGGTCGACAAACCGGTGACCCGGGAGTTCGTAGAGGGCATGGCCAACGGCGTGCCCATCCTTGGTACCGTCACGAAAAAGTGCAAGGTGGCCCGGGAATCCCGGTTTGTCTTCCGGATTACCCTGGTGCAGGGCCTCAACCGCCAGATTCGCCGGATGTGCGAGTACTTCGGTTATGAGGTGACCAGACTGGAGCGTATCCGGATCATGAATGTCAGTCTGAAGGGGCTGGCGGTGGGCCAGTGGCGGGACCTGACGGAACAGGAGCTGGCCGGCCTGTTTGACGCCATCCGGGATTCCTCGTCAGAGGCGCCGCCCAACGCCGGCAAACCTGCGAGAAAGAAACCTTCGGCAAAGCCCAGCCTTCGCCCCAAAGGCAAACCGGGGGCACCCGGTTCGTCAGGGCCGGGACCGAAAGGCAGACCAGCACCAGGCAGAAAGCCCGCCCCGGGCAAACGCCCCAAGGCCGGGAAACCCCGGCAGAAGAGCGTCAAGCGCTAAGGACCCTGTCGCTTGATGACTGGATCTGCTGCGCCCCGGAGGGCGAGGCTATTTCTTGACCCACTCGCCGTTCACCTGAATGAACTGGCCGTCCGGGGTTCTCTCCATCGCCTTCTTGCCGGCAACGGTTTCAACCTCCAGAACCGGGATATTATGTTTCTCGGCAATGCGTTTGTACTCATCCCGGCGGGCGCTGTTGATCGCCTTCACCACTTCCTTCGCGGCGCCCTGGTCCCGGACTACTTCCAGATAACCGGTCGGCGTTTCGCCCACCAGGCCCTGCTGTTTGACGTCATCGAGTTTCTGCTTGGCCTCATCCAGCCCCATGGCGAACACGGATGCACTGACACCGAACGCGAGAACCAAGGCAAACATCTGCAGTAACTGTTTCATCATTACCCCCTCAATCTATGCGGATCAGGTCAGAACAACCCTTTTTCGCTGAACATGTCTTCCACTTCCTTATCCACTTTCACGTAGATTTCGTGCTTGATCTTCACGTTCAGGTTGATCGTAATCGGTTCTTTGGGTGCCGCCATCTGCACCGTTGGCGTACAGGCAGCCAGGGCCAGTGGCAACATCACTGTCATCAGCACTCTGGCCAAAGGCGACCTTGCGGGCTGCAACGATTTTTTCATGGTACTGCCTCCTTGCCGGGCTTTTGCTCTTGGCCGGAGCCCTGCAAAAGCTTCCGGACCCGTTCTGTAACCGCTTCGTTTACGCTGCCACTCAATTGCAGGCTGGTCAGCAGCGCAGGAATGTCTTCCTCCAGATTCACGTTAAGCACAACCGGCTGGCCGCCCCGGACTTCAGGGTTATTCCCTTCAAGGCGAAGATCCAGTGTCAGCTTACCCGTGTCATCGTAGTCTATCGTGCTGGACAACACCGAATAGTGAAAGTTCTGCAAGGCTTTCACCACCACGTCCATGGCCTGGTTGCCACCAAGCATGCCCTGGAGCTTATCTGCCGGCAACTGCAAACGGCCACCTGGCGACTCCGCGGATACGCGCCCCTGCTCCACCTGAACACCGTCACTGCTGAAGCTGATAGGGATGAGACCGCTGAGCAGGCCACTGCCGCCAAGCCCCTCGGCCGGATAGACTTCCATAAGGCGGGCCAGGGAAATATCCTGCAATTCAACCGGTATCCGGCCGGCGCCACCTGCCAGATCGTAGGTGCCGGGCGGTATCCTAAGTGATCCCCCAAGGAATTGGGCGTTCGCCTGCTGGACCGCCAGCTTGCCTGCCAGTTTTTTACTGATGGGCGCTGTGTAGCTCCCGGTAAAATGAACCGCGCTCACCGGGATGCCGGGGTTCACCTGCTCAGCAGTCAGACCCGTGGACCGGGCCGTCATGCGGTCACCCTCCAGGGTGGCAAGCACCTCGCCCGTCAGGCCGGTGAACGCGGTTCGGTTGAACACCCCGTTGACCTCATCCAGCGTGGCAGCCCCATCCACCGCAAGGCCCCCTTTCGGGCCCAGGTGTAGCTCGGCCGATACCCGGGCGCTGCCGCTATCCACCGACAGCAGTTCCGGCCATCCGGTGAATGTTGCGGCCAGGGCGCGCACATCATCCGGCCCTTCAATGACGGATCCGACCGATATCGATACTGCACCATCGGGGCTGAGTTGAACGTCGAGGTCGGCTTCAACCCCTGCATTCGAGACCAGAGTGCCCTGAATCCGAAGGTTCGCCAGATGGCCAGCAACATTCCCCCGGAAACTCCAGGCCTGCGGGACAAGCCGCGGGTGGGTGATACGGTTTGCCTCGACCTTCACCTTGCCTTTGACGGCAATCCGCTCGGCCCAGGTACCCGACGCTCCGTAATCGATCGTAAGCGTCACATCGCTGAGATTGGTTCGCAGATCCTGCAGCAGCAGAGGCTGCTCGGAACCGGTGTAGGCCAGGCGTTCGGTAACAACCACTGAAGCGGGGTTGAAATCAAAGACCGCAGAGTCGCCACTGGCAGTGATTGACGGCTGCACATCGGCCTTGCTGCCAGTCACTTCCCAACCTGCGGTGTGGATATCCGGCAGCGCCATGCCGATGTCTCCCTGCTCCACCACCAGCGACCAGCCAGCGGCCATGAGCGGGCAGAGCAATAAACCGGTCATCAAGGCTCGGCGCATCATGCGGCTCAGCGTTGCATTTCGGTTCACGGGCAAAACGACGCTCCTGTCGGCTCGGGCTACTCACCACGCCAGGTCACGCTGTAAAGATCGTGACGGCGATCCTGAAGGTTTTTCACCGTACCACTGTTGCGGGCGGTGATCAGCACCTCCGGCCGCAGATCGGCGAAGGCGACGGTTTCCACATTGGGTTCTGTGTCGGCAGCAATACCGTCCCTGGCAAACGGGAAGTCACAGGGGGTGAGAATGCAGCTCTGGCCGTACTGGATTTCCATGTTCGGCACGTTCGGCAGATTGCCCACGTTGCCGGACATCACCACATAGACCTGGTTCTCCACCGCCCTCGCCTGGCAGCAGTATCGTACCCTGAGGTAGCTCTGGCGCTCGTCGGTACAGAAAGGCACAAAGATGATATGAACACCCTGATCAACCAGATGGCGGGTGAGCTCCGGAAACTCCGCGTCGTAGCAGATCAGCACGCCGATGGTGCCGCAGTCGGTCTCAATGGCGCTGACCCGATTGCCGCCCTGCACGTTCCACCAGAAGGCCTCGTTGGGCGTGGGGTGAATCTTGGGCTGGCTGAATACCTGGCCGTCCCTGAGAAAGACATAGGCCATGTTGCGGATGGTACCATCCTCTTCGCGCACCGGCGTGGAGCCGGCCACGATGTTGATATTGTGGCGCAGGGCCAGGTCCCGCATCAGTTCCCGGTAGCGCTCGGCGTAATGCGTGACTGCGGCGAAGGTTTCCGCCGGGCTGCCCTTGCGGGCCTCTATCGACAGCAGTTGCAGGGTGAAGAGCTCCGGAAACACCACGAAGTCGCCCTTGTAGGTGGAGACAACATCCACGAAGTAACGGACAATTTCGCTGAATTCGTCGAATGATCCCACCGGTCGCTGCTGGTACTGGACCGTGCCAATGCGCACGGTATCCCGCATCCGCTGGCCGTAGCGTTTGCGCCGCCCGTTGTGTTCCGCCTGCGGGACTTTCGGGTTGCGCCAGATCAGGTGAATGCCGTAGCCCATGGAATCGTGATCGGCATCGAGGTAATGGGGAATGATGCCGTGCACCGAAAAACCCTGCTGAAGCTGGAAGGACAGCACCGGGTCTTTCTGTTCCTTGCCCTGGATGGCCTCCACATAGGCCTCGACACTGCCGAACTTCTTCAGCCGCTGGCGCAGGCTGGGCAGGCGGCCGGCAAACACCACCCCTTGCAGGTTCAGAGACTGGCACAGTTGTTTGCGTTCGTTATACAACCGCTCGCCGATCCGGTAACCACGGCACTCGGGATCAACACAGACTTCCATGCCATAAAGCCAGTCGCCTTCGGGATCATGCCGCGAGGCGTAGCCGTTGCCGGTGATGGAAGTCCAGTCGTGAGCCTTCAGCGCCACCTCTTCGGCAATGCGGAAGGTGGCACAGTAACCCACGACGGTATCGCCCAGCATGGCGACGAACTGGCCGTCCGGGAAGGTGTTGATCTGCCCGGTCAGCGGCCCCTTGGTGTAGCCGTACATGCCAGTGCCTTCATAAACGCGGCGGCTGAGCTGGATGATGCCTGGGATATCCGCCAGGGTGGCATTACGAACATACAGGCGCTGATCAGGATCGGAAAACGGCGGGCACATAGACACCTCGAAAAGGCGTTGATTTGCCTTCATCTTTGGTGGCCGGGCGCGATTCCGTCAAGGGAAATCGGTCTGGCCAACGGGGGACGTCGCGCCCGGGGCAAAGCCCGGGCATCGTTTCAGTCCTCGTAGATCATCTTGCGCACCATGCCGCCATCTGCCACAAAGTTCTGGCCGGTAATGAACAAGGCTTCCGGCGAGATCAGATAAGCGGCCAGCGAGGCAATATCCCCGGGCGTCCCTACCCGGCCCGCCGGATGCTGCAGATGGTCCTCCTCGGAGAGCGGCTCAACCGATCCTGCGTCACCTTGCCAGGCCCGGGTATCAATCCAGCCCGGGCTGATGCAGTTAACACGGATCTCCGGCCCCAGGCTCACGGCCAGGGCGTGGGTGAGTGCCACGATGCCGCCCTTGGTGGCGGCATAGGCTTCGGTGTCCGGTTCAGACTGAAGTGCCCGGGTAGACGCCATATTCACGATGGCGCCCTTTGTTGCTCGAAGGTGAGGAACGGCGTGCTTGGTGACCAGAAACGGCCCGGTCAGGTTCACATCGAGCCGCCGCTGCCACTGCTCAAGGCTCAGGTCCTCCACCGGACCATTCTCCGGGCCGGCAATCCCGGCATTGTTGATCACCGCATCCAGACGCCCGGCCCAGGCGACTGTCTCTCTGACAATGCGCTCGACATCCGCTTCCGATGCCACATCGCCGGGCAGAAAGCACAGTTCATCATGCTCCGCGCTGGCAGCCAACTGCTCTCCCACGACTCTGTCGGTGTCACAGAACGCCACTTTCCACCCCGCGGCCGCAAGGTGCAGCACAATGCCCCGCCCGATCCCCTTGGCGCCGCCGGTCACCAGGGCAACACGATCCATTGGACTCAAAATAACCTCCGTTCTGGCTGCATTGCCGGCTTACTCAACCTTGGGCGTAGGCCGGACAAGAATCTCGTTCACATCCACATGGGCCGGCTGGGCCACGGCGTACATCACGGCATTGGCGATGTCCTCCGGCTTGAGGGCGTGGGCTGGTGGTTCGTCAAAGAACGGTGTATCCACCATGCCCGGCTCGATCAGGGTAACGCGGATTCCGGAACCACGCAGTTCCTCACGGACACCGTAACCGATGGCGGAAACCGCCCATTTGGTGGCGCTGTACATGGAGCCCGGAATCGTGACGCGGCCGGCGGCCGAGCCGGTCAGCAACAGATGGCCCTTGCTTTCCCGCAGCGCGGGCAGGCAGTGCTGAAGAGTCAGGCCAACACCGTAAATGTTAGTCAGGATCATGTCCTTCCAGACCTCCGGGTCAGCGCCGCTGAAGCCACCGGGCTCGCCACCCCGGCCGGCGTTGGCAAACACGGCATCGATGCGGCCAAAGGTCTTGAGGGCCTGGCCGACCATGCGCTTCTGATCGTCGCCATTCTGGACGTCACACTGCACGGTGAGCACCTTCGACTCGCCGCCGAGCTCCTGTTGCAGGCCTTTCAGCTTGTCTTCAGAGCGGGCTGCCAGTACCAGGCGGTAGCCCTGCCTGGCAGCCGCACGGGCGGTTTCTGCGCCAATGCCCGATGAGGCACCGGTAATGAGCATTACGGGTTGATCTGCCATAGCGTTCTTCTCCTGTCATGGAATGGTGTGGGAGGGGCTACGCCCGCGGGCGCCAGCCCGATCATTCAGTAGATCTGAAACAACAGCAGGCCGACAATAGCCAGGGCCAGCAGGAACCAGCGGGCGTATTGATCGGGGCGGTCGCCCTCGTTTTCCGTGAGCTGGCAGGAACTGCCGCCGGGGGTTGCCTCATATTCGGTGACCAGTTGGCGCGCCCGGTAGAGATCGTCGTCATGAACGTGCACATTGCTGAAGCCGGCGGTGCCGATTTCACCCATGGCACCCTGAAGGTAATGGCCGCCGACAAAGGCGTCGATGCCGTTGGCTTCGAGCAGCCCGGCCACGATATGCGCTTCGGTAATGTCTCGCGCCCGATAGGCAATTTGCAACACACGACTCCTTCTGTGACCGATCCGGGCAGAACCGGGGCAAATCTGCGAGTATTATCAGGACTCCCCGAAAGCATAGTTCGCCCCTCGCATTGGGGCCAATAACATACGGACTGCCCATGCTCTGGATTATTCTTGTCATCATCCTGTTGATCGTTGCCGCCACCCTGCTGCTGTTCCGCCTTGAGGATCTGTCGCATCTTGACCAGGACGACTACCCCGTTCGGCAGGGCAAACCCAGCGATGCAAACCGGGAGGTGCTGGGGCGCATCCGGGAACTGGGGCAATCCTCGAAGGGATTGCGCGGCAAAGCGCGGCTGGTGGCCCTGCGGAAACACATGGACGGGCTCAGTGAGGGGCTGACGCTTGCCTCCGAGATTCGCTATTGCGAATCGCCCCGGGGGGAGTGGGTCCTGGCCCCGGGCTGTGATACCCGTCGCCGGATTCTGTATATCCATGGCGGCGCCTGGGCCGCAGGCAGCCCCCGAAGCCACCGGGCGATTACCGATCGGTTGTCACAGATTGCCGGAGCGGCGGTGTTTGCGGTGGACTACCGCCTGATGCCGGAAAACCGGTTTATGGACGGTGTGCGGGATTGCCGCGGGGCCTATACCTGGCTGCTGAAACACGGCCCGGAGGGCCCCGAACCGGCCGACTTCATGATGGTGGCCGGGGATTCCGCCGGCGGCAGCCATACCCTGGCACTGCTTGCCTGGATCCGGGATAAGGGGCTGCGGCAGGCGGATGCTGCGATCGCCTTCTCGCCATCAACGGACCTGACCCTGACAGCGCCGAGCAATCGCAACAACATTGGTACCGATCCCTTGCTGGGGCCGGCCTTCGGAGGATTATCGAAAATCCCCCTGCCAGTCATCTGGTGGGCAACACTCGCAGCCTTCCGGGTTTCTCCGACCAGCCCGATTGCCTCGCCGCTCCGGGGGAACCTGAGAAACCTGCCACCAACCCTGATTCAGGCCAGCGATACCGAAATGCTGCTGGATAACGCCCGGCGCTACGCGGCACGGGCCGAAGCTGCAGGCTCCCCGGTCACTCTGCATACCTGGCACAGTATGGTGCACGTATGGCAGATCTTCGTGCCCTTGCTGCCGGAGGCAGAAGAGGCCTTCGATGACATCAGGCAGTTCCTGGAGCAGGTTGAATCAGGCACCGCGGCAAAGGCGCCGGCCTAAACCGGCACCTTGCCGCGAAGCGCCTTGGTTTTACCCTTTCTGGTTTTCTTGTCGACCCGCTTGCGCTGGGAGGAGCGGGTTGGTTTGGTGGGCCGGCGCGCCTTGCGGGGCTTCACCGCCTCCTGGATCAACTCCTTCAGACGCTCCAGCGCGTCCTCCTTGTTCAGCTCCAGGGTGCGGAAGGATTGTGCCTTGATAATCAGCACCCCTTCCTTGCTGATGCGCTGGTCATTGAGCGACATCAGCCGTTCCTTGTAGAACGGCGGCAGGGTGGAATGCGGGATATCAAAGCGCAGGTGCACGGCGGAAGCCACTTTATTCACGTTCTGGCCACCGGCGCCCTGGGCCCGGATCTGGGTGATTTCAATTTCCCAGTCAGCAAGTTCAACAGCGTTGGATAGTTTCAGCATCTGCTAAGGTTAACAAAATACGGACCCGCGGGCTTTGGAAACCGGGACTCCGTCGGGGCTCTCGTCGAGATTCAGGAAGGAAACCACCATCAATCATGTGCGGACGATTCACTTTTTACACGCCACCAGACACCCTGATCCTCGAGTATTTTCCCGAGGGTGTGGAGGTGGACGGCCAGTTTGACCCCAGCTACAACATTCCCCCTGGCACAGGCATTCCAATGATCCGCATGAGCATGAACGGCACCCTGATCATGGCACATTCCCACTGGGGATTCCGCCCGGCCTGGGCGGGCGAGAAGGCCCCGGCTCCGATCAATGCCAGGGCGGAAACTGCGGCAAGCTCGAAATATTTCCGCGACGCCTTCGCCCACCACCGCTGCCTGATACCGGCCAATGGCTGGTATGAATGGCAGCAGACGGAACATGGCAAAGAACCCCGCTACATCACGCCGGCGGATGCCCGGAAGTATCCGGCAATTTTCCTTGCCGGCCTCTGGACGCCGAGGGAGGGAGACGAAACCACGACCTGTGCCATCATTACCGAACCCGCCAGCGAGCAGCTGAAACACATCCATGACCGCCAGCCCGTAGTACTCGACCCGGCCTGCCTGAGGGACTGGCTGAACCCGGAAATCACAGACCGGGCCCGGGTGCGGGCGGTGACCCACCGCCTAGACAATACTCAGCTGAAAGCTGTTCCCGTTTCCGCGGAGGTGAATAACCCGAGGCATAACACGCCGGACCTGATTCGCGAGGCCTGAGGCCTGTAGTAGTCCTTTAATACCCGCTGCACCATCGCCGCTGCTACTGTTTCCGGAAATGGCACGACAAACACAAGGAGACAGCCATGAGCGGGAAGAAGATTCTGATGATTACCGGTGATTTCACCGAAGACTATGAAACCATGGTGCCATTCCAGGCCCTCCAGGCGGTGGGCCATACGGTTCATGCCGTCTGCCCGGACAAAAAGGCCGGCGATACCGTGGCTACAGCCATTCATGACTTCGAAGGGGACCAGACCTACACCGAGAAGCCCGGGCACAGGTTTGCCCTGAATGCGGATTTTAACGGGCTTGATCCAGCTAAGTACGACGCGTTGGTGGTGCCCGGCGGTCGTGCACCCGAATACTTGCGCCTGAACAAGGAGGTGCTGAACCTGGTTCGCCATTTCTTTGAAACCAACAAGCCGGTGGCAGCCATCTGCCATGGTGCCCAGTTGTTGGCTGCAGCGGGAGTGCTGGAGGGTCGCAAATGC
The DNA here is from genome assembly GCF_001045555.1 of Marinobacter subterrani. NCBI lineage: Bacteria > Pseudomonadati > Pseudomonadota > Gammaproteobacteria > Pseudomonadales > Marinobacteraceae > Marinobacter > Marinobacter subterrani. The sequence continues at coordinate 1,376,772 of NZ_LFBU01000001.1, forward strand.
TCTGCCTATCCGGCCTGCCAACCGGAAGTGGAATTGGCGGGGGGTACCTTCGCCGGTATCGAGGTTGATCAGGCAGTAACCGATGCTAATCTGGTAACAGCGCCCGCGTGGCCTGCGCATCCGGCCTGGCTGGCGCAGTTCTTCAAACTGCTCGACCAGTAACTCAGCAGGGGCCGGCACCGGCCCCGCAATCCATGCGAGGCCGTCATGTGCAAGCTTTTTATCAACGCCAACCCGGAGCTTTGGGTCAGCAAAACCCACTCACTGCGCATTGATGGCATGGTGACCAGCGTACGCATGGAAAATGCCTTCTGGCATGTTCTGGAGGAACTGGCAAAACGGGATGGTATGAATCTGCCCCAGATGATCACCCGGCTCTACCACGAGTCTATTGATGCCGGCCACGACCTCGGCAATTTCACCTCGTTTCTGCGGGTTTGCGCGCTCCGTTACCTTGAGCTGCAGCTGAGCGGCGACGTTCCGAGCGATACCAGGGTGCCCATCGCCTCCCTTGATGCCGACCGCATTCTGGGCGGCAAAGCCAGTAAACCAGTGCCGCCCGAGGTGGTTACCAAAGCCAGGCACTGATCGACGATCACTCGCTCTCTTCGGCGCTAGCGACGTTTGAACTGCTGCGTCTTGCTGTCTCCGTTACCCGGGGCTTCAACCACCTCCTGCAGATTGCGCCTTGGTACCGCCGGCAGATCAGTCGCAGGATAACCAAGTCTGAGGAGGATCTGGGGGAAGCCGGAGCGGCCGAGCAAATGCTGAAGTTTCGGCCGGAGTACCGCCACCTGGATCGGCTGGTTCAGGTATGAGGCCTGCAACCCCTGGCCAAGGGAGGTGAGCAGAACCCGCGCCAGAGCCTGGCCGGCTTGCAGCCAGTCCGCCATGCCGTCTCCGGAAGTGCCCAGGGCGGCAATTACCGGAGATTCATCCGCCAGTTGCCGGTCTTTGGCGCCAACTCCGTTTCCCATATCAAAGGTTCGCACCACCAGTTGGGCCACCGGCGCAATCATGCCCGGGACGGTTAGCCCGTCGCCTTTGCGGCGGGGATGCATCCAGGCCGCCAGTTCGCGCCGCCAGCTGGGGTTGGACCACTGGGAAGCATCGCCTTCGGCAACCAGTTCGGCCACCTGCTGACGATCCGGCTCCGATTCCAGCACCTGGAACCATGCACCTTCCGCCTCCGCCGCTTCGGCCAGTGCATCCAGCACACTGGCCGGCACCGGTTTTGGCTCGAAACGCTTGCGGTAGGTACGTCGCCGGGCAATCGCCTGGAACAGCTCAGCTTCGTGATCTTCTGATCCGGTAAAACGCTTAAACGATACCCGGGCCAGCAGATCTTCCTCTTCCGGGCTCGGGAGAAGTTCGCAGCTTGCAGCAAACCCCGCATGGGCAGCCGCAATCCGCAGATTGAACAGGGCGCAGCCGCAACTGATGGTAAGTTCCCTGTCGTCCGGGTCATTCACCGGCAAGGCCCGCAACCGGTCGGCAAACAGTGAAACGCCACTCTCGCTGACTTCAAACCGCCAGGGTTGGGTGTTGTGGCTGGACGGCGCCAGAACGGCGCTTTCCAGAATAGCGGCAAGGTCATCTGATGATATGGAATCCGGACGGCGTCCTTCGCTCATGGGCGACTCTCCTCGTTGGACTGATCCCAGACTATGCCCGCGGGTGGTAAAAAGATAGCCGGCAGGTGCAAGGGCATTCCAGGGGTACCATCTACAAAATCGCACGAATCGTAACCTGACATAGTCGTGTGCGAATAATACAGTGGAAGCAGAGGACACGAGCTCAGGGCTGCAAGATGTTTGATTCATTCCGGCACATTATTATTCTCGCCTTCATCACGCTCGCATTAGGCGGTTGCGCCAGCACCGGGCACCTGCAACAGGCGCGGTCAGACCAGCCAGGGCATTTGCCGCCTGCGGCAATCGAGGGCTCAGAGAAAGCGCAGAAACTCTGGCAGGTCTTCGAGCGGTACCGAGGTACGCCGTATGAGTACGGCGGTACCTCCGCCGACGGCTTCGACTGCTCGGGTTTCATACTCACTGCCTACCAGGAAGGCCTGGGCAAACAGTTGCCTCGAACCACATCACAGATGCTCGCCAGCGGTGAAGTGGTTCAACCCGGACAGATTGAACCCGGTGATGTGGTGTTTTTCCGGATTGAAGGCAAGGAGCAGCACGCCGGTATCTACATGGGCGGCGACCGGTTTATCCACGCCTCCACCTCAGCCGGCGTTACCCAGTCGTCGATCCGTGGTTACTACTGGAGCGGCCGCCTTACCCAGGCCCGGCGGTTTGACTGAGCCTGGCGGCCCTTGCCGGGACGCTCCGTAACGCCTCTCATGATATGCGCGGCCTAGAGCGCTTCTCCAAACGCAAGATGCAAGGCAATACCTGCCATCATCACGCCGATAACACCATCAATGATCCGCCAGGCCAGCGGCCGGGAGAGCACCGGCGCCAGCGCTGAACCGCCCCAGGCGAGCAGGCCAAACCAGAGAATCGAGGCGCTGCTGGCGCCGGCAACAAACGTTGTGGCATCGTCCTGCTGGGCACCCACTGCCGGAATTAACAGAAGCGTGTCGAGATAGACCTGGGGGTTGAGCAGGGTCACCGCCAGGGTGGTAAAGACCACCGCTTTCAGGCTCCGTTTTGTGACCTCCCCGGCTTCCAGAGCGGCCCTGCCGCGACTGGCACGGACGAAGGACTGGATGGCGAGCCAGCCAAGAAACGCCACCCCCAGCCAGCGGAGAATTTCCAGGGCCTCCGGCTTGGCCATCAGGGCCGCGCTGACGCCGAACATGCCCAGCGTGAACAGGGTGACATCCGCCACCATGCACAACCCGGCAGACCACCAGTGGTGTTCCCGGCGGATGGCCTGGCTCAGCACATAGGCATTCTGCGCGCCGATGGCAACGATGATGCCGCCGCAGACGATCAATCCGGTCAGGTAACTCTCCAGGTAACTTGCAAGCACGTCGGTGTCTCCTCGATCAATGGCGCAAGGTTACCGGTTTCTATCTATACTTGAAATTCATACTCATAATGCTGCATCAGTTTTACTTATGATTGATTACAAGCTTCTGGAAGCGTTGGCAACGGTTATTGAATGTGGCGGGTTCGAACGTGCTGGCCTTGCGCTCGGTCTCAGCCAGTCGGCCATCTCCCAGCGCATCCGTACCCTCGAGATCCGGCTGGGGCAACCGGTTCTGGTGCGCAGCCCGGTGCTCAGAGCGACACCGGCCGGACAACGCCTGCTCAACCACGTCCAACAGGTGCAGTTGCTGGAACGGGACCTGGCCAAATCCATACCGGCACTCTCGGAACCCGCGGCGCGACTGCGAATTGCCCTGAACGCGGACAGCCTGGCAACCTGGTGGGCAACGGCTGTGGGCAGTTTCTGCGCCGATGAGGGCCTGCTGCTGGACCTGGTGGTCGAGGATCAGGATATCGGCCTGCGCCGGATGCGTGAGGGAGACGTGGCGGCCTGCCTGTGCAGCAGCCCGCAACCCGTGGCCGGCGCCCGGTGTGTGCCCATCGGCACCATGACTTACCTGCCGCTGGCCGCTCCGGAATACGTGAGCCGGTATTTTGCTGAAGGGTTGAACGAAACAAGTCTGCAAACTGCCCCGGCCATCGTCTTCGGGCCCAACGACCAACTACAGCACCGGTTCCTGGCCCAGTGCGGCTACCATGGCAGCTTTCCCCACCACCTTTGCCCTTCGTCGGAAGGTTTTGTAAAACTGGCACTGGCCGGCATGGGTTACGGCATGATTCCGGAAATGCAGGCCCGCCCGGAAATTACTGCGGGGCACCTGATCAGCATTGCCCCGGAACAAACCCTGCAAGTCCAGCTATACTGGCATTTCTGGCGCCACGGCGGCGGTGTCATGGACCGCCTGACACAGGCTCTGCAAAGGGCCGGGACATTCCAGGCGTCCTGATCCGCTGCCCACAGGCATCGCCTGAAACTCATTTATCCGCCCATGAGCCCATGAAAGGAACCAACGATTGGATCTGACAACGCCTGCCCTGCTCTTCCCCGCCATTTCGCTTCTGTTGCTGGCCTACACCAACCGCTTTCTGGTGCTCGCGCAACTGATACGCCAACTCAAGCAAATGGACACCGAAGAGGACAACTCCCTGATCGCCCGGCAGATCGGCATGCTGCGCAAACGGATTGTGCTGACCAAACGAATGCAGGCCTTTGGCGTACTCAGTTTCTTCCTGTGTACGGTCTCCATGTTCCTGCTGTTTCTCGGCGCAGATATGCCGGGGGTAGTCGCCTTTGGCGCCAGCCTGGTGCTGTTGTCACTCTCGCTGCTGTATTCGCTCTATGAAATTCAGATCTCGACCAACGCCATCAACGTTGAACTGGCCAGCTTTGAAGCCAGGAAAAACGCCAGGCGGGAAGATCCCGATTATTCGTGAAACCGGCGACGATCGGCAGTGGTGACACCGAACCAACTGGGAAAACGGAGCAGGCAAAACAGGGCGATCATATCGTAGACAGCATGCCAGACCATCACCAGCAACAGGCTCTCCGAATACGCATAGACTGAGCCCAGTATCAGCCCAAGCCCGGTTGCCACCAGGAAATAGGTGAACGAGATATAGTGCACCAGTCCGAACAGAACCGAGGCTGCCAGCACCGCCGTCACCGGGCCGGTGTGCGCCATCAGCCAGCCCTGAACCGCGCCACGGAACAGCAGCTCCTCACCGATACCCGCCAACAGAGAGAGCAGAAGCAGAACCATCGGGGAGTAATTGGAGGCGAAGTCGTACAGGCCCTGCATCTGACGTTCAAGATTTCCCGGGAACAATCCAGGTATCTGCGTGAGCAGTAACAACAGCGCATAGGTACCGGCGGCGCCGACAACGCCATAAGCGAGGCTCGGCCACAGCCCCGGCCCCAGCAGCAACACCGGAATACCGAACACCAGAATACCAATGAGTCCAAATACCCCGATGCCCCCCTGAAACAGCAGGGCGGCGTTTGGGGAAATACCGGATTTTCTACGATTTCTCAGGGCCATTTACTGATCGAACAATGGCTTCACCGGAAACAGCGCATCGTACTGAGGTGCCTGCTTCCCGGCTTTGGCCTGGAAGGATTTCATCATGTCTGTCGGGCGGAACATGCCCGCCTGCCAGGTGGCCATGTACTTCAGACTGTCTTCCACGCTGTGGTCGCGGCTGTAATTGAGCATTTCCTTGCACCCGGTGACAGCCAGCGGGGAATTCGCGGCAATCTGACCGGCAATATCCATAACCGTTGCCAGCATGGATTCCTGGTCGGCATAAACGGCGTTCACGAAGCCAAGATTCTGTGCCTCTGCGGCGGAAAATTTGCGCCCGGTGTAGGCCAGTTCACGAACCACGCCTTGCGGCATGAGCTTGGGCAGGCGCTGCAGGGTGCCGACATCGGCTGTCATGCCCAGTTCGGTTTCCTTGATGGTGAAGTAGGCGTCTTCGGTGCAGTAGCGGCTGTCGGCGGCACAGACCAGATCCAGGGCGCCGCCGATGCAGCCACCGTGGATGGCCGCCAACACGGGAAGGCGAATCTGCTCCAGGGAGGTCAGGGTGTCCTGCAGTTGCAGCACTACCCGGCGCAGGTTTTCTGCCATGCGCCCGGGGTCACCATTCATGGGCACCGCCTTGGGATCACTGAATACGCCCAGATCCATGCCGGCGGAGAAGTGTTTGCCGGTGGAGGAGATCACAATCACACGGGCGTCGGTATTGGCCTCGATATCCTGCATGCAGCGGGGCAACTCAAGCCAGAACGCCTTGTTCATGGTATTCAGCGCCTCGGGGCGACTGAACTGGACATGGGCAATGTGATCCCTGACCTCAACAGAAAAACTCTCGTAAGCGGACAGCTCAGACAAGACAGCACTCCTTATGTATGTGTCGCAAACCGGCTCATTAGCGGTCGCCCCGGCTAATGGTTTCGCAATTCTGCTACCTTCGTATTATGTGAGACAAAGAAACGACACGTTAACCCGAAAAGGCCTGGTATGGAATTCACCTTCCTCGGCACCTCAGCCGGAACACCCACAAAATCCCGCAATGTGACCGGTCTGGCACTGAGCCACGGCGGACCGAAACACTGGTACCTGATTGACTGCGGAGAAGGCACCCAGCACCAGTTGTTGAGAACACACCATTCAGTGATGCAGCTGCAGGCCATCTTTATCACCCACATCCACGGCGACCACACGTTCGGACTGCCAGGGCTGCTAACCAGTGCGTCAATGCTCGGCCGTACCGCCCCTCTGTACCTTGTGGCCCCCAGTCCGGTGAAAACCTTCGTTGAGGCAGCCATCGGTAACAGTGACTCCAGCCTCAGTTTCGAACTGAGATTTGTGGATTCCGAGGCAGAGGGTTTCCACTGGGAAGACGACGCTTTCTCGGTTTCGACAGTGCCCCTGTCCCATCGCGTGTCCTGCCGGGCCTTCGTGTTCACCGAAAGGAATCTGGAACGTCAGCTGCTCCAGGACAGGCTTGACGCTGATGGCATCGAGGCCGGTCCGGCGTGGGGTCGGCTACAACAGGGCCACGATGTGGTACTGCAGGACGGGCGGCTTGCCCGTTGTGATGATTACACCCGAATTGCCAGAAAACCGCGCAAGGTTATTGTCGCCGGTGACAACGATCAGCCCGACCTGCTTCTGGGGGCGAGCACTGATGCTCAGGTGGTTATTCATGAGGCGACCTATACCCAGGAAGTCTCTGACCGGGTCGGCCCCTGGCCACAACACAGCTCCGCCGCCCAGGTAGCCCGCTTCGCCGAGGCCGCCGGTGTCCCGAACCTCGTGCTTACCCATTTCAGTTCCCGTTACCAGCTCAACCCGGATGCCTATCCGCACATTGGCGAGATCGAATCCGAAGCCAGGAGCATCTATCGGGGAAACCTGTATCTGGCCAGGGATTTTGCCAGCTATGATCTGGGCAGGGACGGCTTTCTCAGGCCCGGTGCCGAGTGAACATTCGGGTCCGCCCGACCTCCCGGTTTATGCCTACAAGAAATAGCTTTGCTTTTCCCGGAGGTAAGAGTACAGTGGGCCTCGTTGGAAAGATTTAGCAAAGCATTTCATCAATAAGACCGCTCAGTTGTAACAAGTAGCACGTCCTGTTTTTGATCACGCCAGTTTTTTGTTTCCGCATATCGCTGATCAGGCGTCACAAGATGATCTGACAGCACATTAAATGATTGAAATCAGGAAAGTATATTATGTCTACAGTTACCGGCAACGTTAAGTTTTTCAACGAAGCAAAAGGTTTTGGCTTTATTACTCGCGAGAGCGGCCCGGACGTTTTTGTTCACTACAGCGCTATTCAGGGCGGCGGTTTCAAGACTCTGGCTGAAGGCCAGCAGGTCGAGTTCACCGTTACCCAGGGCCAGAAAGGTCCTCAGGCGGAAAACGTAGTCGCTCTTTAATCTATAAAGAGATGCTCTGCAAATAGCAGACGACACGTTCAGAAAAAGGCAGCTTCGGCTGCCTTTTTTCGTTGTTCATCCCTGCCGAATCTACGGAATGCCTTCCACCGGGATCGTCTCGGTGTTCTTTATCTCCCGCAACGCAAAGTTCGAGTTCACCTGGGCAATACCCTGCAGGGTGAAGATCTTTTCGTTCAGGAACCGGTCGTAACTGGCCATATCCGGCACGACAACCCTGAGCACGAAATCGGCGTTACCGGTCACCGCAAAACACTGAAGTACCTCCGGGTAACTGCTGACCTGCTGCTCAATCTCTGCGGTACTGTCGATGGTGTGCCGCTGCAGTGAGAGGTTGACCAACACGCACAACCCCTGGCCGATGCGCTCCGGGTCCACCCTTGCGCAGTACCCCTGAATCACTCCGCTTTCCTCCAGTGCCCGCACCCGGCGCCAGCAAGCCGCCGGCGACAGGCCCACCTGCTCGGCCAGTAACTGGTTACTGACACGCCCGTCCTGCTGCAACAATGAAAGGATTTTCCGGTCCAGTTTGTCCAGTTCAACCTGTTTCATTTAGTAACACCTGATTTTTATCAAAGGTTCTTTCGATTTATTGTCTTTTATCAAACGTTCTTTCGCAAATCACCAAAACCCTCGCCCAATAAGCAAGCACCTTTTGCGGACTTCCTTTTAAAATTCTGGTTATAAAATCGACAAAAAGGAGGACGCCATGTCCACCGTGACCCCCCAACTCGACGACTACAAACTCGAAGACCGTTACCTGCGGGAATCCGGTCGGGTTTTTCTGACCGGCACGCAAGCGTTGGTGCGAATTCCGCTGATGCAGGCCGCCCTGGATCGTAAACAAGGTTTGAACACCGCCGGCATGGTCAGTGGCTACCGGGGCTCTCCCCTCGGCGCAGTCGACCAGGCACTCTGGCAGGCCAAGGACCTGCTGGACAAGAACCGGATCGATTTTGTCCCGGCCATCAACGAGGATCTCGCCGCTACCATCATGCTGGGTACCCAGCAGGTGGAGACCGATGACGACCGTCAGGTAGAGGGCGTATTCGGCCTCTGGTATGGCAAGGGTCCGGGCGTGGACCGCGCCGGCGACGCTCTGAAACACGGCACCACCTATGGCTCCTCCCCACATGGAGGCGTGCTGGTGGTCGCCGGTGACGACCACGGCTGCGTGTCATCGTCCATGCCCCATCAGTCCGATGTGGCGTTCATGAGCTTCTTCATGCCCACCATCAACCCGGCTAACATCGCCGAGTACCTGGAGTTCGGTCTATGGGGTTATGCCCTTTCCCGCTACAGCGGCTGCTGGGTCGGCTTCAAGGCGATCTCGGAAACCGTGGAAAGCGCAGCCTCTGTCGAAATTCCACCGACGCCAGATTTTGTTACCCCGGACGATTTCACTGCGCCGGAAAGCGGCCTCCATTATCGCTGGCCAGACCTGCCAGGGCCGCAACTGGAAACCCGGATCGAACACAAGCTCGCGGCCGTTCAGGCTTTCGCCCGTGCCAATCGCATTGACCGGTGCCTGTTCGAAAACCCGGACGCCCGCTTCGGCATTGTCACGACCGGCAAGGGTCATCTGGACCTGCTCGAAGCCCTGGATCTTCTGGGCATTAATGAAGACCAGGCCCGGGACATGGGGCTGGACATCTACAAGGTCGGCATGGTCTGGCCCCTTGAACGTCAGGGCATTCTCAACTTCGTGCACGGCAAGGAAGAAGTCCTGGTCATCGAAGAAAAGCGCGGCATCATTGAGAGCCAGATAAAGGAATACATGTCTGAGCCGGACCGCCCTGGCGAGGTTCTGATTACCGGTAAACAGGATGAGCTGGGCCGCCCGCTGATCCCCTACGTCGGAGAGTTGAGCCCGAAGCTGGTTGCCGGCTTCCTGGCGGCCCGCCTTGGTCGCTTCTTCTCGGTGGACTTCAGCGAGCGCATGGCTGAGATCAGCGCCATGACCACCGCTCAGGATCCGGGCGGCGTCAAGCGCATGCCCTATTTCTGCTCCGGCTGCCCCCACAATACGTCCACCAAAGTCCCTGAGGGCAGCAAGGCCCTGGCGGGCATCGGCTGCCACTTCATGGCCTCCTGGATGGACAGGAACACGGAATCCCTCATCCAGATGGGGGGCGAAGGCGTCAACTGGATTGGCAAGAGCCGCTACACCGGCAACCCGCATGTATTCCAGAACCTGGGTGAGGGAACCTACTTCCACTCCGGTTCCATGGCTATCCGTCAGGCGGTAGCTGCCGGCATCAACATTACCTACAAGATCCTGTTCAACGACGCCGTGGCCATGACCGGCGGTCAGCCTGTAGACGGGCAGATCACCGTCGACAGGATTGCCCAGCAAATGGCTGCAGAAGGGGTGAATCGGGTTGTTGTGCTCAGCGATGAGCCCGAGAAATACGATGGCCATCACGACCTGTTCCCCAAGGATGTCACCTTCCACGACCGGTCCGAGCTCGACAAGGTGCAGCGCGAATTGCGTGACATCCCCGGCTGTACCGTGCTGATCTACGACCAGACCTGTGCTGCCGAGAAGCGCCGCCGGCGCAAGCGCAAGCAGTTCCCGGATCCCGCAAAGCGGGCCTTTATCAACCATCACGTGTGTGAAGGCTGTGGCGACTGCTCGGTGCAGTCGAACTGTCTCTCGGTTGTGCCCCGCAAGACGGAACTGGGCCGCAAGCGCAAGATCGACCAGTCCTCCTGCAACAAGGACTTCTCCTGTGTTAACGGTTTCTGCCCCAGCTTCGTGACCATTGAGGGCGGTCAGTTGCGCAAATCCCGGGGTGTTGACACAGGCTCCGTGCTCACCCGCAAGCTGGCTGACATTCCAGCCCCCAGACTGCCGGAACTGACGGGCTCCTACGATCTGCTGGTGGGCGGAGTTGGCGGCACGGGCGTGGTGACTGTGGGACAGCTGATCACCATGGCAGCCCACCTGGAATCCCGCGGTGCCTCGGTACTGGATTTCATGGGCTTCGCCCAGAAAGGCGGCACCGTGCTGAGTTACGTGCGGATGGCACCGTCTCCGGACAAACTCCGTCAGGTGCGGATCAGCAATGGCCAGGCCGATGCGGTCATCGCTTGTGATCTGGTGGTGGCCTCGTCCCAGAAGGCCCTGAACGTGCTCAGGCCCAACCACACCCGGATTGTTGCCAACGAAGCGGAACTACCCACCGCCGATTATGTGCTTTTCCGCGACGCGGACATGAAGGCCGACAAGCGACTGGGCCTGCTCCGGGATTCCGTTGGTGAGGATCATTTTGATCAGCTGGACGCCAATGGCATCGCCGAAAAGCTGATGGGCGATACCGTGTTCTCCAATGTGATGATGCTCGGTTTTGCCTGGCAGAAGGGCTTGTTGCCTCTCTCCGAGGCGGCTCTGATGAAGGCCATCGAGCTCAATGGCGTCGCCATCGAGCGGAACAAGGAAGCCTTCGGATGGGGCCGGTTGGCGGCCGTGAATCTGAGCGCAGTCACGGATCTGCTGGACGACAACAAGGCCCAGGTTGTTGAGGTCAAATCCGAGCCAACCCTGGACGAACTGATCAACATCCGTCACAAGCACCTGGTCAACTACCAGAACCAGCGTTGGGCCGACCAATACCGTGACACGGTTGCCGGAGTCCGGAAGGCCGAGGAAGCCCTCGGCGAAACCAATCTTCTGCTGACTCGCGCAGTGGCCCAGCAGCTATATCGGTTCATGGCCTACAAGGACGAGTACGAAGTGGCGCGGCTGTTTGCCGAAACCGACTTCATGAAAGAGGTAAATGAAACCTTCGAGGGCGACTTCAAGGTCCATTTCCACCTGGCCCCGCCCCTGCTCAGCGGTGAAACCGATGCCCAGGGTCGCCCGAAAAAGCGCCAATTCGGCCCCTGGATGTTCCGGGCCTTCCGGCTGCTGGCGAAATTTCGCAGCCTGCGCGGAACCGCGGTGGACCCGTTCAGCTACTCCGCAGACCGCAAGCTCGATCGCGCCTTGCTGAAGGACTACCAGAACCTGGTTGCGCGAATTGGCCGTGAACTCAACGCCAGCAACTACGAGACCTTCCTGCAGCTTGCCGAACTGCCCGCTGATGTACGGGGCTACGGCCCGGTCAGGGAACAGGCGGCAGAGAGTATCCGTGAAAAGCAGACACAGTTGACCAAGGCGCTGGACACCGGTCGCCCGACCCTGATCCGCACCCAACAGGCCGATGAGGAGGCAAACCATGTTTGAAACACTCCAGCCCCTGCCCCAGGATCCGATCCTGCAACTGATGCACACCTTCCGTGAGGACACCCGTCCGGACAAGGTGGATCTGGGCATCGGTGTTTACAAGGATGACGCGGGTAATACACCCATCATGGCCGCCGTTCACGAAGCTGAGCGTCGCCTGCTTGAGGGTGAAACCACCAAGAGCTACGTGGGGCCTGCCGGTTCTGCGGGCTTCAACAACGCCATGGCCGAGCTGATCCTGGGCAGCAACAGCCCACTGGTCCGTGACGGCCGTGTATCGGTCATCCAGACACCGGGCGGCTGTGGCGCCCTGCGTATGGCCGCCGAGTTTCTGCGCCTGTGCAAGGCGGACACAAAAGTCTGGGTCAGCACGCCCACCTGGGCCAACCACTTGCCGCTTCTTGGTGGCGCGGGCCTGACTATTCGCGAATATCCGTACCTTAATCCACAGACGCTGCAGGTAGACTTCGGCGCCATGCTGGAAACCCTGGAACAGGCCGACGCGGGCGATGTGGTGCTGCTACACGGATGCTGCCACAACCCTTCGGGCGCCGACCTGAGCCTGGCCCAGTGGCAGGAAGTAACCAGCCTGATCCAGCGTAAGGGTCTGTTGCCCTTTGTGGACATGGCCTACCAGGGCCTTGGAGAAGGCCTGGATGCGGATGCGGCCGGCCTGAGGCATCTGGCCGGTGCGGTACCGGAAATGCTGATCGCAGCGTCGTGTTCCAAGAACTTCGGCCTCTACCGGGAGCGCACAGGCGCCCTCGCCCTGATTTCGGGAACAGCAGCCGTGAACGCAGCCGCCACCAGCCAGTTGCTCAGCGTTATCCGGTCTCATTATTCGATGCCACCAGCTCATGGTGCTGCGATCGTGGAGACCATCCTGGGCGATGACGACTTGCGGGCCCAGTGGCAAAAAGAGCTTGGCGGCATGTGCGAGCGCATCCTGCACCTGCGTCACGCTTTCGCAGGCGCGCTCTCACCGGTGGGCGACTTCGACTTCATCGCCCGTCAGCGAGGCATGTTCTCATTCCTGGGTATCAGCCCGGAGCAGGTTGGCCGGTTACGGAAGGAACACGGCATCTACATGCTGGAGAGCAGCCGCGTAAACGTCGCCGGTTTGAACGACCGCGTCTTGCCACAAGTCGCTTCCGCCCTGCGCGAGGTTCTGGGCAAGTAAGCCTTTTTTCGACAACGACCAATCAATCCGACAAAAATAACTAGCCGGAGAGAAGAATGAGTGAGAGTACCCAACCACACCAGCAGGCCAATAACCTCTGGTCCTCACGGATGGCCTTTATCCTGGCCGCTGCCGGCTCGGCGGTGGGCCTCGGAAACATCTGGAAGTTTCCCTACATTACCGGAGAGAACGGCGGCGGTGCCTTCGTTCTTGTCTATCTGGCCTGCATCTTCCTGATCGGCGTGCCGGTATTGGTCGCTGAAACCATGATCGGGCGCAAAGGTGGCCAGAGCCCCGTCGCCACCATGCGCACCCTGACCAAGACCGAAGGCACGGCCAAAGGCTGGCGAGCCATCGGCTGGAACGGGGTTATCGCCTCATTCCTGGTGCTGTCTTTCTATGCGGTAATCGGCGGCTGGGCTCTGGTTTATATCGGCAAGGCCGCTGCCGGTCTGTTTACTGGCGCAGATGCTGAAGCCATCGGCGGCCAGTTCGGCGGACTTTTGGCAAACCCCTGGGAACTGCTGCTGTGGCACTCCGTATTCATGGTGATCGTCGTATTTATCGTTGGCCGGGGCATTCGTTCCGGGCTTGAAAAAGCTGTCAATATGCTGATGCCATTGCTGTTCCTGCTGCTGGTTGCGATGGTGATCTATGCCATGAACAGTGGCAGCTTCGGCCGGGCGGTGAGCTTTATGTTTTCTCCCGATTTCAGCAAGCTCACTACCACCGGTGTACTGACTGCCCTGGGACACGCGGCATTCACCCTGAGCATCGGCATTGGTGTTCTGATGGCTTACGGCTCCTACCTGCCCAAGACAGTGAATATTGCCAGAACCGCCATGACCATTGCCGTCGTGGACACCAGCGTTGCCCTTCTCGCCGGGCTCGCCATTTTTCCGCTGGTATTCGCCAACGGGCTTGAGCCAGGCGCGGGGCCGGGCCTGATCTTCGTAACCCTGCCACTGGCGTTCGGCCAGATGAGCGGTGGCGCCCTGTTCGGCACCATTTTCTTTGCCCTGCTGCTGGTAGCGGCCATTACGTCGGCCATTTCCATGCTGGAACCGGTGGTGGAATGGCTGGAAGAGCACAAAGGCGTCAGCCGGGCGAAAAGCGCGCTTGGTGGCGGGCTGGCAATCTGGTTTATCGGTATTGGAACCGTGCTGTCCTTCAATGTCTGGGACAGCGTGCACCCGCTAGGATTCATCCCCTTTTTTGAAGAAAAGACCGTGTTCGACCTGCTCGATTTCCTGGTCTCCAATATGATGATGCCTCTCGGCGGCCTGGCCATTGCCCTGTTTGCCGGCTGGGCCATGAAGCGCGAGGGGCTGCCTGCGGAGATCGGCCTGGAAGGCATCGCCTATAAAGCCTTCATGTTCGTGCTCAGATATGTGACACCTGCCGGTATCGCCGTGGTGTTCCTTTACAATCTGATCTGAAGCAAAGCAGTAGCCTTTGACCGCAAAAGCCCGGTGAACGTCGCCGGGCTTTTTTGCATCTCTGCGTGGGTACTGCCAATCTTTAGGCAGGACCTTCAAACGAGGCTTTCAGCCTCAGCGGCAAAGGAGCACTCTTATGTACAGCAAGATCCTCGTTCCGGTCGACCTGGCCCATACCGATAAAATGGTGAAGGCGCTCAATACTTCCATTGATATTGCCAAGCATTACAGCGCCACGCTTTGCTATGTGACCGTAACCAACAGCACGCCGGGAGCGGCCGCCCACAATCCGGGGGAACTGGAGGAAAAACTCAGCGTCTTCGCAGAAGAGCAGGGGCAATCCCACGGTATCAACACCGACAGCATGGTGATGGAATCTGTCGATACGGCCGTAGAACTTGACGATAAGTTGCTCGAAGCCATCAAGACGACCGGTGCCGACCTGGTGGTAATGGCTTCACACCCGCCGGGCATCGGAGACAAGCTACATATCCTCCACTCCAACGGCGCCGATATCGTCAAACACAGTGACATTTCGGTGTTTGTAGTGCGTTAAACCGGAACTATCGGACGACAGGTTCTGCAACCCGGATCCTGTCGTTCCTTATAGGAAACGCACCATCAATAGTCAACGCCAGCGGCTCACCTCCAAATGCTGCCTGCTCCGGCAGCCCCCGCTGGGCATGAACGTGCAGGTGAGGCTCTGAGCTGTTGCCGGAGTTGCCCATTTCTCCCAGTAAATCGCCGACAGCCACCCGGTCACCGGCAGAGACCGTGACGCTCCCTTTTCTCAGATGGGCTAGAATCACAAAGAACCGGCCACAATTGATCGCCACATAATTTCCCGCCATGTGTTCCCGGTCCATCACCGGAACCGGCATATCCTCCCGACCATCGACGACTTTCGCGATCTCGCCGTTGCAGGGTGCCACCACCGGGGTGCCGAACGTTGAATAGCGAGCCGGATCGGAAGGCAGCCAGCCACTCTTGTGAATACCCAACGGAGAAATGCGGAAAATATCCAGAGCCCGGCTTTGTCCTTGCCATGGCCTGAAACGCTCGACCGCTTTATCCAGTGTTTTCAGGTGTACATTCACCATGGCGCTGGAACCGCCGTGGGCCACCAGGTAAGTACCAGGCCCGAACGGCGGTGCGATGTCGACAGTCTCAACCGCCGGCAAAGCCCTCCCCTGATAGGCCAAATACGCCATGTACCCACCAAGGCAGCCGAGTCCCAACGCAAACAGAACAAGTAATGTCTGCCCGGCAGACGCCCGCCAGAGCCCATTACCCATAAACCGCCCCTGCCACAGATGGCAAACCACGATCACTGCGAAAGCTCCGTAATAGATATACGGCACCCAGAACGGGGGCATGGTCCAGAGGGCTGCCAGGCCAATGCCAAAGAGTACCGCTGCAACTGACAGTGCCTGAACTCCAAGTGCAAACACTCCCCTGGCTGGGAACCATGCCAACCACACCAACAGGAGAACTGGCAGGGCGATTTGGGTAAGCATGACCATCACGGACATCAGTCGTTACTCCCGATCTTGTTGGATCGAGGAAATTCTATCTTGCTGACGTCGGCAATGAAGAACGGGAAATATTCCTCCGTCGCAAAGAAATTCCCGGCTTCCACTCGGGTCGGCAAGACAAATCCTTCAAACTCCCGAAACTCTGACAGGTATCCGCCAAAAGGCTGCAAGCGGTGGACCTTTTCCGGATTCGCATTGCTCCAGCGGTCGAAACTTACCTGCAGGGGGCGGCCATCATCGGCCACGACAATATCCACCGCCTGCTCCATACCCTTGTGGCGGACAATCACCCTGACCGTATTTACATCAACAAGCTTCCACGCAACGCCCGGGCCTGGCAGCAGCGCAGCCGGCGTCCAGAACACCGCCTCTGCCACATACCGGCCGAATGCTGAACGGGTGTGATCCGGGCCGCCTCCAGTCCGGGCCACCGGGAGCAACCCCATCAGCCAGAACCGCGTCCACTGTTCCGCGTCTGAGCCAGAAATCCGGAGGGCGCCACGGCTGGCGCTCATTTTCCAGATAAAGCCTTCGGGCATGGCCAGCATCTGGCTGGCCTGCATATCCATGTAGTCCGGCGCCTCCCGGTTGCCCATACCGAATTTTCCGGTCATGGATATCCGTGCCACAGTATAGAGTGGTGTACCCGGTTGAATGGTGAAGCGGAAATACCGCCGGGCCGGCTCCGGCAGGCCCTCAATGAGAGAAAGATCAAAGCGCTCCGGTGAATCCGGCTGCAAGGCTGCCAACCTCGCCATGGCGGCATGGTCCGCGCTGTGGTCAGCCTGTCGCCAGAACCACAGAGCGACAGTGGCAGCGGCCACCAGAATCAACAGGATCAGGAAAAAGATTTTCATGTAAGCTATGCTCCGTAGCAGTCATTGTCCCTGCCCTGTCCGAATCCGGCCTTGTTCCAGATCAACGAACGTGGCCGGCCGACTCACAGTCAGTCAGAAAGGTTTTATGAAAGTACCGAAGAGATTACAACCGCTTGTCGATGACGGCATGGTGGACGAAGTGCTCTACCAGCTTATGAGCGGTAAGGAAGCACAGGTTTATGTGGTGCGTTGCGGAGACCAGACTCGCTGCGCCAAGGTCTTCAAGGAAGCTTCGAAGCGGAGCTTCAAACAGGCGGTGGAGTATCAGGAAGGCCGAAAGGTCCGAAACAGCCGACGGGCCCGGGCCATGAGCAAGAAGACCAAATACGGCCAGAAGGAACAGGAAGACGCCTGGCTCAACGCCGAGGTGGACGCACTCTACCGGCTGGCGGCTGCGGGGGTTCGGGTGCCGGAACCGCTGGGCTTCGTGGATGGGGTGCTGCTGATGGAACTGGTCGCCGACGACGATGGCAAGGCCGCGCCCCGCCTGGACGATGTCACCCTTTCCCCGGAGCAGGCCCGGGACTATCACGGCCAGGTGATCCGTGAGGTAGTCCGAATGTTGAGTGCCGGGCTGATCCATGGGGATCTGTCGGAATTCAACGTTCTGGTTGATGCCAACGGACCGGTCATCATTGATCTTCCCCAGGCGGTCAATGCCTCGGGCAATAATAACGCGGAACGCATGCTCGAGCGCGACGTCGACAACATGCGCCGTTACTTCGGCCGCTTCGCCCCGGAGCTGCTGAGCACCGATTATGGCAAGGAGATCTGGGCGCTCTACGAATCAGGCGACTTGCACCCGGACAGCAAACTCACCGGCTGCTTCCAGCACGATGATACCGCCGCCAACGTCGACGAACTGATCGAAATCATTGACGCCGCCAGGGAGGAGGAACGGGAACGTCAGGAACGTATGAAGGATGAGGAGGAAGACTGAAAGCACCTGTTCACGAGCCTGGCAGGTCTTTCTGTTCAGCAAGCATCGCTGACATGACCTGCTGCTCTTCAGGCCCGGGCAAGACGCCGGTCAGCCAGGCGTCGATCACCGCCTCGCCATACTGGTTCGACAGCACCGCCTCGGCCCGGGCACGGTTGCGCTCATCCACTTCAGTAATGGTGAATGCACAGGTGATGGTGTCGCCGAAATACACCGGCCGGCGGAACCGGAAGTTCATCCCGGACGCCAGCCATCCGATCTGTCCACCCACTTCCGTGATCATCCCGCCAACCAGCAAGCCGTGGCAGATCTTGCCCTGGAGATTCTTTGCCCGGGCGAACTCATCGCTGTAATGGACCGGGTTCTGGTCGCGACTGATCTCACCGAAGGTCAGGGTTTCCTCTTCAGTGAAGGTTCGTGTCAGTGAGAACGAATCCCCCGCTTTCAGCCCGGCAATGGTTTTCTTTCGGATGTCGGACATACAATGAGGTCCCCTCAGGCATCAGATAACTGCTAAGTTAACATGGCAACCATCCGCCTCAGAGGAGTGAGATGATGTTCGATACTGAAATCCCGGCAATGGACATGCTTATCCGGCTATCAGTCGCCGCCGGCCTGGGTCTGCTCCTGGGGCTTGAACGGGAACTCCGGGGCAAAGCCGCGGGGCTGCGTTCCCACATGCTGGTGTCACTGGGCTCTTCGGCCTTCATCATGATGGGCCTGGATATCATGTTCTCAACAGCCGCAGGCGACCCCTCTGCCCGCATCGACCCGACCCGCATTGTCCAGGGCGTGATTGGCGGCATCGGGTTTCTCGGCGCCGGCAGCATCATCCAGAGCCGCGGCAGCGTCCAGGGCATCACCACGGGTGCATCCATCTGGACGTCGGGGGCTATTGGCGTGGCCTGCGGTATCGGCAATTTCGTACTGGCAGGCATGGTGACCATGCTGGCACTGATTATTATGGTGGTGCTCGGACGCTTTGAACGTGAAGTCATGGATGGGAACTGAACTTCAGACGGTTTCCAGCTCCACCCGGTTCCGGCCACTGTTTTTGCTTCGGTACAGCGCGGTGTCGGCGCGACTGACTGCAGTACTCAAATCGTCTCCGGCACGAAGCTCGCTCACCCCGATGCTGATGGTAACCTCAACATCACCCCCGGCAATTTCTGCCCAGTCTTTCTCCAGGAAGGCATTCCGCACCCGTTCAGCGCTGGCCTGGGCCTTGCCGGAATCGGTATCCGGAAGAACGGCGAGGAACTCCTCTCCTCCCCAGCGACCGACCATATCCTGTGCCCGCAATTCCCGCCGGATGAGATCGGCAACGCTTCTGAGTACCCTGTCGCCGGTTTCATGGCCATATGCATCATTGATCGATTTGAAGTGGTCCACATCCAGCAAGAGAAACCCGACCGGATGGCCACTGCGCTGGAACCGGGCCAGTTCTTTTTCCGCCAGGTAGGTCATGTGGCGGCGATTGAGTAACCCTGTCAGCGAATCGGTGGTTGCCATTTCCCGCAGCTTGCGCTGGGCCGACACCACCATTCTGAGGTAATAGGAAGACAGATAGCTGAACATGGCAAAAACCACACTCAGGTTGAACAGGTGGACAATATGCAGGGCTGTCGGATGAATAGGCTGCAGAGGCGGAATGAACCACATCAGCACATCCAGCGCGATGAAATAACCCCAGAGTCCCAACAGCGCAAAAACGGCCCATTTTCGGGCTGCCGACACGCAGATCGCCGGTATGAACATCAGAAGGTAATAGTGGAAACCACTCTCCCAGCCGATAAGAACAATGCCGAGGGCAGCGTGGATCAGCACTTCGGCCCAGATCAGAACCACGGCGGTTTTATTTCTGCGGTATTTGAGCGCGTAATAGGCGCCGGCGTACATGGCCACACTGACCACGTTCACCCACGCCAGAATCGGTGACCCCAGGGCATGAAAAAGAAAGAAAAAGATAACGTCGACCGAACCGGCAATCTGGGCGCACCGCATGGCCAGACGCCAAAACTCAGGCCGGCGCTCGCGGGCCGGCTCATAGGTAGCTGTGCTATTCACGCTTTCCATATACTGCAAAATCCCTCTGACTTGCCATAAGGTTATCCTGTAATACGGTGTTCTGCGTCACGGAATTGCAAACAACTGAAAATTCTTTGATCTGCATTCCCGGCAAAGAGAAAATGCCGCGGCATACACCAGACCTGCGGCCACAGATCCTTTTTCTGTAAGATAGCCATTAACCCACCGGACCAGAGCCTGGAGCCGCATGTCAGAAGCACTCATATTTGCAGTCTTCGCCGTAACCCTGATTGCGGCTGCCGTCTTCTTCCTGTTCTTTTACCGATCCTGGCGCCGCGAACGGGAACTTAGCGAGCCGTTTCCGGAGGTCTGGCGCCGGCATCTGGAATCTCAGGTACCGCTTTATTACAAGCTTCCCGGGCACCTCAGGCAGGCCCTGGAGCAGCGAGTGCAGCTATTTCTTGCCGAGAAGGGGTTCTACGGCTGCGATGGCTTCGAGGTGGATGACGTCGTGAAGCTTACCATCGCCGGCCATGCCTGCCTGCTGATACTCGCCCGCTCCTACTCGGATTTCGACGAGGTGCGCAGCATTCTGGTCTACCCGGATGCGTACCATGTGCGAGACATTGAAAGCGATGGCATGGTGGTCAGTGAAAGTGATGAAATCCGGGCGGGCGAGGCCTCGAGCCGCGGCCAGGTGGTGCTGGCCTGGAAAGAGTGCCAACAGGCCGCCGAACATCCCCACGGCAGCCACAATGTGATGCTCCACGAATTTGCTCACCAGCTGGATTATCTGGACGGCACTGCCGATGGGGCGCCGCCGCTGAGCGGCGAGCAAGCGACGCACTGGCAGCATACAATGACAGAAGCCTACCAGGATCTCCGGCATTCCCTCGGTCATCATCACAATCCATGGCTCGACCCTTATGGCGCAACCGAACCGGCCGAGTTCTTTGCAGTGCTGACCGAGGCCTTTTTCCAGCAGCCCGGCCACCTGAAGGCAGAGCAACCGGAAGTGTACAAGGCTCTTGAGGGCTATTACCGGCTGGACCCACTGAGCCTTTCGGCGGAATCTGCCGGGGCCTGAGCCGGCCGGCGTCCCAGGTTACTCGCCCACAGAGCAGGCCAGAATCCGGGACAAGTGGCTGTATGGCAGCCCGGTTTCACGATGCCAGTTATTGAAGGCCTGCTGGGCCTGAACCAGCGCCTTTTTGCTTCCCGGCGTGGCATCCAGCAACTCTTCCCGGCGCAAGCCCAAGATCACATCGTTAGAGAGGATAAAACCGTCCCAGCCGACACGGCGGAGAAAATACTGGGCGGTATTGCCGCCAAGACGGGCGCCATTGCGCTTCAGCCAGAGCAGAAGACCGACCTGATCATCCGACGGCCACTGCGCCAGAAACCGGCCGAAACTACCGTGATTCCGGGCCGCATCAACGATCATCCGGGCGTTTTCCGGCACAGTACGGACCTTCTGCATGTTGCGGACGATTCGCTCATCCCGGCAGAGATCCTCCAACACTTCCGGCGGCACCTGCTGCCAGTAAAGCGGCACAAACCCTTCGAAAGCCGCTTCAAAACCCGGCCATTTGTTCTCGATCACCCGCCAGACGAAGCCGGCCTTGAAGATACAGCGAGTCAGCTCGGAGAGGTAACGATCATCGCGTTTCGCCTCCAGCTCATCGCTCCCGGCAATCGGGGGCAGGAGGGCGTTTAATGCATCTGCGCCGCCCTTGTGGGCGACCGCCTGATCGTGGATTCGGGAGAAAGACATTCAGTGTCCCGTCCGGATATCTGGTTGTCGATAGAGTGTGGAGTAGTTCACTATAAAGGAAACCGGAGCAATCAGGGAGCCACGCACATGCCAACAATAGGATGGGTCATTATGTTTCTCGCACTGGCGCTGATCGTCGGCAGCATGATGCTTCTGCGTAACAGCGCCCACAGCATGAAAATCTCGGACGAGAAAATGAAGAAAATCCAGGCCCGCAAGGCGGAAATCGAGGCCGAGGAAAGTGCCGAAGACCGGGAGTGGTAGGCGCAACGCCCGGCGCAGATGCCCCGCGACCGGGCCATAGCCTCAGTTTTCGCTGTGATTCATGCCTCCGCCGGAGTGGTTCATGCCCTGGCTTTTCATCATCGGGCCGTCAAGAGGCTCAACCTTCAACGCCACTTCAATATCCGGTGCGCCTTCAAAGCTGAGGGTTAACGGGACGGATTCGCCTTCACGAAGCGGGCTCATCAGTTGTTCTAGCATCAGGTGAAAGCTGTTGGGCTTGAGCTCCACGGTTTCGCCAGCCGGAATTGCCAGTCCACCGTTTACTCGCACCATTCGCATAATGCCCTCCTGCATGCTGCTCTCGTGGATCGACACACTCTCGGCCCGTGGAGTTCGCGCACCGACAAGAACGATGGCGCTGCCGCCTGTGTTGGAGATACGCATGTAGCCCACACCGAAGGGCGTACCCGGCGGTGTCGGACGACTCCACGGGTGATCGATTTTCAAATCACCCTGAGTGTAATCATGGGCCAGGGCAGGTGTGGCGGTCAGGGCACTGCTGGCAAACAGCAGGCCGGCGGTCAATGTTGTGAGTCTGTTCATGGTGTCTCGCGTCGATCCGTTTTTCAGAAATGTCATTCGGAGACTAGTGTTGCCTCTGGATCTCCCGATGACAAGCGGGCAAGGCTGGATGCGGCGAATGGTCGCAACTCCCCATTGCCTCACCCCCCACAGCTCTGGCACTCCCGGCCCATTGCAGCAATGATCAAGGGAACTAAATACCCTGATCTGGGCGCCCAGGCACTGGCACGAATGGCTGACTCGCCCCGGGCAAACCGGGAAATCTACGTCATCAGCGCGGTGATGATCTACGAACAGAACCCCATGGAACGGGCATGGCTGGACCCGCTGGCATCGGTCCTGAACCTTGAGGCCGGAATGGCCCGAGAGCTGGAACAGCAAATCCAGGTTGCCGCCAACGCCTGATCAACCAACCTCGGAGGTAGTGCGCGATCAGTCATCCCATTCATGATACTGATTGCCCTGCCTCAGCAACCAGTAGGTGAGTCCCAGCGCCAGCGTGGTTGCAGCAATCCCGATCAGGTACATGGGTGTCAGTGTCTCGAAATCCAGCACGATCACTTTCCGGGCAATGGCCATTAGGGCCGTGGCAACAACCAGTTGCACCGGGAAGACATTGGTGCCGAGATAAAGCCGGATGTTGATAAAGATCTCCACGGCAATCAGCACCGCCATGAACGCACCAAAGGTATAGAATATATCGTTGATGTTCAGAAGCAGGAGGGGCGGCGTAATCAGCCGGTCGTAAATGATGTAAATGACGTCACCAACGCCCCAGAGAATAACGGCGACCATCAAAACGGCGAGCACCCGGATTGCGAAACGAATAACCCGGTGCAGACCACGGAAAAACGGATCGGGGAAATCGACCGGCAGCTCCTGATGGAGCTCATGCTTTCGCTCTGTCGGCGATTGAACCGGCTTGCTTTCATTAGCATGATCAACCATTCAAGTTCTCCCTGTCGACCCCGAACACCTTTTAGAATCAGGCCTTCTTCACAAATTCCGATTTCAGCTTCATGGCACCAATACCGTCAATCTTGCAGTCGATATCGTGATCGCCCTCCACAAGGCGGATATTCTTAACCTTGGTACCGACCTTCACCACAGAACTGGAGCCCTTGACCTTCAGATCCTTGATCACCGTGACCGTGTCGCCGTCCTGAAGTTCATTGCCGTTTGAATCCCGAATCACCTTCCCGGCCGCATCAGCCGCGGCTTCCGCCTCAGACCATTCATGCCCGCACTCGGGACAAACCAATTGCACACCGTCCGCATAGGTGTATTCAGAACTGCACTGAGGGCAGGGAGGAAGCTGCGACATTATCATTTCCTGTTAATTGAATGAGTGCTGAATTATACCATCAACGCCCGGGTGAAACTCTCGTCAGCACCCTCGGATCTTCAGACAAGGGCAATCCGATAATTACCCCCTCATTGGGCGAAGGATACACACCGGTCAGCGCCGTGGTATTCACCTGATGGGACACCAGAATCACCGGCGCCCCGACCCCCAGCCCGTTAACCAGAGAAATGGTTTGCCGAGTCTGCGCCGAACCATCCCCGCGATTGCCAAAAAACGAATTCAGCGACGGCCACTCAGTAACCTCCCCCATGTTCATACCCCTGGCCGTGTCCAGACACCGACACCACTGACTGCTGAACACCCGCGCCTCAGTGATCCCCTGGCTCTCCAGAAACGGCTTCCAGGCCCGAGCCTGCTCCCGCCCCGTGGCGTTCAGATTCCGCTGGGTGCTGCAGTCGTTGACATCAAAATTGGCCGGATCCCCGGTACCCGGTGCCAGAGCATGACGAAGCATCAAAACCGCCCGGCCCTCACGAAGGGTCTGCCAAGCGTCTGCGTTACTGTCAGCGGCGAACGCCGAGAATGAAAAGAAAATGGTTAACAATCCAGATAACAGAATCCGATGAATCATCATCACCTCTCGGAAAAATGTCGTAGCGATCGTTTAATGCCGCGGATATATCTGTGATGTCAGACAGAGGCATTGGGGCCGCCCTTCCAAAAATGTTGGAGGCCATGGACGGCCGGAAACAAGCCCACATGGACGTGCTCGTAGCGGTTTTTGGAAGGGCGGCCCCAATGCCTCCTCCACCAAAAGCCAGGTCCACATAACGAGATACGCGGGCCACCCCTACCAGGCTCACAACAACCCACGGTAAACTCACTCAAAACCAAGCCAGAAGAAGGAACCATCATGCCAATCTGGGTCGACGCCGACGCCTGCCCCGTCCCAATCCGGGAGATCCTCTGCCGCGCCGCCACCCGCTGGCAGATCGAGACAACCTTCATTGCCAATCACGTCATCACCCTGCCCCCAAGCCCCTGGATAAAACGCCGCCAGGTCCCCCAGGGCTTCGACGTTGCCGATAACGAGATCATGGACCAGATGCACAAAGGCGACCTCGTGATCACCCAGGACATCCCCCTGGCCGCCGAAGCCATCGAAAAAGGCGCCGACGTCTTCAACCCCCGTGGCCAGGCCTTCACCAAAGAGAATATTCGCCAGCGCCTGGCCATGCGCAACTTCATGGAAGAGATGCGCAACGCCGGCCAGGTGACCGGCGGCCCTGCCCCGTTCAGCCAGACCGACCGCAAGGAATTCGCCGACAAACTCGACCGCTGGCTGCAACAGAACCGGAAGCGTTAACCCCAGGACTGGCAATCCCCGGCACACTTGTCCAAGGTACAGGGAAACCATCCAACGCCAACCTGGAGGACAACCATGACTCAGAAACCCGCAGATATCGCTCGCCTTGAACGTTATGGGCCGGAAACCGATGCATACACCCTGGCCATCATCACCGACGAAGACCACGCCTCGCAGGTCGAACTCGAAGACGGGCAGACCGCCTGGAAGTCCACTCTCCGCTACGACAGACTGCTTCGTCAGAAAGACCCTGCCACCGGCAAAGTCCGTTATCACATGGAAGAGATTCCCGAAGAAGACGGTGGTGAACACCAGTTGATCAGCCTGATCGCCGAGGGCGGCCGCGGTGCCGAATTCTCCGAACTGGTGCAGTTCGGCAAGCGACTGATCACCTTTGATGACCGCACCGGCCTGGTGTGTGAGATACGCAACGAGAACCAGTTGATCCCGCGGCACATACTCATGACCGGCAGCGGCGACGAGAAATTCAAGGGCTTCAAGAGCGAATGGGCGACCCTGAAAGGCGACAGCATGGTCATCGGCAGCCATGGCAAGAACAACCAGGAGGAATGGGTCAAGATCCTGGACCGCAAGTACGGGCTGGAAAGCATCAACTGGCATCAAAACTACCAGGCCATGCGCAATGCCCTGGGCGTGGGCGAACAGGGCTACGTGACCCACGAAGCCGCGGAATGGCACCCTTACCGCAACTGTTGGCTGTTCTTCCCCCGGAAAATTTCCACCAGCCCGTTCGACGAAGAGCTGGACGAGCGGGAACGCGGGGGCAATACACTCATTATCGCCAGCCCCGACTTTACCGATATCCGAACCCTGGAAATCGGACCACGAACACCCGAGCGGGGCGTATCCTCATTCAAGCTGATTCCCGGCCGAACCGACGAGTGCATCGGCCTCAAGAGTGTGGAAATCGGTGACCGTACCGAAACCTACCTGTTCTGTTTTGATCTTGAAGGCAACCTGTTGCAGGAGGATACATTAATAGGCCGTTACAAATGTGAGGGCATTGAAATCCTCTGATACCCGCCACAGCGCCGTGCGCGGGGCAAATTTTCCGGGAGCGGCTCAAGGTTTCCAAAACATTAACAGACATTTAGAAACCTTTATTTTCCGGAACTTGTTATTAGCTTGATGGACACAGGCGTCGGATGTGGTGAATAACCCAACACACCGCATCCATACACTTGAAGATCAAATACCGGAAACGGTAAGGAGATCTGACTATGAAACGCGCAGCACTTTCCATCGCAATCGCCTCAACCCTTACTGCTGTACCCGCAGTAACCATGGCTGCCGACCCGGGCGCGGAAAACGAGTCACCGTACCTTGCACCGGACGGTTCCTGGATTACCCTGAGCGGTAAAGTAACCAGCACCACCGCAGACACCTTCATGCTGGACTACGGCAAAGGCCTGGTGACCGTCGAAATGGACGACTGGGACTGGTTCGAAGAGAACGGTGAAGTCCTGCCGGGTGACAATGTGACCGTATACGGCGAGGTCGACGATGACACCTTTGAGGGTGCGAAAGTCGAGGCCAGCAGTGTCTACGTCGAGAGCCTTGGCACTTACTTTTATGCCAGCGCCATGGACGAGGAAACCTTCAATGATCTTGATGTTGCGCCGACGATCGACCCTGGCCAGGTGATCGTTACAGGTACAGTCACCGGTGAGACCGGTTCCGAATTCACCATCGATTCCGGAGCCCAGCAGATGACCGTCGATACCGCCCTGATGGCCTACGATCCGATGGATGACGAGGGCTATCAGCAGATCGAAGAAGGTGATCTGGTGTCGGTAACCGGTGATCTGGAAGATGATACCTTCGAAACCACCGAAGTGATGGCAGACACAGTTGTCACGCTTGAAGACGACAGTGCCTCCTGATCACCTGAGGTAATGTAGTCCAGAAGCCCCGTGATGAGCGGGGCTTCTTTATGATAATGATTCTCTTTTAATTCCCTCAATAAGCCGCTACCCTTTGCGTTCTTGCTGACGGCCTTGCCCCCAAGGCCAACGCCACGATCACCATCAAGAGCGCCCCATGCCAAGCGAACATCCCACTAACGCCAGCAGCTTTTCCGCCCTGGCACGTCTTCTGCGTTACGCCCGCGGATACCGCCGGCAGATCATCGCCGCCGCCACCTGTTCCATCATCAACAAGCTTTTCGATATCGCACCGGAAATTCTTATCGGTGTCGCGATCGATGTGGTGGTCAACCAGGAAGAGAGCTTTGTGGCCGGCCTGGGGTTTGAAACTGCCCAGCAGCAGATCACCATTCTGGCGGTACTCACCTTCTTCATCTGGGCCGGCGAATCGGTGTTCGAGTACCTGTTCCAGATCCTCTGGCGCAACCTTGCGCAGCGGCTGCAGTCGGACTTGCGGCAGGACGCCTACGAGCATGCCCAGCGCCTCGACATGAGCTTCTTCGAGGCCCGCAGTTCCGGCCAGCTAGTGGCCACCATGAACGACGACGTAAACCAGCTTGAACGCTTCCTCGACGGTGGCGCCAATGCCATGATCCAGGTGCTGGTCACGGTGGTGGCCGTGGGGGCGGTGTTCTTCGTGCTTTCCCCGCTGATTGCCGTGCTGGCATTCACCCCGATCCCGCTGATTATCTGGGGCGCCTTTTATTTCCAGCGCAAGGCCGGCCCGCTTTACGCCGATGTGCGGGAAAAAGTGGGGGATCTCTCCAGCCGGCTGGCCAACAACCTGGGCGGCATCGCCACTATCAAGAGCTTCACCGCCGAACAGCGGGAAGCGGCACGCCTCAGGGAAAGCAGCGAGGCCTATGTCGAGGCTAACCGCCGGGCCATCCGTATCAGCTCTGCCTTTATTCCGGTGATTCGAATGGCGATCCTGGCCGGTTTCCTGGCCACCTTTACCGTGGGTGGCATGATGGCACTCGAAGGCTCCCTGAATGTCGGGGCCTATGGCGTACTGGTATTCCTTACCCAGCGGCTGCTCTGGCCCCTGACCGGCCTTGCCGAAGTTATCGATCTGTTCGAACGGGCCATGGCCAGTACCCGGCGAATCCTCGACCTTCTTTCCGAGCCCGTGCACGTGCGGGACGCCGCCGGAAAACAACTGCAAGCACCGGTGAAAGGCACGGTGGAGCTGGACAAAGTAAGCTTTCACTATCCATCCAGCGGCGCCGGCATACGGGATATCAGCCTCACTGTGCCGGCTGGACATACCCTGGCTCTGGTCGGCGCGACCGGCTCGGGAAAATCAACACTGATCAAGTTACTGCTGCGGTTTTACGACCCCAGCCACGGGGAAATCCGGATCGACGGCCAGCCCATCCGCGCTATCAGCCTGAACTCCCTCCGCAGTGCTATCGGGCTGGTCAGCCAGGATGTTTACCTGTTCGAAGGCAGCATTCGCGAGAACCTGGCCTACGGCAAGCCGGATGCCTCGGACACCGAGATCATGGAAGCCGCGAAAACCGCCGAAGCCTGGTCCTTTATCGAAGCCCTGCCGGCCGGCCTGGCAACACCGGTCGGCGAACGGGGCATCCGGCTATCCGGGGGCCAGCGCCAGCGGCTGTCCCTGGCCCGGGCCCTGTTGAAGAACCCGCCGATTCTGGTGCTGGACGAAGCCACCAGCGCCGTGGACAACGAGACCGAGGCCGCCATCCAGCGCTCGCTGAGGCGGATCGGCCACAACCGAACGGTGATCATGATTGCCCACCGGCTTTCCACCATCGTGGATGCCGACACCATTGCCGTGGTCGACGCCGGCCGGGTGGTGGAAATCGGAAACCACCAGGCACTGCTCGACGAAAACGGCGCCTATGCCGCCCAGTGGCGGGTTCAGACGGGCCAGGTCTGAGCTATTCGGCCCGGCACCCAATTATTATTGATAGTGATTTGCATTTAGATTATCCTGCAGGCCCTGAGCCTTTTGGGAGCCTGCATGTCTGCCTTCTTCAACGTATCCAGCCTGAACGTATCCATCGGTAGCACGGCCATTCTTCGCAATGTAAACCTCGGGTTTCGCGAGGGTGAAGTCACCGCACTGCTGGGCCATAACGGGTCGGGCAAATCGACACTGCTGAAAGTTCTGGCTCGCCAGCTCGCGGCTTCATCCGGTGAGGTAAGCCTGCTGGGCAAAGCCTTTCGCCATACCGGAACCCGCGAGTTTGCCCGCAACGTCGGTTACCTGCCCCAGCACCCACCGGGTACCGATGGCCTGACGGTTCGGGAACTGGTCGCCCTCGGGCGCTATCCGTGGCGCGGCCCCCTGGGCCGTTACAACGAGGAAGATCACCGGCTGATAGACCAGGCGATCGACGACACAGGGCTTCGCCTGTTCCGTCACCGTTCGGTAGACACCCTCTCCGGTGGTGAACGCCAGCGCGCCTGGATTGCCATGCTGCTGGCCCAGCAGACCCGCTGCCTGCTGCTGGACGAACCCATCTCCGCACTGGACGTAAAGCATCAGGTGGAAACCCTGCGGCTGGTGCATCGCCTTGCTGAGGACCGGGCATTGACGGTGATCGTCGTATTGCACGATGTCGATCTTGCCGCCCGTTTCTGCGATCGCCTGGTAGCCCTGAAATCCGGCCAACTGGTCGCCGATGGCAGCCCCCGGGAAATCATGGACACCGGCATTCTCGAAACCATCTATGGCGTACCCATGGGGGTAATGGAGCGGGCCCCCGGGCAGTGGGTTTCCTATGTTCACTAACCGCTGTTCCCTGCACCTTTGCTGGCTGGCTGCATTGATCGGCCTGTTCCCTGTGCTCGCCAACGCCGGAACCTGGCAGCACGAACAGGGCAGCCTCACCCTCGAGACCACGCCCCAGCGAGTGGTTGCGCTCAACTGGGCGGCAACCGAAGCCCTGTTGCTATTGGGCGTGACACCCGTCGGCGTTGCCGACCGGGACGGTTACAGGGTGTGGGTGAAGGAGCCGGAACTGCCTGAAGACGTCGCCAATATCGGGACTCGCGTTGCCCCGAGCCTCGAGGCTATCGCCCAGCTCAAGCCGGACCTGATTGTCTCCAGCTCCGAGATGGCGCCGGCCGCCGATTTGCTGCAGCGCATCGCCCCGACCTACGTTGTCAGCGTTTACAAGGAAGGCGCCCGGCCCTTCAAAAAAGCCCGTGACATGTTGCTCACCCTCGGCCGGATGCTGGATCGTGAAGCCCGGGCCGAGGCTGTTCTGCGCGATATTGAGCAGACTCTGACAACCCAGCGCCAGCGTCTTGAAAGCGCCGGGCTTACCGGCCGGCCTGTCGCCCTGGTGAATTTCCTGGATGACCGCCACGTTCGTATCTACGCAAAAAACGGGCTGTTCCAGACTACCCTCGATGCCCTGGGGCTGGACAATGCCTGGCCCCACGAAGGTAACTACTGGGGCTTTTCCGTGGTGGGGTTGGAGGCCATCGCGCCCTTATATAACAGCCGGATTGTGGCTATCGCCCCCACCCCGCCCGGGCTTGCCGCCACCCTCGCCAGCAGTCCGTTCTGGACTTATCTGCCAGCGGTGAAACGGCAACAGGTCTACCGGATCGAACCGGTCTGGCCTTTCGGTGGCGTCTATCCCGTCAAGCGTCTGGCGATATTACTCGCCGACAGCCTGCTGGCTGAAGGCTCCGACAATGTACGCTGAATCAGCTCCGGTAAATGCCCGCCAGCCGGCGCTTCCCGCCAGGCTACCGGTGGCCGCTGCATTGCTCTGGTTCGGGGCCCTGATAGCCAGCGCCGCACCCTGGTTTGGCGAGCTGGACCCCGTTGCCCTGATAACGTCGTTCTGGGCCTTCGACGCTGAAGACTACGCCTCGGTTCTTGCCCATTACAGCTGGGCCCCCCGGGTTGCCATGGCAATGCTGATTGGCTGCGGGCTTGGCCTTGCCGGGGCGGTGACCCAGCAGATTCTGGGCAACCCCCTGGCGTCTCCGACTACCCTGGGTGTGGAGGCCGGCGGCCAGTTCGGCATTACCGTCACCACCCTGTTTTTCCCAGGGCTACTGGCCTTCAGCCCCGATCTGGCTGCGGTGGCCGGGGGCTTGCTGGCGATCGGCCTGGTGCTCGCCCTCACCTGGCGACTCGGCTTTTCGCCGGTCACCGTCATTCTGGCCGGCCTGGTGATCACCTTCTTCCTTGGCGCCATGAATATGGCGTTTCTGTTGCTCAAGGGCGAATGGCTGGGCAATCTGTTTATCTGGGGCGCCGGCTCTCTGGTGCAGAATAACTGGCACCCCTTTGTGGAACTCTGGCCCAGGGTCACGGTGCTTGGCGGCCTGATGCTGTTGCTGATGCGACCGCTTCAGGTACTGCAACTGGGGCAGACCTCTGCCAGCGCCCTGGGAGCAAAGGTAGGGCTTATCCGCATGCTGGCACTGCTACTGGTGGTGCTGATGACCGCCACGGTGGTGAGCCGGGTTGGTGTGGTAGCCTTCGTTGGCCTGGCAGCCCCGGTACTGGCCCGCCTGCTCGGCGCCCGAACCCTGGCCGCCCGCCTGCTCTGGAGCAGCCTGCTCGGCGGCGGCCTGCTACTGCTCGCCGATACCCTGGCCCACTGGGCCTCCACCTGGGGCGACGGTTCCCTGGTTCCAACCGGCACCACCACCGCCCTGATCGGCGGACCGATTATCTTGCTGGCTCTTCAAGGGTTCAAAAACACCCACCATATGCCCGGTCAGGAAGCCAACCCGGGCGCATTTCTGCCAGAAAGGCGCCCAATGATGACCCGGGTGGGTGTCCTTGCCCTGCTAGTGGTCATCACCACGGTGGTGTCCATGGGCTGGTCGCCTGGCCTTGAGGGCTGGAACTGGACCGGAATGTCACACTGGGACGATGCCTGGGTCTGGCGCGGCCCGCGATTGCTCGCGGCCGTACTCGCTGGCATGGCGCTGGGTCTCGCCGGCACGCTCATCCAGAGGATGACCGGCAATGCCATGGCCAGCCCGGAGATGCTTGGCATCAGTGGCGGTGCGGCTGTCGTGATGGTGCTGATCGTGCTATCCGGAGCCGATATTGGCCGGGCCGGGCAATTGGGGGGCGCCACCCTGGGCGCGGCCGCAGCACTGGGCCTGCTGATCCTGCTGGCGCGGAAACACAACTTCGCCGGCAACCAACTGCTGCTTGGCGGCCTGGCGCTGTATGTGTTCATGGACGCCGGCCTGCGCCTGGTGATGGCTTCCGGCGGCGCCGTGGCCTCGCAACTGCTCAACTGGATGTACGGCTCAACCTGGCTGGTGTCTGAAAATGAGGCCCTCGCGTTGCTGGCGTTGATCCTGCTGATTGCCGCCACGCTGCTGATGGTTGTTCGCCCGCTGACCATTCTTCCCCTGGGCGAAACGTCTGCAAGGGCCCTGGGGTTGCCGGTGGCAAGGATGCGCCTTGCGCTGTTATTGCTGGCAGCACTGCTGACCGCCTCGGCTACTGTGGTGATCGGGCCGCTGAGTTTTGTCGGTCTGATCGCGCCGCACCTGGCCCGGGTATTGGGCCAGCATACCGTTGGCCGGCAACTGATTGTCGCGGCACTGGCCGGCGGGCTGCTGCTGGGCCTGGCGGATTACCTGTCCCGGATTGTGATCTACCCCAACCAGTTGCCGGCCGGCCTGCTGGCGGCCCTGGTGGGCGGGGTGTATTTTCTCTGGGGGCTGAGCCGCCATGGCCGCGCCTGACACCACCCAATGCCCGGATACCTGGCCGGAACGCTATGCCCGCCTGCTGCAGGCCTCCGGGCTGGACCGGGCCGCGGTTCTTGCCCGGGCGCTCGCGCCGGCCTCCGGCGAACAGCAGGCACTCTTTTCTCTGGCGCAATGTCTGGATCAGCCGGCACTGCTGATCGATCAGGTGGCCCGGGATTACCCGCACGCCGGCGATGCCAGCGCCCTCAGGGCACAGCTTTCCGTACTTCAGCAGGATCTGGCCTTGAGCGTTATTGCCCCGCTCACCCTGCGCCTGTTCCTGCACGGCCGGTCTCACTTGCCAGACCCCGCGAGCATATTCCTCGCGCCCCCTGGGCAGGGGGTACAGGCCTCTGCGCGGTGGTTTCATGTGGCGAACGGCGACCCTGTGGATGAGACCAGGTTTATCCGATCTCTGGCGCGCCTGGCTTCAGACTGGTATCCGGTTTTCCGTAAATCGTTCAGAGTCAGCCCCGGCGCCTACTGGAGCAGCATCGGGCTGGGGCTAGGGGCCCCGTTTTCGGCGGTCTGGAACCTGGCGGAGCCGGACGCACTCTGCGATCTGGCCCAGCGCTGGCTTGACGAGTCTGGCAGTGAGGCCAGCCAGTTCATTGACTGGATTCCGGCGGTGTTCAGTGGGCAAAGGGCGGCCATCCCACAGCGCAAGGGCTGCTGCCTGAAATACCTGCTACCAGCGGGCGGTTACTGCGGCACCTGTGGCGTTTATCGCAAGGAGCGCCTGGCGGCTCTCACACATCAGCGAGCGAGTACCTAGGCGCCAAAGGCGGAACCCAGAGCCAGGCCTATGGCCACCAGTCCTATAAACGCTCCGGCGCCAGCGGCCAGTTTCAATCCTTCAATCATTTCCTGCTCGGGTGTCATTCCATTTTCTCCCCATTTATATCGAATAAAAAGGGCGGGGATGGTTCCCGCCCTCACCTTTCCGGTCAGTAGACCCAGGACACTGTCAGGCTGGCGTTCGCCGGCTCTCCGTAGAAACCCTGGGCGGAGGTGCCAAACTTCTTGAGGCTCTCGATGTATTTTTCGTCCGTCACATTGTTCACGTTCAGCGTGGCGTTCCAGTGGCGCGCGAAATCGTAGCTGGCCATCAGGTCAACGATGGCATAGCTCTCCTGTTCGGTGATTATGATGCTCCCGGCATTGGGCCCGGTGGTGGCAACGCCCTGTTCCTGAGTAATGGATGACTGCCAGCGAATTTCACTGCCAACCTCAAGACCCTCAATGCCAGGCACTTCCCAGGTTCCTCGCAACTGGGCCAGATGTTCCGGCACAAAGGGTTTCGCGGGGTCACCTTCCGCATCTTCAATATTCACGTAGGTATAGCCGGCAAACAGCTGGATACGATCAGTGACCTCACCAACGAACTCCAGCTCAACACCCTCACTCTGAATGCCATCCATGCCGCGGTAATAGGCATCCTGGGTGCCGGAGAAGGTTCCGGCCACCTCGGCGACGTTCTGCTGCTCGGTCCGGAACAGGGCCACCGTGGTATTGACCCGGTCGGCCAGGAATTCGCTCTTGAGTCCCAGCTCGTAGTTCACCCCGTCGATCGGGTCCAGGCGATCCCGGTTGATGTCCACTTCAGTTTGCGGGGTGAATATCTCGGTGTAACTGACGTACACGGAGTGATCCCTGTTGAGATCGTAAATCAGCCCTGCATAGGGCGTTTCCACCGCGTGGTAACGGGTGTTCCTGGCGGCCCCGTAACTGGTGCCCTTGCTTTCGAGCCAGGTAAGGCGGAGACCGGTAATGGCGGTCAGGCTGTCGGTCAGGGTCCAGCGGGCAGCGGCGTAGGTTGCGGTTTCACGATCGGTCCAGTCCGAGCCGGCAACGCCGTTGTCAAAGGCCGGCCTGGGATAGTTGCCATCCCATTGAGTCAGAGGCGGCAGCGGGTTGCCGATGCCCTGGCCATAGCGGGATTCGTCCACCGTCTCGGAGCGCGACCAGGTGGCCCCAATTACTAGTTCGTGAGTCCGGTTGGCGAGGATGAAGGGGCCGGTGGCATAGACGTCAGCCACCCACTGCTCGATATCCAGATCATACTGACTCGGGTAGGCCATCAGGCCTTCGCCGGTCTGCGGGTCCGGGGTCCCGTACTGGTAGAACAACTCTGAGTCGCTGTCCTTTTCCAGCCGCAATACCGAGCCTTTGGCACGCCATCCACCCGCCAGCGCCTGTTGCAGCTCCACAAAACTGTTCTGGCGGGTGTTGTCCCAATAGGACCAGTCCGACGCGGTACTGGTGGACCGGGCAAAGTCGGTTGCGGTGCCATCGGTATAGAACAGCGGTAGCGCCCCCCATAGCGGGCTGTCAGTATCGGAAGTCTGGATGGCGTGGCCCAGGGTCAACAGGGTGGTATCGGTCAGATCTGCCTCAAGCACCCCATAGAACATCTGCTTTTCATTGCTGTAGCGGTCCAGGTACGAGTTTTTATCCTCGTAACCGGCCACGACCCGGGCACGCACCGCGCCGGATTCGGAAACTGCGCCGGAGACATCCCCGACAATGCGTTTCCTGCCCCAAGAGCCACCCGTAACCGCCACGGAGGCACTGGTTTCTTCGGTCGGCCTTTTGCGAATGAAATTGACGGTAGCCGCCGGATTGCCGGAGCCGGCCATCAGGCCGTTGGCACCCCGCACCACCTCAATCCGGTCAAAGAAAGCCGTATCCAGCTCGCCCTGTACGTTGTCGTACACCGCCGGCAGGCCGACGCCGTCGTACTGGAAGTTGTTGATCTCAAAACCTCGGGCGGTGTAGTAGGTGCGGTCGGTCTCTACCGATTCCACGGTTACCCCGGTTGTCCCCTCCAGAACGTCGTTAATGTCATTGAGGGCAAAATCATCTATCTGCTCGCGGGTCACCACGGTCACCGCCTGGGGCGTTTCCCGGTGGCCGAGTGCCATCTTCATGGAGGTTGTCGTTGCGCCACCGGTGTAGCTGCCGGTAGCCTCAGAGGAGACCGGGCCACGCTCTGCCGACACATCCAGCACCTCAAGAATTGTGGGCTCGCTGTCCTGCGCCGCGGCTACAGCAGGCAGGGTCACACACAGGATTGCAGTAAACAGCGCCTTGCGGCGGAACAGGGGTTCCGGATTCGGGGACATCGTCTTCTCCGTTTTATGAATTGATACAGCATCCAGTCATCACTCGCACATCTTAATGCGAATGATTTTGATTTGAAATACTGAAAAGACAATTACGGAGGTTTCTCGTGCCCTATGAATGCATAGGGCCATTCTCAGCCATCAACCAGTGTCCCGCTTGGCGAGGACGAACCGGGGCTGCCATGCCTGCATGGCTAATGGGTAACAAGTAGCGGGTAACAGAGACAGGCTGGTTCAGTGAGGATCGTTGGTGCGCTCGGTTTTCTCGAATTGTGGCAAGTCGTCGGTAATCTCGAACCAGTCGGATTTGGAGCCGGCAAAAACATGTTGGGCCGCCCCTTTTCCGAGGGGTTCGTTGATCCACCCCACCCGCAGGCGGAGAATGCCGGGAATGGCATCCACGCGGCTGTAGAGCTGGCTGCCACAGCGACGGCAGAAGGCCCGGAACTTGCCGGGACGGGATTCAAACTCGGTAATGCAGTCTTCGCCGGAGACGAAGCGGAACCGCACCTTCTGGACCGGCGCACTGGCCGAAAAAGCACTGCCGTGGGCCCGGCGGCACTGGCCGCAATGGCACAGGGCAACCGGGCCGAGAGTGCCATCGTATTCAAAACGGATGTCGCCACACAGGCAATGGCCGGTATACATTGTCTTGGCCTCGTTGTTGCGGTTCTCGGATTTCACGCGCCGATGATACCCGTGGGCCACTTGAAGAACCAGCGTGCCGGCACCACTTTAAAGACACACGATTCGCAAAGGAGGACAGTATGTCATTCAGCGCACTTCCAAAGATCGGTATGGGAACTTTCCGGCTCAAGGGCAACGATGCCCGGGACGCCGTTAAGAGTGCCCTGTCTCTCGGTTATCGCCATATCGATACCGCACAGATGTACGGCAATGAAGCGGAAGTTGGCGATGGCATTACCTCCAGCGGCATTCCGCGCCGCGAGATTTTTGTCACCACCAAGATCTGGCACGACCAGCTCCACGCCAGCGACCTCATCAACAGCCTGCACGACAGCCTGGCGCGCCTGAAGACCGACCATGTCGATCTGGCACTCATTCACTGGCCATCGCCGGACGACGAAGTTCCCATGGCAGAGTACCTTGGCGCCCTGCGGGATGCGCAGAAAGAGGGGCTGGTCGAACATATTGGCATCTCCAACTTTACCTGTGCCCAGATGGACAAGGCCAAAGACATTCTTGGGGATGACGCCATCTTTACCAACCAGGTGGAGGTCCATCCATTTCTGGCCAACCGCAAAGTCGTGGAGCATGCACAGAAGCTTGGTATTACCGTGACCGGTTACATGCCTCTTGCCGTCGGCAAGGTAATGGACGACGAAACCCTTCAACGCATTGCCCAAGAGCGTAATGCCACTCCGGCACAAATTGCCATTGCATGGGTAGCCTCTCGAGGGGTGGTTCCGATTCCTTCCTCCACTCGCCCGGCCCACCAGAAGGCCAATCTTGATGCCCTGGATATCCAACTGAGTGAAGAAGAAATCCGCGCTATTGACGCTCTCGACCGCAACGACCGGATCGCCAGCCCGGATTTTGCCCCCGCCTGGGACTGAGCCAGCAAGGGGCCAAGGGAATGCTGCCGGAGACCTCAGCCCCCGTAATGTCGGTTGAGGTACCCGAGAATGCGGGCAGACTCGAATAATCCCTCACCGGTGTTCGGGTCTTCCAGATAGGGCACCTGGACGCGCTTGTGCACCTGGAAAAACGCATCCCGCTTGCCCCCGGGAATCGGCGTATAGGGCCCCGGCTTGAGGCGTTGCTTTGCCGGCCCGATTTCTGTCCAGTGCTCCTTGCCCAGATTATGCAGTGTGTACGGAATCTCAAGTTCACACAGCCGTTCCCGCACCAGCCGGGAAAAGGGGCTGCCCTCAAAACTCCACAGGTGCAAAGGCTGCTCCGGGCGCTTCCCGGGGCTCACCCTTAACCCCCTCATGGCGCTCGCCACTGAAGCGAACGAGCCAAGAACCGGCTGCCAGACCCTACCGCGATAGTAGGCCGGCACAGGCCGACCGGCATACTGATCAAAGAGATACCCGATGATCTCCTCGGACTCATACATCACGATTCCGGTATTCTGATCCGCCAGCAAGGGAAACTGCTGCTTGCCGCCCAAAGCCTCAGCCTGGCCCCGGAATACCGAACCGCCTTTCGGGCAGGGGCGGATTTCAACGTCCAGATTCAGTGCCGTCAGGGCTTCACGAACGCGACGGCAATAAGGGCAGCCCTCCATATCGTAGAGCACGATGGGCTTTTCCGGCTGGGGTACCTGCTTGACCACCAGGCAGCCGCGCCACGCAGTCAGCGAAGACGTGGTAACCGAACCCAGCACATGAACATTGTGAGACAGCATATTGGACATAAAAACACCTTTTGTTGGAACGCACGCCATTATCACGCAATCTGACGAATTTCCATTGGCCCCGGGGCGCCGCCCGGAAAAACATTAAATTTCATCCACCTAGCTCGATTGCGAACAGGCTCGCTTACATGGCGTCACAAAAATTCAATACAAACAATGACACTACTGGCATTTTTTAACGTCATGTAGAGCTTTTCTGCATAGTACAGCCGGCCAGAATGGGCTATGTTAGGAACAATAAGAACTCATTTATCGACCATTATGGTGGCTCAGGGTATGCAACGCGCGCGCAATGCAGGAAAGGTCTGTCCCGGTTTCAGGCGCATCCTTATGGCCTCGGTGGCTGTTCTGTCGCTGGTTGGCGCCGGTGCACAGGCCGACGACCACCAGGGTACCGGCGAGAAAAGCTTTACCGGCAATGGCCTGTGGAGCCACGAGATGCGTGACTACGCCCTCGATGCTCTGGACAGCAAGAACGCGCTGAGTGTTGCCGCCATCCCCCTGAACGGGCCGGGCATAGAGCAGTTCATCAATGCTGACCAGGCGATGAGCCCCGGCTCCATCATGAAGCTGATCACCACCTACGCAGCCCTGGAAATCCTCGGCCCGACCTACCGTTGGGACACCGATTTCCTGACCGATGGCGAGATGGTGGGCGATACCCTGAAAGGTAACCTCTACGTTCGGCTGGGTGGCGACCCCAAACTGACCATCGAGCGCCTGTGGGGCACACTGCGTGATTTGCGCAACATGGGCATTGCCCGGGTGGACGGCAACCTGGTACTGGACGGTACCGTGTTCAGAGTTGACGGCGGCTTCCCGCAATTCAATGACAACGGCGACAACCCTTATGCGCCATTCCTGGTGGAGCCTTCGGCCTACCTCACCAACCTTAACCTGTTGCACTTTGAAGTGCGGGCCGACGAGCGCGGCACCCAGGCCTGGAGCACGCCACAGTTGCAGGACGTGGTCATCGACAACCGGGTGACATCAACCGCGGCGGGCCCCTGCCCGAGCCGTCACAACTTTGACTGGCAGCCCATTTTCCACGAAGACCAGCGCGTAACCGTGCGGGTCAGTGGCCAGATCCCGAAAGGGTGCCGGACCACCACCTACCTCTCGCTCTTGCCCCACGAACAGTACACCGCCGCCCTGGTTCGCTCACTGCTCCGTGATATGGGCATTACCATTGCCGGAAACAACCTGATTGCTGGCACCCCGGAAGACGCTCACCTGCTGATGCAGACCACCTCACCGGACCTGGTAACCATGGTTCGTGACATTAACAAGTGGAGCAGCAACGTCATGGCCCGCCAGTTGCTGCTGACCATCGGTTCGGAAAACCGGCTGGAAGGCGAGAAGGATGACCGGGTCGCCGGTATCCGCGTGATCTACAACTGGCTGGAAAGCAAAGACATCAACACCGCAGGCATGGTCATCGATAACGGCGCCGGCCTCACCCGCCATGGCCGGATCTCCGCCCGCCAGGGTGCGGAAATTCTTCAGCGCGCCTGGAACAGCCCCTACGCTGCAGACCTGATGACATCCATGCCGATTATTGCCATGGACGGAACCATGGCCCGCCGCCTGCGCGATACCGGCATGGCCGGTGAGGGCCGGATCAAAACCGGCTATCTTGAAAACGTCCGCTCCATTGCCGGGTTCACCCGAGACGCCAATAACACCACCTGGGCTGTCGTCGGGATGGTCAACAACGATCCGGCCTGGAATGGCCAGGCGGTGCTGGACCGGGTGCTGTATTCCCTGCATTTCCGGCCACCCACAGGCACGGCGATTTCGCAGGCCAATGCCGGTACGCAGGCAACAACCATCCAGTAACACCGTATTTCGGCTAACGGCTTGCCAGGCACCACCCCGGCAATGCACCGGTACACTGAGCCCCGTTCAGTTTGCCGGAGTATGTTCGTTCTCGAACCGGCGCATGGTGAAGGCCGTCATCCTCCCCGCCAGGGGCGCTATGAAGGTAACCAGTGGGAAGGCAACGGCCCAGGCAACCAGAAAAGCGGGTATCCAGCGATAAGCGAAGCCGCTGTCCATGCCCGTGTTGATGAACGTGATCACCCCGGACATCAGTAGCGACATAATGCCGGACATGTAAAAGCCGAACACCAACTGGCGTATGCGTGAAAGCTTTATCTTGCTCATGGCCTTTCCTGATGGCTTGTTCTGTACCCGGGTGATGGGACCTGACGTCTTCCAGCTCTGGTCCGGTTAAGTAATACGTAGCCCGAATGATAGTGAGTCTGAAACCTTTTTTCGATTCTTCTTTTTACCAGATCCGGTGCGATAGGGATTTATTTGCCAGCAAATTGCAAAAGGGGCGGGTTAAAGTTGGAGCCACAAAGTGGGGGTCAGATGAAAAGTTCATCTGACCCCGACTTTACCGTCAGATTGTCAGGTAACCACCGTCGGCATTAATGCAGGCACCGGTGGTGTAACTGGAGGCATCAGACACCAGGTACAGCACGGTGCCGGCCATTTCACCGGGATCGGCCACGCGCTTCATGGGAATGTGGGCCATAGCCTGTTTCTTGATGGCCTCGTTGGTGGTCAGGGCACTGGCAAACTTGGTATCGGTCAGTCCCGGCAACAGGGCGTTCACACGAATCTTCTGCTGGCCCAGTTCCATGGCAAAGGATTTGGTCATGGAAATCACGGCGGCCTTGGTGACCGAGTAGATGCCCTGGAAGTGGCCCGGGTTTACGCCGTTAACAGACGCCACGTTGACGATCGAGCCGCCACCGGTCTTTTTCATCATCTGGGCGCCACGGGCGCACATGAAGAAATAGCCACGGATGTTGACATCCACGGTTTTGTTGAACGCCCCCAGGTCGGTTTCCTCCACCGGCCCGAAATAGGGGTTTGCCGCCGCGTTATTAACCAGAATGTCCAGCTTGCCGTGGGTCTGCTCGATATGGGCCCAGATGCTGTCGATCTGATCCATTTCACCAATGTGGCAGGCGTAGGCTTCGGCACTGCCGCCGGCCTCACGAATGCTGCTGGCCACCGCTTCGCAGCCGTCAATCTTCCGGCTGCTGACTATCACATGGGCGCCATAGTCCGCCAGGGTGCGGGCGATGTTCTCACCGATGCCTCGGCTGGCGCCGGTTATCAGGGCAACCTTGCCAGTCAGGTCAAACAGGTTTTTGCTGCTCATTCGTTCACCTCAATGCATTATCGGAATGTCACCAGGGCGGGATCTTCCGCTTCCAGGTGGCTGTAGTTATTGAAGACGGCCAGGCTGCGACGGGGCCCGGAGTGAAGAACGCGGGACACACTGGTATTGGCAATCACGTTGTTCATTTCCAGCGCTTTCCTGTCACTCAGCTCAAGCAGGTGCTGGGCAATGACTGAAATAGGCCCACCGGAAGTGGACACCAGCGTGTCGCCGCCATCGGTATACTCAATCAGTTCCTCCAGTGCGGTAATCACCCGAGCGCGGAACGCCGGCCAGGTTTCGGTGTAGTCATCATCGAACTCACCGCTGACCCACCGGGCCATGGCCTTCTCGAACGACTGCTGAAACGCCTTCGCAGGTTTCGGGAAGGAAGCCAGATCCGAAGCCATGCGCTGCCGATCGGCCCATTCCGGCCGCAAGCGCTCAACCACCTGCATGTGATCAAACTCATTCAGCCCTTCGACCGCTTGCATATCGGGCAGCGCCTCACCGAAACCGCTGGTGATGGCTTCAACGGTCTCGCGGTGGCGCTCCATATTGCCGCCAAACACGGCTTTGGGCTGCACCTTGCCCGCCAGCCAGCGGCCAAGCACCCTGCCCTGCTCCCACCCGCGGGGCGAGAGCTGGTCATAATTGTCTTCGCCGAAACTGGCCTGGCCGTGGCGCACAAGATAAATCGTCGCCATTACAGGGAGCTCTCCGCAATCAGTCGCTGGCAGCGCTTCTCAAGGTAATTGGCGGCGTGACCAAAGGCCGCAAAGCGCTTGTCTTTGGTCTGACCATGGTAGAAGCGGTAATAGATCTGCTGGATGATCACCGCCAGCCGGAAAAGGCCATAGATCTCGTAGAAGTCGAAATTGCCGACCTTGAAGCCGGACTGCTCCATGTAATACTCCACCACTTCCTTTCGGGTGAGCATGCCCGGGCGATGGGTCGGTTGTCGGCGCAGCATCTGGAACGGACCTTCATCGTCCGCCTCAATCCAGTAAGCCAGGCTGTTACCCAGATCCATCAGCGGATCACCGATGGTGGCCATCTCCCAGTCCAGCACGCCGATCACCTCGAACGGGTTGTCCGGGTTCAGCACCACGTTGTCGAAGCGGAAATCGTTGTGGATCACCACCTGGGCAATGTCGTCGGGCATTTTGTCGTTGAGCCAGCTCATGACCTGCTCGAAGTCGCCCACATCGTCGGTGCGGGACTTGCGGAAACGGTCACTCCAGCCGCCAATCTGGCGCTGAACGTAGCCCTCGCCCTTGCCCAGTTTATCCAGCCCTGCTGCTTTGGCATCCACC
Organism: Marinobacter subterrani; assembly: GCF_001045555.1. NCBI lineage: Bacteria > Pseudomonadati > Pseudomonadota > Gammaproteobacteria > Pseudomonadales > Marinobacteraceae > Marinobacter > Marinobacter subterrani. The sequence continues at coordinate 1,419,389 of NZ_LFBU01000001.1, forward strand.
CGGTGAAGATCCACCAGTTTGTCGATCACGTTCAGGCAAAGCTTGCGGGTATCGGCTTCGCTGAGCTCAAGATCCTTCGGAAAATCCTGGCGCAAGATGATGCCTTTGAGGCGCTCCATCACGTAGAAATCGCATCCCAGAACATCATGGTCATCGCAGATGGCGATAATGTTGGGCACGTAGGGATAGACTGGCTTGAGCGCCCGCATGACCCTGGCCTCACGCAACATGTCGTGAGCTGACTTGGCGATCTTGCCGAATGGCGGCCGTCGCAAGACCAAGGACCGGTCGCCGTAATCCACCTGATAGGTCAGGTTCGAGGCGCCACCCGGGTACTGCCGAATTTCCGGCTCGCCTTGCAGATCCGGGATCGCCTGTTTCATGAACCGGTCCACCGCGGCTTTATCCAGCTCCTCGCCTTCCCGGATGTCCACGGCCTGGTCGATCTGAGTCATTCAGGACTCTCCTCTTGAATCGTCAGTATCCGGCAGCGGCATCAGGCCTTACTGCCTCCCATCTTGCTCATCCAGCGCTTGCTCTCCTGATGCATCAGCCAGTCAAACGCCCAGGGCGCATGGCGCTTCAGCATCCACATGCGGCGCTCCTTGGCGTGGGGCAATACCCAGAAGCTTTTGTCTTTTACCGACCGGTAAATATCCTCGGCCACGTCCTCCGCCGTCACCGTGGACCGCTTCATCAGTTTGTTCACATTCTGCTGGATGCCGGGAATATCCGAGCGCATGCTGCTGGTCAGGTTGGTCTGGAAAAACGCCGGGCACACACAGCTGACATGAATACCGGCATCCCGAAGCTCCTGACTCAGGGTCTCGGACAGGGCAATTACCCCCGCCTTGGTCACATTGTAGCTATCCATCAGAGGCGCCAGCATCAGCCCGGCCATGGAAGCCACATTCACAAACGCCCCGGCGCCCTGCTGTTTGAACTGCGGCGTGAACGCCTTGCAGCCGCGAACCACACCCAACACGTTGATATCGAGAATCCACTCCCAGTCCGCCATGGTGGTGTCTTCAATGGAGCCGGCAGAAGCAACACCGGCGTTGTTCACCACCACATCCACGCCACCCCACTTCTTCACCAGGTCGTCCCGGACTTTCTCAAAATCGGTCAGGCGGCGAACATCGCACTCGACAAAGTAGCCCTCGCCACCGGCCGCGTTGATTTCGCTCTCAACCCCAACGCCCTGCTCCGGGTTGATATCCCCGATACAGACTCTGGCGCCTTCTTTCGCGTACCGCAATGCAATCGCCCGACCGAGGCCGCTGGCCCCGCCGGTTATGAATACTCTCTGTGTCATCGCTGTTTTTCTCCGTCAGGTTTGGAGTTCTTGCTCTTTTTTTGGTGCAAGAGCTGCTACCGGGTAGGCCTTTCCAAAACACGCTGTGAATACGTCCATGTACGCTCTGCTCCGCCATCCATGGCTCCGCAAGGTTTTGGAAAGGCCTACCCGGCAACAGCTCCCGAACTTTCGAGTTAGCTGATCTGCATCTGCATCCCCAAAACCGGCAGACCACTCCAAAGTTTGAAGGAGCGGGTGGGGACAGGTTTCTGAAACTGTGCGGAGCCATGGATGGCGGAGCCCAAGCGTCACAGGGATGTGCCGCAAGGAGCGTGTTTCAGAAACCTGTCCCCACCCGATCCCCGCACCAAATGTCGAATACTGATCAGGATTTGTACTTCCGGAGTTCCAGCCGAGCCACCATGGCCCGGTGAACCTCATCAGGCCCGTCGGCCAAACGCAAAACCCGAGCATAGGCGAACAATTGCGTGAGCGGGAAGTCATCATCACTGACACCGGCACCACCGTGAATCTGAATGGCCTGATCGACAATGGTCTGCAGCATGGACGGAACCACCGCCTTGATCATCGAGACCTCCTGCAACGCCCCCATGATGCCCTTGGTGTCCAGCGCCCAGGCGCATTTCAGCGTCAGCAGCCGCGCCTGCTCAATGGCCATACGGGCATTGGCAATAATGTCCGGGTTACCGCCCAGCTTGGCGATCGGTCGCCCGAAGGCCTCACGAGTGGTGGCACGCTTGATCAGAAGCTCCAGTGTGCGCTCCGCCGCGCCAATCGCCCGCATGCAGTGGTGCACGCGGCCCGGCCCCAGACGGCCCTGGGCAATCTCAAACCCGCGACCCGGGCCGGCGATGAACGCGCTCCTGGGCAGGCGGACGTTGTCGAACAGTACCTCGCCATGGCCGTACGGCTCGTCGTATTCACCGAATACCGGCAGCATACGTTCAATCTTCACGCCCGGGGTATCCAGCGGCACCAACACCATCGAGTGACGGCGGTGCTTGTGGGCATCCGGGTCTGTCAGGCCCATGAAGATGGCGACTTTACAATTCGGGTGTCCGATACCGGTACTCCACCACTTACGACCGTTCAGAACCACTTCGTCGCCTTCGACAATGGCGGTGGCTTCCATATTGGTGGCATCGGCAGAAGCAACCGCCGGCTCGGTCATGCAGAAGGCGGAGCGGATTTCGCCGCTGAGCAACCGGGGCAGCCACTCGGCTTTCTGCTCTTCCGAGCCATAGTGGATCAGCACTTCCATATTGCCGGTGTCCGGTGCGTTGCAGTTGAAGATCTCCGGCGCGATAAAGCTGCGCCCGGTTTCCTCGGCAATGAGGGCGTAGTCGGAATTCAGCAGGCCGCACCCGTACTTCTCGTCCGGGAAAAATATGTTCCAGAGCCCCTCGGCCCTGGCCTTCTCCTTCAGCTCCCGGATAACCGGCAGCACCACCCAGCGGTTTTCCAGGCTTCGAAGCTCGCTGTGGTACTGCTCCTCAATGGGAAAAATCTCATCCTTCATGAATTGCTTCACGCGGTTGAGGTAATCCTGGCCTTTCTCGGAAATATTGAAATCCATCGCCGTATCCTCGCTGACAGTTGCACGGTGGCGTGCACGGAATAATCACGTTGAAACCAGTCTAGGGAGGACTTAACTATTACGCGACTGAATTATTCTTATCGTTTATTATTAGCGAAACTTATCCACAAACGGACCTTGATCATGGCCCTGAACCGCCTGGATCTGAACCTGCTGCATGTTTTTGACACCATCTACCGGGAAGGCAGTCTGACCCGCGCCGCCCGGGCCCTGCACCTGACCCAGCCGGCGGTCAGCCACTCGCTGTCCCGGCTGCGGGATCATTTTGATGACCCGCTGTTTACCCGCCAGGGCAACCAGATGGTACCGACGCCCCTGGCCCGGCGGTTCCTGGAATCCATGCGGCCGGGCCTGACCCAGATCCAGGGGGCGGTAAACCAGTTCCATGCCTTTGATCCGGCCACCCAGCGCAAGACCTATTCGCTCGGCTTGCGGGATATTCTCGAATCCACCTTCCTGCCCCACCTGATGGCAAGGCTGGACGCCTACCCGGAACTGGAGATTGTGAGTCAGCGCGTGGCGCGGCGGGATATGGCGACGCAACTGGCCGCCGGCAAACTGGATTTTGCGGTCGATGTTCTGCTGCCGGTCAGTAACCAGACCGCCCACGAGCTGCTGCGCCGGGACCGGCTGGTGGTACTTGCCCGGGAGGGACACCCGCTGGCGGCGAAAACGTTGGATATGGCGGGGTATCTGTCTGCAAAGCACGTTCTGGTGTCTTCACGCACCGAAGGGCCGGGGATTGAGGATTTCGAGCTGTCGAGGCTGGGCGTTCAGCGCAGCATCCGGCTGCGCTGCCAGCACTACTATGCGGCCTGCCGGGTGGTTGAGGATACTGACCTGCTGCTGACTATGCCGGAAGCCTATGCCCGGATCATCGCCGAGCGGGCAGACATCCGGATTATGGCTCCGCCAGCGGAGCTTCCGTCGATTGATGTGCATCTTTACTGGCACAAAGCCTATGAGAAAGAACCCGCGTTAATCTGGTTTCGGGAACAGCTCAAGGCAATCAGCTAATGGCTAATACGCGCCCACGGCCACCAGAAAACCGAAAAAACCGGCGGCGGTGATGGCCAGTGACGCCAGAACGATGGCAAGGCCCCACCAGATCGCGCTGGCATCGGAAATGCCGACATCGTGGCCCCGCAGGGTTCGGTAAAAGGCCCAGGGGCCGAGAACAAACGCTCCCACAACGGCAAAAACCAGCCCCACGCTGATGCCAGCGAAAGTCCAGGTGGCCAGCACCATGGCGCGATCTTTTACCTGGTCAGTAACGCCATGGCGCTCGAGGAATTTCTGGCAGAAAAACCAGATCAGGGCGAACAGGACAATAACGAAAACCAGCCCGCCAACAATGGTTATGATTCGGTAGAGCAAGGGGTCAGTCCTGTCAGTTCAAAAACGGCTCACGCCGGAAACACAGGCTCCGGGAGACACTCAAAGCCGGGCTTGGCGAACAGATAACCCTGGTACAGGTTTATGCCCTGGGAGCGCAACCAGAAGTACTCTTCCTTGGTTTCCACGCCCTCGGCGATAATCTGGCCGCCCAGTTGTTTCATCATGGTGATAATACCCGCCACGACCGCCTGCTTGTTCGGCTCTTCATGAACATTGCGAATCAGAGCCATGTCCAGTTTAAGAAGATTTGGCGGACTGGCAATCATGATGTTGTAGCGGGAGAAGCCTGCCCCGAAATCATCGATCGCGGTACTGAAACCCATTTCCTGATAGGCCTCGATGATAGACACCAGATGGTCCACCGAGGTTGAGGTGAGGTTTTCGTCCTCTGTCAGCTCAAAAATAATCTTGCGGGTGTCGAAATTGTAGGTTTTGGCCGCAGCCAGGGTGGTTCGGATGCAGTATTCGGCACGGTACACGGCGTTGGGCATGAAGTTGATGCTGAGCATCGTTTCCATGCCGAGTTTTGAGGCGAGTTTTACCGCTTTTACCCGGCACACCTGGTCGAACGCATACCGGTTCTGGTCGTTCACCCTGGAAAGCACGCTCATGGCACCCTGCCCTTCCGTACCACGCACCAGTGCCTCGTAGGCGTAAACAGACTTGTTCAGTACATCCACAATGGGTTGGAACGCAAAGGTGAAGGAGAAATCCAACCCTGTGCCACAGGCGCATTGCTCACAGTGAGACTCATCAAAAAGTACGGCGGGCTGGTTCACTTCAACTCCTGGACTTCAATTCTGGCGGTTGTGCGATGTCGATAAGGCGTATTTTCAACTCACTATAGCCGTGATCTTTTTACCGGTAAAACCAATTACGGTTAAAGCGTGTAAAACGCTGGCATACCCCGATCACATGACTAAACTGGGGTTTGCTGCTTATACGAGTCTGTTCATAAAAGGAGTCTCCCGAATGGCCAAAACTACCCGAATCGCAGTCACCCCGGGCGATGGCATTGGCCCTGAAGTCGTGGCCGAAGCTGTACGCTGCCTGGAAACCCTGCGCGCCAGGCACAGCCTTGATATGGAGTGGGCGCGATTCCCCTGGCCGTCCCATGCCTGGCACGAAGAGCACGGAGAATCCATGCCGCAGGACGCGCTGGATCAGTTGCAGAAATACGATGCCATTCTGCTGGGCGCTCTGGGTGATCCCGGCCCTGTGGATGATCCGGACCGCTATCTGCTGTCCGACAGCGTTTCCCTGGCACCACTGCTGGATATGCGCAAGGGCTTTGACCAATGGGTCTGCGAGCGCCCGGCAAGGCTGCTTCCCGGCGCCCGCCAGTACCTGGCCGATGAGCGGGCCAAGGACATTGACATGCTGGTGATCCGGGAAAACTCCGAAGGGGAGTACGTCAGCCAGGGTGGCCGCCTGCGCAAAGGTACGCCCGATGAAGTGGCGACCCAGATCGAGGTGTTTACCCGAAAGGCCACCGACCGGATCATCCGGTATGGCTTTGAACAGGCCCGCAACCGGGCAACCAACCGGGTCAATGAAGGCCGGACCCGCACGTTCAAAACACTCGATGGCCGCACCTGCGAAAGCCAGGTCTGCCTGGTCACCAAACGCAATGCCCTGCGCTACTGGGGCGACATGTACACCGAGGCCTTCGAAGCCATCAGCAAGGAATACCCGGATGTGGCGACTCACCATGAACTGGTCGACGCCGCCTGCATGAAGTTTGTGCAGAGCCCCTGGGCCTTTGACGTGGTGGTTGCCAGCAACCTGCAGGGCGACATACTTACTGATCTCGCTGCCGTGCTTTCCGGCGGCATGGGCGTGGCGCCTTCGTGCAACCTGAACCCCACCAATCCGGACATGCCTTCCATGTTCGAGCCAACCCACGGGAGTGCGCCGGACATTGCCGGACAGGGACTCGCCGACCCGACCGCGATGCTGTTCACCACGGCGCGCATGCTGGAATGGCTCGGCCGAAAGGACCCAAAAATTGCTGCGGCTGGCAAGGAATTGTTCGATGCAGTCGCGGCAGACCTCGCCGAGAATGCCGGAACCCGGCGGGGTACTCACGAAATCGGGGCTGCGATCCGCAAGCGCCTGTCAGAATGACGCCGGATTGTGCCAAGGCGCTCTGCAACCCTTCAGGTCGGAGCGCCTGACCTACGGCGTCACTCATCCGCCATAACGAACTCGAGCCGGCCCGGCGCCACCCGGATATCCACGGGCATCATGCCAAACATGCGCTGGGCAAAGTCGGTTTCATCAAGCCGGTATACCGGCATGGTTTCCAGCATCTGCGCGACCAGCCGCATCACCGTGTCGGTTACCGGCTTCAGGTCACCCTTGAAAAACGGCGAGTCGATGCTGCTTTCCAGCAACTGCAGCCGCCGGATGAAAATGGCTTTTTCGGTGCTGTCATAAACCGGGGAACCTTCCACCTTGAGGGCAATCTCCACCGGCAATTTGGCCATTAGCGCATTCAGCGCAACCTGCCCCCGCACATCGATCACCGCAACGTCGCGGCCATCCGGCCCAAGGGTGATATTGGCGTCGTCCAGGCTCAGGCTCAGGGGGGAGCCGCTGTTCAGCTGCTGGCGGTCAAATTCACTCACCACGTCCTGCAGGTGCCGCTCCAGCTCACCTTCAGAAATGGCATAGGGTGACATGCTGGCGCAGCCACTGGTCATCACCAGTGCCAGCACAAGAAGTGCCCAGAACGCTTTACGGGATGCTCTATTCATCAGGGTTTCTCCAGGGAATCTGCGTCTATCCTGCGGCACGCAGGAAGGTCGGGCTAGGGCAGCGGGTTAACGATTGGTCAGAAATGGTCCGGGCCGGCTATTCGTTTTCCGCCCGGGCCTCGACCTGAGGTGTCAGGTTGTCGTCAAAGGTCACCCGTAACAGAATGGGCTGGCAGCAGACCTGGCAATCCTCGACGTACTCCTGTTCAGGCACCGAGGGGTCGACGCTGATATCCAGCGTCTCCCAGCAATACGGGCACTGAATGAGGACCGAGTCGAGAGCTGACATGGCATCCCCTCAGAACTGCTGCTTCGCCATCCACGGGATGACGCGATCAAAGGCCTGTTCCAGTTTCTCGCAGGTGGTGGAGAAACTGATCCGGACGGCATTGGTACACCCCTCCCCGAAGGCATCCCCGGGCACCATGCAAACCCCGGTTTCCTTCAGCATCCGCAGTGCCAGATCGGAACCATCCACGCGGGCTGGCAAATCCGGAAACGCAAAGAAGGCCCCGCCTGGCTTGTAGCCCGTCATGTAGGGCGTCTGGTCGATCAGCTCAACCACCTTGTCGCGGCGTTCCCGATAAATATTGACCATATCCCGCACACATTGCTGGTCACCGGTAAGCGCCGCCACGCCGGCAAACTGCGAAGGCGTATTGGCCACCGAGGTGGTGAACATATGGAGCCGGCGCAGAGACTTGATGGCGGCCTGGCTGGAAATCACCCAGCCAACCCGCAGACCCGCCATGCTGTAGGTTTTCGAGAAGCTGCTGATACACATGATGTTGTCCAGGTCCATCGAGCAGTTCAGGACGCTGGCGAAATCATCATCGTCGAAAATCAGGTGGTCGTAGACCTCATCGGCATAGACCTGAATACCACGGTAGGCGCACTCCTCGAGAATGGTCTCCACGGTACTGCGTGGGTAGACCGCGCCAGTGGGGTTGTTCGGGTTGTTCAGGATGAGAGCGAATGTGCGCGACCCCATGGCACGGATCACTTCGTCCGGATCGAGCTGGTGGTTGTTCTCCGCCCGGGTTGGCACATACTTCACCTCGCCGCCGTTCATCCGGATCAGGGGCGCATAGAGCAGGAAGGAGGGATCCGTAACGATAAACTGCCGGCCCGGCGCAGACGTGGCGGAAATGGCCAGGTACATGGCCTCGGTGGCGCCACTGGTGATCAGGATGTTGTCGCGGGTCAGCTTCCGGTTGTAGCGCTTGCCGTAGTAGTCACGCAGCGCCACCAGGAGTTCCGGCAGCCCGGCGTCCATGGTATAGCCCGTTTGTCCCGCATTCAGGGCATCGACGTAAGCATCAATAATATGCTTGGGGGTCGGCAGATCCGGCTGACCTATGGAAAGATGAATCACATCCTTCATGGTGGCCGCCATATTCACCATCCTCCGGATGCCAGGCACCGGAATCGCCTGCATGGCCGGGTTCCAACTGGCCTTGGTCTTCCGGTACTTCACTTTACGCGGTTTGGTCTGGCCGGTTTCTTTGTTGGCGGCTTCTGCCATAAACACCTCCTGCAAACGGGGCAAATAGAATCCACTACTGCAGGTTAGTCAGTATGAAAGACCTCTACAAGACAAAACTCAATAAAGATAATGTACGTGAAAGTACCGCCATCACCGCCGCCAGAGGCAAATCTGTCGCCCCGCAAGTTGACCCGACAACACCTGCCGACCAGACTGTAAATACCCCCTCGCGGGCGACCACCAGTCACACATCAAAAAGGCGGAGGCTCAATGACTCAGCACAGCAAACCTGTTGTAACCGTTCTTACCGCGCCGGAAGAACAGGAACCGCCGGGAATGGATGCACTGAGGGCCCGCGCTGATGTGCGGTTTGCCTGTGACGAACCCACCCTTCGGGAGACTCTGCCCGGCACCGAAATCATGATGGTGACCGACTTCCGTACCGACGCCCTGGAAGCGGCCTGGCACACCGCGGACAAGCTGAAATGGATCCACGCCACCAGTGCCGGCGTTGATGCCCTGATGTTCCCAGACCTGATAAAGGGTGAGGTGACGGTTACCAATGCCCGAGGCATTTTTGACCGGACCATTGCCGAGTATGTGCTCTGCACAATCCTGATGTTCGCCAAGGATTTCCCGAACTCTATCCGGCTGCAGATGAAGCACCAGTGGAAGCACCGGGATACCGAGCGAGCCGAAGGCAAGCAGGTTCTGGTGGTCGGCGCCGGCTCCATCGGCCGGCAGATCGGCCGACTGGCAGGTGCCGCCGGATTGAAGCCCCATGGTATTGCCCGCAAGGCCCGAAAGGAGGATCCGGATTTTGTGGCGGTACACGGCAATGATGATCTTTACGAGCAGCTAGGCCATGCTGATTTCGTGGTCATCGCGGCCCCGCTGACCCCGCAGACCGAGGGCCTGTTTGATGAAAAAGCCTTCAAGGCCATGAAACAGTCAGCCCGTCTGATCAACATCGGCCGTGGCCCGATCGTCAAGACAGACGACCTGGTGGCCGCGCTCAGAAATGGCGATATCGCCGGTGCCGGCCTGGATGTCTTCGAAGAGGAGCCGCTGCCGGAAGACCACCCGCTCTGGGACATGGAGAATGTCACCATGACCGCCCATATGGCCGGTGATTTCATCGGCTGGAAGCGGGCGCTGACCGATCAGTTCCTGGAGAACTTCGACCGCTGGCACAAGGGCGAGGAATTGTTCAACCTGGTGGATAAGGAACTGGGGTACGCTGGCAGCAAGTAAGAATTTCGCAGCAAACACTGGAGCGAGCGTCGGAGCGGGTTTCCAAAACCGTGCGGAGCCATGGATGGCGGAGCCGAGCGTACAGGGACGTATTCACAGCGTGTTTTGGAAACCCGCTCCGACGCTCGCTCCTAAGTGCTGTGTTTTATCTCTGGCCATACAAGAAACGGGAGCCCAGGGCCTCCCGCTTCATATTCAAACCGGAAAACTGAATCAGCTACCGGACAACGACTGATCCGAAGGATCAATCTCCATCTGCTGAATCGCGATCACCGCCTGGGTCCGGTTACGAACTCCAAGCTTCCGGAACACCGCCGTAATATGCGCCTTGATGGTAGCCTCGGAGACATCCAGATCGTAGGCGATCTGCTTGTTCAGAAGCCCCTCGGCCAGCATACCCAGCACCCGGAACTGTTGCGGCGTCAGTGACGCCAGTTTTTCGGAAAAGTCCGTGGCATCCGAATGCATCTGCTCGATCTTGTCTGCCACACCCGCAGGCAACCAGACATCCCCTTCCAGAACGGCCTGAATGGCCTCGGTGATGGTGGGCAACGGCGCCGACTTCGGAATGAAGCCCGAGGCGCCGTAATCAATCGAGCGGCGCATGACCTGTAATTCCTCGGATCCTGACACAACCACCACCGGCAGCCCCGGATATTGCCCGCGCATGAACACGAGCCCCGAGAAACCGTGGGCACCCGGCATATTGAGATCCAGCAGAACCAGATCCGCGTCCGGGTGGGAATCTACCGCCGCCTGCAGCGCCTTGATGCTGTCGACTTCCACCGTCTCGGCATCGGGTACCGCCTGACTGACCGCCTGCTTCAGTGCTGCCCGAAACAGCGGGTGATCATCAGCGACGATAATTGTTTGTGCCATTCAACAGATTCCTCACAGGTAGATGGCCCGTTTACACACAGGCCTTACTGGTTCGCACGACCGCTGATCAGGTCATCCACGACGCCCGGATCTGCCAGCGTAGACGTATCGCCCAGCTGATCATGCTCATTTGACGCAATCTTACGCAAAATCCGACGCATAATCTTGCCAGAACGAGTCTTGGGCAGTCCAGGCGCCCACTGGATGATATCCGGGGAAGCGATCGGACCGATTTCCTTGCGAACCCACTGCACCAGCTCCTTCTTGAGCTCATCCGTAGGCTCCTCGCCGTGCACCAGGGTGACATAGACATAGATCCCCTGCCCCTTGATCTCGTGCGGGTAGCCAACCACGGCTGCTTCGGCAACCTTGTCGTGGGCAACCAGCGCACTCTCGACTTCCGCGGTGCCCAGGCGGTGGCCGGACACGTTCAGCACGTCATCCACCCGGCCGGTGATCCAGTAGTAGCCGTCTTCGTCACGGCGGGCGCCGTCACCGGTGAAGTACATGCCCTTGTAGGTGCTGAAGTAGGTCTGGGCAAAGCGCTCATGGTCACCGAAGATGGTGCGCATCTGGCCCGGCCAGCTGTCGAGGATAACCAGGTTGCCCTCCGTCTTGCCTTCGAGGATATTGCCTTCGTTATCCACCAGCGCCGGCTGGACACCAAAGAACGGCACGGTCGCGGAGCCGGGCTTCAGGTCAATCGCGCCAGGCAGCGGGGAGATCAGGATGCCACCGGTTTCGGTCTGCCACCAGGTGTCGACAATCGGGCACTTGCTGTTGCCGATGACCCGGTGGTACCACTCCCAGGCTTCCGGGTTGATCGGCTCGCCCACCGAACCCAGCAGTTTCAGACTTTCACGGGTGGTGCCGTCCATGCAGGATTCACCCTCTGCCATCAGGGCCCGGATCGCGGTCGGTGCGGTGTACAGGATGTTGACCTTGTGCTTATCGACCACCTGGCCCATGCGAGAGGTGTCCGGGTAGTTGGGCACACCCTCGAACAGAAGGGTAACGGCGCCGTTGGCCAGCGGGCCATACAGGATGTAGCTGTGGCCTGTGACCCAGCCAAAATCGGCGGTACACCAGTACACATCACCTTCGTGATAATCGAACACATACTCGTGGGTCATGGAGGCAAAGACCATGTAACCACCGGTTGTATGCAGAACACCCTTGGGGGCACCGGTGGAACCGGAGGTGTACAGCATGAACAGCGGGTCCTCGGCGTTCATGGCCTCCGGCGGGCAATCCGCCGATGCGGATTGCATCAGGTCTTCATAGCGCGCGTCGCGGGCGTCGTTCCAGGGCACCTCGGAATTGCCGGTACGGGTGACAACCACCACTTTCTCGACATTGGCGGCGTCTTCGTTCTTCAGGGCCGCATCCACGTTCTTCTTCAGCGGAATCTTGCGGCCGCCACGAACACCCTCGTCAGCGGTGATCACGAAGCGGGATTTGCCGTTCACAATACGGGCACCCAGGGCTTCCGGAGAGAAACCGCCGAACACGACCGAGTGGATCGCACCGATACGGGCGCAGGCCAGCATGGCAACGGCCGTTTCGACAATCATCGGCATGTAGATGGTGACCACGTCGCCCTTCTTGACGCCCAGGCCTTTCAGGACGTTGGCGAACTTGCTGGTTTCCTCGTGCAGCTCGCGGTAGGTGACGTGGCGGGAATCCGCGGGGTCATCACCTTCGAAGATGATGGCCGTCTGGTCTCCGCGCTTTTCCAGATGACGGTCCAGGCAGTTGGCAGATGCGTTCAACTGGCCATCCTCAAACCACTTGATGGCCAGGTTGTTGTAGTCGTAAGTCGTGTTTTTTACCTTGGTGTAGGGCTTGATCCACTCAAGGCGCTTGCCGTGTTCACCCCAGAAGGTGTCCGGGTCTTCAACTGACTGACGATACATTGCCTCGTACTGTTCCCGGTTCAGAAGTGCCCGCTTGGCGACTTCCGGGCTTACCGGATATACCTGTTTATCAGTCATTGTGCTCCCCCTTTGTCAGAGTCTGTTGTCATTGTCGGTTTTGGAATTCTGAGCGGTGGGACCTCTAGGGTCCTCTGGACGGATAGCCGTAGTTCATCATGTGTGCCACTAAACAATGAATTAGACTAACGTCCTAATGCGCTTGAACTTTTAGCCAAAACCAGCCCTTAACCCACAATAAAATAAGGGTTATTTGCGTTGAACGAGAAGCTCTTAAAAGGATAGTTCGATCGGGGGTAATGGCAAACCGGTGGCAGAAACGGCCAGGAGATGAGAGCAGCCCGGCCAACGCGACCGGGCTGCCGGTGTTACGCCGCCTTCTTTCGGGCCTTGGCAGAGTGGAGGCTGTAGACTTTCCGCTCTTTCAGGGCATAACGGTTAAGCCCCGCCAGGTGGATTTTCCGGAGGTAGACCGCCCAGTCAATCTGGCGGGCATCCACCGGGAACAGCACTTTGTCCAGCTCCCCCATCCGGGCCGCGAGGGCCAGCAGGTCGTCATTGCGGAAGATGTAATTCGGCGCCGTATAGAAGCCGAAAATCGTTGCCAGTGAACGGGTGGTATCCAGGTTGCGGAGCACTTTCAGCTCACGGTTCTGCCCCAGCATTCGCAGGACCCGGCCGGTAATGCTCAGAGGGATACGCACGCCGCCAACCACGGCATCAAAGAGCCGGCGGTTGACCGCAATGAACGGCTTGGTCGGCTGGCGGTAGAACAGCTGATCATACGCGGCGTAATTGGCCCTGGATTCTGCCAGCAGATAATCAATGAACTGGCCCAGCGAGACCGGATTCGAGCTGCCACTGCAGCACTGATAGATCCGGTGACGCGGGGTTTCTCCCAGCGCCTCGGCGGCGGCCAGAATGATGGCATTGGCCACGAGGTCAACGGGAATGACATCGATCACGCCGGATCGTTTGCCCGGGAACAGGGTAACCTTCTCACGGGCGTAGGCCAGGATAATGGCGTCGGCCACCTTCACCCCTTCAATCCAGCCGGGTGCGGGCTCCTCAAGCGCACTTTCGATAATGGCCGGGCGCACGATGGTCAGCGCCCTTCCTGACAGGGCTTTCAGCAGAAGCTGCTCACCCAGCCACTTGGTAAAGGTGTAGGTGTCGCTCCAGCCGTAGTAGTTGGCTTCGCGAATCCCCAGGTCTACCAGTTTCTTTTCCAGCATCTTGCCGGAGTAGCGGGACCGGACATCAGCAATCTTGTCGTCCAGCAGCCGGACCAGCTCCTCAATCTCGTAATAGCCTTCGGTGCTGCGAGGAATAGACTCGCCCGCTGGCTTGATCACCGATTCGGTAATCTGGCCGGCATTCATGCCGTTCACATAGCAGGTAGAAACCTGAATCACCGCCAGGGATTTGTTCTGGCGCGCCAGCTCGGCAACGTTTTCCAGGCACAGGGTGTTGATGGCCAGGGCTTTGTCCAGTTCTTCGCGGAAGTTGACGCTGGCCGCCGAGTTGATTACGGCATCAATGCCGTTGGCCAGCTTGCGGAAGCGCTCAGCGGGCAGACCAAACAGCGGCTCGGTGACTTCACCGGTCACGCAATACACACGCTCTTCAATGAAGGCTTCAAAAGCCTCGTTATCGTCCTGGCGAAGCCGGTCGAATACCGAGGAGGTGGCGATCTCTTCATAAAAGCGCTCCCGGGCCTCCGGATGGCGCTTGTTACCACGGATCAGCAGGTGAATGCCGCCGATATCAGGAACGGCGCGAATCAGTTTTTCCAGTACCACCTTACCGAGAAAGCCGGTGGTTCCGGTTATCAGAACGTGCTTTCCGCGGAGCTGCTCAAGCACCTTCGATGATGCCCCGGGATTCAGCTGCTGTGTTGCCATGGGAGAACTCCTTCTCATTCAAAGTCTTCACCGACACGAACCTGCCGGCAGGGAAAAGTTTGCGAATCAGGTACACCATATCCGGTGCATATTGCGGGCCACGATCCAGATCAATGCATAATCTTTGCACAACTCTGGTGACAGAGTGGTGACACACTGCAAAGTTACGCTACAAAAAGTACAAAAAAAATGACGGTGAAAGAGGTAGGTTCTAGTGCCTAGTCAGGAGCCACCCTGATCGTTACCCGAGAGTGACCGCAAGAGCTGGTCCAGGGAGATATCGGCGGGTTGCTCCTTCAGCACACGCACCAGGCGATCCTGCTCTCCAAAGCTGATGCGATCATAGAAGGGCTCCCGCAGGACGGGATGGCCAGGCTCGGGCGGTGGCGGTTGCCTGGCCGCGGGCGCAACCTGGTCGGCCAGCTCCCGGAGGTGGGAGGCCAGATGACGCTTGCGTTCGGGGCTGAGATTTTCCCAGGGAAGCGCCGCCAGCCCGGTCTGGATAATTTCGATTGCATCGCTGTCCAGCGTGCTCCCCAGCAGTGCAAAAAGCCGGGTAAATGCCTCATAACGCAGCAACGGGTCAACGGCGCCATGGCTGAAAACTGCCTCGAGCTCACCGACGGCATCGACACATTGCTTTTTGATGTCTGGCGCTGGCGCTTCTTCGGCCGCCGCGCTCTCCGACGACGCCGCGCCGGGCGGAGATGCCACCACTCCTTCCCTGCGGGATACCCGGTGCCAGTAGGCGGCAATACCCGCCTTTCGCCTGGGAAGCTGGGACAGCCGAACGTTCAGCATATCAGCGAGGGTATGAAACTGGCGGCAGGATGGGTCGGATACTGGCAGCAGTGCAACCGGCTTCTGATTCAGCACCGACTGGCGGAGGGTTTCATCGCGCCATATTCCCCCCATGTAATGAAGCGCCAGACCCAGGTGACGCTGAGCCGCAGCGTCGAGGCGCTGGAATACCGAACGGGCCTGGCTGGCGCCCTGGGCCATATTGACGAGGATGCTGGGAACCCGGTTGTAACCTCTGCGCCGAAGAACCTTGATCAGGGAGAAGGCATCGGTCAGGGACGCAGGGTCCGGGGTTACCACCATGCAGGCCAGCTCCGTGGCCGCTATCATGTGAAGCCCGACCGCCTGCAGGCCGGCGGCGGTATCGGTAATCACGTAATCGTACCGGCTCTCGAGGTTATACAGCGCCCTGAGAATTCGCAGGCCTTCGGCCTGGCCCATGTCCATGCATTCCTGCACGCCGGATGCGCCGGGAATGATGTGCAGGCCATAGTCTGTCTCGAGAATGACGTCTTCCAGACGGCATTCGCCGGCCATGACATTCGCAAGGGTTTTTTGCGGATAAAGGCCCACCATGATGCTGACATTGGCCAGATCGGTGTCACCGTCCAGAAGCAAAACCCGGTTATCCTGCCGGGCGAGGGTAAGCGCAAGGTTCAGGGCGAGCGAGGTTTTGCCCACCCCACCCTTGCCACCGGTAATGGCGATCGTCCGGGGCTGGTGCGGATTGTGCTTGGCGGGTGCTGTGGCAGTCATTACCGGTGATCCAGGTCCCTGATTTTACAGTTGCAGGCAAACTAACCTGTAAAAATTCTACACATATCACGGATTAGATAATATATTGCTTAAAAAATCAGCAATAAGTATTTAATAACGACGGGTTATTGTCTAAGCTCTTTTCCAGCAACAAGAATGAACACCCCGTCAGCTACTGACTTGTTACATCGCACGGCAGGTAAGCCTATGCACATTGCGCCTGATCTTCAGCTACCGAGTCTCCCGGAAGTGACCTTGCGGGCGCTCGAAGCTTGCCATCAGGACGCAAGCTACCGGAAGATCAGCGAGATCGTCGCCGCCGACACAGCCCTGGTGGCCCGCATACTCGCCCTTGCCAACTCCGCGCTCTATGGCCCTGCAACGCCGATCCGCTCAATTGATCAGGCGCTACTGAGGCTCGGGACACGCCGGTTCCACACCCTAGTGCTCACTGCGGCCCTGCGCCAGCTCCTGTTCGAGCTCGGCGGAGACGAATGGCAGCAGCTCCGGGACTTCTGGCGCCACTCCCTGACCACCGCCCTGACCGCACGGGCCCTGGCCACCCTGACCCGTTACCCGGAGCCCGACGAAGCCTTCATGCTGGGCATGCTTCACAACATTGGTGAGCTGATCGCTATTAAAACGCCAGCAACCGAAGCGAAGCAACACTATCTTGATCATCAGTCCGACATTGCCGCCGAGCTTGTCACCTCCTGGGGGCTGGGGCCGATGGCCGCCGATGCCATGCGCTACCAGCAGGCGCTGCCATCGGAGCTGCGGGATGCCGGCCATCTGGTCAAGCTGATCAGCCTGGCTACCCGCCTGGCCCTCTCCGATGCCGCCGGTATTGCTGCGGCCGGGACGGTGTTCGGGCTGAATGAGGAGCTGACGAGGGAGATCAACCGACGGATTGGCCATGAAGTCACCGGTATGGCCAACTCTCTCGGCATCCCGCTGGATGAGGACTACAGCGGAGAAAGTGCATCCAGAAAACTGAAACAGACCATTCTGCGACAGGCCATGGCCAGCCAGGCGCTCAACCTGGCTGATATATCCGGTGAGACTGACGACATCCTGGCCGAAACGGTCAACAGCCTGACCCTGATCACCGGCCTGCCCGCCCTGTGTTTTGGCCATGCCGGGGACAACCTTGTGCTCCTGTCCGGGACCATCGGCGACATCCCGGAACTGGCCGTGACAGCCAAACCCGGCGGCAGCGTGCTTACCGAGGCATTCATTTCCGGATTGCCGGTCAGCCTGGGCGAACGCCCGCCCACGGTACTCGATCGTCAGCTACTATCCCTGTTACATACCCCGTCGCTGCTCGCCATTCCGGTTGTCAGTGATGACCAGTGCCCCGGCATCTTTGCCCTTGGCACCGATAGTGAGCAGCTACCGACCACGCTGGAACTGGCGGATATTTTCGTCCGCCAGCTCGCCCCTGTTCTCGCCAGCCGGACAGGCCCGGATGCCAAGACTGCGCCAGACAGTAAGCAACTGGACCAGGAAGTTGCCCAAGACCGGTTGCGCAGGCAGGTGCACGAAGTCAGCAACCCCCTGACCATCATCCGGCAGTACATCTACCAGCTCCGGAGCCGGCTTGAGGATGGCGATGTTCAAGAGGAACTGGATATCATCCGGGATGAGCTTGACCGGGCCGGTAACCTGTTGCTGCAGATGAGCCACACTGACGCCCCGGACCACGATGGCGGCAGCGTTGAGCTGAATTCGGAACTGGAAAGCCTGGCCCGGATACTGGAAGACAGTCTGTTTAGCGACGACAATCGTGATCTGACATTAAAACTCGGCAACCAGTCGACACAGGTTGCCGCCGGTGCCACGCGCATTCGCCAGGTGGTGATCAATCTCGTCCGCAATGCGGCCGAGAGTCTGCCGGAGAACGGAGGTATCGTAGAGGTCCGCACCGCGTCCCCGGTATGGCAGAATCAGCGTACCTGGGTAGAGCTGGAAATTACCGACACGGGCACGGGAATACCCGGTGAAATCAGGGACGCCCTGTTTTCGCCGGTCACAAGCACAAAAGGAGAGGGCCACAGCGGGTTGGGCCTGAGCATTGTGAAACAGCTTGTTGATGACATGGAGGGCATCATAGCTTGTCGCACGGGGCAGGAAGGCACCACCTTCAGGATTCTGTTACCGGCGGCCAGCCATAAAAAGAACGAGACCGACTGACGAAGAATCAACGGACACAGACCGATGGCACCTGAGCTTACTGATCAGCCTTTCAGTTACGGGGTAACGGCACGGATACTGGTGGCGGATGACGAACCCCGCCTGCTGGACTCACTGGCATCGCTGCTGCGCAGCCGTGGTTATGAGGTTTCCGAAGCCCATGGCGGCAGGAAGGCCTGCGAACTCATTGACCAGCAGGGCTTTGACCTGGCGCTTCTGGATCTGCGCATGCCGGAGGTGAACGGATTTGATGTCATGGCCCACCTTGCCAAAGGCCAGCCGGAATGCGGCGTGATCGTGGTCAGTGGCGAGAGCTCCTTCAGTTCTGTCAGCCGGGCGCTCCGGCGCGGCGCGCTGGACTACATCCGCAAACCCTTTGATCCGGAAGAATTGCTGGCAACGGTCGAAAGCGTCATCGGCAAACGGTCTCTGCTCAAGGCCCACGAACATATCCAGTTCCGGCTGGAAAAATCCGAAGCCCTGCACCGCTATATCGTCAACAGCTCCCCCGACATCGTGTTCATGCTCGATGAAGATGGTCGCTTCTGCTTTATCAACAGCAAGGTGGAAAGCCTGCTGGGGTACCAGCCAGACGAGCTGTGTGGTGAACACTTCCGGCAGATCCTTGATGACCGGGACGTTACCCGGGGAACGCTGGCGCTCAAAGGCCCCAATATCACCGCAGACAATCCCAGAACCCTGGAAGTACGCCTGAAAACCAGGGGCAGCCGCCGGGCAACGCGGCATTTCGAGATCACGGCTTTCCCCATCGACCCGCAAACCTGGCCCCACACCGGGGCAACCCAGGGCGGAGGCAACGGCAGCGGCGCGCGATACTACGGCACCGCCCGGGACGTGACCGAACGCAAAGAGGCCGAGGCCTTTATCAATTTTCAGGCCTACCATGACCTGCTCACCCGGCTTCCCAACCGGGCCCTTTTCAAGGACCGCCTCGAACTGGCAATCACCCACGCGAAACGCGGGGGCCAGAAGCTGGCGGTGATGTTCCTCGACCTAGACCGTTTCAAGGTGATCAACGATACCCTCGGGCACGCCATGGGGGACCGCTTGCTGCAGGCCGTCACCCACCGGCTGGAAAAATGCCTGCGCAAGGGCGACACGCTGTCCCGGTTCGGTGGCGATGAGTTCACCCTGTTGCTGCCCTCCATCCACAACCATGAGGATGCGAGACAAATCGCCAAGAAGCTGATTGACGCGCTCCGGGCGCCCTTTGAACTGGGTGACCACGAGGTTTTTGTTGGCGTAAGCATTGGTATTTCTATCTTTCCGGAAGCCGGCGAGTCCATGGATCAGCTGATCCAGAATGCCGATATTGCCATGTATCACGTCAAGGCCCGGGGCAAGGACGGTTACCGCTTCTATTCCGAAAGCATGAGCATCGACACCGCCAACCGGCTGAACCTGGAGCGGGACCTGCGCCAGGCGCTGGAACGGGACGAGCTGCGGGTGTTCTATCAGCCCCAGGTGTGCTCAACCAGCAACCGGGTGGTCGGGCTGGAGGCACTGGTACGCTGGCAGCACCCGGAAAGGGGCCTGCTGTACCCGCGGGATTTCCTGCCCCTGGCAGAGGAAACCAAGCTGATCGGCCAGCTCAGTGAGCGGGTGCTTGACCAAGCCTGCCAGGATGTCGGGCACTGGATTCGCTCGGGGCACCCGGACCTTCGCCTCGCGGTCAACCTGTCGCCGATTCAGGTCGAGCATCCCCGATTTGTGGAAACCCTGATGCAGCGGGTAAAAGCCCACAATTTTCCGGCGGGAAACCTGGAAATCGAAATCACCGAAAACGTGATCATGAATGATCTGGAACAGATCAGCCAGAAGTTGCGGGAACTGGCGGCGCTGGGAGTCCGGATCGCGATCGACGATTTTGGCACCGGTTATTCCTCACTGAATTACCTGCACCGCCTGCCCATTCACACCCTCAAGGTTGACCAGTCCTTCGTAAAGGCCATTCGCAGCGGAGAGGACGGCGCCTGCATCGTGAATGCGATTGTCGCCATGGCCCACGGCCTCAAGCTCGAGATTGTTGCCGAAGGCGTGGAGACTGACGAGCAGTTGGAATACCTGAGGGGGCTCGGGTGCCACCAGGTCCAGGGCTTTTTCTACGGGCCGGCACGGCCGGCAGCCGAGATATCCAAGAGCCTGGGACTCACCAGGGCCCGGGCCGCAGCCTTCTGATACCCGATTATTTATTGTCTGACACTCTGATATAAATTCGCGATCTGGTTTGCAAAGTATTGCAACTGGTTACTTTTTGTATCCGGAAATGCGCATTACTGCACATATTTCTCCCACCCTGTTCTCTAAGCTCAAATCCATCAGGCGCTGCCACCGGAATGTCCGACATTCTCGGATACATAACGACAAAAACGGTGGCGGCATCCAGGGAACAAGAACAGGCAGCAGTCATCATGCGCGATAAGTACAAGTACATTGGCCCGGTATACGATTTTCTGAGCAACCTTTACAGCGGCAAGAACATTCACCGCTGCAAAACCGCCATGCTGGACGTGGAAACCGTCAAAGCCGGTGACCGGATCCTGTTCGCCGGCGTTGGCCACGGCAGGGACGCCATTCGCGCCGCCGAACTGGGTGCCGACGTAACCGTGGTAGATCTTTCAGAGACCATGCTGCGCAAGTTTGCCGAAGCCCAGCAGAAAGAGGCACCGCACCTGACCATTCGTCGCATCCACAGCGACATCATGAAAGTGCATGAATTCGAGCAGTACGACATGGTGGTCGCCAACTTTTTCCTGAACGTGTTTGACGAGGACATGATGGTTCGGGTCCTGGAACACCTGATTCGACTGGGCAAGGCCGATGCCAGTGTCGTGGTCGGTGATTTCTGCTACCCCACCGGCAACATCTTCTCCCGGATGTTCAAGAAGCTTTACTGGTATATGGCCGTCTTCATCTTCTGGCTGTTTGCCAATAACGCCTTCCACAAGATCTACAACTACCCCGAACACATGCAGCGCCTGGGCCTGCAGGTTACCGAGAAGAAGCATTTCAAACTTCTGAACATGAATTGCTACTGGTCCATTCTCGGCCGCAAGCAGGCCTGAACAGCACCGCTCAGGGACCACCCAACAAAAACAAAAGGGGAGCAGCAGGATGTCGGATCAGATACTCGCACTGGACACGGTCGGCGCTCTGGAAAGCGGCTCATTCAGCTTCGGTGAGCGCGTTGGTTTTCTGAAGAAATTCGGAACCCACTCTCAGTCTTTCTCTACGCTTCAACCAGGCATGCAGTACTTTGATTTGCCTGGCGTAGGCTATATCGCCTACATGCGTAAATGGGGCGGCACCTTTGTGCTTTCGGATCCGGTTTGCGCACCGGGCGATTTCGGCAAGCTGCTGGAGAGTTTTCATCAGCGCTTCCCCAACGCCAGCTACATTCAGGTCTCAAAACCGGTGGTAGATTTTCTGCATCTGCGGTTTGGCCTCTATGGCACCCAGTTTGGTAGCGAGTCCCGTATCGATCTTGGCCAATGGTCCCTGACCGGAAAAAAGAAGCAGATTCTCCGGACCGCGCTCAACCAGGCCGAGAAAAACGGCATTACGGTCATGGAGCGGTTCAGCGACGATCACACGCGGGAAATCTCCGAAGCCTGGATACGTACAAGGAAGTGCAAAAGTAATGAAATCCGATTCCTGATCCGGCCGATGGAAATGGAATACCGGGAGAACGAGCGGCATTTCTACGCCTATCAGGATGGCAAGGCGGTTGGTTTTATCTACTTTGATCCGATTTACCGCAACAACGAAATTATCAGCTACGTGCCCAATATTTCCCGGGCCAATGCCGATTTTCGCCAGGGTATTTTCTATACCCTGATGGCACATGCGATGGACGTGTTCAAGGCTGAGGGCGTGCCCTATCTCGACCTTGGCCTGATCCCCCTGTCTCTGGATGCGACGACCGAACACCAGGAGAGCCGCTTGCTAAAACGCCTGTTGCACGGTCTCTATGAGAAAGGCAATTTCCTGTATAACTTCAAGGGGCTGGAGTTCACCAAGTCACGCTTTCGCGGCGACAACTTCAAGACCTACTGCTGCCACAAGCGATCAATTCCGGCGCTGGAATTTCTCGCCATGTTCAAGCTGACCCGGCTTCTGTAGCGACCAGCAGCTCCGCAGGCCAGGCGCCGTGCACCCGCCGGGGAGACAGGCCAAGCCCGGCCATAAAAACCGCAATGCCTTCCGGGGCCGGGCCGGAAAACAGCGCCGCGGTAACCGGCGGGGAAGCAGGCTCCGCCACGGGGCTCCGGGCGACGGCAAGCTGGCCTGCCTGATCCAGCAGCCAGGCTACCCGGCGGGCAATAGCCTCGCCCGAATCCACCCAGAATTCAACGGCCGGCAGGCTCTGCCTCAGATTCTCCAGCAGCAGCGGATAGTGGGTACACCCCAAAACCACCGTATCGACCCCGGCCTCCCGAAAGGCCGCCATGGCTTCCCAAAGCTCAGCGGCCGGAACCACGTTGCCGGCCACCAGGTCTTCCGCCCAACGCACCAGGCCGTGGTGCCCGATTCGCTCGACCCGGCAATCTCCGGCGAATTCCTCGATCAGCCGGTCCAGGTAGGGTCGGCGGACCGTCGCCGGCGTTGCCAGAAGCCCGATGCGCCGGTTCCGGGTTTTTGCTGCCGCGGGCTTGATCGCCGGCACCACCCCGACAACCGGCACCGGAGTCATCCCGCGAAGGTGTGGCAGCACCACCGTGCTGGCAGTATTACAGGCCACCACCACAATGTCAGCGGGGTATTGTTCGAGAGCCCGGCCAATCAGGGTGCAGGAGCGTTCAATCACCACCGCTTCCGGTTTGTCGCCGTAGGGAAAACCGGCGTTGTCGGCCAGATATACCAGGTCTGCTCCCGGCAGATGCTGGTGGATGCAGGCTGCAACACTCAGCCCGCCGATACCGGAATCGAAGACCAGAACCCTGGGAGGCGACTGTCCGCTCAAACCGGAATGCCTCCCCGGGAAATTTCCTTTTCCATCGCCCGGATCAAACGGCCGGAAATTGTGGTTTCCGGAGGTACCGGTGGTGTGTTGCCCGGTAGAAACCAGCCGGCATCAGCCAGTTCCTCTTCCTGCAACACCAGCTCGCCTCCGGCGTAATCGGCAAAGAAGCCAACCATCAACTGGTGCGGGAAGGGCCAGGGCTCCGACGCGTGGTAGCGGATATTGTTCACATCCAGGCCGGTCTCCTCTTTCACCTCCCGGTGAACAGCCCCTTCCAGGCTCTCGCCCGGCTCAACAAATCCGGCAATCAGGCTGTAGAAGTCACGCCGGGTTCGCGACGATTTCGCCAGCAGCAGACGGTCATTCCTGCGGATCACAACAATGACGCAGGGCGCGAGCCTCGGGTACCAGGGAATCCCGCAGGGCTCGCACCATTTGGCGCGCTCCCGGGGGTGCACGCCGGTTTCCTCACCGCAGCGGCCGCAGTACCGGTGGTCGCGCCACCACTGCCAGACCTGGAACCCGGTACTCAGCATATCCGCCGGGGAGTCGGTCATCATCAGCAATGCTTCCCGAAGGGAGACGACCTCCTGTCCCTGGACGATACTTTCCGGCACCTCGGTGACAAAGACATCCCGACCGCCGTAAGCCCCCAAAGAGACGGCATCGCGCAAGGAGCCAGCGAGCATGGCGCTGTCACAGCTGTGCAGCCAGCCGTTTTCAGGCTTCACCACGCCCGGTCCGGAAAGCGCCAGGACCAGATCACCTTCCTCCGGCGACCGGTTTGTCCAGCCGGGTTTCCACTGAGTCATAAAGACTGCCCTCTGATGTGTCACCTGTGTGATTATAAGGCCAAGCTGAAATGTACCACACTGCGATACTGGCCAAGAACGTAACCCCGGCTTTCCGGCCTGTACTCAACCAAGTAAACTTGGCACCTGTCTTTTCAATGGAGTGGCACTTTATGCGTCTTTACCAGGGCATTCGCAGCCTGATCCTGACCCTTTTTCGCAAGATACTGTTTATCTGGGTCCGGACAGATGTCAGCGGCAACAGCGTTGACGCCCTCGCCCTGGATCCGGACAAACCGGTTTGCTATGCGCTGCAGTACAGTTCCCTCTCCAGCCGGCTGGTGCTGGAGCAGGAGGTTATCCGGGCCGGCTTGCCCGGGCCGGAAGACGCACTGCCGGTCAAGAACGGCCCTTCGCACTCCTTTTTCTTCCTGTACCGCCGGATTGGCGGTTTTTTCCGGGGGCGCCAGGCGCCGGCACCCACCAGCGAGTTCCGGGCACTGGTTCACTACGGTCTTGAACACCCCGACCAGGATGTCCAGATTGTTCCTGTGTCCCTGTTCTGGGGTCGGTCCCCGGACAAGGAAAAATCCCTGGTCAAACTGTTGCTGTCTGACACCTGGTCCATTGCCGGTCGGTTGCAGAAACTCCTGATCATCATGGTTCACGGCCGCAATACCTATGTGCAGTTCAACCAGCCGCTCTCGCTCAAGCAAATGATCGATGAATACCGGCATAACGAAGAGCGGGCCCAACGCAAGCTGGCACGCATTCTCAGAACCCACTTCCGCCGGGTACGCCAGGCGGTGCTGGGGCCGGATCTTTCCCACCGCCGCACACTGGTCGCGGGCCTGGTGCGAACCCAGGCGGTCAAGGAGGCGATTCGCGAAACCGCGGCCAAAGACGATATTCCACCGGAAAAAGTGCGCGCCAAGGCCTACAAGTACGCCGACGAAATTGCCGCCAGTATGTCGATTGTCACCATCCGGTTTCTGGAGGTGGTTCTGTCCTGGCTGTGGAACCGGATTTACAAGGGCATCGCCATCAATAACATCCGGGTGGTGAAAGAGGTCGCCCAGGAAAACGCCGTGGTTTACGTACCCTGCCATCGCTCCCACATCGACTACCTGCTGCTGTCCTATGTGCTCTACAAGAATGGCCTGATGCCGCCGCATATTGCGGCGGGCATCAACCTCAACATGCCCGTCGTGGGGCCGATCCTGCGCCGGGGCGGGGCTTTCTTCATGCGCCGCAGCTTCAAGGACAACCCGCTGTACGCCACCGTATTCAACGAGTACATGCATGTGATGTTTTCCCGGGGATACTCGGTGGAATACTTTGTCGAGGGTGGCCGAAGCCGCACCGGCCGGATGCTGCAGCCCCGCCCGGGCATGCTGGCAATGACCGTGCGCAGCTTCCTCCGGGACCACCGCAAGCCGATCGTGTTTGTTCCTGTCTATATCGGCTATGAAAAGGTCATGGAGGGGCGCTCCTACCTGGGCGAGCTTCGTGGCAAGAAAAAGCAAAAGGAGAGCGTGTTCGGGCTGGCCAAAACCGTTCGTAAACTCAGCAATTCCTTTGGCCGGGTGGCCGTCAATTTCGGCGAGGCGATTCACCTTTCGGATGTGCTGGACGACGTCCATGACAGCTGGCGACAACAGGCCTATGACGCCGAATACCGGCCGGCCTGGCTCAACACGGCAGTGTCCGAACTGGCCTTCCGGGTGGCTTCCAACATCAATGCCTCGGTCGCGGTCAATCCGATCGGTATGACCGCGACGGTCCTGCTGGGCACCGAACGCCTTGCCATGGACGAAGGCCAGTTGATCCGGCTGATGGACCAGTATGCCGCCCTGCTGAATGACTTCCCCTATGCAGGGACCGTTACCCTGCCCGAGGGTAGTGGCAAGGATTGGGTGGCCTACTGTGAAGACATGGGGCTGATCAGCCGCATGCCCCAGAAGCTGGGCGACATCATCGGCCTGGAAGGCAGCAATGCCATTCTGATGACTTACTACCGCAACAATATCCAGCACCTGTTTGCGCTGCCGTCACTGATCGCCAGCCTGTTCGAGAACAAGGATTCCCTGAGGCGGGACAAGATCGTGTTCCTGGCCAGTGTGGCCTACCCCTATTTGCAGTCCGAGCTATTCCTGAAGTACCAGCCGGATGAGGCCGAGCAGGTGATCAACCAGTGGATTGACGTTCTGATCGCCCAGGGCTTGCTGAAGTCTCTGGACGACGACCGCATCGGCCGACCCGATGAGGGCACCGAGGCCATGCTGCGATTGCGGGTGCTGTCACGCTTTATCATCCAGACCGTCGAGCGCTATCACATTGCGCTCGGCATCCTTCGAAAATACGGCTCGGGCAAGATCAGTGCG
Organism: Marinobacter subterrani; assembly: GCF_001045555.1. NCBI lineage: Bacteria > Pseudomonadati > Pseudomonadota > Gammaproteobacteria > Pseudomonadales > Marinobacteraceae > Marinobacter > Marinobacter subterrani. Next base: position 1,445,827 of record NZ_LFBU01000001.1, read on the forward strand.
GCTGAACTGGAGGAGCAGAGTGCGCTGCTGGCTGAGCGCATGTCTATCCTGTTCGGCTTGAATGCACCGGAGTTTTTCGACAAGAGCCTGTTCCGGAACTTCATTGCCAACCTGCAGAAGAACGGCGTCATTACCACGGATGACAATGGTCTGCTGTGCTATGGCGAGGGCCTGGACGAGGTGGCTGAGGACGCAAGGCTGGTGCTGAGCGTTGAAAAGCGGCAGGCGATTCAGCAGGTCACGATGATGGGGGCCTGAGGCTCCTCACCGGCCCGGGTTCACTGGGCCGGCAGCGCCTTGATGGAATACAGATCGTAGCGGCTGCTTTTGCCCTCGATCCGGGTGGTTGGCTCGGGCCCGTCGATCGCCGGTGCCTTCCGCGGGCGCTTGACCACAACCCGGTAACGGGCGCATGCCAGGGCAGCCGCCAGCAGGTGGCCGGAATCGTCATCGTCGCCGACAACCGTTCGGAATACCTGCATTTCCTTTTTTACCAGGGCGGATTTATCCCGGTGCGGGAACATTGGATCCAGATAGATCACATCGGCGGCGCCAGAGCCCGCCTGCTCAAACCAGTCGACACTGCTGCCTGCCATCAAGCGCATGCGCTCAACAATCAACCTGCAATCGGTGTTCAGCGCGGCACGGGCCAGGCCGTCCGCCAGCAGCGCATGGATGACCGGGTTGCGCTCAAACAGGGTTACCCGGCAGCCGAGACTGGCGAGGATAAACGCGTCCTGGCCAAGCCCTGCCGTGGCATCAACAACATGCAGGTCGGCCCGGGTTTTCTGCAAGCCGACCGCCCTGGCAACCAGTTGCCCGGCGCCACCGCCGTGCTCACGCCGGTAGCCCATCTTGCCGGTGACAAATTCCGCCCGCACCGGGCCGGGCGCACCCTTACCTGTGAGTTGCAGGCCAAGGCCCTGCTCATCAAGAAACAGCACAACCGGGAATTCGTTAATGTCTTTGGGCCGGATGACATCAAGATTCTTCAGTGACAGGGATTCCGCCAGCTCGTCCGCCTTGAGTCTGTCTCCCAGGGGACTTCGGCCGACCGCAATGCGCGTTTTGAGGTTGGCGGGCTTTTCCGGGTCAGAGTGAGGCATCAGACCAGGATATCAATGCCGGCAAGGGTACCCGTGCTGCCGGTTTCCTGGCCGGCGGACGCCACCGCTGCAAAGGTGGACAGGGCCCGGGCCGCGGGCAGGGAAAGCTCATCAGCACGGAAGCGCTCAAGACGGACTTCTTCCGACGCCCGTCGGGCCTCAACCCTGCGCTCCAGCGTTTCCGTCGGGCTGCGCTCGGTAACCGCCCCCTGGCGACTTTCGGCCAGATCACGACGCGACGATTCGTCCGTTTTCTCAGGCGTGGCGGCAGGCGCACGGGCAACATCACTGCGCTCGCGAACGGGGCTGTTATTGCCCGACTGCAGACCGAAATTGTTGCCCGGATTAATGCCGCCAATCATTGTTCAGATACCACTAGCCCGATGACAGGAAAACGCGAATCCAGAGTATGAAAGATTACGGTCCTGAAGAAAAGCCAGTTGATCAGCATTTAGCCAGACCGGAATTCAAGAACATCAGCGCCCAGGCAGCTTTTTCCAGGCCACTTCATCCCGGATATACACCGGTTGGGCCTGTTCCGCCGGCACCGCCCGGCCCTGCTGAAATCCGGTAACGGCCAACCTGGCAACCCAGGAGGCACGAAGCACCAGGGTTGCATCCACCTTGCCGGGAAGATCGGCCACCGCAGACGGCATGTCAGTGCGGTACTGCCAGCCCTGGCCAACACCGCACCAGTGGTCGGGCCCCGCCGGGAGTGTCAGGTTCGCTGGCGGGCAGACCTGCTCTTCCCCCAGCAAAACCGGCACCCCGGCGCGACATTCGAAACAGCCCCAGTAGACTTCGCCCATGCGGGCATCGAAGGCGACGGCAACACCGCCGCCCGCGGAAACACCGAGGGTTTGAATCGCACCAAAGGCAACCGCTTCCAGTGAAGACACCGGGACGACCGGAATATCCAGCCCCCAGGCCAGGCCCTGCACCACGCCGGTTGCGATCCGCAGGCCGGTAAAGGAGCCCGGGCCACTGGCAAATGCCAGGGCGTCCAGATCTGCCGGCACCAGGCCCTGCTCCGAGAGCAACTCCCGCACCATGGGCATCAGAAGCCGGGTATGACCTCTGGGGGCAAGCTCAAAGCGTTCAGATATCTCGCCATCAACAAGAAGGGCTGCGGAGCAGCCCTCTGATGACGTGTCCAGTGCCAGCAGTTTCACAGGCGTGAAATCCTCGGGTCAGGATGCCATGGATTTACTTGAGTTCAGACAGGATCTGGTCGCGAATGCTATCCAGGCTGCCGACGCCTTCCACCCGCACGTATTTCGGGGCAGCCGCCGGTTCTTTTGCCGCCCAGTCCTGATAGTAGCCCACCAGAGGCGCCGTCTGATCGTGGTAGATTTTCAGGCGCTTGCGCACCGTCTGTTCCTTGTCGTCCTCACGCTGCACCAGTGGCTCACCGGTTTCGTCATCTTTACCTTCCACCTTGGGCGGATCGTATTTGACGTGGTAAATCCGGCCGCTGCCTTCGTGAACCCGGCGGCCGGACAGTCGGCTGACGATTTCCTCGTCATCCACCGCGATCTCGACAACATAATCAATGGCAATCCCCTGATCTTTCAGGGCCTCGGCCTGGGGAATGGTGCGCGGGAACCCGTCCAGCAGGAAGCCGTTCTTGCAATCCGGCTGCTGAATGCGCTCCTCAATCAGCGCGATGATGATGTCGTCAGACACCAGGCCGCCGGTCGCCATGACTTCCTTCACCTGCTTACCCAGCTCGGACTCCGCCTTCACCGCCGCCCGCAGCATGTCGCCGGTGGAGATCTGGGGAATATCAAACCGTTCCGTTATGAACTGGGCCTGAGTCCCCTTACCTGCGCCCGGCGCGCCTAACATGATGATTCGCATAACGCTGTGCTCCCGTTTTAGTCATTATCGTTTGAAAAGCTGTGGCAAAAACTTCTGCCTTTGCGACAGCCTCTCCCATCCGGAACAGGTGTCCGCCGGAGACGGCGAGGGCGCATTATACGAAGTCAGCCACCTCAGAGAAAGTCGACCTCCGTATCATGCACCGGAAGCGCGCCTTTCTCCGCAAACAGCATCAGGGTGTCAGGATGACAGGGAGCTGGCCAGGGCGTCCAGATCCGGGGCTACCCGTTCAATTTCCGAGGTAAGTTCATCGATCACATCGGGCTGCAGCCCCAGCCCTTCCAGCAGCGGCGGCACATCATCAGGGTTGAATTCATCCCCGATGCCACGCTCCTTCAGCAGCGCATTAGCCAACTGCACCATAAGCACATAGTTTTCATGCTCACCGTGATAGCCGGGCTGCTGATGCACCCCGGCCGCCTTGACTACCGGATCCGGCAACTGCCACAGACGGTGCAGAATTCCACCAATGGCGCCATGGCCCACCGACAGGATTTCCTGCCCGTTACCCTGGCCGAACACCTGCTGCTCCAGGGAGTGCATGCTGGCCTCCGGGTTGCTTTCCCGAAGTTGATTGAGCTCGGCAAATTCAGCCGGAAACAGATGCCCCACCAGCAACAGGCCGAAGTTATGCAGCAGGCCGCACAGGTAGCCCAGGCCTTTATCGGCACCACACCTCGGCGCAATGCTCTGGCACAGGAAGGCACAATACAGCGAGTGTCGCCAGAAGCTGTCCATGCCCAGCATGCCCTGGCGGGGCACGTCGAACGCCCGGACCGAGGCAATACCCAAGGCAATATGAGCAACGCGGTCAAAACCCAGCACCCGGGTAACCGCTTCCTGCACCGAGTTGATCTGGCCTGGGTAGTTGAACAGGGCGGAGCGGGCGTAGCGCATGACCTGGGCGGTCAGGCTCGGATCAAACTCAATGAGTTCAGCCAGTTCCCGGGCGGTGGCGTCGGTGTTGGCCGTCAGTCTGAGAATACGCAGGGCAAGGGCCGGCATGGGCGGCAGGCGGTAGAGTTTCTGCAGCTTGTCGGCCACTTCCTCAAGGGTCAGTGACTCACGGTTGCCGTTGCCCGGGCCGCGTATAACCAGATGTCCCGCCCTGGCGCCCGCCAGCGCAAGCCTGAATGACCGGGCATCCATTTCGATCAGGGAATGATCGGTACCACTGGAGAAAAGTACCCGCTCGGCCCGCCCGACATCCTCATCTACCACCACCGGAAGCTCGTACGCCTGGCCAACGGGTGGCGTGAAGCCCGGATCGCAGTCTCCGAACAGGCGGTTGCTCTGGCGGGCGGTGAGCGGCTGCAGCCGACGGCCCGTCAACTGGTACACCGCATCCAGGTCAAGACCGCTGTCAAACTTGTGGACGGCCATAACCACACCACTGATATCAATCAGTAAGGTCGCCTGGACAAAATCCCCCTGGGGCCGCCCCGAGGCCATTACCGCCGCATCCAGGCTGGTCACCTGCTCAATCGGCAACTCCTGAAAGCCGATACCCTCGCGGGTCAGAAAACGCTCCAATCGTGCAGCCAGTGCCACAGCTTACTCCTGTTATCCAATGTCCGTGGCCAGTAAACCGGCCTCTTACCCGCTTTTTAACCGGTGTTGCGCATGCCGGCCGCGATGCCTGCCATGGTTACTTTCAGGGCACGCTCCACCAGTTCGGGCACTTCGCCTTTGCCTTCGCTTTCCCGATCGCGCTTGAGCAACTCCGCCTGCAGGTAATGCAGCGGGTCCGTGTAGGGGTTACGCACCCGCATGGAGTGGGCAAACACCGGCTCATCTTCCAGCAGGTCCTTCTGTTCCTTGAGCTCCAGAAGCCGCTGAATGCACCCCTGCAGCCGCGCTCTAAGGCTTTCGCCGAGGGTTTTTAACCGGTCATCATCCAGCAGGGTCTGCTCATAATAGCTGGCGATGCGCAAATCCGCCTTGGCCAGTACCATCTCGAGCATATCCACGTAGGTGCGGAAGAACGGCCAGCCCTGCATCATCTCCCTGAGGACAGGCAGTCGATTATCCCGGGCCGCCGCTTCCAGCGCCACATCACTGCCCAGCCAGCTGGGCAGCATCAGCCGCATCTGGGTCCAGGCGAAAATCCAGGGAATAGCCCGCAGGCTCTCGACACCGCCGGTTGCTTTCCGGCGTGCCGGCCGGCTGCCAAGGGCCAGTTTACCCAGGGCCTGCTCCGGCGTGACCTGGCGGAAATAGGGCACGAAATCCGGATTCTCCCGGACCACATCCCGATAGGCTTTCAGGGATCGCTCGGTGAGCCAGTCCATGGTTTCCCGCCAGCTGTCCTCCGGCTTGGGTGGCGGTGCCAGGGTCGCTTCAATAACCGCCGTGGTATAGAGCGTCAGGCTCTGGACCGCCAGCCTTGGTAAACCGAACTTGAACCGGATCATTTCGCCCTGTTCGGTAATCCGGAAGCTGCCGTTTACCGAGCCGGGCGGTTGGGACAGGATCGCCCGGTTGGCCGGACCACCACCACGGCCAACGGTGCCGCCGCGGCCGTGGAACAGGGTCAGGTGCACCCCGTACTGGCTGGCAACGTGGGTGAGCTTTTCCTGGGCCTGGTACTGCGCCCAGGCCGCCATCAACTGGCCGGCATCCTTGGAGGAATCGGAGTAGCCGATCATGACTTCCTGCCGGCCCTGGCAATACTCCCGATACCACTCCACCTCATACAGAGCGGCCATACTGTCCGGCGCGCCGCGCAGATCGTCGAGGGTTTCGAACAGCGGCACCACCCGCATCGGGTACTTCATGCCCGACTCCCGCAACAGCAGGATCACGCTGAGCACATCGGACGGCTTGCTGGCCATGGAAATCACATAGGAACCCAGGGCCTGGGGCGTCTGCTGCGCCACCACTTCACAGGTTGCCAGCACCTCGCGAACCGGCTCGGAGGGCTCCCAGTTGCGCGGCACCATTGGCCGGCGACCCTGGAGTTCCCGCACCAGAAACGCCTGCCGCTCCTGCTCGGACCAGGACAGGTAATCCCCCAGGCCAAGATAATCCACCATCTCGGCAACCGCTTCGGCGTGGCGGCTCGCCTCCTGGCGAATATCCAGCCGGATCAGTGGCAGGCCGAAGGTGTGAGCCCGCCGGATGGTGTCGAGCAAGGGGCCATTGGCTATCGTCTCCAGGCCGCACGCCACCAGCGACCGGTAACAGAGCTCCAGGGGGCCGGTAAAGTCTTCGTTCTCGAACAGGATACCGGCGGCATCCGCAGGATCGCCGTTCACACTGGCCTCCGCCCAGTCGCGGGTTTTGATCAGCCGCTCCCGGAGTTCAGCGAGGACATGGCGATACGGCTCCCGGGAATCGCCAGCCACCTTCTTCAACTCGTCGCTGGCCTGCCACATGGACAGTTCCGCCCGCAGTGCCTGGATGTCCCGCAGATAGAGATCCGCCGCCATCCACCGCCCCAGCAGGAAAACCTTGCGAGTGACCTTGTGGGTTACATTGGGGTTGCCGTCACGATCACCGCCCATCCAGGACGCGATCCGGATAGGCGATGCCTGCAGGGGCAGCCCTTTGCCCGTGGCGCCCTGCAGGGAAGTGTCGAGGCTTCTCAGAAACTGGGGTAACGCCTGCCACAGGCTGTTCTCGATAACCGCGAAGCCCCATTTGGCTTCATCCACCGCGGTTGGCCGCTCATGGCGTATCTCGTCGGTGTGCCAGGCTTCGGTAACCAGCTGCGACAGGCGGCAGGCGATTTCGTCACTCTCCGCGGGCATCAGATCATCATGATCCAGCTGCGCCAGGCAATCCGACATTTCGTCGTATTTCATGATCAGGGTGCGGCGAGCCACCTCGGTGGGATGGGCAGTCAGGACGAACTCGATCCGCAGGTCGGCAACCCGCTGGTGGAGCTCTTCCGGGCTGACGCCTCCGGTTTTCAGGCGATCGAAAACCTCGCCCAGTGACTCCACCATTAGGTCGGACTGATGGCCCCGTTTGCGCCGAATGCCGTGGTACTGTTCCGCCAGGTTGGCAAGATTGAGGAACTGGTTGAAGGCCCGTGTGACCGGCAGAAGCTCGTCATCCCTCAGCTTGCCCAGCAGATTGACCAGCCGCTGGCCGGAGCCGCTTTCCTGGCGGCGGTCGGCCTTGGCGGCTGCCCGGATTTCCTCAATCAGCTCATAACAGTCCTGGCCGGGGTAGCGGCGGATACTCTGGCCCAGAAGCTCGCCCAGCATTCGCACATTTTCTCGGAGGTCGGGGTGTAGCTCAGTCACATTGGCGTCCTTTTGAATTGACGGAGGCGAAGTAAACTTACGATACTAAGGAACAGCCGAGAAAGTCTATTGGCGATTCAAGCCTCTAGCCGCAAGGAGTCATCATGAAGGTCACTGATTTGCCCAAACACTGGGAAAGCGAAAAAGAGCCCGTGGACCGTACCCACGATTACAATCTGCGCCTGCCGCTGGAAGACGCAGCACGGGTGGCTGCGCTGGCAGAGCTGTACCCGGACCGCACGGAGAGCGATATTCTGAACGATATGATCGGCGCGGCTCTGGACGATCTGGTTCGTCAGAGCCCGCTGAAGGACAGGCTGGAGGGGAAGGACAAGCCGGTCAAATAAGCAACGGCGGGCAGTTTAACTGCCCGTCAGGCTGCTGATTCCAGCTGGCGAGCCTTGAGGCGCTGGATGTGCTTCTGGCTCAGGCTGACAAACCTCGGCGTCAGGCCCTGATCTTCATAGATCTCGAAACCATCCTCATCAAAAGCCACCACCCTGGTGCCCTGGACATACGGGAAGCTGGTTTCCATCTCGTCCAGCGCTGCGGAAATGAGATCCCGCATCAGATCCTGGGGTGACTTCATAGGATACAGCGCCGCGAGTTTTTCGAGGCGCTTGTGATGCTGGTCAGACAACGCCATGAAGTAGGCGTCTCGGGTAAGCCGACCGCGAGCATGCTTGTCCCAGTAGTTGACCAGATCTTTGATTTTCATGGTGCCTTCACTCCTGCATCTTATTGACGGCGCACGGTGCACGGAATCTGTGCATCCGTTTCCGGAAGTTTAGACGAAGCCGCAGGTCCGGGGGCGAGAAAATTGGTAACGGATTGTACTTACCGGAAGGCCCTGTTTATCAGCCCTGTCCGCCCCGCTCTACCCCCTTGACCGCCTGCCAGATGGCATCGAGCGCTTCCAGGGATTCGTCATCCATATTGCGCCCCTCCTGATCAAGCACACGTTCAATGGCGCGGAAGCGGGCATCGAATTTGTGGTTGGTTCGTTTGAGGGCCTGCTCAGGATTAACCTTCATGAACCGTGCCAGATTGACACAGACAAACAGCAGATCGCCCAGCTCGTCCTCAACGGCGTCCGGGTCGCCGGCGCCCGACAGGGCCTCCTGCCACGCCTGCTTGAGCTCGTCGATTTCCTCGTGCAGTTTGTCGAACACCGGGCTTATATCCGGCCAGTCAAAACCGTGGCGGGCGGCCCGCTTCTGGAGCTTCTCGGCTCTGGCCATGGCGGGCAGGGTTCGGGCAATGCCATCAAGCCGGCTGACCGGTGCAGTGCCCTCCGGCGCTGGCTTCAACGCCCGCTCCTCGGCCTTGATGCGCTCCCAGCTTTCCTTGATCCAGGCTTCATCCGGGCGGTTATCGGGGTCGATACGGCTTGCCAGCGTGCCCTCGGGAAAGACGTGCGGGTGCCGGCGCACCAGCTTCCGGACCAGGTGATCAACCACGCCGTCAAAGTCGAAGTGCCCGTCTTCCCGGCCGATCTGGGCATAGAAGATCACCTGGAACAGCAAGTCGCCCAGTTCATCCTGCAGATGCGGGTAATCCTCACGCTCGATGGCATCCGCAACTTCGTATGCCTCTTCAAGGGTATGGGGCACAATGGTCTTGTAGGTCTGCCGGGTGTCCCACGGACAGCCGGTCTCCGGGTCGCGGAGCCGGGCCATCAGGGTTTTCAGGTCTTCAATGGTGTAGCTCATCCACGCTTACGCCTTACGTCAATGATATTGGGCAGATTACGGATCTGCGCCAGCAGGCGGGCCAGCTGTTCCAGGCTGGAAATCTCCACGGTCAGCAGCATGGTGGCGGTATTTTCGTCCTTGTTGCTCAGGGTATTCAGCGCCAGCACATCACTCCGGGACGACGACAGTACCTGGGTAATGTCCCGCAGCAGACCTGAGCGGTCATAGGCCTCAATCTCGATGTCCACCGGGTAGACCGCCGCCGGCTGGCCACCCCAGCTCACCTCGATGATACGGTTCGGCTCAAACTCCCGCAGGTTCAGGAACGTCAGGCAATCCTGCCGGTGCACGGTAACCCCTCGCCCGACGGTGATGTAGCCGCCAATGGCATCCCCCGGCAGGGGTTTGCAGCACTTCGCCACCTGGGTCTTGAGCTTGCCGACACCGACAATCTGGATATCGGATTCCGTGTCGTAGGGCTTGCGCCGCTGGGCGCTCAGCTTGAGATCCAGTTGCTCGGATTTCGGCTCCAGCATCTGCTGGGCGACGTTGGCCACATGGGTCGGGCGCAGATCGCCGGCACCCACGGCGGCAAACATGTCCTCCGCGCCGTGATAGTTTACCTTCACAGCCAGCTCGCCAAGGTCCACGTCGTAGAGCGACAGACGCCGGAATTCATCCTCCAGGATGGCCCGGCCATCGATGATATTACGGCCGCGATCCTGCTGCTTGAACCAGTGCGTCACCTTGGCCCGGGCCCGGGAGGTCTGGATGTAGCCGAGGCTGGGATTCAGCCAGTCCCGGCTGGGGGACGGATTGTTGGAAGTCAGGACGAACACCTGATCGCCGGTTTTCAGCGGATAGGTAAGCGGCACGATACGGCTGTTCACCCGCGCCCCACGGCAGGCGTGGCCGATTTCGGTATGCACCCGGTAGGCGAAATCCACCGGGGTCGCGCCCTGGGGCAGATCCACCACATGGCCTTCGGGCGTGAACACATACACCCGGTCCGATGTCACATCGGACTTGAGATGGTCCGCCAGCCCGGACAGGTCACCCAGATCTTCCTGCCATTCAAGCACCTGGCGCAGCCAGTTGATCTTGGCATCATAGCCGGTGGACTTGTTGCCTTTGTCCGTGCCCTTGTAAAGCCAGTGCGCGCACACGCCCAGCTCCGCTTCCTCGTGCATCTTGTGGGTGCGGATCTGGACTTCCATGACCTTGCCTTCCGGCCCGATCACCGCCGTATGCAGGGACTGGTAGCCGTTTTCCTTGGGGTTGGCAATGTAGTCATCGAACTCGTTGGGAATATGCCGCCACAGGGTATGGACAATCCCGAGCGCGGCATAGCAATCGCGCACTTCCGGCACCAGGATTCGAACGGCACGGACGTCGTACACCTGGGAGAAGTCGATGCCCTTGCGCCGCATTTTCCGCCAGATGCTGTAGATGTGTTTGGCGCGGCCGGAAAGCTCGCCTTCGATGCCGAAGGCCTTCAGTTCTGTCTGCAGGGTATCCAGTACCCGCTTGATATAGCCGTCACGGTCCAGGCGCTTTTCATCAAGCAGCTTGGCAATCTTTTTGTAGGCGGTTGCATGCAGGTAACGGAAAGACAGGTCCTCCAGTTCCCACTTGATATGACCGATGCCAAGTCGATGGGCAAGGGGCGCATAGATATCGAACACTTCCCGGGCAACGCGCATGCGCTTTTCCTGGGCGCCATTCTTGACCGCCCGGATGGCACAGGTTCGCTCAGCCAGCTTGATCAGGGCGACGCGTACATCGTCGATCATGGTCACGAGCATCTTGCGGACGTTGTCGAGCTGGCCCTCGCTCTGCCCCAGCACATTGCCCTTGAGCGGATGGTGAATGGAGGAAATCGCGGCCATTTGCTGTACGCCGTTGATCAGGCCGGCAACTTCGTCACCGAACTCCTTACGGATTTCCTCGAGCGACACCCGCTCCTCACGAACCGCGCGATAGAGTATGGCGGCCACCAGGCTGGCCTGGTCCAGATGCAGCTCGGCAAGCACCTGGGCCATCTCGATACCGATGCGGAAACTGCTGGAGCCCGGCGCCCAAAGCCGGTCTTCCCGAAATGCCTGCAGATCAATCTCTGCCGCCTTTTCGCAGGCTCGCCGGAACTGATCGACGTCTTCCAGATGTGTTTCCGAGGCAATCTGGTGAACCCAGCCCTCAATGTCCACCTGGCCGTCGCCAGTCATTGCGTAGTCTTCGCGAACTTTTACCATATCGGTCTTGTTGTTCCTGATGTGTCACACAGCCATCCCTGACTGCCCGAGTGCCTTCAGCCGGAATCCCGCTCAAACAGCGCAATCGATTCCACGTGCGTGGTGTGGGGGAACATGTCCATCACACCCGCACGCACCAGACGATAGCCGTTGCGCGCCATAACTCCGGCGTCCCGCGCCAGGGTCGCGGGGTTGCAGGAGACATAGACGATTTTCCGGGCACCGAAGGCGGTCAGGTACTTGCAGATCTCCTCGGCACCGGAGCGGGGCGGGTCTATCAGGACCTTGTCGAACCCTTCCTTTGCCCAGCTCTGGCCGGTGAAATCCCCGTGCAGATCAGCACCGTGAAAAGCGACATTGTCCAGACCATTTAGTTCCGCGTTCTCACGGCCCCGTACGACCATGGTCTCGTCCCCTTCCACGCCGACAACCTGCCCGCCCCTTCGGGCCAACGGCAGAGTGAAGTTGCCCAGACCGCAGAACAGATCCAGGACACGCTCACCCGGCTGGATATCCAGCCATTCCACCGCCCTGTGTACCATCGCGCGGTTAATGCCTGCATTGACCTGGGTAAAGTCCATGGGATGAAACTGCAGGGTCAGGTCGAATTCATCCAGCCGGTAGCTCAGACGCTCATCCTGCCGGCCGGCCGATTCCGGCCAGATCCGGTGCACGGTATCCGGCCCCTTGGGCTGCAGGTAGATATGCAAATCGTGGGCCTGACCAAAGGCAATGAGTTTCTCCCGGTCACCCGCCGAGAGCTCATCCATGTTGCGGAACACCATCACCGCCACATCATCACCACAGGCCACCTCGACCTGGGCAATCCGGCTGTAGGCCTCCAGATCCTCAAGCATGGTGCGCAGGGTCATGATCCGCTCCCCGATCCGCGGATCCAGCACCACGCAACGATCAATATCCGTCAGGAAACTGTTGCGTTTCTCCCGGAACCCGACCAGAACAGATTCCCGAGCCTTCACATAACGAACCCCCAGGCGCGCCTTCCGGCGATAGCCCAGGCTGCTTTCCGAGCGCAGGGGTTCAATCCACTGTTCCGGCTCGATGCCCCCGAAATGGGCAAAATGTTCACGCAGGGTGTCTTCCTTGAACCGGATCTGGGCGTCGCCACTCATGTGCTGGAGGCTGCAGCCGCCGCACAGATCGGCGAACTCGCAGGGCGGCGCCTGGCGTTCCGGCGCGGCTTCCAGCACCTGCTCGGCTCGCAGCTCATCAAATTTGCTGCGGCTGGACACCACCTTGGCCATCACCGTTTCCCCGGGCAGGGCGCCGTCCACAAACTGAATTTTGCCGTCCTGGCGGGCGATGCCCCGGCCGTCATGGCTCAGGGTCTGAATGTCACAGCGCACGGGTTCTTTGGGAAGAACCTTCCTGCGTCGTCTGCTCATATTCGGGTCTCTTGATAAAAACGGATTCAGGCGCCGGGAAACACCCCGGTCGACAGGTAGCGGTCGCCGCGGTCACAGATAATGGCTACGATGATCGCATTTTCAACCTGCTGCGACAGTTTCAGGGCGGCGGCGATGGAACCGCCCGAGGAGACACCGCAAAAAATACCTTCCTCGGCGGCCAGGGCCCGCATGGTGGTCTCGGCCTCTTCCTGGCCGATATCCAGCACCTGGTCCACCCGGGCGGCATCGTAGATTTTCGGCAGATAGGCCTCGGGCCAGCGCCGGATGCCGGGGATGGATGCACCCTCCTTCGGCTGCAGACCGATGATCCGGATATCCGGGTTGCGTTCCTTGAGATAGCGGGAAACGCCCATGATGGTTCCGGTGGTGCCCATGGAGCTGACAAAGTGGGTCACACGCCCTTCGGTCTGTTCCCAGATTTCCGGTCCGGTCCCCCGGTAGTGCGCCAGGGGGTTGTCCTGGTTGCTGAACTGGTCAAGCACCTTGCCCTTGCCTTCTGCTTCCATCTTCAGGGCCAGATCCCGGGCGGTTTCCATGCCCTCGTCTTTTGTCACGGTAATGATCTCTGCACCAAAGGCCCGCATGGACGCCCGGCGCTCCTCGCTCATGTTCGCGGGCATGATCAGCACCATGCGGTAGCCCTTGATTGCTGCAGCCATGGCCAGCGCTATACCGGTATTACCGCTGGTGGCCTCAATCAGGATGTCGCCCGGTTTGATTTCACCACGGCGTTCCGCTTCCTGAATCATGCTGATGGCGGGGCGATCCTTGACCGAGCCGGCAGGATTGTTGCCTTCCAGCTTGGCCAGGATGATATTGCTGGTGTCACCGGGGAGGCGCTGCAGGCGAACCAGAGGGGTGTGCCCGACATAATCTTCAATGGTGGGGAAATGCATATAATAACCCTGTGGTACACTTTTGGCTTCGCATGATACGCGTTATTAGGCCGGTCTCCCAATACAGCTTCTCGCTATATCCATGACCGGCGGCTATAACCGGCACGAGATTTTCCGGCGCTACCGGGACTGATACCACGGTTATCAGTGCCAGGATCATCTATTCTTAACAGGGAAGTTTTCCGCACCCGGGTGCGGACAAAAGCAATAATTCAGGAACACGGTATGCGACGTTGGGGCATTCGCAAGAAAGTTTTGGTGGTAACCCTGGTTCCCACACTTCTGACTACCTTGATGCTGGGGCTGTTCTTCACCTATAGCTGGGTCGCCAATATTGAAACCCTGCTCAAGGATCGGGGCGAATCCCTGTCACGCCAACTGGCGGCGGGTTCGGAGTATGGCCTGTTCACCGCCAACCGGAGCCTCCTCAGCAGCCTCTCCAACGCCCTTCTTGAAGAACAGGACGTTCGCTCAATCACCTTTTTTTCCAGTGATGGTTCACGCCTGCTGCACACCGGGCCGGGCAGTTCCGAGACGGTGAATATCAAGGAACTGACCGCCGAGCGTGCAACACGAATCTCCCGGGCGGACAGTACCCGCTTCATTACCCCGGTTTTTCTTCAGGATCTGATGATTGAGAGCATGATGGACCCGGATGCCCGCCAGTCCATGTCCGGCTTGCAGACTCCTCTGGGCTGGGTTGTTGTTGAAATGTCCCACATCCGCACCGAGAAAGAGACCTACAAGGCGTTGCTGATCTCCCTGCTGCTGGTTCTCGGCGGCGTCATCCTCAGTATGGCAATTGCCCTGAGGCTCAGCCGCGCCTTCACCAACCCGGTGTTCGAACTGAACGAAGCCGTTGCCAGACTGAAAGAAGGCAAGCTGGAAACCCGGGTCTACACCGGGGCCGGCCCCGAATTCGAGCAGCTCGAATCCGGCCTGAACGCCATGGCCGAGGAGTTGAGCAAGGCCCAGGCCGAGATGCAGCAGAACATTGACCAGGCCACGGAGGATCTTCGTGAAACCCTGGAAACCATCGAAATCCAGAACATCGAACTGGACTTTGCCCGGAAGGAAGCCCTGGAGGCCAGCCGGATCAAGTCGGAATTCCTGGCTAATATGTCCCACGAAATCCGCACCCCGCTCAACGGTATCATCGGTTTCACCGAACTGCTGCTAAAAAGCCCGCTGCCAAGACAGCAAAGGGATCACCTGAGCACCATCCGGAAATCCTCGGAAATCCTGCTCACCATCATCAATGACATCCTGGACTTCTCCAAGATCGAAGCCGGCAAACTGATCCTGGACCGGGTGCCGTTCCAGTTACGGGACATTGTCGAGGAGGTCATGGTGATGCTGGCACCGGCCGCCCATGCCAAGAACCTGGATCTGGTACCGCTGGTGTATAACGACGTGCCGGACAACATCATGGGCGACCCGCTGAGGGTAAAACAGGTCATCACCAACCTGGTAAACAACGCCATCAAGTTCACCCAGACCGGGGAAGTGGTGTTGCGCGCGAGCCTGGAAGAGGAAGAAATGGACAGCAACCGGGTGACCCTGCGCCTGAGCGTTTCAGATTCCGGCGTCGGGCTCTCCCGGGCCCAGCAGCAATCCCTGTTCAATGCCTTCAGCCAGGCCGATGCCTCCACCGCCCGCCAGTACGGTGGCACCGGCCTGGGCCTGGCCATATCCAAGCGACTGGTTGAGGAGATGGGTGGCAAGATCGGTCTTGAAAGCGAACTGGGCAAGGGTTCGACCTTCTGGTTCACGCTGACCTCGGAACTTGCCAGCAGCGGAGAAGCGATTGCTCCCAGAGATGCCCTGCAGGGCGAGCGGGTTATCTATCTGGAACAACAGAAGACCACCGGCCTGGCCGTGGAACATCTGCTTAGGGAATGGGGCATGGTGGTGGACCGCGTTGCCTCGCCCGGTGCTCTGCAGGAGCAGATAGAGGAAGCCCAGAAGAGCCAGGCCGGCTATGCCGTCGCCATTGTCGGTATCACCCGACACCTGCTGAATTCCAGCCAGTACTGCGGGCTTTTCAGAACCCTGGAGGTTGATCGGGACTGCCGGACCCTCTTGCTGACCCCGACCCTTGAAACCCACGACACACCTCTCTCCGGGCTCGCCAGTGGCCACCTGACCAAACCAGTGTGCCGGGAGGCACTCTACGACGAGCTTCTGCTGCTTGTTCACGGCATCAACTCGGCCGGCCGCACCACCGTCGAATTCCAGAGCGCCATGCGCCGGCCGGCGACAGGCAAGGTTCCGCGGGTACTCGCCGTGGACGACAACGACGCCAACCTCAAGCTGGTACTGACCCTTCTTGAAGACTGCCAGCTGGATGCCGAGGGCGCATCCAGCGGCTTTGAAGCACTCAGCAAGGCCCGACAGAAACCCTTCGACCTGGTTTTCATGGATCTCCAGATGCCGGGAATGGACGGCGTGGAAACGACCGCCAGACTCAGGGAGATGGACACCGACAACCACCGGACCCCGATCATTGCCCTGACAGCGCATGCCCTGGCCGATGAACAGGAAAGGCTGTCCCGGCAGGGTTTTGATGGTTACATGCCGAAACCCATCAGCAGCGGCCAGCTCACCGAAATCATTCACGAGTACACCGGCTATATTTGCCAGGGAACGCCCGGCAGCGGGCGATTTCGGGTACCGGAAGTGCGCGATACCCGCCGGGCCCTGCGCCCGTCAACCCGCCAGATGCAGCAGGACTGCGTGAGTGTTGACGAGAGCATTCAACTGGCGGCCGGCAAGGCGGATCTGGCCGAGGAGCTGTTCAGCATGCTGCTGGAACAGGTTCATGCCGACCTGGAGCGGATTTCAGGATTCTGGAGGGACCAGAGCCTCGATGAACTGCTGGAGTGCGTTCATAAGCTTCATGGCGCTGCCCGCTATTGTGGTGTGCCGGAACTGAGGGCGGCGGCCAACCGGTTCGAAACCGCCCTCAAATGCTCGGCACCGGATCTGGAGCAACAGAAGGACCGGCTGCTTTCGGCCATGGAGCGCCTGGAGATCTGGACCGAACAGACCGACTGGCAGCAACTGTTCCGCAACCAGCACCCGGCTGCGGAAACCTCCTGAACCGGAAAGATCAGGCCCGGCCCCGGGCCTGATCGAGAATAGCTTTCATATCGCAAACGGCCTCTTTCAGGCCGGTAAAGACCGCGCGGGCGATAATGGCATGGCCGATATTCAGTTCGTTGATGCCCTGAATTGCGGCCACCCGCTCGGTATTGTGGTAATGCAGACCGTGGCCGGCGTTGACAATCAGCCCCTTCCTGCGGGCATAGGCGACGGCATCAGCGATGGTTTTGAACGCGGCTTCCACGGCCTCGGCGGTGCCGGCCTCCGCGTATTCGCCGGTATGGAGTTCCACCACCGGGGCGCCGCAACGAACCGCGGCATCGATCTGCACCGGATCCGGATCAATAAAGAGTGACACCTCGGCACCGATCCGGGCGAGGCGTTCACAGGCCTTTGCCACCCTGGACTCCTGGCCGTCAACATCCAGCCCGCCCTCGGTGGTCAATTCTTCCCGCTTTTCCGGCACCAGACAAACACACTCCGGACGCACTTGCTCGGCAAACGCCAGCATCGCATCGGTTACCGCCATTTCGAGGTTCATTTTGGTCTGGAGGACTTCTTTCAGGAGCAGCACGTCCCGATCCTGGATATGGCGCCGGTCTTCCCTCGGATGAATGGTAATGCCATCGGCCCCGGCTTCCTCGGCCATCAGCGCCGCCTGCACCGGGTCTGGGTACCGGGTTCCCCGCGCCTGCCGGAGGGTGGCAACGTGATCGATATTGACGCCAAGCAAAACTCTAGGATTCATGGGATTCTCCCCGAAGGTGAGTGAAAAGGTTGCGACTGTTCAGGGGGCGCCCCTGCAGAAGATAATCGGTCAGCACCCGCATTACCCGCTTGGAAACCCGGCGACAACGGTCGGACTCGAAGTCCCCCCGGGCCAGCGCCAGTAACACGTCCCCCGGCAGTTGCTGCAGGCGGACTCCGGGCGAGACGGCGGATACAATGCCCTGCTCCGGATCATAACAATACTGTCGCCCGGCCTCGACGGATTCGCTGGTGTCGGTGGTAATGTCCCAGGAAAAGTCGTAGCCCAGTGCGGCGGCGAAGGTCAGCTCGAACTGGCGGAGCACCGGCTCGACATCGCCAGTAACGGCCAACCGGCCGATGGCTTCAATGTAGGCAGCAAACAGGATCGGATAGGGATCGGCCGCCGGAAGTACCCGCTGCACCAGTTCATTCAGATAAAGGCCGCTGTAGAGGGAGGTGGTACGGGTCAGCGAGGGCCCGGTGTGCACATCCACCTGGGTAAGGGTCTTCAGGTCGCCCCGGCCGGTCCAGTCGATAACCAGCGGCTGGAACGGCTGAAGCTGGGCCTTCAGGGGGCTTCTGGCGCTGTTCGCCCCCTTGGCAATCACGGTCATGCGACCGTGATTCAGGGTGAACACATCCACCATCAGGCTGGTTTCCCGCCACGGGCGTCGGTGAAGAACATAGGCGGGCTCCTGCAACTCAGGCCCTTTCATGCCCGCCTCAGAGGTCGTTCATGCCCAGGCTCTTGAGGGCCCGGTCGCTGTCTGCCCAGCCACGCTTTACCTTCACCCAGAGCCGGAGCATGATCTTGCTGTCGAACAGACGTTCCATATCGGTGCGGGCTTCCTGGCCGATACGGCGCATCCGCTCGCCCTTGTCACCGATCATGATTTTTTTCTGTCCCTCCCGCTCCACCAGGATAAGCGCAGAGATATGCAGGGTTTTGCCCTCGCGTTTGAACTCCTCGATTTCAACCGCGACCGAGTACGGCAGCTCTGCCCCCAGTTGCCGGGTGATCTTTTCCCGGACAATTTCCGAGGCCAGAAAGCGTTCGCTGCGATCGGTGATCTGGTCATCCGGGTAGAAGTGGATACTCTCCGGCAGGAAACGACCCACCGCTTCTTCAAGAGGCTTCAGGTTGGTTTCCTTGAGGGCTGAAAGCGGAATAATCTCTGCGAACTCGCGTTTTTTCGAGACCATGTCCAGGTGGGGCAGCAGGCTTTCCCGCTTCTCGATCTTGTCGACCTTGTTGACCGCCAGGATAACCGGACAGGTCAGTTTGCTGAGTTTCTCCAGCACCAGCTCATCAGCGGTAGTCCAGGCCAGCTGGTCCACCACAAAAACCACAACATCCACGTCAATCAGGGCCGATGTGGCCGCCTTGTTCATATAGCGGTTCAGGGCCCGTGGCTCTTCTTCATGCATGCCCGGGGTATCGACATAAATCGCCTGTACCGGCCCGACAGTCTTGATACCGAGTACCTGATGCCGGGTAGTCTGGGGCTTGCGGGAGGTAATACTCAGCTTCTGCCCGAGAATATGATTCAGCAACGTGGATTTACCCACGTTCGGGCGGCCCACGATGGCCACAAAACCGCAGCGACTGTCCGGATTCTCCGGACGGGTGATATCGTTCATTACTGGTTCTCCACGCCCAGTTCTTTCAGGGCGTTACGGGCGGCCTTCTGCTCGGCCACACGGCGGCTGCTGCCGGTTCCGGTGGTCTTTCTGTCCAGCGAAGGCAACGCACAGGATACGTGAAACGTCTGGTTGTGGGCCTCACCATCAACCGAAATCACCTCGTATCGCGGCAGAGGGAATTGCCGGGACTGAAGGTATTCCTGCAGGCGGGTTTTCGGATCTTTCTGGGTATCCTGAAGATCCAGGCTCTCCAGACGGTGTTCGAACCAGCGGAGCACCTGCTCACGACAGGTGAGGAAATCGCTGTCAAGGTAGATGGCACCGATGATGGATTCCACCGCATCGGCCAGAATCGACTCCCGCCGGAATCCACCACTTTTCAGTTCACCGGACCCCAGGCGCAGGTAATTGCCAAGCTCGAACTCCCGGCCGATTTCCGCCAGGGTAACCCCCTTTACCATGCGGGCGCGAAGCCTGCTCAGCTGCCCTTCCCGGGCTTTTTCAAAGTGCAGGAACAGGTATTCTGCGATCACCATGTTGACAATCGAATCGCCCAGAAACTCAAGGCGCTCGTTATTCTGGTTCCCGTAACTCCGGTGGGTAAGCGCCAGCAGAAGTCGCTCCGGCGACCGGAACTGGTAGCCGATGCGACGCTGTAACTGGTCCAGATCCGGTTGTGAGCTCACTTGCCTGTCATCTCATATTCATGCTTGAAGTGAACCACCGTATCCACATTGCTGAACAGGTTGTTTCGGACTTCATAATCAACTTTGATCACAACAAACTCACCGTTCTTCTCAACGGTAATATTCTTGGCATCGAAACCCCGGACGTTGTTCACACTGAGCCGCTTGTTGATCAGCGTGCGAACCTGCGCCGGCCCCATATTCGACAGGCCCTCTGTACCATCAAGGCTTTCCAGTGCTTCCTGGATGGTAATGTCGTCCAGGTAAACGGGACCGAGCTTGATCACCAGGGTCAGCAAACCGCCAAAAAACAGCACCATAACCATCATTATCAGTGCCGAGGCACCGCCCTGACGGCCCATGCCGGAAAAATTGTTTTTCTTCATTGTGACTGCACTCCAGGTAGTCCGGGTTACTCGATTCCGCCCACACGATCAAAGGATGGCAGACTGGTAAAGGATTTCCAGTGCATCCAGATGGCAAACGCCTTGCCCACCACCAGCTCATCGGGGACCATGCCCCAGTACCGGCTGTCGTTGCTGTTGTCCCGGTTGTCGCCCATGACAAAATAATGGTCCTCGGGCACCACCCACTCACCTTCACCACTGTCACCGGAGCGACCCATGGTCAGGAAGATGTCGTGTTCAACCTCGCCCAGGTCTTCCCGGCGTAACTCCACGGGTGGCAGCCTTGCAATGAACCGGGTGTCAACAAGCTCGCCATTGATAAAGAGCTGCTTGTCTTCGTAGCGGATGCGGTCGCCAGGCTCGCCAATCACCCGTTTGATGTAGTTGGTCTCGCCGTCTTTCGGGTACTTGAACACCATGACATCGCCCCGCTGGGGGTCGTCAACAGGCAGTATCTTTGTGCCCAGAACCGGCAGCCGAACCCCATAGGCATATTTGTTCACGAGTATGAAATCGCCCACCTCAAGCGTTGGCAGCATGGAGCCGGACGGAATCTGGAACGGCTCCACCAGAAACGACCGCAACACCAGCACAATGGCCAGCACCGGAAAAAAGGAGCGACTAAGATCTACCAGGTAGGGCTCTTTGGGTTCTGTTGTCCCGGCCGCTGAACCGTCATCCACGCCAGTGCCATTATCACGGGCAGCGGCGAGCCGCCGCGGCCGAAGAAACAGTTTGTCCGCCAGCCAGATCAGACCCGTTGCAAAGGTCAGTACCACCAGAACCAGGGGAAAATTGATATCCATCCAAGGGGCCTTTTAGTTATCCACTTTCAGTACGGCAAGAAACGCTTCCTGAGGCACCTCGACATTACCCAGCTGCTTCATACGTTTTTTACCTTCTTTCTGCTTCTGCAGCAGTTTCTTCTTGCGGCTGACGTCGCCGCCATAACACTTGGCCGTCACATTCTTGCGCAGGGCCTTCACCGTCACCCGCGACACGACCTGGTTCCCGATCGCAGCCTGAATGGCAATATCAAACATCTGCCGCGGAATCAGTTCCTTCATCTTCTCGATCAGCTGACGCCCCTTGCGGTGGGCCTGCTCCTTGTGAACAATCAGCGCCAGTGCATCCACCCGCTCCGAGTTAATCAGCACATCCAGCCGAACCAGGTTGGCGGTCTGGAACCGGACAAAATGATAATCCAGCGACGCGAAACCGCGACTGGCGGACTTGATCCGGTCAAAAAAGTCCATCACGACCTCTGCCATTGGCAGTTCGTAGGTCACCTGAACCTGGGTCGACATGAAATGCATGTTCTTCTGAACGCCCCGCTTCTCCTCACACAGGGCAATCACGTTGCCGAGATGCTCCTGGGGTACCAGGATATTGGCTTCCACCATCGGCTCCCGCATTTCCTCAATAGAGCCAATATCCGGAAGGCTCGAGGGGTTGTCCACCGACAGCGTCTCACCCTGCCGGGTAATCACTTCATAGATGACCGTCGGGGCGGTGGTAATCAGGTCGATATCGTATTCCCGTTCCAGCCGCTCCTGGATGATCTCCATATGCAGCATGCCGAGAAAACCGCAACGGAAACCAAAGCCAAGGGCATCCGAGCTCTCAGGCTCGAAGAACAGGGAGGCGTCGTTCAGGGTCAACTTCTCCAGTGCGTCCCGGAAATCGTTGTAGTCGTCCGCACTGACCGGAAACAGCCCGGCATAGACCTGCGGCTTGACCTTCTTGAAGCCGGGCAACATCGGCGTTTCGGCGGCATACTTCTGGTGCACAATGGTGTCGCCTACCGGCGCGCCATGGATATCCTTGATGCCGGCGACCACGAAGCCGACGTCACCGGCTTCCAGCATGTCGGTATCGGTTGGTTTGGGATTGAAAATACCAACCTTGTCAGCATTCCATGCTTTGCCGGTGGACTTGATGACGATTTTGTCACCCTTTTTAAGAGTACCTTCGGTCACCCGGACCAGGGAGACGACGCCCAGGTAGTTATCGAACCATGAATCGATAATGAGTGCCTGCAAAGGCGCGCTGCGATCGCCCTTGGGCGGAGGAATCTTTTTGATCAGGTCTTCCAGCACGTCCTCGACGCCCATGCCGCTCTTGGCACTGCAGCGCACGGCGTCAGACGCCTCAATGCCGATGATATCCTCAATCTCCGCCGCGACCCGCTCCGGCTCGGCCTGAGGCAGATCCATCTTGTTGAGGACGGGCACCACTTCCAGACCCTGCTCAATGGCGGTATAGCAGTTGGCGACCGACTGGGCTTCCACGCCCTGCCCGGCATCCACCACCAGCAACGCCCCTTCGCAGGCGTATAGCGAGCGGGACACTTCGTAGGAGAAATCCACATGGCCCGGGGTATCAATGAAGTTGAGCTTGTATACCTGGCCGTCCCGGGCTTTGTAATTAAGCGTGACACTCTGAGCCTTGATGGTAATTCCTCGCTCACGCTCGAGATCCATCGAGTCCAGGACCTGTTCAGCCATTTCACGGTCGGTCAGGCCACCGCAGACCTGGATAAAACGGTCGGCAAGTGTGGATTTACCATGGTCGATGTGGGCGATGATGGAAAAGTTACGGATTCGGCTCAGTTCAGTCACAGACGATGAATACTCAGTTAAGACGAAGGATTGAGCCCGGAGAGGCCGCTACCCGGACCCGGGAACGGCGTGATTTTACCGGTTACCGGCCGCCATTGCCATGATCAGGAAATCAGCGGCCTTTCGTACTGCCGGATAAGAAAGCCGATCAGGGCATCCTCGTCCAGCGGGTAACTGAACAGGTTGCCCTGGCACTGGGCACAGCCGTGGGATTTCAGGAAACTCAGCTGCTGCGGTGTTTCCACGCCCTCGGCAACGACCGTGAGATGGAGCTTGCGGGCCAGTGCAATAACCGCCGAAGCAACGTCGGTCGCACCCACATTGTAGGGGATGTCGCGAATAAACCGGTGGTCAATCTTGATGACATCGAGCGGCAGCTGCTGCAAGGTGACCAGTGAACAGGATCCGGTGCCAAAATCGTCGAGAATCAGGCAGACGCCAAGATCGTGCAGCGAAACCAGCAGCTCGCGCAGCATTCTCGGGTCTTCGTTGAGCAGCTCGGCCGGCATTTCCAGCTCCAGACGCTCGGGCGATACGCCTGTCTCGGTAATTACTTTCCGGATCATATCCAGAAAGCCGGAGTCGGTCATTTGCCCAACCGACAGGTTCACCGCCATCTTCAGGGATTCAAAACCGGCCCGTTCAAGGGCCTGAACCTGGATACAGGCCTGGCGAAGGGCGATCTCGCCGAGGCGAACAATCAGCCCTGTCTCCTGCGCCAGGCCGATAAACTGCTGGGCCGAGACCAGCCCCTTCTCCGGGTGGTGCCAACGCAGGAATGCCTCCACCCCGATCACCCGCTCGCTGGCCAGGTCGATTTTGGGCTGGTAATGCAGAACGAAGCGATCGCCCTCCAGAGCCGTTGCCAGTTCCTCCTGCTGCAGCAGCCGTCGGGCCGCCTTGATATTCATTGCCGGTGTGAAGAACTGGTAGGTGTTGCGCCCCAGCTCCTTGGCCCGGTACATGGCCAGATCCGCATACTTCATCAGGGTTCCGGCGTCCTCGCTGTCATGAGGAATCATGGTGACGCCAATACTGACCGTTATGCCCACCTCATGATCATTGAGACGGACGCGCTGGCAGAGGCTGCGCAGAATGGTTTCTGCCACCTTGCCGGCATCGTCCGGACCACCGATCCGCGACAACAGCACGACAAATTCATCACCGCCGAGCCGGGCAACCGAATCCTCCTCCCGGACACAGCCTGTCAGCCACTGGGCCACCTGGCACAGCAGCTCGTCACCGGAATCATGCCCGAGGGTATCATTGATGCGCTTGAACCCGTCCAGATCCAGGAACATCAGGGCGGCCGGCTCGCCGCTTCGGCGGCTGCGGCTCACCACATGGTTGAGACGATCCCGGAACAGCTGCCGGTTTGCCAGCCCTGTCAGCGGGTCATAGAACGCCAGTCGATGCAGTTCAGACTGGGCCGCTTTCAACTGGGTCAGATCCCGGAGGCTCAGGACAACACCCTCCACGCCGGGCACAGACAGCATATCGGTAAACGTGCCCTCCATATCCCTCCAACGGCCCTCGGCATCGCGAATCCGAACCCGCATAACGGGCATCTGTTTGCCCGACGTGTTCACGGAATCGTCAAAACCCTTCTGCAACTGGGGCCAGTCGTCGCCATGCACCAGTTCTTCAAAGTTCAGGGCCTGTACCTGTTCCGGTTCAAAGCCCAGGATGTCGAGACTGGACGGACTGGCATAAAGCGCCTGCCCGGCGCGATCCATCACCAGCGTGACATTGGCCGCACCCTCGGTAATGGCCCGGTAGCGCCCGGCACCGATCTGGGCCATCAGGCGTGAGCGGATCAGCGCCAGCACGAACAGGAACAGCAGCACACTGATCACCAGGCCAGAGCCAAGCACAATGGGCGGTCGGGGATCCGATGCCAGAAAATCGAACGCCGGTGTGGAGCGGGTCTGCAGCAACCATTCCCGCCCTCCATGGCTGATGGTCTGACTCATCTCAAAGCTGAACTCGTTATCCAGCGAACCAAGGTTGGAGCCGTACATCAGGTTCTGCCGCTCCGCGACACCGGCATCGTAGATCCGGACATCGAGGAATGGTGATATCAGGCCTACGATCCCGTCAATCAGGTTGTTCATGCGGAACGCACTGAATACGAAGCCGGCAAGCATCATGCGGCGCTCAGCCCGGATCTCGGGTACCTTGCCGCCCTGATACACGGGGTAATACATCAGAAAACTTGCCTGATCCTCACCGAGCTCCTCCTGAACCAGTACGACTTTCCCGGTTACCGTGGGCACCGCATCGTCACGGGCCCGCTCCATGGCGCGGCGATGAACCGGATCACTGAAGGCATCGTAGCCCAGGGCGCGCCGGTTCCGCTCGGTTCCCGGTTCCAGATAGACCATGGGGTAGTAGTAGGGTCCGATGCCGAGTGGTCTCACCAGATAGTTGTGAACGCCCCCGGCCCGAACCGATGAAATGTGCTCGGCCATCTGCCGCACGCCAATCCGACGGACATAGCCAATACCCTGGATACCGGGGTAGTAACGATTGATATCCACCTTGTCGATGTATTCCCGCCACTCATCCCGGGACACATCGCCGGCCACGGCGAAAAGACCGGCGCTGCCGGCAAGAACCTGCTCATAATTCAGGAGGCGTTCAGCGATGGCCGATTTCAACTGCAGCGACTGGGTGCGGAAACGGGCTTCGGTGCGGTCTTCAACCAGCTTGATCGAAACCTGCCAGAGCAGAAAGGTAACGGCAACCGCCACCGCAAATACCAGCCACGCAACCCAGGCATTGCGGAATTCCAGCAGCCGGCGGAGGGAGAGTTCCTGTGTGTTCATCATTGATCCTGGTCCGTTCCTTGACCACTCATTCTTATTGGTGCCGGCGAGTATAACAAAAAGCCCCCGGATATGTCGTTTTCCACACACCCAGGGGCTTTCAGGGACTGCCTGGTATCAGTGCATGAGGTTCAGGGCTTCATCACCAGATACAGCGCACGGCCCTGGCGCACCACTCTCACCGAGACCGCCTTGCCATCCGGCAGGTCCCGCACCACCTCACGGAAGCCTTCAACGGAATCAACCTTTTTGCGATTGATTTCAGTGATCACGTCGCCCGGCCGGATGCCGGCTTCATAGGCTGCGCCGCGGGCCACATTGGTAACCACCACACCGCTGTCAATACCGAGCGAATCGGCCGCATCCGCAGGCAGGGGCTCCACGACCATACCCAGAGGCGCGGATGAGGGGCTGCCACCGTCAACCGACGGAGCTGCCGCCTGCTGGCCTCCTTCCTCGGGCAATTGCCCAATTTCCACGCCCAGCTCAATCACTTCTCCGCCGCGAAGCACCTTCAGTTTAGCCATTTCACCAACCGGGGTACGGCCCACCATCGGCGGCAGATCGGACGACAGCTCAATCGGCTCACCATCATAGCTGAGCACGATATCGCCGGCCTGCAGTCCTGACTCTTGCGCCGGCGAGTCTGGCATGACCTCGGCAATCAGGGCGCCTCTCGGGCGTTCCAGACCAAAGGACTCCGCCAGATCGCGATTCACTTCCTGGATCAGGACACCGAGCCAGCCGCGGGAGACTGAGCCCTTGTCGCGCAACTGGCGGAAAACGTTCATGGCGTCGTCAATCGGAATGGCAAATGAGACGCCCATGAAGCCACCTGAGCGGGTATAGATCTGGGAATTGATGCCCACGACTTCACCATCCATGTTGAACAGCGGACCACCAGAGTTTCCGGGGTTTATCGCAACGTCAGTCTGGATGAAGGGAACGTAGTTTTCGGAGGGCAGCGAGCGGCCCAGGGCGCTGACAATCCCAGACGTAACGGTGTAATCGAAACCGAACGGCGAACCGATGGCAAATACCCATTCACCGACTTCCAGATCGCTCGACTGGCCAATTTTCACAACCGGCAGATCTTCAGCGTTCTCGATTTTCAGAACCGCCATATCGGATCGTGGATCTGTTCCCACCAGCGTTGCCGGCAGCTCACGACGGTCATTCAGGCGGACTATGATTTCGTCGGCCCCTTCAACCACATGATTGTTGGTGAGTATGTAGCCATCCTCGGACACAATAAAACCGGAGCCCATGGACCGGCGCGGCTGAGCACGCCCGGGGGCACCACCACCGAAGGGCGACCTGGGGCCATGGAAAAAGTCCTGAAAAAACTCTGGCATCTGTTGGAGCTGGCGCTCGTCAAAAGGCATGCCCCGAGTATTGCTGGCCTCGGGCATCGTGGTCGTGCTTATGTTGACCACGGCGTCGGCATTTTCCTTAACCAGCCCGGTAAAATCGGGCAAAGCCTGGGCAGCCACTGCCTGGCTCCAGGCAGCCAGCACCAGGACCGGCAGCATAGCCAGCAGAGTAGCCAGCATTCCACCGGACTGGAGATTCCGGGGTTGCTGGGTGACACCTGTTATTCTCGACATAAAATATCCCCTGTAGTGCAAAGCCTTCAATCAGTTTTCAGGTCAAGGCAACGATTTTCAACTTAAAAAACGGTAGGATTTATAGACAGTTTTCAGAGTGAATCCGGTTAACACGAACCAGTCGGGGTTCGTAGCCTGTTTTGCCGGGCCCCTGCAGTTTTCGGGCAACCAGAAAACCCAGGCCAAGCCCCCCGGCTGCCGCCAGCATGGCGCCACTGTCCTGCCCACCCGACAGCTGGTGGCCAAGCACCGTTGCTACCAGCATCAGAAGCAGCGGAATGGCATAGACGATCAACGAGGCGCCAAGCAGCGCCTGCTCGTCGATGCCGATGGTAACTTCATCGCCGACCCGGGCACTGACCGTGTTCGCCACCAGAATCTGGTTCGCCCGCCCCCCTGTCGCGGCCGCCAGCACTTTCTGCCCGCAACCACTGCGGGCGGCACAGCTCTGGCATGCACTGGCACGGATGGTCTGGACCCAGACCCGGTCCCCTTTCAGCGCAACAACTTTTCCGGTTTCAACAATCATGATCCACCCGCCCTGAGCGCCAGCTCGTTCTCGATCCGGACCGACTCGGCAACCCGACGGGCCGTTTTCGGTGGCAGTTCCCCGACGACAGTGACAAGAAATGCACTTCCGCTTTTTCTGACCTTGTGCATGTACACCGTCGTGGCGCCGATGCGAGAGGCTCCGGTGGGCATATTCAGCTCATCGGCTGGCTCAACAAACACGGAAAAGGCGGCGAGCCCATCGGAAAACGCAACGGCCTGCCCCTTACCCGGGCCAGGGGCGGCAGCCGGCATGAAGCCATCCGGTCGCCAGCCAAGCTGCCAGCCTTTCATGTGCTGAACCGTCGATGCCCGGGAAGGCGGGCTGTTCAGTGTCCCTGACACTTCCCTTCCTTCGGTCCGGATTTCAAATTCGCTGTCCGGAATATCGCCCCCGATCTGCAGACTGGTGAACTGGAAATGCTCCAGCACGTCGCCCTCGGCGTTGCTCACCTGGCTCTTGACAAGAAGCCCGCTCGACTTTTCGAGCCAAAGCCGGTAACTGTAGCGAAAGGAATCCCGGGCGCTCAGGGCGAGCGAGACGACATCGTAGCCAGCCACCCGGCCCTCCCCCTTCATCTCGGCGCGATACCAGCGCCTCACCGGCACCCACTGACCGGCGAAAGCGTCGGCAAAGGGGCCCAGCGGAATGACCTGATCAAGCTTTATGGCTCCCGTTTCGGGAAGCACACAGACCACGTTCACGCCCTTCCTGAGAATTTCACCGCTGCCGCCGTCCTGCAGCACCAATCGCTCCTCGACGACACCCTTGTGGTAGCGATGCGCAATCTGCATTGAATGGACACTGTCACCCCGGGCATAGACGAACACGCCACGGTAGGATGTCATGTTCAGCGCCGGCCCGAGCCGCTTGAGCCAGGCAGCCGCCTCGTCTCCCTCGGCTGCTACAGGCAATGACCCGGCAAGCGCCAGCACAAGAACGACCCACAAGGACACTGAGCGACTCCGGGCAACGGCATTCAGGGGGCTGCGCATAATTACTCCCATGCTCAGTAACCGCTGCCATTCGCGCTGACCAGGCGGGCATAGCCAACAGCGCCCCGTCCCGCGCCGACACTGTTGTGCTGCGCGTGCTCCAGCAAATAGCGACTCATGTGTTCCCACTGTGCTTTATCCAGCCCCTGCAGGGCGATCTCCCTGACCGGCTGATCCTGTGCGGGAACCTCTGATGCGGATGCAGTCACGGACTGGACAGGCCCGGCACCAAGGGGCCGCCATCCTGCACCAGCGCCGAAACCGACGAGCAACGCCATGGCAACCATCGCCGCCACCGGCCAATGCCAGCGCCGGCCGTTGGTTTTCGGCTCAACGGAAATGGTGGGGTCAGAAACCGACGACCGACCGTCGAGCAGGTCACGTACAGCAACACTCACATCCACCTCATGGGCCGGCAAGTGGCCATCATGCAAAAGATCCCGCACATCCTGCCAGCGCTGCCATTGCGCCCGAACCTCGTCCTGGTGATCGTGTGACAGCAGGCGGCGCACCGACAGCTCATCAGCTTCGTCGTCCATCATGGCGGACAGTGTTTCTCTGAGACGATCATCCATGGGATGCAACCTCAATTACGTGATCGAGTGGTTGAGCAAAGGGCCTAGATGGCGATCAACTGCATCCCGGGCCCTGAATATTCGTGAACGAACGGTGCCGATGGGACACTCCAGAATCCCGGCAATATCCTCATAGCTGAGTCCATCGTATTCCCTCAGCAGAAACGCCGAGCGCAGCTCCTCGGGAAGCTGGGAAATTGCCTTGTTCAACTCCTTCTGCAACTGCTCGCGCTGGAGCAGCCGTTCCGGAGAGGCGGTATCGCGAAGCCGGGAGCCGTCGTCAAAGTTCTCCGCCTCGGCGGAATCGGCACTGCCCTGGGGACGCCGCCCCCGGGATTCCAGGTAATTCTTTGCGGTATTCACCGCAATGCGGTAGAGCCAGGTGTAGAAAGCACTGTCTCCGCGAAAACGCTCAATCGCCCGGAAGGCCTTGACGAAGGTCTCCTGGGTCAGATCCATGACTTCCTGGCTATCGTAAACGTATCGGCTGATGATCGACGCAACTCTCGACTGGTACTTGACCACCAACAGATCAAAGGCGGCGCGATCGCCATGACGAACCTTGCGAACCAACTGAAGGTCCGTCTGGCTGTCGGATTTTTCTCCCTGCTGCTTGTCGGTGTCAGGTGTCATGGACTGGTTGCCGGGGTTCCCTGATTTCACGGCCAGTTGCCCGGCCTGTACCAAGTTTCGTTGCGTCATTGATGCTGTCCGGCGTCCGTTAACGAAACGGGCGAAGCCACCTGCCAGGCAGCTCACCCTCTAAGGCCAAATAGACAGCAAGCGTAAAGTTTAGTTCAATACACATCCACATTATGGCCTGCGATAACGACCCGATGCCACAGTCCTACGAATACGATGTTCTCATTATCGGCAGTGGCGCTGCCGGCCTGACCGTTGCCCTCAATCTGCCAGAGCACCTGAAAGTGTGCGTGGTCAGCAAGGCCGACATCAGCAGCGGTGCCACCCTCTGGGCCCAGGGCGGGATCGCCGCGGTTCTGGATGATCAGGACTCCACGGAAGATCACATCACCGACACCCTGAATGCCGGCGCAGGCCTGTGCCATGAGGATGCGGTCCGGTTCACGGTGGAGCACGCCCGGGAAAGCATAGACTGGCTGATTGATTCCGGTGTCGACTTTACCCGTGACCAGGATGCCCAGTATCACCTGACCCGCGAAGGTGGCCATAGCCACCGGCGGATTATTCACGCCGCCGATGCCACCGGTCATGCGGTCTCAACTACCCTTACGTCCCAGGCCAGTGCCAGGCCCAACATTGAACTGCTATCCGGCCGGGTGGCGGTGGATCTGATCACCAACCGGAAACTGTCCCTGCCGGGAAACCGCTGTGTCGGCGCCTATATCCTGAACCTGGAGGACAACCACGTGGAGTTGTTCCGCGCCAGGTTCACCGTTATTGCCACCGGCGGCGCCTCCAAGGCCTACCGCTACACGACCAACCCCGATGGCGCCTCCGGAGACGGGATCGCCATGGCGTGGCGCGCCGGCTGCCGGGTGGCGAACATGGAGTTCAACCAGTTCCACCCGACCTGCCTGTACCATCCCCACGCCAAGTCCTTTCTGATCACCGAAGCCGTGCGCGGTGAGGGTGGCTTGCTGAAACTGCCCGATGGCAGCCGGTTCATGGATCGCTTTGACGGCCGCGGCGAACTGGCCCCGCGGGATATTGTTGCCCGGGCCATTGACCATGAGATGAAGCGGCTGGGTGCAGATCATCTGTACCTGGACATCAGCCATAAACCGGCGGACTTTGTTAAACACCATTTCCCGACCATTTACGAGAAGTGCCTGGGCTTTGGCATTGATATCACCAGAGAGCCCATTCCGGTGGTCCCGGCTGCCCACTACACCTGCGGTGGCATTGTCAGTGACGAACGCGCCAGAACTGATATCAACCAGCTTTACGTAGTGGGCGAGGCGGCCTTCACCGGCCTTCACGGAGCCAATCGCATGGCCAGCAACTCGCTGCTCGAGTGCCTGGTTTACGGCCGGGCCGCGGCGGCCGACATTACCCGCCGTGAATCCGATATCCCGCCGTCCCCGGAAGCCCCGGACTGGGATGAGAGCCAGGTTCGCGATTCCGATGAAGACGTGGTTATCTCGCACAACTGGGACGAACTGCGACACTTCATGTGGGACTACGTAGGCATTGTGCGCACCACCAAACGACTGCAACGTGCCAAACATCGGGTCGACCTGCTGTCAGCGGAAATCGGTGAGTTCTACAACAATTACCGGGTTACCAATGACCTGCTTGAACTGCGGAACCTGGTGACCGTCTCCGACCTGATCATCTGCTCGGCGCTCCAGCGCCGGGAAAGCCGCGGACTGCACTACACGCTGGATTATCCGGGACTGCTCCATGAGGCCCGTGATACCGTGCTGGTTCCCACGACCTACCGCACCCTGTCGCCGTAAACCTGCACGGCCCCAAACACTCTATTCAATGGTAATGACTATGTCCGAGACCCCCGCAACATCCGATAAAACAGAGTACAACCGCCTGTGGTGGCACAGCCGTCGCGGCATGCTGGAGCTCGACAACCTGCTGATCCCGTTCGTGGAAGAAGCCTACCGGGACCTGAACGCCGACGACCAGGCCCGCTACAAAAAGCTCCTCAGTTGCGAAGACAATGACATGTTCGAGTGGTTCATGCAGCGCAGCCGCCCGCAAGATGCAGACCTGCAACGGATAGTTGATCTGATCCTCAATCGTGTCCAACCGGATTGAGCTGACACTCTCACCCTGCCGGCTGGTCGGGGTTCTGGCCATTCTACCCTGGCTGGCGCTGGTGGTTTTCCTGGTGGTTGCAGCGCTGGCCGGCAAAGCCTGGCTGCTGGCAGCCATTCCGGTCGCCGCAATGGGTGGCCTGCTGCAATACCGGCGCAATGGCCTGCTCAAGGGCCGTCGGGCCATCAGCGACCTGCTTGTGCAGCAGGATCAGCTGTACGCGGTAACCTCAGACAAGCGGCGGATCCCGGTCTCTGCGTCGGCGGAAAGCCGGCTCTGGTCTGGGCTGGCGCTCTTGAAACTTCGCCCTGAAGGCACCAGATACTGGCCATACACGCTCATCCTTCTGACATCGTCTGCCGGCAGGCCCGGCAATGTTACTGATGAGGAATTCCGACGCCTGCGAATGTGGCTCAGACTGGGCCGTTCCGGGCTACCGTCCAAATGATGTACCGATCCGGAGCATTCCATGGCTGACCCAGACAAGCCTGTAGCAATCGTTGCAGACTTTCCGCTGCCCGGTAATGGCTGGGCGATCCTGAACGACCGGGTGATAGTCCGTATCAGCGGCCCGGGCACCGACAAGTTTCTCCAGGGCCAGTTCAGCCAGAACCTGAGCGAAGTCACCTCGGACCGCTCGCCCAGGGCCGCAGCGTCCACGCCCAAGGGCCGGGCCTACTGCCTGACACGCATGATCAGGGATGGCGACGATATCCTGATGGAACTCCCCGCCGCCCTGGCTGAGGATACTCTCGCCCATTTGCGCAAATACCTGATGCTGTTCCGGGGCACCTCAATGGAGGTGGATCCGCAAGTGAGCCTTATCGGCCTTCTCGGAGAGGAAGCCGCCCGGGCGCTCGCGGGAGCGCCCATGGACACACTGAAAGACCCCGGGGATTCGCTCGCACTGGCTGCCGGATTCCTGGTGAGAGCAGAGCCGACTGCCGAGGGTACGCCCCGTTTCGAATTCTGGCAGACGTCGGGGAATGAGGCCGGCCTCGAGACCGCAACTCAGTTGCCGGCCGCAGACTGGTACGCCTCCGAGATAGCTGCCGGCGTGGCATCCCTCACGGCCGCCACGCAGGCGTCCTTCGTACCCCAGATGTTGAACTGGCAACACCTGGGTGGGGTTCACTTCAGGAAAGGCTGTTACACCGGTCAGGAAGTGATTGCCCGGATGCACTTTCTCGGCCAACTGAAAAAGAGCCTGTTCCGGTTCCGGATTGAGCAAGCCGGGCCAGTCCCCGCACCCGGCAGCGCGTTACTGGCCGGCGATCGTTCGGTTGGTGAGGTCGTCAACGCCGTCGAATTTCGCGACGGCCGCTGTGAACTGCTGGCCGTGGTCCGCCATGATGCGGCCAAAGAAAGCCTCCGTCCGGAGGGGCAGCCCGACACTGTCCTTGTGCCAATGCCCCTGCCCTACACAGTACCCGAGAGGGAAAAAAGCCCACAATCAGATACATAAGTTGACAGGCAAATGCCGAAGAATTTGCTATTTTGCTATGCAGTAGCTCATATATTTGATTTTCTTGGGTAACCGCCAAGCTTTGTAACGGGTATCCGGAACCAACACGTGGACCATGACTGACCATGTCGAATATTGTTGAAACCATTAAAGTCGACCTGAATGCCGCCATCGAAAATGACAAGCTGGTGCTTCCCACGCTTCCGGAAGTCGCCCTGCAGGTGCGGGACATCGCACAGTCTGAAGATTCGGCGATTGTCGACCTGGTGAAGGTGATCAGTAATGACACCGCGCTTTCCGCCCGCATTATCCGGGTGTGCAACAGCCCACTGTTCCGTGGCAGCCGTGCGATAGAGAATCTCAACATGGCGGTGAGTCGCCTCGGCATGGCCTACACCAGTAACCTGGCAATGGGCCTGGCAATGGAGCAGATGTTCCAGGCCACCTCAGACATGATTGACAAGCGGATGCGCGCCACCTGGCAGACCAGCACCGAAGTTGCGGGTGTGTGCCATGTGCTGGCCCAGCACTACACCAAGCTCAAGCCGGATCAGGCGACTCTGGCAGGCCTGGTTCACTTGATTGGTGTTCTGCCGATTCTGCGTTATGTGGAGGACCAGGACATCCAGATCAGCAGCATCATGCTGGACAATGTCATTGAAGAGCTGCACCCGAAGATCGGGGCAACCATCCTCAAGAAATGGGATTTTCCGGCGGATCTCCAGAATGTGCCGCTGGAATACGCCAACTTTGATCGTGAGGTCCCATCAGCGGATTATGCGGATCTGGTGATGATTGCGAATCTGCAACTGGTTGCCGGCTCGGAGCATCCGTGGACCGAGATGGACTGGACGAAGATTTCGGCCTTTGATCGTCTTGGGCTGGATCCGAATATCGACATGAGCGAGGAAGAGGATCTGAACGCCCAGATGGAAGCGGCGATGGCACTGCTTAAGTAATACCCGCCCCGGCCCCTTGGCCCCTCACTTTTGGGGGCTGGCGCGGAGGTGGTCAGTCTTTCCCTCGGGAAAAGAACTCGCTTCGCTCAGACAGCTTTTCCTGTCGGGAAAGACTGACCACCCCCACACCGATCCTGGCTCTGAGGCGCCCCCTGCCTTTTCATACCGGCCAGCTTCAGGCCTTTTGGGATACCTTTCCATACCGGTCAAGCAGCGCTTCTTTTGACGGCAGTTCCCAGTTAACCGTGGGCTTTCCCTGCTGCAGTAACCAGTCGTTCGCTTTTGAAAAGTGCTTGCACCCGAAGAAGCCCCGGTAAGCGCTCAATGGCGAGGGGTGGGGGCCGTCGAGGACCAGGTGCTTGGAGCGGTCGATGTGCTGGCCTTTCTTTTTGGCGTAGCTGCCCCAGAGCAGGAATACCACGCCTTCCCGTTCGCGATTGATGGTTTCGATGACCTTGTCGGTGAAGGTTTCCCAGCCTTTGCCCTGGTGGGCGCCGGCCTGGCCCTGGACGACGGTGAGGACGCTGTTGAGCAGCAACACGCCCTGTTCGGCCCAGGGTTGCAGGCAGCCGTGGTCCGGTGGGGCGATGCCCAGGTCGTCCTGGATTTCCTTGAAGATGTTCACCAGCGAGGGTGGAACGGCCACGTTCGGGCGCACGGAGAAGCACAGGCCGTGGGCCTGGCCGGGGCCGTGGTAGGGGTCTTGCCCGAGAATGACCACCCTCACGTTATCCAGCGGCGTGCTGTTGAGGGCGTTGAAGCAGTGATGACTGGCCGGGAACAGGACTTTGCCGGCCTGCTCCTCGGCGGCCAGGAATTCCGCCAGGCTCTGCATGTAGGGCTGGCGGAATTCTTCCGAGAGATGTTTGTGCCAGCCCCGGTCGGGCCTGAGCTGGTTGGCCAGTACCTCAACCGGGTGCATGGATCAGGCCTCGTCTTTCCGGCCGTCGGGTTTGTGCTCCGGGCGCATGGCCGGGAACAGGATGACGTCTCTAATTGACGCTGAGTTGGTCAGCAGCATGGCCAGCCGATCGATTCCGATGCCTTCACCGGCGGTGGGCGGCAGGCCGTATTCCAGGGCCATCACGTAGTCTTCGTCGTAGAACATGGCCTCGTCGTCACCGGCGTCTTTCTCGGCAACCTGGGCCTGGAAGCGCTCTGCCTGGTCTTCGGCGTCGTTCAGCTCGGAGAAGCCGTTGGCGATCTCGCGACCGCCCACGAAGAACTCGAAGCGTTCGGTAACGAACGGGTTGCTGTCCTTGCAGCGGGCCAGGGGCGACACTTCTTTCGGGTATTCGGTGATAAACGTAGGCTGCATCAGGCGGTGCTCGGCCGTCGCCTCGAAGATCTCGATCTGGACCTTGCCCAGGCCCCAGCCATCCTTCAAGTGGATACCCAGATCTTTTGCAACCTGGCGGGCACTGGCGTCGTCCGTAAGCTGTGCAGGCTTGATGTCCGGGTTGTAGCGCAGGATGGCGTCGACCACGGTCAGGCGCTCGAAGGTCTTGCCGAAATCGTATTCGACGGTTTCTTCGCTGCCATCCGCCAGGGTGCGTGTATTCACAACCGTGGTGCTGCCCAGTACTTTCTGCGTGATGGTGCGCAGCATGTCTTCGGTCAGATCCATCAGGTCGTTGTAATCCGCGTAGGCCTGGTAGAACTCGACCATGGTGAATTCCGGATTGTGACGGGTCGAAAGCCCCTCGTTGCGGAAATTCCGGTTGATTTCGAACACCCGCTCAAAGCCACCCACTACAAGGCGCTTGAGGAACAGTTCCGGTGCAATGCGCAGGTACATGTCGATGCCCAGGGCATTGTGATGGGTCACGAACGGCCGCGCAGTCGCGCCGCCGGGGATCACCTGCAGCATCGGGGTTTCCACTTCCATGAAGTCCCGGTCGGTGAAGTACTGGCGCATGGCACTGATGATTTTCGAGCGGGCATAGAATACCCGGCGGCTGTCCTCGTTGACCATCAGGTCCACATAGCGGTGCCGGTAGCGGGCTTCGGTATCGGTCAGGCCCTTGTGCTTTTCCGGGAGCGGGCGCAGTGACTTGGTGAGCATCACGTACTCATCCATGGTTACATACAGATCGCCCTTCCCGGACTTGGACAGTGTGCCGCGGACCCCCACGATGTCACCCAGATCCCAGTGTTTGGTGTCTTTCTGGACATCCTTGGACGCGTATATCTGGATCCGGCCGGTCATGTCCTGAACCACCTTGAATGCCTTGCGATCGAGCATCATGCGGCCAGCAATCGCCACCTGGATACCCATGTCGGCCAGCTCTTCCTTGCTCTTGTCACCGTATTTCGCCTGCAATTCGGCGGCGGTGGCGTCACGACGGAAGTCGTTCGGGAAGGCGCTGCCCTGCTCGCGCATTTCTGACAGCTTGGCGCGACGCTCGGCAATCAGCTTGTTGTCGTCATGCTGTGCGGCATTCTGAGTTTGATCAGTCATTTTGGCTCACTAGAAATCGGGGGTTGTCCGGGTTAGCGTGGCGAAGGCGCTGGTTACAGCGCCATCTTCAGGCTGGCTTCGATGAACTTGTCAATGTCACCGTCCAGCACCGACTGGGTGTTGCTGGTTTCCACCTTGGTGCGCAGATCCTTGATACGGCTGTCATCCAGCACGTAGGAGCGGATCTGACTGCCCCAGCCGATGTCGGCCTTGGCATCCTCGGCCTTCTGTTTCTCGGCGTTACGCTCCTGCATCTCACGCTCAAACAGCTTCGCCTTCAGCTGTTTCATGGCCTGGTCCTTGTTCTGGTGCTGGCTTCGGCCAGCCTGACAGGCCACAACAATACCCGTGGGATTGTGAGTCAGACGCACCGCAGATTCGGTCCGGTTAACATGCTGACCGCCAGCGCCGGAGGCACGGTAGACATCCACCCGCAGATCCGCCGGATTGATTTCAATCTCGAAGCTGTCGTCCACTTCCGGCGATACGAACACCGAGGAGAATGACGTATGGCGGCGATTGCCGGAATCGAACGGCGATTTACGCACCAGGCGGTGAACGCCGGTTTCCGTCCGCAGCCAGCCATAGGCGTAGTCGCCCTGGATGTGAATGGTGGCACTCTTGATGCCGGCCACTTCGCCTTCCATCAGCTCGACAATCTCGGCCTTGAAACCACGGCGCTCGGCCCAGCGCAGATACATGCGCAGGAGCATGTTGGCCCAGTCCTGGGCTTCGGTGCCGCCGGAGCCGGCCTGGATGTCCAGGTAGGCATTGTTGGCGTCCATTTCGCCGGAGAACATGCGGCGGAATTCGAGCTTCTCGAGCTCTTTATCCAGGCTTTCCAGGTCGGATTCGATCTCGGCGACCGTGCCTTCATCCTCTTCTTCCGCGGCAATATCCAGCAGACCTTCGGCGTCTTCCAGCCCGGAGGTGAGGTTGTCGATCGTTTTGACGATCAGCTCGAGGTCGGCCCGCTCTTTGCCCAGGGCCTGGGCCCTATCCGGATCATCCCAGACCGTGGGCTGTTCCAGTTCCCGCTCTACTTCGACCAGTCGTTCGCTACGCTGATCGTAGTCAAAGATACCCCCTGAGCGCTTCGGTGCGCTCACGAAGCTCTTTAATCTTCGTCACAATGGGATTGATTTCCATGAAACCCTTACTCGCTCTTGAAAATGGAGAGTAAAAACAGAGGCGGGATTCTACCGGAAATCCTTCCGTAAATCAGCCTGCGGGTTTCCGCAGCGGGCTAGTCCTGACTGTGACTTATGAGCTTGCTGGGCTGGGGGCTGGCTACGCGGAGGGGAGCACTTTTCTTTCGTAAAAAGAACTCGCTTCGCTCAGACACCTTTTTACTGCAGAAAAGTGCTCCCCACCACGTAGCCGAGAGACCTCTCTGCTGGCCGCCACGACAGGTGGGCTGGAATGCACACGCGGCGTTACCTATTGCCCTCTTTCTCAACATAGCCTGATCGGCCGGGGGCCGGGGGTGCTTTTTCTGCCGGGAAAAGGTGTCTGAGCGCAGCGAGTTCTTTTCCCAGAAGAAAAAGCACCCCCGGCTCGCGGCCAGCCACCAGGACTAGCCGGCCCAAGGAATTAAGAGAGCGGCTCCAGGTAATCCACAAGCAACTGCAGATTGGTCCGGCCACGGAAGGTATTGGCATCCGGCTTGTAAACCACCCGGGCCCCGGTGCGGGTGTAATCAGGCACTTCCGGACCGGTGTTGAAGGCTATGCCGTCGATAATTCCGCCGCCTTCGACCGGTTGAAGAACCAGTTTAAGATGGTTCTCGCCGACAATTCGCTGGCTCACCACACGGAACTCACCGTCGAACAGCGGCTCAGGGAAATGCTGCCCCCAGGGCCCGGCCCGTTTGAGCAGCGCAGCGGTATCGAGGGAAAGCTCGTTTGGTCCCAGGGGCCCGTCGGTGGTGATCGCGGCTTCCAGATCTTCGGCCGACAAAGTGTCGCGAACGGCGCGATCGAAAGCCTCGGAGAAGGCATCCAGATCGGCTTTGGCGAGGGTCATGCCCGCCGCCATGGCGTGGCCACCGAATTTCTTCATCATGCCAGGATGCCGGGCATCGACCACGGCCAGCACATCCCGGATATGCAAGCCAGGGATGGAACGGGCGGAACCCTTGATGTCTTCGCCGTTGTCGTCGGGGGCAAAGGCGATGGTCGGCCTGTGGGTCTGCTCTCGAATCCTGGCAGCAAGGATACCGATGACCCCCTGATGCCAGTCGGGATCAAACAGGGCCAGACCCCAGGGCAGGCCGTCAAGGTCCAGCGACATGGAGGCCAGCAAATCCTGTGCCTGGGCTTTCATGTCTTTTTCGATGGTCCGGCGTTCCCGGTTGAAGGTATCCAGTTCCCGGGCCAGACGGCGGGCTTCGTCCGGGCTGTCGGCCAGCAGGCAGGCTATACCGATACTCATGTCATCCAGGCGACCGGCCGCATTCAGCCGGGGACCAACGACAAACCCGAGGTCAGTTGAGCTGATGGCGGCATGATCCCGGCCAGCGACTTCCAACAGCGCAAGGATACCGGGGCGGGCCTCGCCCTGGCGGATTCGGCGCAGGCCCTGCTCTACGAAGATCCGGTTGTTGTGGTCCAGCGGTACGACATCGGCGACGGTTCCCAGTGCCACCAGGTCGAGCAGACTGCCCAGATTCGGTTCCGGATTAGGCAGGCGGCTGGTTTCCCGAAGCCGCTTGCGCAAGGCCGTGAGGACGTAAAACATGACGCCAACGCCGGCGGCATTCTTGCTCAGAAAGGGACAACCCGGCTGATTGGGGTTAACGATGGCATCGGCATCCGGCAGTTCTTCACCTGCCAGGTGGTGATCCGTCACTACCACTTTCACACCGAGCTCTTTGGCGGCCCTGACGCCTTCAATGGCGGATATGCCATTATCGACAGTGACCATCAGGTCCGGGAGCTGCCCCTCGTCACGCAGGCGCTCAATGATTCCCGGAGTCAGGCCGTAACCGTCGGCAAACCGGCTGGGCACGCGAAAATCGATACTTTGCAAACCAAGCATCGAAAGGCCAAGCATGGCCACTACGGTACTGGTGGCGCCATCGGCGTCAAAGTCACCCAGCACCAGAACCCGCTGCTGCCGGTCAATGGCCTCGGCAAGCAGTTCTACGGCGCGATCAATGCCACGCAGGGACAGCGGCGAAGCCAGGTGTTTGAGGGTATAACTCAGTTGCTCATCGGAGGTGACGCCACGGGCGGCGTAGAGGCGACGCAGCAAGGAAGGCAGGTTGTGCCCCCAGTCCGGGTTGGTTTGGGGCTGGGGGCGACGCAGGATCTTTTTTGGCGTCATACCGGATCAGGTATTTTTCCAGTTCTTGGCGATAAATTCCTGAACGCCGGCGATGTTGTTGTCCAGCACCGTGTAGCGTTCTTCCCGCTCGAACAGGTCCGCCATGTGGGCCGGCAGCGGCGGTTTCACACTCAGGCCGGATTCCGCAACGGCGTCCGGGAACTTGGCTGGATGGGCGGTACCCAGGGTAATCATCGGCACGGCCGGATCCCGGCGGCAGTTACGCGCGGCGTGAACACCAATCGCAGTGTGAGGGTCCAGCAGGTACTCGTTCTGCTGGTAAATCTCGCGGATGGTATCGCAGGTGGTCTTGTCATCCACCGCGTCGCTGTCGAACAGTTTGCGGGCGTGCTTCCAGCGGTAATCTTCAATGCTGACCGGACCTTTCGAAGCCTTCTCCAACAGGGTCTTCACCGCCA
Source organism: Marinobacter subterrani (assembly GCF_001045555.1). Taxonomy (NCBI): domain Bacteria; kingdom Pseudomonadati; phylum Pseudomonadota; class Gammaproteobacteria; order Pseudomonadales; family Marinobacteraceae; genus Marinobacter; species Marinobacter subterrani. The sequence continues at coordinate 1,486,492 of NZ_LFBU01000001.1, forward strand.
GCCCGTCACGGCCATGCAGATCAAACAGCAGGCGCTCGAAGTTGCTGGACACCATGATATCCATACTCGGCGACAGCGTGTGCTCGAGCTGGTGCTGTTCGTATTTATTGCCGCTCATGAACCGGTGAAGAATGTCATTCCGGTTGGTGGCGATGACCAGCTGGGAAATCGGCAGACCCATTTTCTTCGCCAGGTAGCCGGCGAAGATATCGCCGAAGTTACCGGTGGGAACCGAGAACGCCATGCTCCGATCCGGCCCGCCAAGGGCAAGGGAGGCGTGGAAGTAGTAAACAATCTGGGCCATGATCCGCGCCCAGTTGATGGAATTCACCGCCGCCAGTTGGGTTTTGCCGCCCAGGAAGGACTGATTGCCGAAGCTTTCCTTCACCATGCGCTGGCAGTCATCAAAATTGCCACGCACGGCGATGTTGTGAATGTTGTCACCCTGAACGGTGGTCATCTGCCGGCGCTGGACCTCCGACACCCGTTGGTAGGGGTGCAGGATGAAGATGTCGACATGTTCACAACGACGGCAGCCTTCGATGGCCGCCGAGCCGGTGTCACCGGAGGTCGCGCCCATGATGACCACGTGCTGCTGGCGTTTCTCCAGCACGTAATCCAGCAAACGGCCCAGCAACTGTAAGGCAAAATCCTTGAACGCCAGGGTAGGCCCCCGGAATAGCTCCATCACCCACTCGTTGGTGTCGAGCTGCACCAGCGGTGCAACAGCCTTGTGGGCGAATACGGCGTAGGTTTCATCCAGCATCCTGCGGAAATCCTCCGCAGGAATCGCGTCATCGACAAACGGGTGCATGACATTGAAGGCCAGCTCGCTGTACGAGAGCCCGCGCCAGCTCCGGATTTCTTCCAGACTGAAGTGCGGCAGGGATTCGGGAACGTAGAGGCCGCCGTCTGTGGCCAGCCCGGTCAGCAAAACGTCTTCAAAGCCCAGTGCGGGCGCTTCGCCCCGCGTACTGATGTATCTCACGTGCGTACCTGTCAGTTAAAGTTTTCGGCGCGGATGCGGACAACCTGACCATCGGTATCGGACAGGGCTTCAAGCTCTTCGATGGCACGGTTGATCTGCCGCTCCTGAACGGTATGGGTCAGGATAATCACCGGAATACGGCCGTCTTTCAGCTCGGACTCCTTCTGCATGATCGATTCGATGTTGATGCCGTGCTCACTCAGGATGGAGGCAATCTTTGCCAGCACGCCCGGGCGGTCAAGCGCCGTAATGCGCAGGTAATAGGCCGAGTGGATATCTTCCATGGAAAGAACACCCAGGTCTTCCATCGCTTCGGGCGAGAAGCCGAGGTAAGGTACACGCTGGTTGCTCTGGCTGGCCACGGCACGGGCGACGTCGACGATATCGGCAATCACAGCGGAAGCGGTCGCTTCATCGCCGGCACCCGGGCCGTAGTACATGGTCTGGCCAACGGCATCGCCATCCACCAGCACCGCGTTCAGAACACCGTCAACCTGGGCAATCAGGTGGCTCTGGGGAACCAGGGTGGGATGCACCCGAAGCTCAATGCCCTCGTCCCGACGACGGGCGATACCCAGGTGCTTGATGCGATAGCCCAGCAGTTCGGCATGAGCGATATCGTACGGCGTGATCTTTGAAATCCCCTCAGTGTAGGCTTTTTCAAACTGCAGGGGCACACCAAAGCCGGCCGAGGCAAGAATCGTCAGCTTGTGGGCGGCATCAATACCTTCAACATCAAAGGTCGGGTCTGCTTCGGCGTAGCCCAGGTCCTGAGCCTCCCTGAGCACTTCCGCAAACTCGCGCCCGGCGCGCATTTCGGTGAGGATGTAATTGCCTGTGCCGTTGATAATACCGGCAATCCAGTCAATCCGGTTCGCCGCCATACCTTCACGCACGGCCTTGATAACCGGAATACCGCCGGCAACACCGGCTTCATAGGCAACCACGACACCTGCCTGCTCGGCAGCCTCAAAAATTTCGTTGCCATGAACGGCAATCAGGGCCTTGTTGGCCGTTACAACGTGCTTGCCATTGCGGATGGCCGCCAGCACCAGCTCGCGGGCAGCATCGTAGCCGCCGATAAGCTCCACGACGATATCCACCCCCGGGTCGTTCACCACGTCATAAATGTCGGTGCTGAAGGGTACGTCTCCGAGATCCATGTCTTCGCGGGCCCGGCGACTGGCGATCCGGGTAATCCGGATGTTGCAGCCGGCCCGGCCGGCAATGAGCCTGGCATTCCGGGTCAAGACATTAAAGGTACCGCCGCCGACGGTTCCCAGTCCGCAGATTCCGACACTGACGTCTTTCAAACTCTCACCTCTGATCCCGAAGGGGTGCTGATGAATTGCAATAAGGGGGGATAGTATACCGATTCAGGACCCACTGAATAAGCCCTGAACCGGAACCAACTCAAATACCGGAAATTTCCGCCAGTGGCGTCGACAGAAACTGCAGTCAGAGCAGTCCGAGGCCTTCCGCCAGACGCTGCGCCGGGACATAACCACGGATCATGGTACCATCTTCGAGCACAATGGCAGGTGTTCCGGTGACCCCGACCTGCCCGCCAAGTCGGTACTGTTCCAGAACCGGATTTTCGCAGGTGACCGGCTCAATGCTCTTGCCCGCCTTGGCTGCCGTCATGGCTGCCTGCTGATCGTCAGAGCACCAAACCGATTCGTATTTGCTGAATGACGGTGTGTTCGGGCCCGAGCGTGGAAAGGCGTAGTACTTGACGGTAATGCCATAGTCATTGAGCTTGGACACTTCCGCGTGAAGCTTCCGGCAATACGGACAATCGATATCGGTAAAGACACTGACGACCGCCTTCTCGTTTTTTGCCGGAAAACTGATCGCACCCTCGACGCCAAACTCGGCCAGCGCTGCCTTGCGGGCCTCCGCGCGGGCCGCTTCAGTAACGTTCGCAATGCCCTGGTCCGTAACCTTCAGCAGATCACCAGTCATCAGGTACTGGCCATCCTTGGTCGCATAAATGGTTTCGCCGTTATTGCTCTGCACTTGATAGAGGCCTTTCGCCTCGGATTCCTTCACCGAAATCACCTTGAGGCCCGGCACCACGCTGCTGAGGCGCTCGGCAATCCGGTCCTCCACCTCGCCGGCGCTGGCGCTGACAGCGCCGGCCAGACCGGCAAAAACACCCAGCACCATGACAAGTCGATTGATATTCATTCTGGCAAACATATTGTTTCCTGTAGCAGGTTAAATAACCCGGGCAGTATTGTCACAGGCCGGGGGTCAAATCAATGCGACATCCGCGAACGGCGAAAGTTCATCCCGCACCCCGCCAACACCCGGCGGCAAAGGCACTCAGCCGCGCGGATGATGCGCCTGATGCAGCGACTGAAGCCTCTGGCGGGCCACATGCGTATAAATCTGGGTGGTCGACAGGTCCGAATGGCCGAGCAGCATCTGCACAACCCGCAGGTCCGCGCCATGATTCAGAAGGTGGGTGGCAAACGCATGCCTGAGTGTGTGAGGAGAGAGGTGCTTGCGGATACCCACTCGCACAGCGTAGTGCCGGATTCTGTGCCAGAAGGTCTGGCGCGTCATCGCCGCGGCCCGGTTACCCGGAAACAGGGCATCACAGGATCGGCCTTTGAGAAGTTCCGGGCGCCCTTCCTTCATATACCGTAACAACCAGTCCGCGGCTTCCTCACCCAGAGGAACGAGGCGCTCTTTGTCTCCCTTGCCGGTAATCCTCACCACACCCTGGCGCAGATTCACCTGATCAACCCGCAGCTCCGTCAGCTCGGACACCCGCAGGCCGCAACCGTAGAGAATCTCCAGCATGGCCCTGTCACGAAGCTCAATGGCAATAGCGGGGTCTGGCTCCGACAACAGGGCGTCAACCTCCTCTTCGGTCAGGGAATCCGGGAGGCGCCGCGGCAACCGGGGGCTGTCAATCCGCAGGGTCGGGTCCTCGGAAATCACACCTTCCCGCAGCAAAAACCGGTAGAACCTCCGGAGCCCTGAAAGACGCCTTGCCGCCGTCGAGCTCTTGATACCGTCTGCAAGCCCGCGGGACATCCAGGCCAGGAGGTCGGTTCTGCTAACGTCCGTCAGCATCGGGCGACCCGGCCGGCCCTCCAGCCATCCGGACAAGCTTAACAGATCGCTTCGGTATGCCTGCCTTGTCTTCTCGCCAAGCCCGTCTTCGAGCCAGATGGCATCGACAAACCGGGCGACCACTGATTCGTCTTCGGATCTCACGCCCAAGCCCTCAAGCTGAGACTAACCGACAGCAGGCCCTTCGGACCGCCGGATCATTACCCACAAAAAAGGCAGCCATGGGCTGCCTTTTTTGCCTGGTGTTCAGCAAAACGCTGATCAGCCGAGCTTTTCCTTGATACGAGCTGCCTTGCCAGACAGGTCGCGCAGGTAGTAAAGCTTGGCCTGGCGTACGTCACCACGACGCTTCACGCTGATGCTGTCGATCAGCTTGGAGAAGCTCTGGAAAGTACGCTCAACACCCACACCGTAAGAAATCTTACGAACGGTGAAAGAGGAGTTCATGCCGCGGTTACGCTTGCCGATAACAACACCTTCGAACGCCTGCAGACGCTCACGGTTACCCTCGGTTACGCGAACCTGGACAACCACGGTATCGCCCGGCGCAAAAGCTGGGATTTCCTTGGTCATCTGTTCTGCTTCAAGTTGACTGATGATGTTGTTCTTGCCGCTCATCGTAATGCTCCTGATACCCAATCTGTTAATGCCCTGATCATTCAGAGGCACCCGGTTCGTTCAAAATCTCTTCCAGCAACTGACGCTCTTCATCCGTAAACACCCGCTTTTCAAGCAGGTCGGGGCGCCGTTGCCGGGTTCGCCTCAGCGACTGCTTGAGTCGCCAACGCCGGATCTGATCATGGTGACCGCCCAATAAAACATCCGGCACCGCCAGGCCTTCGTAAACCTCGGGCCGGGTGTAGTGCGGACAATCCAGCAAACCGTCAGCAAAAGAATCCTGCTCTGCCGACTGCGCATGACCCAGCGCTCCGGGGATGAGGCGAGTAACCGCATCAATGACAGCCATAGCCGCCAGTTCGCCACCGGAAAGAACAAAATCACCCAGTGACACTTCCCGATCGACTTCTGTCGCAATCAGGCGCTCATCAACACCTTCGTAACGGCCTGCCACGAGGATCAGCCGCTCTTCTGCCACCAAAGACTCGACCACAGACTGGTTCAGTGTCTCGCCCTGCGGCGACAGATAAACCACACAGGCCTTGCCCGGCGCTGCTTCCCGTGCCGCGCTGATGGCATCCCTCAGGGGCTGAATTTTCATCAGCATTCCCGGGCCACCACCATAGGGCCGGTCATCCACGGTACGGTGCCGGTCATGGGTGTAATCACGGGGATTCCAGCTCCTGAACGCCAGAAGTCCGTCCCGAACCGCTCTACCCGTGACTCCGTGCTCTGTTACCGCACTGAACATTTCCGGGAACAGACTGACTGCGCCAATCCACACCCGTTAGAACTCCGGATCCCAGTCTACAACCATGCGCTGTGCGGCCAGGTCAACCGACAGAACCACCTGGTCCGGAAGGTACGGTATCAGGCGCTCACGCTGGTCGATGGAGCTGGCAGTTGCCTGCACCACCAGAACATCGTTTGCCCCGGTTTCTATCAGATGGTGCACTTTACCAAGACACTCATCTTCAACCGTGAAAACTTCGAGACCTTCCAGTTGGAACCAGTAAAACTCCCCTTCAGGAAGCTCCGGCAACTCGGCCCTGGAAACCATCACCTCGGCGCCGCAGTACGTGCGCGCGAGATCACGATCATCAATTCCTTTCAGCCTGACGACGATAGCCTGCCCCTGGCGGCGACCCTCTTCAAGCCTGGCCGGAATACGCTTGCCATCCAGGGCCAGCGTCCAGTCCGGATAGTTCAGTATTCCTTCCTTGGGATCTGTGTAGGAGAAGACTTTCAGCCACCCCTTGACCCCAAACACCGAGGTAATCCGGCCGATCACAGTTTCCTGCGAATTCTGTGTCATGCCACAAACCCCGGTGTCAGTACTGAGTTACTCAGCAGCCTTCAGCAGCTGGGCAACACGATCGCTGGTCTGTGCGCCCTGGCCCAGCCAGAACTCAACACGATCGCGATCAACGCGCAGACGCTCTTCCTGACCGCGCGCGATCGGGTTGAAGAAGCCTACACGCTCAATGAAACGACCGTCGCGGGATTTGCGGCTGTCGGTGACTGTCAGATGGTAGAACGGGCGCTTCTTGGAGCCGCCGCGAGCCAAACGGATTGTTACCATTTAACCAATATCCTGTTCTGTTGTACGAACTTTGTACGATTCGCGCCTGCTGATGACCAGCTGGCACGAAGACCCATACTCGAAAGGGGCGCTATTCTATGCTAAATCAACGCCAAAGAAAACAGGAAAACAGGTTGTTTCCCAGTTTTCCCTGTAAGGCTTTTTACATACGACCAAATGGAGGCATGCCACCACCACCACCGCCCGGGGGCATCATGCCACCCAGGCCGCGCATCATATTCGCCATGCCGCCCTTTTTGCCAAACTTTTTCATCATTTTCTGCATTTGCTTGTGCTGTTTCAGCAAGCGATTGACGTCCTGGATCTGTGTGCCCGAGCCGCTGGCAATACGGCGCTTGCGGGAATTGTTGATGACATCCGGGTAGCGGCGCTCCTTTGGCGTCATCGAGCAGATGATGGCCTCCATCTGCCCCATGGACTTGTCATTGACCTGCTGCTGGGCCACCTGGGCCATCTGCCCCATGCCCGGAAGCTTGTCGAGCAGACCACCAATACCGCCCATACTCTTCATTTGCTGCAACTGATCCCGGAAATCCTCGAGATCAAAGCTTTTGCCCTTCTTGATCTTCTTGCTGAGTTTCTGGGCCTTCTTCTGATCCAGCTTGCGCTCCGCCTCCTCTATGAGGGAAAGCACATCGCCCATACCGAGAATCCGGGAGGCGACCCGGTCCGGGTAAAACGGCTCCAGGGCATCGGACTTCTCGCCCACGCCCAGGAACTTGATCGGCTTACCGGTAATGTGGCGGACCGACAGGGCCGCACCGCCCCTGGCATCGCCATCGGTTTTGGTCAGCACCACGCCCGTCAACGGCAAAGCGTCATTGAAGGCCTTGGCCGTGTTGGCCGCATCCTGGCCGGTCATGGCATCAACCACAAACAGGGTTTCCACCGGATTGACGGCTTTGTGCAGCCGGCCAATCTCACCCATCATCTGCTCGTCGACATGGAGGCGGCCGGCGGTATCAAGAATGACCACATCGATGTGCTTCTTACGGGCAGCCGCAATCGCGCCTTCGGCAATAGCAACCGGATCCTGATCCGCGGTACTCGGGAAAAACTCGACACCAACTTCACCGGCCAGGGTCTCCAACTGGCGAATCGCGGCCGGGCGGTATACGTCGGCACTGACAACCAGCACAGACTTTTTCTGGCGCTCCTTGAGGAAACGGGAAAGCTTGGCAACCGTGGTTGTCTTACCGGCACCCTGCAGGCCGGCCATCATGATCACCGCCGGCGGCTGCACGCTCAGGTTGAGGGATTCGTTGCCCGCACCCATCACCCGCTCAAGCTCCTGCTGAACGACCTTGATAAACACCTGGCCCGGGGTCAGGCTGCGCTGCACCTCCTGCCCGATCGCACGCGCGCGCACTCCCTCGACAAAATCCTTCACCACTGGCAGGGCAACATCCGCCTCCAGCAGGGCCATTCGCACCTCTCTGAGGGTGTCCTTTATATTGTCATCGGTAAGGCGCGCCTGGCCGGAGATCTTGCGCAGACTGCCGGAAAGTCGATCTTGGAGGTTCTCAAACATGTTGCTCTTCCGTACCCCGGATAAATTGAGTGCCCGAACCAGGGAAGCCACCAGTGGCTCCTTGATTCCAGTTGCATAATCGCGACATTATAACCAGACTATCGCCCTGAAACGACCAGCCCGGTCAAATCGGCTGCCGCCAACGCCGATCCCCCAGTCAGAACAGTGGTTAATAAGGAAGTCATGGGAACGCTGATTCTCGCGGTCACCTCTCTTTTTCTGTACAGCGTTGGTACTGCGCTGCAAGCCCTGCATTTCAGGGGGCGGGTTGAAAGCAATCTCGCCATCACCACGCTTATTGGCCTGCTTGCACTGACCAGCCATGGACTCCTCATCGCCCAGACCGTTCACCACGACGGAGGCTTTGATTTCAGCTTCTTCAAAAGCTCAGTACTGATTTCCTGGCTTATCGCGTTCCTTCTGCTCGGCCTCAATCTGAAAAAGCCGGTTCAGAATCTGTTCCTGGGCGTGTACCCGCTGGCCGGGCTCACGATTGTCATGGTGCTGATCGTCCATGGCCCTTCCCGACTGGTCTCGGACCAGAGCTATGGCATGCTCTCCCATATCGCCTTGTCGGTGACAGCCTACAGCCTGTTTACACTCGCGGCTATCCAGGCGGTGCTTCTGTATTTCCAGAACCGCCAGTTAAAGCACAATTACAACAGCCTCCTGGTACGCAACCTGCCTCCGCTGCAGACCATGGAGTCGCTGCTGTTCGAAATGGTCTGGGCCGGCGTAGTCCTGCTTATTCTGGCGATCATAACCGGCGCCCTCTTTGTCGAAGACCTTTTCGCCCAGAATCTCGCCCATAAAACCCTGTTCTCGATACTCTCCCTGATGGTCTTTGTGGCGCTCCTGGTCGGCCGGTATACCAAAGGCTGGCGCGGCATCACGGCCAGCCGCTGGACCCTGGCCGGCTGCGCACTGCTGATGCTGGCATTCTATGGCAGCAAGTTCGTTCTGGAACTGATTTTCCAGAGAGGCGGCTAGAGCCACCGCCCACGCAGACCTGTTGACACAGCCACCCCCACACCCTATTTTCGCTACTTGTCTGCAATATAAGGACGTTATCTTTTGAACGAAACATCGCTTACCGCGCTGTTTATTCTTCTTGTCGGACTGATCCTGCTTTCCGCTTTCTTTTCCAGCTCGGAAACAGGGATGATGTCCCTCAATCGTTACCGCCTCAAGCATATGGCCAAAACCGGCCATAAAGGCGCCAAACGTGCCCAGGACCTGCTGAAGCGGACAGACCAGCTGATCGGAATCATTCTGATCGGCAACAACTTCGTCAATATCTTCGCCTCATCGATTGCCACGGTTATTGCAATACGCGTCTGGGGCGACGCCGGCATCGCGATCGCCACAGTCCTGCTGACCATCGTAATCCTGATCTTTGCCGAGGTGACCCCGAAATCGCTGGCTGCCCTGTTTCCCGAGAAAATTGCGTTTCCCGCCAGCCACATTCTCGGGCCACTGCTGAAGATCCTTTACCCCTTTGTATGGGCTGTGAACCTGTTTACCGGGGGCATACTGAAGCTGCTCGGGGTTTCGGCGGCAGACGCCGCCAGTGACCACCTCAGCCGGGAGGAGCTCAGGACCCTGGTCAATGAGGCCGGCGCACTGATTCCCGCCAAGCACAAAGACATGCTGGTGAGCATTCTTGATCTGGAAAAAGTGACGGTCAATGACATCATGGTGCCCCGTAACGAAGTGATCGGCATCGACCTGGAAGACGACACCGACACCATTCTTCGCCAGCTCCGCAGCAGCCAGCATACCCGGATGCCGGTCTACAAAGGTGACATCAACAACATCCAGGGCATTCTGCACCTGCGGAGCGTGTCCAAGCTGCTCCAGCATGATGAGATCAACAAGGCCATGATCATGCAACTGTGCCAGGAACCCTATTTCATCCCGGAAAGCACGCCACTGAATACCCAACTGATCAACTTCCAGAAAGGCCGGCGCAGGTTTGGCGTGGTGGTCGACGAGTACGGTGATGTTCTTGGCCTGGCGACACTGGAGGACATACTGGAAGAGATCGTCGGTGACTTCACCACCGATTATGCAGCCACCAGCCCGGACATCATCCCCCAGGACAACGGCACCTTTATCATTGACGGCACGGCGGCAGTGCGCACCATCAACAAGACCCTGGGCTGGAAGTTGCCCACGGACGGACCGAAAACCCTCAACGGCCTGATTACCGAAACCCTGGAAAATATTCCGGACACCAACGTCTGCCTGAAAGTCAGCGGCCACCGTGTGGAAGTGTTGCAGATCAAGGACAATGTCGTGAAGGCCGCTATTGTGCACCCGAAAAAGCGCAAAAAGCGCGCACTTTCGCTGAGCTGAATGGATCCGGCACCCGGCCTTTTCTTATCACCGCTCCTTCCGCCATAGACGCTTCCGCTATAGCCACGCCTCCTGTTGGAAGATCAAAGTTTAACCAGCCGCTTGACCGCCACCAACCCGGCACCAACACTGAAGATGCGTGCGACACAAAATAACCACAAGGAATGCATCCATGAGCCTGACTCATAGTTTTGGCCTGCTTGCCCACCCGGATCGGGAATGGGAAGCGATCCGTAATGAATCCGAATCCGTCACAAGACTCTACGCCGGCCATATATTGTTGCTGGCACTGATACCGGCCGTCGCCGGCTTCTACGGCACTTCCCAGGTGGGCTGGCAAATAGGTGACGGCCAGATCACCCGGCTCTCTGTTGGCAGTGCATTGCAGCTATCGGTACTCTTTTACGCCGCGATGCTCGCGGGCATCTTTGTGCTGGGCAAGTTCATCGATTTCTTTGCTGCCACCTACGATGCGGTTGAGCGGACACCCAGGGGCGTTGCCCTGGCTGCCTACACATCGACTCCTATTTTCCTGATCGGGGTAATTGCGGCTTACCCGAACATCTGGGTCAATATGCTGGCCGGTCTCGCGGCTGCCGCCTACGCTGTCTATCTGCTCTACGAAGGGCTGCCCATACTGATGAAAATCCCGGAAGACCGTGGATTCATGTTTGCGTCCGCGGTGCTTACGGTTGGGCTGGTGATGTTTGTCGCATTACTGGCCATCAGCGTGGTTATCTGGAGCATGGGTATCGGCCCTGTCTACGTGAGCTGAACGCAATTTCTTTCGCCGGGTCAGCAACCTGCATGTAGGTGCCCTGAGGGACACCCCATATTTTGTGATTTCGGTCCAAGGTTAGCGTTTAGTCATGTTAACCTTGACGGAAATGCGGTAAATTTAACCGATAATCAGAATCAAAGGTTCTTAAGCTCGGTCATGTATCCGGTTGAGGCGTAAACAGGAGTCTGCCATGAACAAGCAGTCCGGAATACATTACCTCCGTGAGCATCGGGAAGCGGGGAGTAACAAGCCGGTTCCTGCGGAGGTCACCCGCATCCGGGACACGGTAGTCGCCGGGCTGGGAGATTTGCTCCAGGGCGCCTTTGACGCCGTCGACGATTCACTGTTTGAGCTGGCCAACAACGCGCGCAGCAATAATGAGCAGAATCGCTACTTCGAAGCCATGCGCGAAATCCGCATCAAGCGCAAGGGTGTGGAGCGGCACTTCCAGAATACCGTCGCCCAGTATTTCGCCAACCCGCCCCATGCCGGGGCTGTCCAGGATAATAACCCGGCCGCGCAGGCCAGCGCCGATACCCTGTCCCTGGTGGGGAACGACGACCTGGAAGAGCAGGTTGCACTGAACGCCATGATCACCAAGGCGAAGGCCCATTTTCAGGGCCCGTTACTGCAACTCCAGACCCGCTTCAGCCAGGTTTACCCCGAAGCCACCGACGAGTCGCCGGTCAATCCGATGGCGCCGGAGCATCTTTGCAGCGCCTTTACCGAGGCGATTCAGGCCCTGGAAATCCAGATTCGGGAACGCCTGATTCTGCTCAAGCAGTTTGATCGCTACGTTGTCTCCAATCTCGGCATGCTGCTGGACGAAGCCAACCGCATTCTGATCCAGGCCGGCGTTATCCCCAACTTCCGGTATCACGGCAAAGCCGGGCACCAGCAGGACAGCTCAAAAGCACAAGCGCCGGGCACAGGGACAGCCGGAGCCCCGGACTCCGCAACTCACGCAACCGCCGGCGAATCCGTCCACAGCAGTGCCGTGTTCAACCAGATCCGGCAGATGCTGGCACTTCAGAGGGCCAATGCCGGGATACCGCCCCGATCATCCGATCCCAACGTTCGCGTCGTCAGTGATTCGGAGCTGGCCAGCCTGCTGAACTCGCTGCCTCTGGCCGATGCCCGCCCCAACCAGGGCGACCTGAGTAACGGAGAACCCCTCACCGTCGACCTGAGACAGTTGATGCAGCAACTGCTTGCCAGGGCTGATGCGGGGGATGGCCGGAAACCGGCACTGAACGAAGTTGACGAAGATCTCATCAACCTGGTCTCCATGCTGTTCGAGTTTATCCTCGATGACTACAACCTGTCCGCCCCGGTTCAGGTTCTGATCAGCCGTCTTCAGATTCCGATCCTGAAGGTCGTCATTCGGGACAAGAGCTTTTTCAGCCAGGCCACACACCCGGCCCGACGACTGCTCAACTCCCTTGCGCGAGCGGGCATCGGCTGGAGCAGCAGTGATGAGAAAACCAGGGACAAACTGTATAACCAGATTCACAACATTGTTCAGCGGATTCTCAACGAATTCGACGGCGACGTTGCACTGTTCGAGACACTGAACCAGGAGTTCGAAAAGTTCCTGGAGAGAGAGAACCGCAAGGCTGCACTCGTTGAGCAGCGGACGCGGGAATCGGAAAGAGGACGCATCAAATCCCAGACGGCACAGCAAACAGTTGATAACCTGTTGAAAGAAAAGGTGGCTCGCTACAAACTGCCGGCATCGATTCACGACATTCTGATGAATGGCTGGAGCCGGGTGATGTTTCTCGCCTACCTCAGGGACGACGTTGAACATCGCTGGCACGCGACGGTAAAAGTGGTTGATGACCTGATCTGGTGCCTGCACCCCCATCAGCAAGATGAGGAGCGGGATCAATGGGTTCGGGTTGTGCCGGGCCTTCTGAAAGCCTTGAGATCAGGCCTGGATGAAGTGTCCTACAACTCGTCCAGGATGGATGAAATGATGGGCCACCTGAAGCATGAACTGGCCGAAGCTTTCAGAACCAATGCGGCCATCGAAGCTCGGCAGGACTCATCCGAAGAGGTTGAAGAAGAGGAAATCTCCACCCTGCACCAGACGGCGGTCGAGAGACAGCAGGAACTGGAGGAAGCCGCCATTTCCGAGTATGTCGCCCAGATTGACAGCATTGAAATCGGTAACTGGGTAGAGTTCCGCCTTGTCAATGGGGCCAACTTCCGGTGCAAGCTTTCCGCCATCATCGATGAGGCCGACTGCTTTGTCTTTGTGAACCGGATGGGGCTCAAGGTGATCGAGAAAACCAGGGTCCAACTGGCCCATGAGATGCGCCGTGGTCGCCTGACCCTGCTGGAACAGGGCGCTCTGATCGATCGGGCGCTGGATGCGGTTGTCGGCACCTTGCGGAGCAAGACGGCCTGACATCAATGGTCGAAGAAGGCAATACCAGTGCCGTTCCGGCACGATACCGGATCGGTCTCGCGTTATCCCTGGCGCTCATGTTCCACACGCTCGTGCTCTCCGGCCTGCCTTCTCCGGTGACAGAGCAGAAGGTTGAGCACCGGCAAAGCCTGGAGTTTGAGCTGATCACCCCGGGCACTGACCAGACCGCCCGGCCAGCACCCGACGCCAATGCAACCAGCCGGCCCATACCTCTCATTCCACGTTTCAGCGCGGAACCTGCGTCCGAGCCGGTGGTAACCCGTCAGGCGCCAGAATCCCCGAGGGTTCCGGAACCGGTTATCTCCGAACCTCCGGCCCAAAAACCAGAAACCACAGAGGCTACCCGCCAATCATCACCCAGCCACAGCGCCCGCGCAGGCGAGGTAACACGGACGGAAACGCAAGAGACTGAAGCGACGATCACGCGAATTACCAACTCGCCGGTTGAGCAGGATCCCTACGTGGTGACCCTGGCCACCCATCTGGGCCACCAACTTGAACAGGCCAGGGTTCCGGCCATGCGGGCGCTGTCCCGGATTGTGTCCATGGAAGTAGAGCTGCAACTGCTTGATAACGGCGCCCTGACCCGGGCAAGGGTACTGAAATCGACGGGAATTGACGGTATTGATGAAGCGGCCTACCGGGCAGCCTTGGCGGCAAGCCCCTACCCGAGGCCACCTGAAGGGGAGAACAGCCAGAACCGTTTCGAAGTTGAACTGGTGTTCACCCCAAAACGGCTCTGACTAATGGCCTTGCTCAGGCTTCTGCCTGCTTAGCAGCCTCTTTGACCAACTTGGCCAGCTCACCACTCTCGGACATCTCCAGAATTATGTCGCAGCCACCAACCAGCTCACCATTAATGTAGAGCTGTGGGTAGGTCGGCCAGCTGGAGTATACCTTGAGTGCCTCACGAAGCTCCTGATTGTCCAGGATGTTCACGAATGCGAAGCGCTCGCCACAGGCCATCAGAGCCTGCGAGGTCTTGGCAGAAAAGCCACACTGCGGCGCCTGCGGGCTACCCTTCATATAGAGAATAATCGGGTTCTCATCGAGCTGGCTTTTAATGGTTTCATTGATATCCATGAACATTCCCCTCAGTTGGAACAGTCTTGCCACACGGCAATTCGTTTTACGACATTGTACACGGCTGCCTCACCGCTCACCAAACTCCACGATTTGACCTTTCGCAACACTGCCGGTTCCATGCCTGTTGCGGCGTTGTCATACCTGCTCCGACGGGCTAGACTTGATGCCCCGTTTTTCAGGCAACGTTCAGGCAATCCCGCCAGCCACGGGATTCGTTGAGATAAGGGCCACTTCATGGCGGCAAGACATTTTCTGACATTGAATGACATGACAACCAGTGAGCTGGAAAGCCTGGTTGATCATGCCACCGCGCTTCGCAAGGAGTGGCGGCAGGGTAAGCTGCGGGACTCGCTGAAGAATCGAATTCTTGCAATGATCTTCGAGAAGTCTTCAACGCGCACCCGGGTTTCCTTTGAAGCCGGCATGGCCCAGCTCGGCGGCTCCGCCATGTTCCTGTCGCCACGGGACACCCAGCTTGGCCGGGGTGAACCCATTGAAGACTCTGCCATCGTCATCTCCAGTATGGTGGATGCGGTAATGATCCGCACCTTTGCCCACGAGACGGTTGAACGCTTTGCCGCCGCTTCCCGGGTGCCGGTTATCAATGCCCTGACGGATGAGTTCCACCCCTGCCAGTTGCTGGCCGACATGCAGACCTACCGGGAACATCGCGGCAGCATTCGCGGTGCCACCGTGGCCTGGATCGGCGACGGCAATAATATGTGCCACTCCTACATTAACGCGGCGACCCAGTTTGATTTTCACCTGAATGTGGCATGCCCGGAAGGCTACGAGCCCTCAGACGACCTGATCAAGGTACACGCCGACCGGGTCACGCTGTTCCGCGAACCGGCAGAGGCAGCCCGTAATGCGGACCTGCTGGTCACGGATGTGTGGGCCTCCATGGGCCAGGAAGACGAGCAGAAAGCGCGCCGGGACGCATTCAGTGGCTACCAGATCAATCCGGAACTGCTGGCCGTCGCGGATAGAGACGCCCTCTTCATGCACTGCCTTCCGGCCCACCGGGGCGAGGAGATTTCAGCAGACATGCTGGAGCACCCTGCCTCCGTCGTGTGGGAAGAGGCTGAGAACCGCCTGCACGCCCAGAAAGCCCTGCTTGAGTTTCTAATTCTCAATCGTCTGGACTGACCCCATGAGTACCACCGCTCCACCTCCTGAAGACTGGCTGCTTGAGGTCAACAATCTGTCGTGTGGCTACGGCGGCGATTCCGTGGTCAAGGATGTCAGCTTTGCCTTGAGCCATGGCGACATTGGCTGCCTGCTGGGTCCCAGTGGCTGCGGCAAAAGCACCATCCTGCGGGCCCTGGCGGGGTTTCTGCCATTAACGGGGGGGGAGATCCGCCTTGAGTCCCAGGCCATCAGTCTGCCCGGCCGCACCCTGCCGCCGGAGAAGCGCCGAATCGGCATGGTGTTCCAGGACTACGCCCTGTTCCCGCACCTGACCATTGCCGACAACGTTGGTTTCGGGCTGCGTAATATGGCCAAGGCCGAGAGGCGGCAGAAAGTCATGGAACTGCTCAATGTGGTTCACCTCCAGGATCTCGCGGACAACTATCCGCATGAACTGTCCGGTGGCCAGCAGCAACGGGTTGCACTGGCACGTGCGCTGGCCCCCGAGCCCACCCTGATCCTGCTGGATGAGCCGTTTTCCAACCTCGATGCCGATCTGCGCCGGCGCCTGAGCCTGGATGTTCGTGAAATCCTCAAGACACTGGGCATCAGCGCTATCCTGGTGACCCACGATCAGCAGGAAGCCTTCGCCATGTGTGATCAGGTGGCGGTGTTGCGGGACGGCCGGATCCAGCAGTGGGACGTGCCGTACAATCTGTATCATGAGCCTGCCAACCGCTTCGTCGCCAGTTTCGTCGGCCAGGGCGGCTTCATTCCGGGCAAGGCCCTGGGGCCGGACACCATCGACTCGGAACTGGGCGTCATCCACGGCAACCGCGCCTACAGGTGGTCACCGGGCACCCTTCTGGATGTGCTGATACGGCCCGATGATATCGTCCACGACCCGGACTCGGATCTGCAGCCCAAGGTGGTCGAGAAAACCTTCGCAGGCACGTCCACCCTCTACCGGTTCCGCTGTTCCGAAGACACCGAGTTCGAAGCCCTGTTCCGGAGCCATCTGGATTTCCATCTGGGCGAGCATGTCCCGGTGCGCGTGGAGGCGGACCACCTGATCGCGTTCGAGCGCACCGCCTGAACCAGCGTCAGTTGTTACAGACCCGCTCCACGGCATCAAGCCAGCCGGCATAGAGCGATTCGCGCAGGGCTGGCCGCATGCCGGGGCGGAACCGGCGTTCACACGCCCAGAGCCCGGATATCTGCTCAAGACTATCGAATACGCCGGTCTGCAGCCCGGCGAGGTAGGCGGCCCCGAGCGCCGTGGTCTCTGTTACCTTCGGCCGGTCAACGGTGACATTCAGAATGTCCGCCAGAAACTGCATCAGCCAGTCGTTCACCACCATACCGCCATCCACCCGCAGGGTCTCAAGCCGCGCGCCGTCGTTCTGGATGGCGCGCACCAGGTCCTTGGTCTGGTAACACACCGATTGCAGACCCGCCGTGACGATCTCGCCAATCCCCGTATCCCGGGTCAGGCCCATGATGGCCCCGCGGGCATGAGGGTCCCAGTGCGGCGCACCCAGGCCGGTAAATGCGGGCACCAGATAAACCGGGTTCTCCACCCCAACGGCCTCTGCATGCGCCGCAGACTCATTAGCGTGCGCGATCAGCTTCAGCCCGTCTCGCAGCCATTGCATGGCGGCCCCGGCAACAAAAATACTGCCCTCCACCGCATAACAGGGTTTGCCATTCAGGCGGTAGGCCATGGTCGTCAGCAACCGATTCTCGGAACGAACCGCCTGATCCCCGGTGTTGAGCATCAGAAAGCATCCGGTACCGTAGGTGCTCTTGGCCATGCCCGGACTGAAACAGGCCTGGCCCACCAGGGCGGCGTGCTGGTCGCCGGCAATGCCCGCAATAATGACGGGGCTGCCCAGCCACCGGGATTCCGAAGTGCCGTAATCCGCCGCACTGTCCAGCACCTCCGGCAACAGGGCGCGGGGCACACGGAACAGGGCCAGAAGTTCGTCGTCCCAGTCCTGCGTGTGAATATTGAAAAGCGCCGTGCGTGAGGCATTGGTAGCGTCGGTGCGATGGGACTTGCCGTCGGTAAGGTTCCACAACAGCCAGCTGTCCACTGTGCCGAACGCCAGTTCGCCGGATTCTGCCCGGGCTCGGGCGCCGTCTACGTTATCCAGAATCCAGGCAATCTTGGTGGCGGAGAAATAGGGATCTATCAGCAGGCCGGTGCGCTCGACAACGCTGTCTTCGTGCCCGTCGGACTTGAGCTTGGTGCACCAGGAGGCGGTGCGACGATCCTGCCAGACAATGGCATGGTAGATCGGCTCTCCGGTGGCGCGATCCCAGATGACGGTAGTTTCCCGCTGGTTGGTGATACCAATGCCGGCCAGATCACTGGCTTTGATACCGGCCTTGCCCAGGGCACTCCGACAGACGGCCAGACTGCTGTCCCAGATCTCCCGGGCATCGTGCTCAACCCAGCCGTCTTTGGGGAAATATTGATGGAACTCCTGCTGGTCGGCAGCAACACTGGTGCCCATCTGGTCAAAAACAATGGCACGGGAACTGGTTGTACCCTGATCAATCGCAAGAAGATAGCGGGTCATGGACGGCCTCCTTTTGTTTTCCCGATTCTAGCAGCAGTGCAGCCGGGAAAGAGTGACCAATCCTGAATTTGATGGCGGGCAAACAAAAAAAAGGCCGGAAAACCGGCCTTCAAATGACGAATGAAACAAGGAAAGTTCGTAAGAACTACAACCTCAAAAGTCATCCCTTACGCTTTGAATTATCGGTGGGGATGCCGGAAACTTCAGTAGTGCTTGTGTAGCGGCTTTGTTACATCAGGTGAGGCAATGAGGACTGATTCACACAACGGCTTCCAAAGACTTCTTTCGCGGCCAGACCAGACTGAATCTGGCACCGCCCAGGGTGTCGCTCCTGCCGACGAAAGCCTGGCCGCCATGCCAGTAGAGTATCCGCCGGACGATGGACAAACCGAGGCCGTAGCCGCCTGACGTGCGGGTCCGGCTGTCGTCCAGCCGGGCAAAGGCGGTAAACACCTTTTCCCAGTCCTGCTCCGGAATACCCGGGCCGTCGTCTTCCACGTCGATCCGGCAATTGTCTTCGTCAAAATGACAATTTACGACAACCCTGCCTTCGGCATAGCGGCCTGCGTTCCCTACGAGATTCTGGATCGCCCGATGCAGATAGCGCGGCTCCACATCGGACAGCGCCCAGGTTTCGGAGGCATCTTCGATCTTGCCTTCGATGCTCAACTGGGGCCTTATCAACTGTTGCTCCGCCACGACCTGACGAACAATATCAGTCACCGAGCATTCCTGGAGGGAGAACACCGGTCCGCCCTGCTCGAGCCTGGCGTATGTGAGAATCTCATCAATCAGCTCATCGAGTTCCTGGATATCCCCGTCAATCCCGTCCAGTTGCCGCTGCATCGAGGCCTGGTCCTTGCAGTCCTCAATCATCTGGACGCCAAACCGGATTCGGGCCACAGGGGTACGCAACTCGTGGGACACCGCATGAATCATTTCCCGCTGCACCTGAACCAGCCGTTGCATATGCTCGGCCATACCATTAAAGGACGCTGCGAGCCGGGAAATCAGGGTCCCCTCGCCCGCCTGAACTCTTGCACTCATGTCCCCGCGAGCTATACGAACCGCCACTGACTCAACGGTTCTAAGGTTGCTGTCCACTTCCCGGAGGGCCAGGAACAGGGCCAGGCCAAGCACTCCGCCGAGCACCAGCACCAGCATGAGAACAACGGGCCAGGCCCAGGGGTTGAAAGGCGGGGGCATATCAATCCGGTAAAGCTCCCCATCCGAGAGCCGGATAATCACTCTGCCATCGCCACCGGAGTCCGCCGGATAGAAGGCCAGCCCGCGCTCGGCCACCTGATCCAGCACATCCGGCCCCGGCAGCAGAGCACGGTCATTCAGTGGCCGGACATCCACATGCAAAGCCCGGGCTATTTGCGAGGCAACGTCCGGGCGGTTCGCCAGCGTGGTCGAATCCAGGTGCCAGCGGAAGATCAGGCCGATGGTTTCGGACACATCATGGTAGGGATGGGCAAGACGCAGTTGAAGTACCTGCCCGGAAAGATCGGTGGCCAGCACCCGGTACCCGATGTCACTGTCGATGCTGACAACCTGACCATAACCCAGCCTCTCCAGTGCCACCCGGGACAGGGCGAATTCCGATGCATCGGCAACCCTGAGATCGACCGTCTGCTTCAGCCAGTGATACTGATGTGCCGGTGCCGGTGCGGACGCCAGCCAACGCATCAGCGGCGCCGGGAACTGTTCATGCCAGTACTGCGAACGAACGGAATTGAGGCCGGCAAACAGGAAAACACAGAGCAGGACAACCAGCGCAGACAGGCCGGCAAGGGGGGCATAGAGCTTAAGGAAGAACTTCAGGGGCATTTTACCAACCCTGGCATGGAACACCGGAGTGCAGACTGCCCGCACCCCGGTTCCAGAGACTGAATCGTCAGGCTTCCTTTACGAACAGGTAACCTTTACTGCGAACGGTCTTGATACGTCGAGGGTGGATAGGATCATCCCCGATTTTGGGGCGAATCCGCGACACCCGCACATCTATTGAGCGGTCCTGGCCGTCGTACTCGATGCCGCGCAGTGCGGTAAAGATCTCTTCCCGGCTGAGCACCCGGCCTGCGTTACTGGCCAACAGCCAGAGCAAGTCAAATTCAGCGCTGGTCAGATCAATACTCTGTTCGTTCAGCCAGGCTTCACGCATGGAGCGGTCAACCACAAGGTCATTGAACTGGAGGCGCACCGGCTCTTCACCCGCAGCGTCATCGCCCGCTCCCTGCCCGGTCTCTGTTACTCGCCTGAGCATGGCGCGGATACGGGCCAGCAGAACCCTGGGCTTGACCGGCTTGCCGATGTAATCGTCGGCGCCCATTTCAAGCCCGAGGACTTGGTCCAGATCATCCGTACGGGCCGTCAGCATGATAATCGGGCCGGAATAAAACGGCCGCACCCGGCGACAGATGGAAAGACCATCCTCCCCCGGCAGCATCAGATCCAGCACCACCAGATCGGGCTGCTCGTTGCGGATCCGCTCAACCGCAGGGCCACCATGAGTTTCAAGGGAGACGGTCAACCCGTTGCTTTCAAGGTATTCCCGGGTCAACTCAGCCAATCGCTCGTCGTCCTCGACAATCAGAATTCGCCAGCTTTCGTTTGTCTGTTCCACGCCATCCATCTCTGGTTTTGTTATTCCGGTTTCAGGTCATTCTGTGTACCTGACAATACAGGCAACCTGCTGTAACAGCAATTATACATGCTATTCAGAAATATACATGGAACCGCTGCTTGGTTACAGCCTGTGACACAGCGCCCGGAAAAGTCACCTGGCACGGCGATGTCACAGATACGTCACCTCGTGGTCACCGGTGTGTCACACCGTATTCATAGGCTTTCGGGAAATGGATACAAAAGAGACCACGCCATGACCACACAGACCGCGAAAGCCCGCCGCAATGCACGCCAGCTGAAAGCCGACCTGACCCGGTGCCCGAAAAGGTTGGAGGCGGCGCAGCGCCTGCGCTACCGGGTGTTCTCGGAAGAGTACGAAAGCGATCTCGGAGCGGAAACACCGGGCCTCGATGCCGATGCATTCGACGCCGTGTGCGACCACCTCATTGTGACGGACCAGGACACCGGTGAACTGGTGGCAACCACCCGGATCCTGCATCAGGAAAACTCCCGGGCCGTAGGCGGTTTCTACTCGGCCGGCGAGTTTGATCTGAGCGCCCTGGATAATCTGCCGGGCACAATCGCCGAACTGGGCCGCACCTGCGTCCACCCGGACTATCGCAACGGCGCCACCATCAGCCTGCTCTGGTCTGCCGTAGCCGACTATCTGGTTGAACGGGATGTCGAATATATGATCGGGTGTGCCAGCATCGGTATGTCCGATGGCGGCCTGAAAGCCTGGCGTATTGCCCGCCACCTGCAGAAGGAATATCTGGCCGACCCGGCGTTCCTGGTCAAACCACGCCGGGAACTGCCCCATCTGACCGACACCCGGGACAACGACCGCCCGGTTGACGTACCCGCCCTTATCCGGGCCTACATGCGGCTGGGCGCGAGAGTCTGTGGCGAGCCGTGCTGGGACCCGGATTTCCGCTGCGCGGACCTGCTGGTCCTGCTGGAAGTCCGGAAACTGGCCGGCCGGTACAGCCGGCATTACATGCGTTCGGTGCCCTGAAGCCGGAACCCGCAGGAGGTCAAAAGCATGGGCTGGCTCCGACTGGGCGTTCGCCTCACCACCTTTACACTTTTTCTGGCGGCCACCACGTCCATCGCGACGGCCTTGCGCCTGGCGGATGGCATAACCCGGCGAACCGCCGACCGAACCCCCTGGGCCCGGTTCTGCTTCCGCTGGGCCTGCCGCTGCCTGGGACTGGACATCCACCAGCACGGTGCACCCGCAGACACCAACGTTCTGTTTGTCAGCAATCACATCAGCTGGACAGACATCCCGATCCTGGGCAGCCTGGCGCCGACCCGCTTCCTCTCGAAGGCAGAAGTCGGCCAGTGGCCGCTCATCGGCTGGCTTGCCAGGGAAGCGGGCACGCTCTTTATCAGGCGAGGCGGCGGACAGGCCAGGCGGGTCCGCAACCAGATCAGCGAAAACCTGAAAGCCGGTGAGTCCGTCCTGGTCTTCCCGGAGGGCACAACCAGCGCTGGCCTGACCGTGCTACCTCTCCACGGGCTCCTGCTCAAAGCCGCGTCAGAAAGCAACACGCCCATTCAGCCCGTCACCATCAGTTACCGTCGCGCGGGGCGGCCGGACCATCTGGCCCCGTTCATTGGTGACGATGACTTTCACCGCCACCTTCCGAGAATGCTCCGGCAGCCACCGGCAAGAGTGGATGTGGTTTTCCATCCGGTGGTCACAGTACCGGCAGAGACCGGAGCCGGCGATCTTACCCGCCAGCTACGTGAGGTGATGCTCGAAGGACTCGCCCGCGTTCACCGGGGCGAGCTGGATGATGGCGAAGCGTGCCCGGTCAGAACAGCGGGCGGCCCTGAGCGACCTCATCTTCCGTCGCTTCACGGCGGCCAACAATCTCCAGATCAAAGTACAGGGTGAAACCCGCCAGCGGGTGGTTGGCGTCTACCCTCACCAGATTACCATCGATACCGACCACCTGAACGATTTGCGCCTCATCCCCGGTGTTGGTCTGGAACTTCATGCCCACCTGAAGGTTTTCCACCCCCTCAAACAGTGAGCGGGGCACCTTGCGCACCAGCTCCGGCTTGGGCTCGCCATAGGCCATCGCCGGCGGCACCGTTACCTCCAGACAATCGCCCACATTGCGGTCTTTCACCGCCTGCTGGATGCCCTCGATAATCTCGGGGCTGCCGTAGACAAAATGCAGCGGCTCGCTGCCCTCGGAAGTATCGACCAGCTCGCCAATCTTGTTCTTCAACACATAATGAACGGTAAAAACGTCGGGTCTTGCTTGTGAAGCTGTCATCAGGGTTTCGAGTTTCCTGTATCCGGTGGTGTTTCGAGCTGCTGCAGGCCGTGAATAACCAGTCGCCGGTCCAGCTTGTCCCGCAATCCGGAAGGGCTGGTCAGGCCCATGCGCTCAAGCAGGGCGCCATAGCGGCTTTCGTCGTCCCGGGCCCGGAGGGCCTGCCACAGGGTCGCCAGTTTACCACGGCGAGTCGACGTTGCGGCCTTCAGCCCCTTAAGGGCTTTCCCTAAGGTCAGTTCTTCATCGGTGAAATCCCGGCCAAAGGGGAACGGCGGGAACAGCCCGGTATCGCCACTCAGCGATACTGCATGCCGGACTGCCTCGGGCGTGTTATTGCACCAGGAAGCCGGCAGCCTGAAAGCGGAATCCACCTTGCCCACTTTCTGGGCCTGCTCAAGAAGTTCCTGCTGGAAGCGGGAGTCGGCAATCCGAATCAGCCTCAGATACACCTGTTCATCCGGCTGCCCCCTCAGATCCGCAATGCCGTACTCGGTGATCACGATGTCCCGGAGGTGCCGCGGAATGGTGCAGTGGCCGTAGTTGAACACAATGTTCGACAACACCTTGCCATGGGACTGCCGGGTGCTGCGAAGCGTCAGTATGGACCGGGCACCCGGCAGCTCATGAGCCATCGCCACAAAGTTGTACTGCCCACCTACACCACTGACCACCCGGCCATCCTCCAGCCCATCCGACACGCCGGCGCCGTTGAGGGTGTACATCATCGCCGAATTGATAAACCGGCCGTGAACCCGCTGCGCCGCCTTCAGCTTCTGATCACCAAACCGGTGATCATACAGATGGTTTATAAAGTTCACGCTGGTCATGCTGATCCGGGCACGCTGGTCGTCCGGCAATTCCCTGAGCGACTGGTAGAACCTTTCCGGGCCCACGTAGAAGCCCCCGTGCATGACAATGCCGCCGGTGAGCCGGTCGCCCAGAATCAGGGTCTGAATGGCTTCCCGGGCCTCGGGATCGTCCAGATCGCCTTCCACAGACTGATCCCCCGCACACAGCCGACCACCCCTGAATTCCACGGTGTCCCGGAAGATGCCGTAGCGGATCAACCAGCGCACATCCCGGGCCCGCAAGGGGCTGTCGATCAGTTTCTCCCGGCGCAATACATCCAGCGTCACCAGCGACACCTGCCCAGTGACGTCCCCGCGATTGAGCAGTGCCTGAAGGCCCGCATGGTCATACACCTCACGCCGGAGGATGCCCTGTTCCATCAGGTAGAGAAAGCCATCGACCATCATCTCGCTGCAGCCATAGAGTCCCTGCTCGAACGGACCGGTACCACCTGCTTCGGTGACCACCGGAAAATGCTCGTCAACCCGAAGGTGATCGAAGACAGCACGCCAGGCCTGGTTGTGTCTGTGCCGGAGTATGGCACTGTGAACCAGGGCGGCGCCCAGCGAACCGATGCCGACCTGGAGGGTGCCGCCGTCCTTCAGCAGGGCGCTGGCGTAGAATCCGATCAGATGATCTTCCGGGCTTACCGACATTTCCGGGGCCGAGAAAAGCGGGTAATCACTGGAAGGCTGCTCAAGCACCATATCAAAACGGTCGGCCCCGATAGCGGCATCGTGCCCGAACCATGGCAGATTCCGGTTCAGTTCCGCCACCAGGGCGACGGGCGTGCCCGCCTCTTCCCGCTCCCGCAGCAGCGGGATCAGATCCAGCGTCAGATCCGGATTACAACTCAGGCTCACCTGCCCCGGTTGGCCGTGGGCATCGCCCGGTGCCACCATCTGTGCGACCACATTGACACTCAGGGCCATCAGGTCACGAACCGCGTGGGTGTAGTTGGTACAGACGTAATGGCGCTGCTGGGAACGATTGTTGAGATAGCTCCCGGCCTTGAAAAAGAACTCGGAGACCTGGACGTTTTGCGGCAGGCGATTGGCGGATACGTCCCGGGCATAGGCCAGCTCCGGGATGGCGCCGTAAAGGCGCTCCACGAACGGCCCCAGGAACCGCTGCTCCAGCGATGAACTGCCTTTCGGGGCCAGAAGCGAAAGTGCGGTGACAATGTGCAGGCGGATCTCGGGGTCATCCTTGGCCCGCTGATAGAGCGCATTCACGAACCGGACGGGCTTGCCCAGCCCCAGCGGCAACCCCAGGGTAATGTTTTTGCCGACCCGGCGAATCACCTCATCAACGCAGGCGTTCACATCATTCGAAACCTGCCCTCTTGTCCCTGCCATTACAAAGCTCCTTATCGGCTGAACCACATGTCACCAGAGGGGATGATCACACGAGCTACCAGCTCAGACAATGCGCGAGGTCATGATTGCGAGGCGTGGGACAGAGAGATGTCGTGGCGGGCGAACGCGGGCGCCGGGTAGAAGTAAGTCAGCAGGGAATACGAAAAGCGGTCAGAACTTCCATCTCAGGTTCAGGCAGGCGCCCTCGTTCAGCAGTGCAATTCCGTGGTCGGCCTGGGCGGGGTCGGAGGCATAGTGCTTGCCGGAATCCTTGGAGCGGCTCAATGTAAGGCTCAAAAGGCGCGATCCGATTTCGGTAAAGGCCTCGGACTCGTCGTCCTTGAAATCCCCGGACATCCGTTCCTGCAGCTCATAGAGCTGCTCGGCTGTCGGGGCTTTTTCGATCTCTTCGAACACACGCCCGGCGGCTTCGGCACGGACGACGAAAGCGACGAGATTGAGGGCGAGTAATGCGACAAAGATGCGAATAATCATGACACTGACAGAGACCTTTTTTCCGAAGCGGGAGTCTACGGATACCTATGGCTAAAGTCTAATGATTCAGCGCCAGAAAGATGTGAGTTTGCACACAAACACGCCGCCTTTTTGTCACGAGATCAGCGCTTTTTTGTCAAAAAAAGATCCCCGATGTTTCAGTCTGTAACAACACCCCCATCCATCCGGAGATGGACAGGAGTTCCGCTTATCCAACGGGGACGTTCACGGGCAGGGGTAGGTGAACTCCTGGTGAATCGCCTCAATGGCCTGCTGCACCTCCGGGCTCAGGGTGACACCGGCGGAGCCAATGTTTTCGCGCAGTTGCTCCATGGATGTCGCCCCAATGATGTTACTGGTGACAAAGCTGCGGCTGTTGACATAGGCAAGCGCCATCTGGACCGGCGACAGCCCGTGCTGGCGGGCGAGCTCGACATAGGCCCGGGTGGCTTCCATGCCGCGGCTGTTGGTATAACGGCTGAACCGCTCATACAGGGTCATCCGCGCTTTTTCCGGCCACTTGCCGCCCAGATACTTGCCGGACAGCATACCGAAGGCCAGCGGCGAATAGGCCAGCAAGCCTGCCTGCTCCCGGTGGGCAATTTCCGCCATACCCACCTCGAACGACCGGTTCAGGAGGTTGTACGGGTTCTGGATGCTGGCCACCCGTGGCCAGCTCTTCTCGCGGGCCAGGCGCAGGTATTCCATGGTGCCCCAGGGCGTTTCGTTGGACAGGCCGACATGCCGGATCTTGCCCGCCTTGACCAGTTCATCCAGCGCCCCGAGGGTTTCTTCGATGGGCGTAAACTGTTCGTCCGGGTTGTTTTCATACCCCAGCTTGCCAAAGAAATTGGTCGCGCGGTCCGGCCAGTGCACCTGGTACAGATCGATGTAATCCGTCTGAAGGCGCTGCAGGCTGGCGTCGCAGGCGGCAACGATATGATCGCGGGTCAGGCGCGGCCCGTTACGCAGGTAACTCAGGCCATTGCCGGGGCCGGCGACCTTGGACGCAATCACCAGATCATCGCGCCGGCCTCTCCTGGCCAGCCAGTTGCCCAGATAGGTCTCGGTCAGCCCCTGGGTCTCCGCCTTCGGGGGCACCGGGTACATCTCCGCGGCATCAATGAAGTTGATGCCCTCGGCCATGGCGTAATCCAGCTGCTCGAATGCTTCCTGCTCGGTGTTCTGCTCGCCCCAGGTCATGGTGCCCAGGCAGATCAGGGTAACGTCGATATCCGTCTTTCCAAGCTTTCGTGTTTGCATATCGTCTCCGATTCGTTGCGATTAACGGGTAAAGGGAATGTCACGGGAGTGTCGCAGAACTGTCATGCCAGGTTTCCATAGTAGAAGCATGTCAGAAGAAGCACAGGAAACACCGTGACCAAGACCACGCAGGCCACCCGGCGCCAACAACACATTACCATTGTTTCGGAGACTTTTCCCCCGGAAATCAATGGCGTGGCAAACACGCTCAGGCACCTGTGCCAGGGGCTGATGCAGCGTGGGCACCGGGTAACCGTTATACGGCCGCGACAGCAACATGAGAGCAAGGGGTATTTCGCCAGCGCCGGAGAGGCCCTGTTCAACCGCGAGCATCTGGTTACCGGGTTGCCGCTGCCCGGCTACGCCAATCTGCGATTCGGCCTGGTACGCAGCAGCCGGCTGGAGAGACTCTGGGCAGCGGACCGCCCCGACGCGGTTTACGTGGCCACCCAGGGGCCGCTTGGTGTCGCCGCCACCACCGCGGCAAAGCAACTGGGCATTCCGGTGAGTTCCGGATTCCATACCAATTTCCACAGCTACAGCCGCTACTACGGTGTCGGCATGCTTGAACGGCTGCTCTGCCTCTACGGGCGATGGTTCCATAACCGCACCGCCATCACCCTGGTCCCCACCCGAAAAATGCAACAGAAAACCGGCGCCATGGGCATCCCGGCGACAGGGCTTTGGAGCCGGGGGGTTGATTGTCACCGTTTCAGCCCTCATCTAAGGGATAATGCTCTGCGCCAATCCTGGGGGCTTGAGGCCAACGACCGGGCCATCCTCTATGTGGGTCGACTGGCACCGGAGAAAAACCTTCGCATGGCAGTTGCCTGCTTCGAGCGCATCCGCGGGCTTCACCCCCAGGCAAAGTTTGTGCTGGTGGGCGATGGCCCGCTTCGGCGACAACTGGCCGAACGTCATCCGGACTACATTTTCTGTGGCACCCGCCGGGGCAACGACCTGGCCCGGCATTTCGCATCCGGTGATCTGTTCCTGTTCCCCAGCAAAACCGACACCTTCGGCAATGTTGTTCTCGAAGCCATGGCCAGTGGGCTTGGCGTGGTTGCCTTTGATGACGCCGCTGCCGCGGAACACATCCGGCACGAAGAAAACGGCATGAAAGTGCCGCTGGACCAGGACGAGGCCTATGTGGACAGCGCCCTCCGGCTGGTCGACCAGCCGACACTGCTGAACCGGATTCGGGCCCAGGCCCGCCTGGACGCCCTGGAACTGAGCTGGAATTCGCAAATCGAACAGTTTGAACAACTGGTTTTCAACCAAACCGCAAAGGCCGGATACCATGTCATCAACAAGCAAAGCGTCTCGCTTCTTTGATCTGGCGGATCAGCGGGAATACGCGTTCTGCCAGTCCATCAACCGCGCCGTTCGGTTCAGGGCAGCACTGGGTTACTTGCGGCTGACCAGCCGGCTCGGAGACGGCTGGTTCTGGTATGCCCTGATTCTTGTCATTCCCCTGATCTACCCGGTCTCGGGGCCTGGCCTGGCTCTGCTGATGGCACTGACCGGACTTTCCTGCACTCTTGCTTACAAGCTGCTCAAACGATGGCTGATCCGGGAACGGCCGTTTATTTCATTTCCGGCCATCAACTGCGGCACGCCGCCGCTGGACCGCTACAGTTTTCCCTCCGGCCACACACTCCATGCCGCCTGCTTTCAGGTTATGCTGGCCCTGGCAGAGCCGGTCCTGGCGTTGGCGGTACTGCCCTTCACCCTCAGTGTTGCCGCGTCACGGGTGATACTCGGATTGCATTACCCCAGCGATGTTCTCGCGGGCGCCCTGATCGGCGGACTGATGGGGTACGCAGCCATGGCCCTGGCCTACAGTGATTTTGTATTGCTCTTCGGCGGGGCGGCCTAATCAAACAGACGTAACTGGGTAACCGGTGCGTCATCGTTACGAAAACGCACGCCCAGCCCCAGCAATCGTACCGGTCTTTCCCGGTTAGTCACCAGCTCGGCAAGCAACGGCCGATAATCTTCCAGGGCAGGTTCCCGAATATGCTCGCGCACCCGCTCCAGGGTGTGCGTGGAAAAGTCGCTATATCGGATCTTGATAAACAGCTTGTGGATGGGCTTCTGTCTCGCCTTGCGGGATAGCCGCAGATTCAGGTCAGCCACCAGGGAAGCCATGACCGTCTCGCACGCCGCCATATCCGGCAGATCCTGGGAAAAGGTCTTTTCCACACTGACCGACTT
Organism: Marinobacter subterrani; assembly: GCF_001045555.1. Taxonomy (NCBI): domain Bacteria; kingdom Pseudomonadati; phylum Pseudomonadota; class Gammaproteobacteria; order Pseudomonadales; family Marinobacteraceae; genus Marinobacter; species Marinobacter subterrani. Next base: position 1,515,801 of record NZ_LFBU01000001.1, read on the forward strand.
GGCGATCCGCGACACCACCACCGGCCGCTCATCCCGGCCATGGGCCATTTCATGCAGGCGATAGCCCTGTTTGCCGAAACGATCGATCAGAATCTCCGCCCCGAGCGCCTGCATATCACCGCAGGTCTGAACCCCCAAAGCATGCAGTTTCGCTGCAGTCACCTGGCCGACCCCGAACAACTTTTCAACGGGGAGTTGCCGGACAAACCCTTCAACATCCTGCGGCCGGATCACAAACAGCCCGTCCGGCTTTTCCCAGTCGCTGGCAATCTTGGCCAGAAACTTGTTGGGGGCGACACCGGCCGAAATGGTAATGCCGACTTCCTGGCAAACCCGCTCCCGCAAGTGGCGAGCCATGAGGGTAGCGCTGCCCTTGTAGTCGGAAATGTCGGAGACATCGAGGAAAGCCTCATCCAGGGACAGGGGCTCGACCAGATCGGTCAGTTCCCTGAGTATCGCCATCACCTGCTGCGATACTGCCCGATACCGCGCCATATCCGGCGGCACGGTTACCAGCCCCGGGCACAGCCGCCGGGCCTCACTGCCCGGCATGGCGGAGCGAACCCCGAAGGCACGGGCCTTGTAGTTGCAGGTGGTTACCACGCCCCGGCCACCGTCGCCACCCACCGCCAGCGGAACCTCGCGCAGGCTGGGGTCGTCCCGCATTTCCACTGCCGCGTAGAAGCAGTCACAATCCACATGGATGATCTTGCGTTGTGGCATAATCAGGGGGCTCGCGTCGGCATTCTGTACATTTATACAGCCTTGTATCTTAAGCTAACATGCAGAGAATGTCAGGAACCCTGATCACCGGCGCACAATCCACTGCGAGGTCCCTATGAGCAACCCGATTCCCGAATCAGAACGCACCGAAATTGAAGCTGCGGCATTCCGCTATCTGGTCAAGCACCTGCGCGACCATACCGACGTCCAGAACATCGACCTGATGAACCTGGCCGGTTTCTGCCGAAATTGCCTATCCAAATGGTACCGCGCCGAGGCCAGCGAGCGCGGCTTCGAGATTTCCGACCCGCAGGCCCGGGAAGAAATCTACGGCATGCCCTACGAAGACTGGAAAGCCCTCTACCAGACCGGCCCGAAGCAGGACCACAAGTAATGACGGTCAACGCCGCCGGCTGGTCCGGCATCCGGTTTGACGGCGCTCCACTCCGGCAGCGTTCCAACCCATCTGATCACACCACCAGGGAAGACACGCATTCATGAGCGATACCGCCACCTCCGGGGTACAACAGGGTTTTCAGCTAAAAAGCGCCAGCGTATCCATGACCGCCCTGGAGCTCTATTATTTTGATGACCGGGAGTTCGAGGAAATCCTGCGCGACAAGATCAGCCAGGCACCGGGCTTCTTCAAGGACACCCCGCTAATCATCAGCCTGGAAAAGTACCAGGGGCTGGACAGCGAGCTCGATTTCTTCAAGATCATCGGTACCTGCCGACGCAACCATATCCACGTGATCGGTGTTCGCGGTGGCAATGACGACCAGCGCCGGCTGGCCCGGGGCGCCGCACTGGCTCTCCTGCCCGGCAGCGGCCAGCGCGACCGGGCCCATGAAACCGACCAGCCCGCTGCTGCGGAGGCCGAAACCGCCCCCGCACCGTCGGCCAGTGCCGGTGACCCGCCCCCTGCGCGAATCATCAGCCAGCCGGTTCGCTCCGGCCAGCAAATCCACGCACCGGAAGGTGACCTGGTGATTCTGGCGCCGGTCCAGGCCGGGGCCGAAGTACTCGCGGCAGGCAATATTCACGTGTACGGTCCATTACGGGGCCGGGCCCTGGCAGGCATCCACGGGGCGGAGTCCGCAAGGATATTCTGCCAATCCCTTGAGGCAGAGCTTGTGTCCATTGCGGGACACTATAAAATCTCCGAGGATCTTCAGGATAATGGCTGGAAAAGCGCTGTGCAGATCCAGCTCAGGGACGACCTGCTGGTGGTGACGCCACTGGACAAGGCCTGATATTGGAGCGCAATACAATAACTTGACCGGATAATTCGGCAGACACGACGAATCCACCGAGAAACAGGAACAGAACCTTGGCTAGAATCATTGTCGTTACCTCAGGAAAGGGCGGCGTTGGCAAAACCACCACCAGCGCCTCGATCAGCACCGGCCTTGCCAAACGGGGCCACAAAACCGTTGTTATTGATTTTGACGTGGGCCTGCGCAACCTGGACCTGATCATGAACTGCGAGCGTCGGGTAGTGTACGACTTCGTCAACGTGATCCAGGGCGAAGCCTCCCTGAACCAGGCCCTGATCCGGGACAAGCGCGTCAACACGCTGTATATCCTTCCCGCGTCCCAGACCCGGGAAAAGGAAGCGCTTACCAAGGAAGGCGTCGAAAAAGTCATTAACGAGTTGTCCGAGACCTTCGACTACATCGTCTGCGATTCTCCCGCCGGCATTGAACATGGCGCCATGATGGCCCTGTACTACGCGGACGAAGCCGTGGTGGTCACCAATCCGGAAGTATCCTCGGTACGGGATTCGGATCGCATTCTGGGCATCTTGCAGAGCAAATCCCGGCGGGCCGAGATGAGCCAGGACCCGGTCAAGGAGCACCTCCTGCTCACCCGCTACAACCCTTCACGGGTAGAGAAAGGCGAAATGCTGTCGGTGGCCGACGTTGAGGAAATTCTCGCCATCCCACTGCTCGGGGTTATCCCGGAAAGCCAGATTGTGCTGAACGCCTCCAACCAGGGCGTGCCGGTGATTCTGGAGGAAGACAGCGACGCCGGCCAGGCATACGATGACGCGGTCGCACGGCTGCTGGGCGAGGAGCGGGAACACCGCTTCATGACCTCCCAGAAGAAGGGCTTTTTCTCACGGATGTTCAAGGGAGGCTAAGGGATGAGTTTCCTGGATTACTTCAAAGGCAAAAAGAGCAAAAACACGGCCAATGTGGCCAAAGAACGGCTCCAGATCATTGTCGCCCACGAACGGGGTCAGCGGGACCAGCCGGACTACCTGCCACAGCTGCAACAGGAACTGCTGGCGGTTATCCGCAAGTATGTCCAGATCAGCGACGACATGGTTCAGGTAGAAGTCGACCGGAATGAAAGCTGTTCCGTACTGGAACTGAACGTCACGCTTCCCGAACGATAACCACGAACGCCTGCCCCTCCCGGGGCAGGCTTTTGCCCGTCATCAGCGCCCCCCGATCAACAAGCCGTTACCTGGTTCACAATCCCCCGCTTCCATCGCCAAGCCAAGCTGAGCCTCATGCTAGACTCGGCCCACCATCATCAAGGAAGTGTGCGTTATGAGAGAGACCAGAGCCCACGGCACTGCGGGCCGGGCGTCTGCTATCAGAGGGCTGGCATGGGTATGTCTGATTTCTGCACTGGCCGCTTCTGCCCGGGCCGAACTGCCGGCGGAAAATGACAACGCCTGGACACTGCGCAAGGAAGACGGCCAGATCCGTGTCTATACCATCGATCAGCCCGGCTCCAGCTTCAAGGCCTTCAAGGCCGTCGGCGTGATCGATGCCCCCATCGAAAACCTGATGGCAGTAATGATCAACCCCGGTTCCTGTGTTGAATGGGTCTACAACTGCACCGAGTCCCGCGTCCTGGGTGAAGGTGGCTTCCACGACCGGTATGCCTATTCGGTCAATGACATGCCCTGGCCGGTTACGGACCGGGACTACGTGTTGCGCATCCGCACCCGGGGTGACCAGTCGTCCGGAGAAGTGGTCATGGATCTCAACGCCACGCCGAACAAGCTGGCGGCAAATGAGGATCGGGTCCGGGTCGACCGCTCCGACACCCTGTACCGGTTCACGCCCGAGGGCGACAGCACCCGGATGGTCTGGGTCCAGCATACCGACCCCAACGGGTCACTGCCCGGCTGGCTGGTGAACTCCCTGCTGGTGGACATTCCCGTGCGCTCCATGCAGGCACTGGAGCGGGTCGCCAATTTTGAGAAGTACCAGGGATACGAGCTGATCTACGGCCAACAGGGCGAGCTGGTCGGGGTAGACCGGCGAAAACCCTGAGCCAAGGTACTCCGGAAAGGATGACGCCCGATGCATCACACGCTAAGCTGCATGCAGGGACTTCAACAGGCAGGCACCGTTTAATGACCGTTCTCGCTTACGAGATCATGACTCCAAGCATCAAGGCCGTTCCACAATCCTGGACCATGGATCGGCTCGCCCGCTTCCTCACCGACAACGAAATAACCGGCAGTCCCGTTACTGACGATGACGGCGAGATTGTCGGCATTGCCACCCTGAAAGACATCACCGAGTTCCGGTGGAATGCCACCCGCTCCGATGCCGACCGGCACCTGACACCGGAAGAACACGAGGCAGCCCGCCACCTGCGCATGGTTCTCTTTGAAGAAATGGGCAAGGTACCGGTGGAAGTGCGGGATATCATGACGCCCATCGTTTTATCGGTTGACGAGACGACGCCCGTGCGCGACATTGCGAATATCATGATGCGCGAACACCTGCACCGGATCTTTGTCACCAGCGACTCAAAAATCACCGGCATCATAACCACTTACGATATGCTGAAAGTGATCTCGGATAAGGAGCTCACGCAACGCTGTGCCCGTAACGACTGAGCCACCAGAGAGGTAGCGCCACCTATGCCCAGAGCATCGCAAGCTCGCAGAAAGATGTACGTCCTCGACACCAACGTCCTGATTCACGACCCGAACGCCCTCCTGAACTTTGAAGAACACGATGTCATCATCCCGATGACGGTCCTCGAAGAACTCGACAGTCTCAAAACCGGCAAACAGGCCGTGGCCGCCGACTGCCGGCAGGCCATCCGTAACATCGACAAACTGCTGGGCGATGCCAGTCCGAAGGAAATCGAGAAAGGCGTGCCCATCGTTCGGGGCAAGAAGGCCGCCCCCCTGGGCAGTCTGTCGATTCTGATGAGCACGGAGCAGACCGGCGACCACTCTCTCCCCGAGCATCTTAACGACAACAAGATCATCAACACCCTGGCCGCTTTGCAGAACCGGCACAAGTCCCGGGACATCATCCTGGTGTCCAAGGACATCAATATGCGCCTGAAGGCCCGGGGCTTCGGGGTGGAAGCCCAGGACTACCACAACGATCAACTGCTCGACGATATTGATTTGCTACCCAAGGGCTACCGGGAATTCCCGAATTCGTTCTGGGATACCATTGAGAAGGTTGAAACCGTCCAGAGGGAAGGCAGCACCGAGCACATTCTGAAACGCGAGGGCGACCTGGCCAGGCTCAATATCAACGAGTTCGTCGTGGACGAGCTAGGCTTTGTCGGCAAGGTGGTCGACCTGAGCGACACCCAGATCGTGATCAAGGATCTGCACCAGCATGACCTTATGAATGAAGAGGTCTGGGGCCTGGTACCCCGTGACATTTACCAGGCCATGGCCCTGAATCTGTTGCTGGACCCGGACATCCACCTGGTCAACCTCACCGGTTCCGCCGGCTCGGGCAAGACGATCCTGGCTCTGGCTGCCTGCATCGAAATGACCGTGGCCAGCAAACTGTACAAGCGCATCATCGCCACCCGCTCCACCCAGGGGCTGGATGAAGACATCGGTTTCCTGCCCGGCACCGAAGCAGAGAAAATGGAGCCCTGGCTCGGGGCCATCGTCGATAACCTGGAAGCGCTGCACGAAGACGATGAGAACATGACCGCCAGCGTGGACTACATCCTCAGCAAGGTGCCGCTGCACTTCAAATCGATGAACTACATCCGCGGCCGCAGTTTCCAGCACAGCCTGATCATCATCGATGAATCCCAGAACCTGACGCCACACCAGATCAAGACCATCATTACCCGCGCCGGCAACGGCTCCAAGGTGATCTGCCTGGGCAACCTGGCGCAGATCGACACTCCCTACCTGAGCGCCCTGAGCTCCGGCCTGACCTACATGACCGAACGCTTCAAGGGTTTCCGCCATGGTGGCCACATCCATCTGCAGGGTGTGCCGCGCTCGGTTCTGGCCGAGTTTGCTGAAGCAAACCTGTAATCGGAGGTTGGTGAAAAAGGGGTCAGAACCTCGGTTCTGACCCCGTCTTCAGGCAGGCTGGAATCTGGCGCGTACTCCAGGGGTCAGTCCTTGAACTGCGCCTTGTCCAGGCCATGCTTGCGCATCTTGTCGTACAGGGTCTTGCGGGCGATGCCGAGCTGCACCATGGTGTCCTTGATGCTGCCATGGCAGGTGTTCAGGGCGTTGACAATGGCAGAACGCTCGAACCCGTCCATCATCTCGCCCAGGGTCTGGCGACCGGCCACGCTGGCGGTGTCGTTTGGCTCGTTCTCGCTCAGGGCGGCGGGCCCGAGCAGGACATAACGCTCGGCCAGATTCCTCAGTTCCCGGACATTACCGGGCCAGGAGTGCTGCATCAGGCGGGCCGCCTGCCCGGCATCCAGGGGAATACTCTCCCGGTCGTACCGGGCGGCGGCGATCAGGACAAAATGGTGAAACAGCACCGGAATATCGTCCTTGCGTTCCCGTAACGGCGGGATATCCACCTTTACCACGTTCAGCCGGTAGTACAGGTCGGAGCGGAACTCGCCGTCATCGCTGAGTTTTTTCAGATCCGCCTTGGTGGCGGCGATAATACGCACATCCACTTCCTGCACCTGATTGCTGCCCAGGCGCTCCACCCGCTGCTCCTCCAGCACGCGCAGCAGCTTGACCTGCAGCGCCATGGGCATGCTTTCCACTTCGTCCAGGAACAGCGTCCCCTTGTGGGCATGCTCAATCTTGCCGATCCGGCGCTTGTCCGCACCGGTAAAGGCGCCCGCCTCATGGCCGAACAGCTCACTCTCGATCAGGTTCTCGGGCACAGCACCACAGTTAATGGCGACAAAGTTGTGCGCACTCCGGGCGCTGTTCTCGTGGATATAGCGGGCCAGCGCATCCTTACCGGAGCCGGTCTCCCCGTGCAGAAGAATGTTGGCGGAAATATCCAGGAGCGGATCAATGGTCGCCATCACTTTCTGCATTGATGGCGAATCCCCCAGAATCCGCGGCCCGGGCCTGGCCAGGTGCCGCAGCTGGGCTTTCAGCCTACGGTTCTCCAGAGCCAGATGGCGCTTTTCCAGGGCATGCCGGAGCAGCTCGATCAGTTCGTCCTGATCAAAAGGCTTCTCGATAAAATCGTAGGCACCCTGCTGCATGGCGGTGACCGCGGTGCTGATATCCCCCTGGCCAGTCAGGATAATCACCGGAATGGTCTCATCCATGGCACGGATCCGCTCCAGCATCTGCAGGCCGGTCATCTCTGGCATGTTGTAGTCACAGAGCACCACCCCGTCGTAATCGGCGCTGATGCGCTTCAGGGCGGACGGGCCATCTTCAAAACAGCTGACCGGCAACTCTTCCAGAGTCAGGGTCTGGGCAATGGCCTGCCTGATATGGGGGTCATCATCGACAAAAATTACCGAGGGTTCTGTCATTCCGTGGCCTCCCGCTTTTTAAGCGTCAATACGAATTCGGCACCCGGGCCGTCCAGCCGGTTCCGGCCGGTGAGAGTACCGCCAAGAGCATCGACAATCTGGCGGGAAATGGACAATCCCAGCCCGAGACCCTGCTTGACCGATTTGGTGGTAAAAAAGGGCTCAAAAATCTGCTCCGTATTGCCCTGCAGGCCTGGCCCGTTATCCCGCACCAGACACTTCCAGAACGCATCGGTTTGCTCAATATCAATGAGTATCTGCGGCTGCGCCACATCCTCCACCGCCTGCACCGCATTGGCCAGCAGATTCACCATCACCTGCTCGATACGGATCAGGTCACCGTGACACAGCGCGGGACGCTCGGGACGGTGCCACTGCATATCAATATCCGAGCTGGCCTGCTGGGCCGTAATGATCTTGAGCGAGGCGTCGACCGGCAGCCGCAAGTCGACGACTGCCGGCGGCCCCTCGGATTTGCGGGCAAACACCTTGAACTGGCGCGTGAGCTCGGCCATCTTGTCGCACAACTGGACAATCTCCGAGAGGTTGGCATCCACCATGTCGTCCGCGCCCTTCTCCAGGAACCGGCGGCTGTTTCTGGCGTAGGTCTGAATGGCGGTCAGTGGCTGGTTCATCTCGTGGTTCAGCCCGGCCGACATCTGCCCCAGCACCGCCAGTTTGGCGGCCTGGATCAGCTCCTGCTGGGTTTCGCGGAGCTCGTTCTGGGTACGCTCCCGCTCCCGTATCTCTTCCAGGAGCTGCCGGTTCGAACTCTCCAGGTCTGCGGTTCTCTCGGCCACCCGCCGCTCCAGCTGCTCTCCCCGCAACGCAAGTTCCGCTTCCCGGCGATAGCGTTCACGCAGATACAGCCAGGTCAGTAACCCACCGAAAAACAGGGCCGCGCCACCCAGCACAAAGGCAAGGCGCGTCCAGAGAACCGACCGAGTACTGACCATAACCTGCAGGGTCCAGTCCAGCCTGGGCAAGGCGGTACGGACGCTCAGGTACTCCATCCCGTTACCGTTGCCCAGGAGCCGTATTTTCTCAGACTGCTCAGACACGCCCAACGGGCTGCCGAGCTTTTGCATCGGGATAGGCGCAAGATCCCGCCCCGGATATCGCTGATGTGATTCCGCCTCCGGCGTGACGCCCGAATCCGGCTCAAAATCACGGTAAAGCCAGCCTGGCTCACTGGCCAGAAAGCTGATGCCCGCCTTATCCAGCACCACCATTTCCGCTTCACTGAGCGAAGCGGGTCGATGCCACTGGGATTCCAGCTCGTGCACCAGAACCTTCACGACAATAACACCCAGCAATGTGCCGCGGCTGTCCAGTATAGGGTGGGAAAAATACAGCCCGCGTTCACGGGACATCAGCCCCAGGGCGAAATAAATGGCCGAATCCCTGGATTCCACGGCCTCATAGAAGTAGGGGCGAAACGCATAGTTGCTACCAACAAAACTGTCCTCCTGCTGGTAGTTGTTGGCTGCGATGGTCAGGCCGTTCACATCAATCAGGTAGACATCGGAACTGCCAACGATGGTGGCCATCCGCTGCATCTCTTCGTTGGCCTGCAGAATGACTCCCGGCGCATCCGGGTTTTCCAGAGCTTTCTCGAGCAGCGGGTGCTCGGCCATCAGCTCAGGGATCGGAAGGTATCGATTCAGCTCGTTGGCGACGAGCTGGCGGTAGCGGAAAGACTCCTCGAGGCTTTCCTGTTCTACCTGCCGGTAACCGGCCCAGCCGCCCAGTGCCCAGGACACCAGGAGGGTAAGGCCGAAAACCAGAAAGGCTGCAATCCTGAAGGACATAAATCCCGGTTCCTGACAAAATCGCTAGGGTAGCGCCCGGAACCGGGCAGAACAACCACGCCTTGACGCGGCTGCCCTGCCCTTCAATGGATCAGGCGGCCACAGATGCCAACCGCTGCCTGCGCTGACGCTGGGCCAGAAACACGACCACCGCAATCACCACACCGACCAGATCTGTCCAGATACCACCTTCAATCATCAGCAGTGCAGACGCAATCAGCAGGATACGAACCAGCCAGGAAGCCCGGACCTCACCAAACCAGCCCAGAACACCGCCCGACAGCAGGTATACACCAAAGGTTGCGGTTACCAGGGCCCGGGCAATATCGAACCAGGGCGCATCCATCAGCAAGGCGCCGTTATAGAAGAACATGAACGGCACGATAAACGCGGCGATACCGATGCGGAACGAGGCGACCGAGGTTTCCATGGCATTGGCTCCGGAAATGCCTGCCGCCGCATAGGAGGCCAGGGCCACCGGTGGCGTAATGGCCGACACCACGGCGAAGTAGAACACAAAGAAATGCGCCGTGAGTGGTTCTATACCCAACTGCACAAGCCCCGGTGCCACCACCGATGCCGCCACGGCGTAGGCTGCCGTTGTCGGCATGCCCATACCCAGCAGTATCGAAATGAACATGGCGAAAATCAGTGCCAGCAGTTGGCTGGTCGCCGCCACATCAAGCAGCAGAACCGAGAAGCGCGCGCCCACACCCGTCAGCGAGATGACACCGACAATCACACCGGCTGCCGCACAAACCACGATAATCTGGATCGACATCATGGACGCGATATCCAGCGCACGCAGGATTGAACGGAAACCCATCTTGTTCGGCGACAGCCAGCTCACCACAGCCGCCGAGATGGTCGCCAGAGTACCGGCACGGATCACCGAATAGCCCTGAAACAGCGCATAGATAAGAATGATAATGGGGATAAACAGATAGACCTGCTTGATCAGCTTACGCAACTTCGGCAGCTCATCTTCGCGCATGCCCCGCATGCCCATCTTGGCAGCCTCGAAGTCGACCATGAAGTAGACCGAAGCGAAGTACAGGATGGAAGGAATGATCGCGGCGATGGCAATTTCCGTGTAGGGAATGCCGGTAATCTCCGCCATGATGAACGCGCCTGCGCCCATGATCGGCGGCATGATCTGCCCGCCGGTAGAGGCCGCCGCTTCAACTGCGCCGGCGGACTTCTTGGAGTAACCCACCTTCTTCATCAGCGGGATGGTCAGGGAACCGGTGGAGACCACGTTACCGGCGCTGGTGCCGTTGATCATGCCCATCAGGCCGGACGCAAAAATGGCCACCTTGGCCGGGCCACCGCGGGAGCGACCGGCTGCCGCGAAGGCAAAGTTCACAAAGTAATCCCCCACCTTCGAGGCCTGCAGGAAGGCTGCAAAAATGATGAACAGAATAATGTAGGTGGAAGACACCGCCGTGGTTGGCCCCAGAATACCGGCATCGGTATACACCTGGCTGAAAAAGCGCTGCACAGACAACCCCGGGTACCCCAGGAAGCCCGGCAAGTATGGGCCGACAAACACATAAACCAGGAACACCAGCCCGATCACCACCAGTGCCAGGCCGGCAACCCGCCGGGTCAGCTCCATGATCAGCGCCGTGCCAGCGACAGCAGCAAAAGAAATACCCACAGGTGCGAACGAGGTACCCGTGGTCATCCGCATCGTGGTGTTGTAAACCACCAGGAAATACGACGCAACGGCAATGGCACAGACAACCAGCACCATGTCGGGAACGCTCAACCGCGATCGTTCACGCTGGTGGAACCAGCTCAGCACAATCCCGATAGCGGAGGCCGCCAGCAGGGGCCAGCCGAAATGCCAGGTTTCCAGCTCGGGCGGAATACGCATGGCGCCATTGGCAACCATCTGGCTGAAAGAAAACGTCTGATAAAGCGCATAGAGTGCGGGCAACAGTGCAACAGCACCAAACCAGGTAGTCCACCTGTTACGGGCGCCACCGTCCTCTCGGGACACAAAGCGGGCACCGGCAAACAGAACAAAGCCCAACACCAGGGCACCGGCTACGTGAACAATCCGGTAGCTCCAGGTTTCCATCGGGGCAATATTCAGGGTGTAAAGATGGAACGACGAGAACGCAATCGTCAGAGCGGTAACAAATTTCAGCATCCCACCCTCGAATAACCGGCGATTGGGCTCAACCGGCTCTTCGTCGACGTCGTGGGCAAGAATATGGTCATCGTCCGGCAGTGCCGGGGTCGGATCCTTGGGAGAGTGTTCGGTGGTCATGATAAACCCTGCCTACAGGAAAAACTGGGCCGGCATTAAGCCGGCCGGCCGACGGGGGCCAGTGCGGCCCCCTTTACACACAACGGTAGTTACTTGATCTGGCTTTCAGGGATCTCGTAACCGTTTTCGTTGAACCAGCGAGCTGCGCCCGGATGCCAGGGCAGAACGGTGTTCTTGGTGTAGTTTTTCGGGATAGACGTACGGGCCGCCTTGTGGATGGAAACCATCTTGTCATTGTTCTCCATGGTCAGCTTGGTGATTTCATACACCAGGCTTTCCGGAACGTCACAGTTGGCGATGGCAAAGTTCCACATGGAGACCACGCGGGAATCTTTCTCCAGGGACTGATAAGTACTTGCAGGAATCACGAACTCGGAAACAGGGAAGTTGTCAGTGATCTTCTTGGCTTCCTCGTCCGTCATGCCAATGATGTTCACGTCAGTCTGCACTTCCAGCTGGCTGACCGCCGGAATGGGAATACCCGCAGCAAAGGCAACAACGTCGATCAGGCCATCCTGCAGTTGGGTTCCCAGATCGGACCAGCTACCGTTGCGACGCTCGAAGTTCACGCCCAGGGTTTCCATCATGCGCGGGAAGTAGGTATCAGAGGTGGAACCTGCAGGGCCGAAGCCAATGGTAGCACCGTCTGGAATGTCAGAAATGGAGGTAATGCCTGAATCAGACAGTGCGGTTACGGAGAACGGAGTCTCGTACATCGGGAAGATGGCGCAAACGTTGTCCATCTTCACACCCGGCGCCAGCGGGCTGTTGCCTTCCATGGATTCCCGTGCCGGGCCCATGGTGGTCAGGCCAAACTGCAGGTTGCCGGTGTGCACCAGCGCCATGTTCTGCATCGGGCCACCGGTAATTTCGGCGCCACCGGAAATGCCAAGGTTCTCGGCCACAAAGTTGGCCCAGCCAGAACCGTAGGCGAAGTAAGTACCGCCCTGGCTTGCCGTACCCACGGTAAAGCTGTCAGGCCAGCCCTCACGATCCTGTGCGGAAGCCGGATTGGCCACAACCAGAGTAGAAGCGAACGCTGCCGCCATGACGAGTTGGGTTTTCATGAAGAATGCTCCCCGTTTCATTTTGTTTGTTTGGGTATTTGGCGCTGCCCGGTTCGGACCACGCTGCCTCATGCAAAGGCAAGGACCAGGCCAGGTTCTAAAACTGCTTAAAAAACAATTTTCTTTTGAGTAAATCTGGACCATAGGGCTCAGGAATGGGTGAGATATCACCCACCCAATTCTGGCAATGAGTGAAAATCGCCCCAAACTGTCAAATGTTGTGCAACGTCTTCCATTGCCGGAATTTACTGTTCAAACTCTGATCAGGTCAGGGTCACCATTTATATTGTGCCCAGCCCAACCTGGAACAGCTGCCCGCATCAAGGCCAAAGCCATGTCGATTTCCGCAAAGACCACTGCATTGATTGTGCTGATGGGCGTTTTGCTTTCATTATCGGCCTTTGTTGTCCAACGAAGCATTGTCTATCCCGCCTTTCACGAAATCGAGGTCGACTACGCCAGGAACAACATTGACCGGGTGGTCCGGAAATTGGATACCCAGCGACAAGCCATTGATTTCACCGTGTACGACTGGTCGGCATGGAATGATACCTACTCGTTCATACAAAGCGGCGATCCGGAGTACATCGAATCCAATCTGTATCCGGACACCTTCCTCAACTTCGGGTTCGATGTTGCGCTATTTCTTAACCTTGACGGGGAGGTGGTCTGGGGCAGCGTTTACGACTTCCCATCGGACGGCGGCATCGTCGACCTGACCGCAGCCCACCTTGATGACGTAGTGGCGGCTACGGCCAAATTCACTGGCCGAATTGATCCGGAAGAAGACATTGATGACCAGGCAACGAGCGGTGTTGTCCAGGTGGCCGGCATCCCGGTTCTATTTGCCATGCGGCCGATTGTGCAGAGCGACGGATCTGGCCCTCACAAGGGTTATGTGGTGTTTGGCCAGTTTCTGGATGACGAGCTGATAACCACACTTTCAGAGCAGATTGTCCAGGATTTCAGCATCGAGCCAGTCCCGGAAAACACCGCCCCGGCTGCCCCCGACAACTACTCGCTGAAAATCATTGACCAGAGCACGCTCTCCGCCTCGAAGATCTACAGTATCGAAGGCATACCAACCCTGCGGGCAACAGCCATTCTGCCCCGCAACATCACCGAACTTGGCAGAGACATTACCTATTACGGTATCGCCCTTCTAATTTTGTTGTGCATTGCTCTCGCAACGGCACTACTGGCACTGTTCCGCTGGATTGTCGTAAAGCCGATCATGAGCCTGAGGACTGATATATCGAGTATATCCAGTGCCATGGATTATTCTCTTCGGGCCAGTATCAAGAACAACGACGAAATCGGAGCCCTGTCACGGGAGTTCAACTCCATGCTGCAGATGATTGAATCCAACAACACAGAATTGCTGCGGCTGAATGACGAGTTGACCTCGAAGCATCAAACGGTGCTTGAAGTCCAGAGTGACCTACAGGCAGCCAATGCTGAACTGAAACGTCTTTCAGAGCACGACCCTCTCACCGGCCTCTCAAACCGACTGGCCCTCGAGAAGAAATTGGAGCAGGCCTGGGGAATACTCTGCCGAACCGGCGACCCTCTCACCGTCATGCTCGTCGATATCGACTTATTCAAACTGTACAATGACCGTTATGGGCATCAGGCGGGCGACCGAACCCTGAAGCAGGTTGCGGACATCCTGGCGAACGCCATGAAGCGAAAATCGGACATGGCCGCACGATACGGTGGTGAGGAATTCCTTTTGGTGCTCCCGGGCACAAACGCCGAAGACGCCCTGAGTATTGCCGCGTCCATAAGGGAACAAGTCATTGCAGCAAATATTGAGCACGACTGCAGCGCTATCGAGCCCTTCCTGACTATCAGCATCGGAATTTCATCGGTAGTGCCCCACGCTGGTCTTACGACGGGGGATCTTGTCAGGGCGGCAGACAAGGCCCTTTACACAGTCAAAGGGAGTGGCAGAAACAATTTCAGGTACGAGCCAGTTGATACAACTGGCCAATAAAAGCGTCCATCGGCTCACCAACGGCCCTGCAGCGTCGCCACAATCCGGCGGCTGGCTGCACGATCGCGGTGTTCACACAGGTAAATGCCCTGCCAGGTGCCGAGCGCAAGCCGGCCGTGGCTAACCGGCAGCATCAACGAGGGACCGATCAGGATGCTCTTGATGTGGGCCGGCATGTCATCCGGCCCTTCCATGACGTGCTGATAATGCGGCGCGTTCTCCGGCACCATCACGTTGAAGTGGCGCTCCAGATCGCCGCGCACATCCGGGTCTGCGTTTTCATTGACCGCCAGCGAGGCCGAGGTGTGCTGGATAAACAGGTGCAGCAGCCCGACCTCACAGTTGGTCAGTTGCGGCGCCTGGGCAACGATTTCATTAGTCACCAGATGAAACCCCCGAGGTAGGGGCGCCAGTTCAATAAAACTCTGATCCCAGATCATGGCTAACCTCGCGCTTATTTCTGCCGGTCATCCCAGGGGTGAACGGGCACAACAGCATCGCCCACGTCGCTCTCATAGCTGCTGCGGAAATAATCCATGGCCTTTTCCGCCTCACTGAGCTCATCGAACCGGGCAATGTGGTAGATCGCCTCCCCTTCGTTCACCAGGGGCAGGTTATTCACACAGATGACGATGCCGGAACAGGGGGAGAGTACCGCCGTCTCGGACTCACCAAACGGGTCCGCCACCATGGCCAGTTTCTGGCCCTTGCGAACCTTCTGGCCCAGGCTCGCCACCGGGCGCATGATGCCGTCTATGTCGGTTCGCACCCACTGGGAGTTGGCGGCGGTCTCCGAACGCTTTCTTGGCGCCTTCGGGCCCTTCTTGGCGGGGATCATTTCCAGTTCCCGCATCACCCGGATCACGCCCTTCACGCCACTGGAGATCACCACATCGTCGAACCTCAGGGCTTCCCCGCCCTCGAAGGTGACCACCGGAATATCCTGGGAATCGGCGTAGGCCCGCAGGCTGCCCTCGCGCAAGCCGGCATTGATGATGATGGGCGCGCCAAAGGCCTCCGCCATGCGGGTGGTTTCCGGATTTTTCAGTTCGGCCCGGATCTGGGGCAGGTTGAAGCGGTGGATGGCGCCGGTGTGAAGATCGATGATGTGGGTGACCTTCTCCATGATCTGCGTGCGCAGCAAGTAGGCAATCCGGCCGCCCAGGGAACCGGTTTCGCTGCCTGGAAAACACCGATTCAGGTCCCGCCGGTCCGGCAGGTAGCGGGTGCGCTGCACAAACCCGAATATGTTGACGATGGGCACTGCCACCAGGGTGCCGCGCAGGTGGCGCAGCGCGGAATTGGTCAGCACCCGCCGGACGATCTCCACCCCGTTGATTTCGTCGCCGTGAATGGCGCCACACACCATCAGAACGGGCCCGTCGCGCCGGCCATGCACCACTTCCACCGGAATATGCAGTGGTGTGTGGGTGTAGAGTTTGGCCACGGGCACTTCCACGGTCTGGCGGGTGCCTGCCTTGATCTGGGTACCAATGAATTCAAAGGGTGCTCGGGCCATGGTCTAGCCCCTACCCTTGGTTCGGGTTTTCCAGGGCTGCTGATTCTTTTCCAGCCAGTTCACAATCATGCCGGCCACGTTCTTGCCCGTTGCGTTTTCAATGCCCTCAAGGCCCGGGGATGAATTCACCTCCATCACCAGGGGCCCGCGGCTGGAGCGCAGCAGGTCAACGCCCGCCACATTCAGGCCCATGGCCTTGGCGGCAGTGATCGCGGTACGGCGCTCTTCCGGTGTAATCCGGATCAGCGAGGCGGTGCCGCCACGATGCAGGTTGGATCGGAATTCGCCCTCGGCGCCCTGGCGCTTCATGGCGGCAATCACCTTGTCGCCAATCACAAAGCAGCGGATGTCTGCACCACCGGCTTCCTTGATAAATTCCTGCACCAGAATGTCTGCCTTCAGGCCCATGAAGGCCTCGATAACGCTCTCCGCCGCCTTCCGGGTTTCCGCCAGCACAACACCGATGCCCTGGGTGCCCTGCAGCAGTTTGATCACCACCGGCGCGCCGCCCACCATCTTCAGCAATTCCGGCACGTTATCCGGCTTGTTGGCGAAGCCGGTCACCGGCATTCCCACGCCCTTGCGCGCCAGCAGCTGCAGCGAGCGCAACTTGTCCCGGGAGCGGGTGATGGCCACCGATTCGTTAACCGGAAACACCCCCATCATCTCGAACTGGCGCAACACAGCGGTGCCGTAGAAGGTCACCGAGGCCCCGATTCGCGGGATCACCACATCAAAGTTCTCCAGAACCTCTTCGTGATAGTGGATCTGGGGGTTCGCCGAGGTGATGTTCATGGAGCAGTGCAGGCAGTCAATCACCTTCACTTCATGGCCACGGTTAAGGCCTTCCTCAACCAGACGGCGGGTCGAGTAGAGATGGCGGTTTCGCGACAATACTGCAATTTTCATCATTCATTCCTTAGGGGCCGGTTCACCGGCAAGATAGGAAGCTTCAGGATAGATCTGTGAGCGCCCGGCCATGGCGGTTCGGCCCAGCAGCATCCGGAACCGCATGGAATCGCGGTTGGTCAATGTCATTTCAATGGGCCAGCTCTGGCCGCCGATCACCAGTGTGGTTTCGATCACCAGGCGCATTTCCTTGTGCCCCCCGGAATCGGAGACGTTTCGCTCGTCCAGCACCCGGGCATCGCACTCCACCACCTGATGCAGATCGTTCTGCACCGGGTGCACCCAGAAGCGCACACGCCGCTCGCCGTTGGCGGTGTAGGGCTCGGTGCGGAAGGTGTGCAGGCAGGACGTGCGGGCCCCGGTATCAATCTTCGCCTTGATGCGGCGGATATCCAGATCCGGCAACGCCACCCATTCGCGCCACCCGAGGCTGACCTTGTTCTCGGCGGGTGTCGGGGCAATGGTTTTGATGACTTCAGCTGTCTTTGTTGGCATCCAGCAGATCCTTTTCAGTGTTTGTTCCCGGCCCCAGCAACTGAACACGGAAGGGCTCAGAATGGCTACCGGCATACACGCTGGTATGGGGGAACGGGATTTCAATCTCCGCGTGGTCCAGGGCTTTCTTGATAGCGACCATCATGCCGCTCCGGCCCTCAAGTACCCTCTCCTTTGGCACCCAGAAAGAAAACTGCACATCCACAGAAGACGGACCGAAGGCCGTGACAAGCGTGAAAGGCTTGGGCTCTTCCAGGCAGCTCGGGTCTTTTTCCGCCAGTTCCAGGAGCAATGCCTCCACCCGTTCCACATCCTCAGCGTAGGCAATTCCCAGCATCAGGTCGAGCCGGCGGATGGGGAACCGGGAGCGGTTGATCACCCGGGTCTTGATCAGGGTTTCATTGGGAATGCGAACAAACAGGTTATCGGCCGTCCGCAACTTCACGCTGAGCATGTCGATGCCGATCACTTCGCCAAGGGTTGCATCCACTTCGATGAAATCACCAATCTCAAAGGGTTTCTCGACCAGCAGGAACAGGCCGCTGATCATATTCGATGCCGAGGTCTGCGAGGCAAAACCGATAGCCACGGTGAGAATACCCGCCGCCCCCAGAACCACATCCAGGGAGAACCCGGCCTCCCGCAGCGACGCAATACTGAACAGAACCACAATCACGTAAAACACCAGGCGGCGCACCATCACCGTGTGATGGCGGGAAGACCGCCCCGCCATAAACCGGGAAACACTCCGGCCCGCAAGAGACCCGAGAAACAGGCCAAGAACCAGCAAAAAACCAGAGCTCAGCCACTGTCCCCAGGCGATGTCGGTAAAGACCTTCATTGCGCCCGCTTGAATTGACTCCAGCAAAGTATCGACTCCGTCAGATCCGTTTTAACCAAACATCCGGTCGAAGGCCCGCACCAGGCGCCCCCGGGCCAGTTTTTCCCGAGCGTCTGCCACCGGTCGGCAGGTTCCCGCGGCCGCCAGCAGGAATTGATCCACATGCAGGCTGGCAGAATTCATATCGGTTTCCACCTCCACCGTTACCCCGGGCGTCCACAACTGGCCCCGTTCATTCTGGTGCAACGACAGCAACGGAGTGGGCAGACTGAACCGTTCAAGCAACAAGGGCTCGGAGCGCCGGTTGATCAGGGTGACTGGCGTTACCGCTCGCCACGGCCGCTTGGGCACGGCCTCAAGCACCATCCGCGCATAACTCGTTGAGGAATAGCAAAGCTCCCCTTCCATAGTGTTCCGGCCGACCCAGGTCAGCGAGGGGAGCGCCAGCGGGACTTCCGCCAACATGGTTTGCCTTTCACCCACACAGACCTTCATCCATACCGGTGTTCCCACATAGATCGTGCAGCGGCCGCCGGCGGGAATCGTCAGAGGCTGATAGGGGCGGATCACGGTGGGAAGATTGGCGACCGCCGGCACAAAGGTTACCGCCGACGACTGTTTCTCCCGGACAAACCGCTGCAGGGGAACGCTGGCAGCGGGTAATGTATGGCCTATGGTTTCCGTCCAACTGGCCGGATCGGTATCCAGCTCCAGGGTTTCCGAACGAATCTGCCACTCCAGATCGAGCAGCGTCACCCACAGACGGATATGGCCCAGTTGGTGAAACTGGGTCTGACCAGAGGCCAGGGCGTATGGCTGGCCCCAGACGCCGTCACGGCGGTTCTCGTTATTATTCTCCATTCCCGGCACAGAACTCCCCAAAGCGCGACGGCCTGAATTGCAGGCAAGGTTGTAGGCAAAGTTGGCTTAACTATAATCCAATCAGCCACCCCGGGCGAATATCCAAGTCAGTGATTTTATTGAAGCACCGGGATGTAATTACCCCTACGCCCGCTCCTCAGATGACGATGGATTACGGATGACACAACTGGTCTGGTTCCGAAACGATCTCCGGCTCGCCGACAACCCGGCCCTCACGGCCGCCTGCGAGAGCACCGAACAGGTCCGGGCCTGTTTTATCCTCACCCCGGGCCAATGGCAGGTCCACGACTGGTCCCCGGCCCGGGTGCAGTTTGTTATCGCCCACGCCAATGCCCTCGCGGCAGAACTGGCCGGGCTGGGCATACCGCTCTGCTTTATCTACGCCGAACGTTTCGAAGACAGCCTCGGGAAACTGGAAAGCCACTGCCGGGAACACGGCATCCAAACGCTGCACTTCAACGAGGAATATGGCGTTAACGAACGCAAACGGGACAAGGCCATCAAACACCGCCTTGATGAGCTCGATATCGCCGTTCGCAAATACCGCGACCAGACCGTAGCACCGGTGGGCGAGATCCTGACCCAACAAAATGAGCCCTATTCCGTCTTTACACCCTTTTCGAGACGCTGGCGCAGCTGGATAGACGAAACCCATCCTGGCCTGTTCCCGACTCCCACCGCCAGGGGCAATGCGGTTGCCCCGGAAAAGATCGACACCGTTCCAGAGGCCTTTCGAGACGCCCCGGAGCCTCTAGTACCCACCGGCGAAAACGCCGCCCACGATCAGCTCGAACACTTCCTGGAAAAACGCGGCGGAGCGTACAAGGAAAAACGGGACTTCCCAGCCATCGACGGAACCAGCCTGATCTCCCCCTATCTGGCCAACGGCGTTCTGTCCGGCCGGCAATGCCTGATCGCGGCAAGGCAGGCCCAGGGCTCCGGCGGCAACCAGGAGGGCCTGGGAACCTGGATCAACGAAATCGCCTGGCGCGACTTCTACATCAACATCCTCTACCACTACCCCCGGGTCAGCATGCACCGAGCCTTCAAACCGGAAACCGAGAATCTCGAGTGGAACACCCCCGGCGGCCATTTTGAAGCCTGGAAAACCGGCAACACCGGCGTCCCCATCGTCGACGCCGCCATGCGCCAGCTCAACCAGACCGGCTGGATGCACAACCGCCTGCGCATGATCACCGCCATGTACCTCACCAAGAACCTGTTCATCGACTGGCGCCTGGGCGAGGCTTACTTCATGTCCCGGCTGGTGGATGGCTTCCTGGCCTCCAACAACGGCGGCTGGCAATGGAGCGCCTCCACCGGCACCGACGCCGCCCCCTACTTCCGGGTCTTCAACCCGGTCACCCAGAGCGAACGCTTCGACCCCAATGGCGACTTCATCCGCCAATGGGTGCCGGAACTGGCCAGGCTGGACAAAAAACGGATTCACGACCCCGGCGCGAAAGGCGGTGTAATTCCAAAAGGGTATCCCAGACAGATTGTTGATCTTAAGGAAAGCAGAAAAGAGGCCATCGCAAAATTTCAGGCACTTAAAAACTGAAAAAGTTTGGACGGCTGACTCAAAACCCGGAAGCGGGCTTGGCGATGGTCTGCCCAAAACCCTGCGGAGCCATGGATGGCGGAGCGGAGCCTACAGGGACGTATTCACGGCGTGTTTTGGGCAGACCATCGCCAAGCCCGCCGGCACAGAAGTCAGACAGAACAAACCGGACAGGACGGATCCCGGGCCAGCTTCATTTCCCGCCACTGCATCTCCCAGGCATCCAGAATCAGCAACCGCCCGACCAGAGGCGTCCCCACCCCGGAAATCACCTTGATGGCCTCCATAGCCTGGGCCGCCCCGATCATTCCCACCAGAGGTGCAATCACCCCCGCCTCCGAACAGGTCAGATCCTCATTGCCCTGCTCCGGATACAGGCAGTGATAACAGGGGCTGTTCTCCTGCCGGCTGTCATACACCGAAAGCTGCCCCTCGCCCCGTATCGCGGCACCGGACACCAGCGGCACTTTTGCCGCCACACAGGCACGATTCAGCGCAAACCGGGTCTTGAAATTATCCGTGCAGTCCACCACCAGGCTCGCCTCCTCAACCTGCCGGGCCAGTGCCTGCCCCTCAAGGCGCTGGTTCAAGGCAGTCACCGATACCAGCGGATTGATTCGCCGAACATGGTCAGCCAGTTTTTCCGCCTTGTACTCACCCAACTGGCCCTGCTCAAAACCAATCTGGCGCTGAAGGTTGGCCAGCTCAATGGTGTCGTTATCTACCAGGGTAAGATGGCCAACGCCAGCCGCGCCGAGGTAAAGCGCCACCGGGCAGCCCAGCCCCCCGGCACCGATGACCAGCACCCGGGCTGATTTCAGGGCCTCCTGCCCGGCAATGTCGAACCTTGGCAACAGAATCTGCCGGCTGTAGCGCAATAATTCGTCGTCACTGAGCATCTGCATCCCCCTGTTATCAAACCGACCGGTTACCGGGGCCAGACTGGCCCCACTGCCCAAGGGTCATCCGGTCACGACCACCATAGTCCTGCAAGCCCTGCACATTGGCAAACCCCCGGTCACGGAATAGCAATGCGACCGGTTCTGCCTGGTCAAACCCATGCTCCACCAACAACCAGCCACCCTCAACCAGCCAGTCCGGCGCCTGTTCCACAATCAACCGGAGATCATCCAGGCCATCTCGGCCGGAGACCAGGGCCGAGGCCGGCTCGAAGCGCACATCGCCCTCGGCCAGGTGGTGGTCATTGTCCGGTATATAGGGTGGATTGGAGACAATCAGATCAAAACGGGCGGTTTCCAGCTGCGAGAACCAGGAACTCTTGACCACCGACACCGGCAACCCCAGCGATGCGGCATTCTCACGCGCCAGCGCCACGGCCTCATCCACCGCATCGCACGCCGTTACCCGCCAGCCCGGGTGTTCACTGGCAAGTGCCAGGGCGATGGCACCGGTGCCGGTCCCCAGATCGAGAACGCTGGCCCGCTCCGGCAAGGGTAAACCCAGGGCGGTCTCCACCAGGCACTCGGTATCCGGGCGGGGAATCAGGGTGGCAGCACTCACTTTCAGTGCCAGTGACCAGAACGCCTGTTCCCCGAGCAGGTAGGCCACCGGCGTGCCGGCAACGCGTTCGGCCACCAGCCTCTCGAAGGCCTCGGCCTGCGATTCGGTGACTTCACGCTCCGGCCAGGCCCGGAAGCTGGTTCGGCTGAGCCCGGTAATGTGGCTCAGCAGCAGCTCGGCGTCCAGTCTCGGAGAATCGCTGCCAATGCGGGCAGAGGCCTCAGTCAGAAGGGCCTCACAAGTCAGTGAGGGTTTACTGGTCATCGGCAAGGGCGGCGAGGAGCTCCGCCTGGTGCTCCTGCTGCAGCGGCACAACCACGGCATCGAGATCGCCGGCAATGACTTCGTCGAGCTTGTAGAGCGTCAGGTTGATACGGTGGTCAGTCACCCGCCCCTGGGGGAAATTGTAGGTGCGAATGCGCTCGGAACGATCCCCGCTGCCAACCAGGCTCTTGCGGGTTTCCGCCATGGATTTCTGCTGCCGCTCGGTCTCGGCATTCTGCAACCTCGAGGCCAGAAGGCTCATGGCCTTGGCCCGGTTCTTGTGCTGCGAACGCTCTTCCTGGCACTCCACCACTATGCCGGTGGGCAGATGGGTAATACGAATGGCGGAATCCGTCTTGTTAACATGCTGGCCGCCGGCCCCCGAAGACCGGAAGGTATCCACCCGAAGATCCGCCTTGTTGATCTCGATGGCCTCGGCTTCATCGGCTTCCGGCATTACCGCGACAGTGCAGGCCGAGGTATGGATACGACCCTGGGATTCGGTTTCCGGAACGCGCTGCACCCGGTGGGCGCCGGATTCAAATTTCAAGGCCCCGTAGACGCCTTCACCGGCCACCCGGGCAATCAGCTCCTTGTAGCCGCCATGCTCACCTTCGCTCTCGCTCAGCACCTCAACCTGCCAGCGGCGGCGCTCGGCGTAGCGCGCATACATCCTGAACAGATCCCCGGCAAAAATGGCGGCCTCGTCGCCACCGGTGCCGGCGCGGATCTCGAGAAACACGTTCTTGCCGTCGTTCGGGTCTTTTGGCAGCATCAGGCGCTGGAGTTCCTCGTCCAGCTCCTCGTTTTTCTGCTGCGCCAGCTCCATCTCTTCCTTGGCCATATCGCGCATGTCGGCATCACCATCCTTCGCCAACTCCCGGGCAGCCTCGATATCATCGAGCGACTCCCGCCAGGCCTGGAAGCAATGAACAATGGGCTCGATCTCGGCAAACTCCCGGGAAAGGTCCCTGAATTTGTCCTGCTGCGAGATAATCGAAGAATCACTGAGCAAAGCGCTGACTTCCTCGAAGCGGTCTGTCAGCTGCTCGAGGCGGGATTGAATCGAAGGTTTCATAGTTTTTCCGGGGTCGTCGTCGCGTCCGCGTCCAGTGCATCCAGCTGGTGCAACTCACGCAGCCACTCTGTCACCTCGGTGCGACCTTCTGTGGTGGCCTTGCGAACCTGAACAGAAGGCTCATGCAGGAGTTTGTTGGTAAGACCCCGGGCCATGCCACGCAGCACTGTCTCAGGGTCAGCGCCATTGCGCAGGGCGCGCAGGGCTTTTTCGGTCTCGGCATCACGCAGGAGCTCGGCGCGCTGACGGAACTGTTTGAGTGTAGACACCGCATCCAGAGCTCTCAGCTGGCTCAGGAAATCCTGAACCCCCGCGACCACAAGATTCTCCGCTTCCCGGGCAGCGCCCTCGCGGGAACGGATGTTTTCTTCGATCACCTGGCGCAGGTCATCAACGGTGTACAGGTAGACATCGGCCAGCGAGGCCACCTCCGGCTCGATATCCCGGGGCACCGCGATATCCACCATGAAATAGGGCCGGTGCTTGCGCTGCTTCAGGGCACGCTCAACGGCGCCCTTGCCAAGAATCGGCAGCGGGCTCGCGGTGGAGGAGATAATAATGTCGACATCCGCCAGGTGTTGTGGAATATCGGAAAGAATAATGCCCTTGCCACCCCGGGACTCGGCCAGTGCCTGGGCCCGCTCCAGGGTGCGGTTGGCCACCAGGAAATCTTTCACGCCGGCGTCCGCCAGATGCCGGGCCACCAGCTCAATGGTCTTGCCGGCCCCGATCAGCAATGCCTTGTTACGGGACATGTCGGCAAAAATATGGTGCGCCATGCTCACCGCGGCATAGGCAACGGAAACGGGGTTCTCACCAATGGCGGTCTGGGTGCGCACCCGCTTTGCCACTGAAAAGGTGTGCTCAAACAAACGGGACAGGAAGGCACCGCTGGCGCCGTGCTCCCGGGCCAGCACGTAGGCGTCCTTGAGCTGGCCAAGAATCTGCGGCTCGCCAAGCACCATGGAATCCAGGCCGGCAGCCACACGCATCATATGGCGCACGGCATCACCGTCACGATGCAGGTAAAGGGCCTGTTCCAGCTCGGCTACATCCATGTCATGAAAGCCGGCAAGCCAGCGAAGCACCATGGGGACGCAGTCATCATCGCCCGCCAGATAGAGTTCGGTACGGTTGCAGGTGGAGAGAATGGCCGCCTCACTGGCACCGGACGTAGCCCGGAGCTCGGCAAACGCCTCGGCCATGCGCTCGGGCGTGAACGCCACCCGCTCCCGTAATTCAACGGGGGCCGTGCGATGATTGATTCCCAGCGTTACCAGTGCCATTTCGTTGTTACACAACCTTCTGCCGATGAGCGGTGCAAATACGCGCAATTACCAGCCATTTTAACGGCCAGAGGCCCGGGCTGCCACCCAAAACCGCTGCGGCTTCGGCAAGTGCGGACGGGTTGGGCAAGATCAGGCGCTTATGCCATTATAGGGTCTCGGCTGCTGCCGGAACCCGATCTACCTCAAGAAAAGGGGCTGGAGCGTGGTTATTTCTGATGCGTTTTCGACATATCATGGGAAGTTGCATGCACAAATCCGTACCGTTTCTGGCTACCTGCCTGCTTGGCCTGACACTGACAGGCTGCGCCAGCTTCACCGGCACCAGCGAAATGCCCGCCCCCAAAGAAGCCGCCACGACGGAGAAGAAACCAGAGACACAGACTCCGATTGAATACGCCGACTTCGAGCCGGAAACACTGTACCTGCTGCTGTCCGCGGAAATCGCCGCCCAGCGGGGCCGTTACGACATTACGTTGGTGAATTACCTCAAGGCCGCCAAACAGTCCCGGGATCAGGGCGTGATCGAACGCGCCATGCGAATCGCCCAGTCCCTGAATGGCGACAATGCCCAGCGGCAGCTGGCCGAACTCTGGCTGGAGGTCGACCCCAACAACCTGCAGGCGCACCGGATTTCCGCGATCCAGGCGGTAAAGGGCAGCGATCTCAAGACTGCCATCTATCACATGGAGCAGATCATGGAGCAAGGGGGCGATGCCGATTTCGACAGCCTTGCCGCCATGGCCTCCAACCTGCCTCCGGAGCAGCAGCAGGAACTGCTGGCTTTATATGAAGAGATGGCCCAACGCCACCCCGACAGTCCCGAGCTTGGTTACAGCATCGCCCTGCTGCTCAAGGTTACAGGGCAGCCGGAGCAGGCCCTTGACCGGCTCGAGCCGCTGCTGGAAGAGAACCCCAACTTCCAGCCCGCAATAGTTCTCAAGGGCGACCTGCTTTACCAGACCGGCAAAAAAGGCCGCGCCCTCGACTACCTCATGGCCAATACCCGGCGCTTTCCCGACAACCGGCAGTTGGGCACCCTCTATGGGCGGATGCTGATTAACGAAGGTGAACTGCAGGCCGCCCAGGACGAATTCAGCCGCCTGGTACAGCAGCACCCGGATATCCCGGGCCTCCGGCTGTCCCACGCGCTGGTGGCACTGGAAAACGGCCAGACAGACCTGGCAAAAGAAGAGCTGACCCGGCTGTCCGAGCGGGGCCACCACACCAGCGAAGCCAACTATTACCTGGGCCGCATTGCAGACCAGGCCGGCAACACCGAACAGGCCATTGGGTACTACCAGAGCGTCGAAGAGGGCAATTACTACTTTCCCGCACTGGCCCGTGCCAGTTCGCTGCTGGCAGAAAACGGCCAACTCGATGACGCCATTGACAGAATCCGGAGGCTCCGGGATGCCAACCCGAGGCAGTCGGAAAACTTCTGGCTGCTGGAGGTAAACCTGCTTCTGGACGAAGGGCAGCAGCAGGAGGCCCTGAGCACTGCAACCGAAGCCCTGGCGGAACATCCGGACAATATCGAGATCCGCTATGCCCGGGCCATGCTTTACGACACGCTGGATCATCCGGCCAAGGCCGAAGCGGACCTCAGGCAGATTATTGAACAGGACCCTGAAAACGCCGTCGCGCTGAATGCCCTCGGCTATATTCTGACCACCCGAACCGACCGGCTCCAGGAAGCCCGCCGTTACATCGAAAGGGCACTGGCACTGGACCCGGAAAACCCGGCGATTCTCGACAGCATGGGCTGGGTGTTGTTTCTTGAGGGCCAGATCCAGCCCGCACTGAAGTATCTGTCCCGCGCCTGGGCCGCCTATCCGGACCCGGAAGTGGCGGCCCATTACGGCGAAGCCCTCTGGATGAATGGCGCCGAGGAACAGGCCCGAATCATCTGGCAGAAAGGCCTGGACCAGGATCCGGATCATGAAATTCTTAACGAAACCATTGACCGGTTGACGAACGGTGGTGTGCAGTAATGAAACTTGCGCGGACCCTGGCTGCATGCCTCATGCTCGCCACCCTAGGCGCCTGCACCAGCATTCAGGTCGAACCCCTGCCGGAGGGGATGACAGACCAGCCGCCTGAGAACTGGACGACCCGATCGGCCAGTCTCGGGCAACTTGATCACTGGACGCTCTCGGGCAAGCTGGCCGTCCGCCAGCCATCGGACAGCGGCACCGCCATCATCAACCACTGGATCCAGGACGGCGAAGCCTATGATCTGGCACTGTCCTCGTCTTTCCTGGGCATGGGCAGCACCAGGCTCAAAGGCGTTCCCGGGTTCATCGAGCTGACCCTGCCCAACGGGGAGACCTACCGCTCCGGCGACCCGGAGTCTCTGGTGAAAGCGGCCACCGGCTGGCAACTGCCCCTGGACAATCTGGCCTGGTGGATCCGCGGCCTGCCCTCACCCGGCAGCGATTATCGCCTGCTGTTTGATGAACAGGGCAGCCTGGCGATCATCCGGCAAAACGGCTGGGAGATTCGCTACGACCGCTGGCACGAGTTTCTTGCCAGCTATCCGGCACTGCCCGCCCGCATCACGGCCCTGAAAAACGACAAAAGGGTACGGCTGGTGGTGAGCAACTGGCAGGAGCTGCGGCCGTGAGTCCCGGCATCAGCCTGCCGTCACCGGCCAAGCTGAATCTGTTCCTGCACATTGTCGGCCGCCGGCCAGACGGCTACCACGAGCTGCAGACCCTGTTCCAGTTTCTGGAATACGGCGATGAGCTCAGCTTCACCCTGACCCCCGATCAGCCCGGCGTAAGACTTGCCAGCTCCATCCCGAACGTCCCCGATAACGACAACCTGGTCATCCGCGCCGCCAAAGCCCTGATGACACTCAGCGACAAAGGGCTGCCTGGGGTCACCATCACCATCGACAAGCGACTGCCCATGGGCGGAGGCCTCGGGGGCGGCAGCTCCAACGCCGCAACCACTCTGCTTGGGCTGAACCACCTTTGGAACCTGGGCCTCAGCAACGATGAACTGGCCGGTATCGGCCTGACCCTGGGCGCCGACGTGCCGGTATTTGTGCGCGGCCACGCGGCCTTTGGTGAAGGGGTTGGCGAAAAGCTGACCAACGCCAATCCACCGCAAGACTGGTTCGTGGTGATCAAGCCTGCCTGTAACCTGAACACTGGCAAGATTTTTTCCGAGCAAGGGTTGACAAGGAACACCCCGAGAATCAAAATAGCGCCCGCTTTTGAGGGAGACGCCTCGAGGTACCGAAACGACTGTGAGGGTGTAGTTCGCAAACTGTATCCTGAGGTTAACCAGAGCCTGGAATGGCTTTCAAAATTCGGACCTGCAAGATTAACCGGAACCGGGGCTTGCATATTTGGACGTTTCCCGACAGAATCCGCAGCCCGGATCATCTGGGAAAGCAAACCCTCCGGCGTCACGGGGTTCGTAGCTAAAGGGGTGAACATCTCACCTCTACACAAAAAGCTAGCTGAGCTGAAATGATGCCAAAAAAGCACGATACTGGGGTGTCGCCAAGTGGTAAGGCAACGGGTTTTGATCCCGTCATGCGCAGGTTCGAATCCTGCCACCCCAGCCACCTTTCTCCCGCTTCTTCTGAATCAAACGCCGATACTGAGAAGGATGCCGTCGTGTCCAAACTGATGATTTTTGCTGGCAATGCCAACCCGGACCTTGCCAGGGCCATCGCCCAGAAACTGCATATTCCCATGGGCCAGGCCACTGTAGGCCGCTTCAGCGACGGCGAAACCACCGTCGAGATCAACGAGAACGTACGCGGCCATGATGTGTTCATCATCCAGCCGACCTGCTACCCCACCAACGATAACCTGATGGAACTGATCGTGATGGCCGACGCACTTCGCCGTGCATCCGCAACACGCGTCACTGCCGTTATCCCCTACTATGGATACGCCCGCCAGGATCGCCGGGTCCGCTCAACCCGTGTCGCCATCAGCGCCAAAGTGGTCGCCGACATGATCTCCAGCATCGGTGTTGACCGCGTGCTGACAGTCGACCTGCACGCCGACCAGATTCAGGGCTTCTTTGATATCCCGGTAGACAACATCTACGCCACACCGGTGATGCTCGACGACATCTTCAAGCAGCGTTTCGAGAATTTCATCGTGGTATCCCCGGATGTTGGCGGCGTTGTTCGCGCCCGCGCCGTGGCCAAGCGCCTCGACGACGCGGATCTTGCCATCATCGACAAACGCCGCCCGAAGGCCAACGTTTCCCAGGTAATGCACATCATCGGTGATGTCAAAGACAAGACCTGTATTCTGGTGGATGACATCATTGATACCGCCGGCACCCTGTGCAAGGCCGCCAACGCCCTGAAAGAGCACGGTGCCGCCCGGGTGGTTGCCTACATCACCCATCCGGTGCTGTCCGGTCCGGCCATTGACAACATCAACGCCTCACAACTGGACGAACTTGTGGTGTGCGATACCATTCCTCTGGGTGACAAAGCGAAGAATTGTGATAGAATCCGCGTCCTCGAAATGGCGGGCCTGCTTGCGGAGTCTATTCGACGAGTAAGCAACGAAGAATCCATCAGCGCCATGTTCGAGAATGTCTGACCGGCCATCCGGCCCTTTTGTTCAGGCATAACAAGCAGTTACCGGGTCGGGAGCCTACACAGGCTCCCGTCTCTTTTAGTCAGCCGGAAACATCCGGCTTTTCAGAAACATCACCTGATCCAACGCCTGGTCGCGGGCAGTTCAGGTGACGATTGAGGTTAATACCATGTCTCAGGAATTTGTTATCGAAGCATTTCCTCGCGACGATCAGGGGAGAGGTGCGAGCCGCCGCCTGCGTCGTGAGGAGCGTAAAATTCCGGCCATCATCTATGGTGGCGGAAAAGACGCAACTGCGATTTCCATCTGGCACAACGAGCTGAAAAAGGCCCTGGAAAACGAAGCGTTCTTCTCTCACGTCCTGACCGTTGAGCTGAACGGCAAGAAAGAAAGCGTGATCCTGAAGGACCTGCAGCGTCACCCGTACAAGCCGCTGCTGACCCACGCTGACTTCCTGCGTGTCGACAAGGACCACGAGATCCACGTCAACGTTCCGCTGCACTTCATGAATGAAGAAAGCGCACCGGCCATCAAGCTCCAGGGCGGCGTAGCGAACCACCAGATCACCGAAGTGGAAGTGATCTGTCTGCCGCAGAACCTGCCAGAGTTCATCGAAGTGGACATGGCGACCGTGGAAATGGATCAGGTAGTTCACCTGAGCGACCTGAAACTGCCGAATGGCGTCAAGATTGCCGCTCTGCTTCAGGGCGAAGATCACGACCTGCCTGTTGTGGCTATCCACAAGCCGCGCGGTGCCAAGGTTGATGATGCCGAAGACGGCGAAGAAGGTGAAGAAGGCGAAGACAAGGAGTAATTGCTCCTGTACTGAGGAGGGCAGCGGCGAATGGCGCAGGATATTGTCATGGTGGTTGGCCTGGGGAATCCCGGCGCCGACTACGAGAATACCCGCCACAATGCCGGTGCCCTTTTCGTCGAAGCTCTGGCCCGCGCCGCGGGCCAGACGCTCCGCCCCGAAAAGAAGTACCACGGGCTATACGCACGCATACAATGGCAGGGTCTCGACCTGCACCTCCTGAATCCCACCACGTTTATGAATCGCAGCGGCCTGGCCATCAAGGCGCTGGCGGATTTTTTCAAGATTCAGCCCCAACAGATTCTGGTCGCCCACGACGAACTCGACCTGCCCCCGGGTACCGCCAAACTCAAGAAAGGCGGCGGGCACGGTGGACACAACGGCCTGCGGGACACCATCGCTCACCTGGGCACCAACGAGTTCCAGAGACTGCGCATCGGCATCGGCCACCCCGGTGACAGCCGCAAGGTAACCGGTTACGTTCTCGGCCGCCTGGGCAAACAGGAAACCGAAGAGCTGAGCGCGGTAATTGATGAAATCATGCGGGTGCTGCCCGATGCAGCCAGTGGCAAACTCCCTGCCGCGATGAATCGCTTGCACAGCTTCAAACCGGTATAATCCGGCAAAATTTCCAGTACCAGCAGAGGCATTCCATGGGATTTAACTGCGGCATCGTCGGCCTTCCCAACGTCGGCAAATCCACCCTGTTCAACGCGCTCACCAAATCCGGCATCGGTGCGGAGAACTTCCCGTTCTGCACCATTGAGCCCAACGCCGGGGTTGTCGCCATGCCGGACCCGCGTCTGACCAAACTGGCCGAGATCGTGAAGCCCGAACGCGTGGTGCCCACCACCATGGAATTCGTCGACATCGCTGGTCTGGTCGCAGGCGCCTCCAAGGGCGAAGGCCTCGGCAACCAGTTCCTGGCCAACATCCGCCAGACCGACGCCATTGCCCATGTAGTGCGCTGCTTTGAAGACGGCAACGTTATTCACGTGGCCAACAAGGTCGACCCGGCCTCCGACATCGAGGTGATCAACACCGAACTGGCCCTGGCCGATCTGGAAACCGTGGAGAAAGCCATCAAGCGGGTTCAGCGCGTAGCCAAAAGCGGCGACAAGGAAGCCAAGGCCCAACTTGAGATCTTCGAGAAGCTTCTGCCGGTGCTGAACGAAGGCAAACCCGTGCGCAGCATGAACCTGGACAAGGACCGGATGGCTCTGATCCGTGAACTCTGCCTGCTCACCGTCAAGCCCACTATGTACATTGCCAACGTCAGCGAAGACGGGTTCGAGAACAACCCGCACCTGGACACCGTGAAAAAGATTGCGGAATCCGAGAACGCGGTTGTCGTGCCTATCTGCAACAAGATAGAAGCCGAAATCTCCGAACTGGAAGACGATGAAAAGTCCATGTTCCTGGAAGAAATGGGCATGGAAGAGCCGGGCCTCGACCGAGTAATCCGCGCTGGCTACAGCCTGCTGGGCCTGCAGACCTACTTTACCGCCGGTGTGAAAGAAGTGCGCGCCTGGACGGTGAAGATCGGCGCCACAGCGCCTCAGGCTGCGGGCGTTATCCACACCGACTTCGAGCGTGGTTTTATCCGGGCCGAAGTGGTGAGCTACGACGATTTCGTCAAGTACAACGGCGAAGCCGGCGCCAAGGATGCCGGTAAATGGCGCCTGGAAGGCAAGGAATATATTGTTAAGGACGGCGACGTTATCCACTTCCGCTTCAACGTGTAATTTTTCAGGAAAATCCGGGACCAAGTCTTGACACCAAGGGCCCAAATACTGAAAATACGCGCCTCGTTCGGGGCGATGCCCAAAGCGAAATGGCAAGGTAGCTCAGTTGGTTAGAGCACAGCACTCATAATGCTGGGGTCGGCGGTTCGACTCCGCCCCTTGCTACCAAGATTTACAAAGGGTTGCGACTCACGTCGTGACCCTTTTTTTTGCCTCTGTGGGCATTTTGTGCCCAAACCGGAATTTCACCACGGCCACGCCATCGGAATCCGGTCCTCTCTTCTCCGCGATCAGCTCCACCGCTTTCACCAGTTCAGCGACCTCCGCCCCCGAGTAGTGTGTGGTAACCGATCCGCGTTTGTGCCCCAGCAGCTCTGCCCGGGTTTCTTCATTTACCCCTGCGGCCCTCAGCCTCCTGCCGAAGGTGTGCCGGAGATCGTGCCCGCGGACATGTGTGAGCCCTGCCTTCTTCCGCCCTTTCCTCCAGGCGTTATTGAAGATAGAGGCCACCGGCCGGCTGCTGAAGGTAAACACCTGGTGTTCGTGCTTCCCTCGCTGGCGGTTTACCACTGCTCTCGCCGTTGCATTCAGGACCACCAGCCGGTCACAACCGTTCTTCGTGGCGCTGGCGGGCAGGATGAACCCGAACCCCTTACCAGGTAACGACACCTCCCACTCCCACTTCAGAGCGCAGATCTCGCTTTCCCGGCACCCGGTATGAACCGCGAACTCGGCCATATCCTTCAGGTGCTCCGGCAGCTCCTGGAAGAGCCTGCCCTGCTCTGCCCAGGTCACCGGTGCCGGGTCCCGCTTGTCCTTCCAGTCCACATCCGGAATCATCGGGGCGGTTTCCAGCCAGGTCATCCCGTATTCGTCCCGCCACAGCTCCGCGCATAGCCTGAGAATCCTCCGGGCCACGGCCAGCGATCGGTTAACCGTGCCAGCCTTCACCCCCTCTTTCCGGCGCATCTCAATGAAGCGTTGCAGCGTTCCTGAGTGCACCTGGTTCAAGGGCATCTTCCCGATGTATGGATCCAGGGCCTTCAGATCCTGCACGTCCCGCTTTATACTCCGTTTGTGTGCAAACTCCCGGGCGTACCTGAGAGCTGCCTCCCGCCAGATTCGGCTTGGCCGAACACCGTAGACCGAAGCCTGGCGGATTTCCTCGAGCCTTCGGACGAGGTACTGCTCTGCCTCTACCCGATCGCTCGTTCCAGTGCTTTCGCGAATCCTCCGTCCGTTAATTCGCTTCTCGATGTGCCATGTCCCGCCACGGAGGCGGAGACCGTTCCCACTTTTCGACATGCTACTTCACTCCATTTTTGGGCCGGAGCACGCCCTCGCCGAGAAATATACTCGTCCAGGGCACTGTCCAAATCAAGGCGATCGAATCCCTTTCCGATCTCGCCTATCGGAATTTCAGTGAGATACGGCCGAATTTCTTTATTAAAAACTTCCCGCCCCATCCCGCAATAGTCCGGGGCCTGGCCTGCCCGAATGATCCGCGGCTGAATCATTACTTCCGTCATGAAGGCACCCCCTCTGGCAGTGAATAGCGATACTGAAAGCCCCGATAGTTCCCCAGGTGCGGGGATGAACTCCCGAAGTAGACCGGCTCCGCATGAATCAGGCCCCGACTTGCCATCAGGTCCAGGTGCCGCGACAGGGTGCACCTATCAACTGGCAACCCGATCGCCTTGTCCATGTCATACCAATGAACAGTCCCGCCTCTTAGTACCTCTATCACCCGATCCATCAGCCAGAATAGAGTTGGCACCTCCAGAGTGATAAGGCCATGCAGATCTTTGTACTTGGCCAGAAACTCCTCGGCTCGATAGGTCCGAGTTGCTGGCGGCATGTAGCCCCCATGCTCAAAAGTTGGTGCTGGCGGTTCAGAGGCAAACATTTCTATCTGGCTCACGCTGCGTCCTCCCGCTCTTCGGCACAGGTCTCGCAGTAGCCAGACTCCTCCAGCTCGTCAAACCAAAGTTCGCAGCCTTTGCAGGATGGCGGGCTGTCTATAACGTGAGGCTCGCCAGCTGCCAGCTTCTTCTGATCAGCAGCGCGTTCTTTTAGCCAGGCGTCGCGCCCGATTCGGTGCCCGCGAATATCGGTGTATTCGCAGCCATCGCAGACGCAAGACTGGTTGAAAGCCAGAACCTTTGCCTGCCGGAATGATTCGGCGAAAACGAGAGCCGCTCCATCAATGGGTTCGCCAGCGTGCATCATGTAGGCTTTAAGCATTTCTATCTCCTACCAGGCAAATTCAGGCCGCACTGGCGGAAGCCACAAGTGCCGCATGTTTGCATCTTTGATCAGCCGGCTATCCTCCGGGAAAACCTCGAGGGCCAGCCACTAACCGAAACCGCATTCCTTCTTGATCTGCTGAAGCTCATCCCAGGTAATGCCGTCCTTCCACTTCCCGCCGGCCTTTCGCTTAACCCGGTTCACACTCAGCCGGCAATAGCCGCCCCGCTCTGCGAACACCTGGACCATGAACTTTTTGCTGACCAGAACCCGAATCGGTTTGTTGTTGCCCCGGTAAACGGGCCAGCGTTCTTCTGGAAGCTCGGTCAGCTGGCGGGGCAGCGGATCGAGTAACGTTTTTTGGCTCATTGGTCACGCCCCGCCCTGTCGGCTTCGTCGGCTTGCTGGCGGAGTCGTTGGGCAACGTGAGCAGCTGCAGTGCCTATGATTTGTTTCTGAGAAGTCCAGGGGATCTGGAAGTCCTGAGCGTAGGTGACGTCGCCCCCGCAAACCTCGCAGTCATTGTCCGGCTCGTCGAAGTAGCAAGCGCTGCAAGTCATTTCCTCTGTGAATTTAAAGCTGCCCAGCATTTCAGCTTTCATTTCAGAAGTTGGCTTTATCGCCTCAACTGCCTCTGCCTGCTTCCGCAAAATAAATGGGTCGGGGTCGGCTCCGATGCCTTTCGTTATGAGCTCGTACATTTCCTTGCTCAAATTGCCCGCATCCTTCAGGGCCACGGCAATGTTTTCCAGAACGTCAGATTGGACTGCAACCATTGCCTCGGCTGATTCGAGCTGACCTCTCAAAGCTTCAACTTCTCCCCCAGAAGCCACCTCAGCGCCTTTGGCTGATTGTGCTCGATTGTTCCAAAGCTCGACGGCATAGGCTGTATTTGCGTTTTGAACTGCAATCTCAGCAGGGCATCGATAACAGCCAACAGTGCCCCCAGCACCGCCAACATCAGAGGAACCGCAGAACGGGCATGGCAGAGGATCGGATTTAGGCTCAGTTTCTGGAGGCTTGGGATCGTCTTTAAGATGCTCATCATTGAGGCGCCGTTCTTCCTCCATTGCTCCGAGAGCATCTCCAATAGGTACATCAGGCCCCTCAAACAGCGGGTCAATGTCCCTCTCCGGAACAGGCTTGGTACCGCCATCAATGTCGGCACCATCCTCTGAGTCCGCTGGCTCATTGAATCCGCACTCGTTGCAGTACAAAGCATCGCAATATGGATCGGCTGGGTTCGCCTGAGTCATCTTTGCCCCGCAGTCTGGGCAGCTGTAATCAGAGGTATGTTCGGCTGGCGGATCTTCACCTTTATCGCTTTCCAGCCAGGTAACTCGGCCAAGGTCAGAGACCGCTGCCCAAGCTCCTGCCTCGTTCTTCACCAGCACGCCATGAACGGTAGCGCCCATCTGCTCGAGCTTCTTTTGTGCGATGCTGGACAGGCCGCCGCCGGCTGAAGCCATGGCCGATTGCAGCGCTTCGTATTCGTCCTGCCACAGCCGGAAGATTGCTCGGCCTTCCTCGTCTTTAGCGAACTGGTCGAACTCGTGGTTTAGCACGAAGTCTCGGAATTCGTGGTGTTTGCTCACAGCAACCTCTCCTGTATTGCAGTTCTCGGCTCCGGCCTGTTGGTCACGTCCACCAGGTGAACGAACGGCTCCGGCTCGTGGCTGTTGCATATCTCGGTGGCGAACACCTCGGCGCCGTGCAGATCGCACCTGCCCCAGGGTGTGCGTGTTGGTTTTGGTGCGCTGGCGTAGCGGGCCTTGAAGGGGCAGTGCTTGTCCTCGTCCCACCCGACCGGCTTATAGTGTTCGCAGCTATCACAGGCCCGGGGCATCTGTATAAGTGACTGGCTCACGGCCTACTCCTTGAACCCGAAGGTGCATTGCTCTGCCGCAATGGCCCGGCGGATGTCCTCGTTGGTGTTGAAAGTCAGCACCAGGGCCCGGTAATAATTGTGCAGATCGCCAGCCTCGTTGATCTGAATGTTGCCCATGACCTCCAGTCCGGCATGTGGTAGCTTTGCCTCACTGGCCATCTCTGCCCGTGCAGCTTCTTTCCCGGCGTCATAGGCCTTGTGCGCCATCCAGTACACATACCGAAAGTTGGCCCCGCTGGTGCGGTTCATGAGTGCGTCGTCGCCATCCTTCTTCCACCATGCATCGAATTCCGCTGACGCCTTTGGTGCATCTGGGTTATACACTTCCTCGAAATCACTCACTTTCCACCTCATGTTCACGTGGCTTTCCGCGCAGGCACTTACCATCCGGACCCATATCGAACGGGCAGTTACAGTCGGGATAGCTGCACACATTTTCTTTTCGTGACATGTCACGATCTTTGTAAACCAGTGCCAGGATGTACTCGGTCTGGTCGTCGAACTCCCGAAGCCGGGCCGCCTCCTCGATCGCCGCCCGTTCGTTGGCGGCCAACTCCATCGTGAAAAGCTTCATGTCCAGGAACTTGTTCCGCTCACGCTGGCGGCGTTTACGTTCGGTTGGTGTCATGGCCATCTACATATCCCCCAGCACGTTGAGCGCCTTCCGGCCCGCCTTCATCAGGGCCTTTCTGTGGCTGATCTTCTGGATGCCGTTGGCGTTCATGTAGTGCAGCGTCTCGGCAACTTCAGTAAGTGTGCGGACCGGGCTGCTTCCGGCGTTCAACACCATGGACACCTCGCAATCATGGGCGGAAGAACCAATAATCATGGCCACCCTTTTCTTCTGTGCTTCCGTCAGCATGCTTCCCTCTCCTCATTCTTCAGATGCTCCACCCACACTTGCCACTGCTCAGGCTGGAGCCATGTCCCGTCCTTCAGCACCACACAGCCGCTTGAATGGGCATAGGCCAGGCCGGTACTCTCGATGAGTTCGATAATCGCCTCAGCGCGATCCTCGTGGCTCAGATCAGTTACCTGCGTGTGCACGGCGTACAATCCTCGCTATCCGGCTCACGGTATGGCGGCAACTCTCTGCAGAGTCCGGGCGCTTGTGCATCGGCATCCGGCGATCGAGCAGGCAGACCAGGATTTCCCGCTTCATGTGCCGGAGAATCCGCAGTTCGTTCTTCATCTCGGCCAGTTCCAGGAGCGCTTCCCGCTTGCTGGCTTCTGCCTTGTCCCGCTGGTCGTTCAGGCTGAGGATGGTTCTGGCTGTAGTTCCGTCCATCAGTGCACCCAACCTCTTCGAAATTCATCAACGAACCGGCCGGCCACATGTAGAAAATCCTGTTTGGTGTAGGCGCTCCATTTCTTGAGGTCTGCGATCACTTCCTGGAAGTAAGCCTTGCGGTTAATCAGCTGCCCGCCCGTGAGCGGCTTCGGTGAATCCAGGTAGTAAACCTCGCCAGCGCCCTTGCAGACCTCGCAGTCTTTATCCAGCTCGCTGTCGCAGCAGGGGCACACGGAGTAGAAGTGGCCAAATCCATCGCACTCCTCACAGGGAACAGCAGGGTTCTCCTCCTCGAGGACCTGCTTTTTCGCCTCGCGCCACTGCTCATAGCTTGCAATCAACATGTCAGCTCCCGTTTCCGTTTGTTCGCTGCCAGCTTGATCCTGGCCAGGTTGTGGAGAACATCGAAGCTCCCCTCTGGCGGGTTCTCCATGGCGAAGAACTTATTCAGGATCGCGTTCTCCGCCATGCTCACCAGCACCAGATTGTCCGGAGAGAAGTTCTGCTTATCACCATCCTTCAACCGCACAATGTGCTTTAGCGGTACCGGCCGGCCGTGGTATTCCTCCCACTTCATGACGTGCACGAACTTCCAGTTCTTGCGGCTCATCCCTGGCGGCGCATCATCACGAACCTTTCGCTTCAGGTAGCCATCCTTGTCGACCGTCTCGGTACCAACCGGCACGGTCGTTTGC
Organism: Marinobacter subterrani; assembly: GCF_001045555.1. Lineage (NCBI taxonomy): Bacteria > Pseudomonadati > Pseudomonadota > Gammaproteobacteria > Pseudomonadales > Marinobacteraceae > Marinobacter > Marinobacter subterrani. The sequence goes on from NZ_LFBU01000001.1 coordinate 1,554,006, forward strand.
GGCTTGTGCCCGGGCCTGAACTGATTCTCAGCAACACGCCCGCCTGGCTGATAGCTGACGCCCTTGTTCCAGCTTGTTTGTCCTGGCCGAAAGCACCCTGGCCTCTCTCGCTCCAGATATGCCGGAGACTTTTTCAGCCCCAACGTCTGCGCCCGATTCTTGATGGCGCTGTAGGAGCAGCCCATCACCTTGGCGATCGTCCTGTTATTGGTCTCCGGGTACAGCGATCGCAGCCAGTAATCCCGTTGCTCATTCCAGGCCGCCATGGTTCACTCCAGCATCTTCGGGCCGGTGGTCATGCCGTGCTCACGCTTGTACTTCTCGGCATCCAGGACAAGCCTCGCGTTGGAAACCACCTCTTTGCTGACGCCGGTGATCGCCTTGCTCCGCTCGATCTCTTCCTCCAGAAGCTGGCCCTTCAGGTCTTCGTCACTCAGGCGTTCGAGCTGGGCAAAGAGGTGATCATTTAAATCAGACAGTTTGTTTTTCACGGGGTCATTCCTCCCTGGTTTCGTTTTCAATCTGCTCGAGGAGCTCTCGCTCCGTGGATTCACGTTCGATCTGCTTCAGGAGCTCGTCAGAATTCCTGACTGCCGCTTGGTAGGTGTTCAGCGGCGCGGCCCCCATCTTTGCCAGGCCGGTTAGATCCTTGAGCACCTGGTACAGCTCAGGTGCGTACTTTTGCTTTACTGCCAGCTCAGGCATGAGCCTTCTCCCGTCTCTTGCGCAGGTGGATTTCCTCGCGATCGACAGAGACTTTCTGGCTGGCGATCACGCCCATACGCACCTGAGCCCCGCGGTTATCGATGACCACAACCTTGATGGTCTCGCCTGATTCCGTCTCCATAACCAGGGCTTCGCCGGGCCTTCGCGTCAATATCAGCATCTGTACCTCCTCGAGTTATGCCGCGCCTGGGCCCGGCTGGGGAATTTCACGGATACGGGTCGGCATCCGGGCAACGTTGGACTGGGTCTCGCCAACTAAAACCTCCCAGCGCATGGCGCCTTCATAGGCGTTACCGCCGGTAGCCACCCATTGCTTGCCGGTGTCGTCCAGTGCGATGCAGCCAGGCTCCCAGCCACTGGGATGATCCAGCCACCGCCACCAGGCAACGGCCTTGCCTTTGAAAAAGATCACGTAGCCGCCGCTATCAACCTTGTCGTACTGCTTCCGGAAGATGGTCGACTGTCGCTTCATCTGGCTCAGCGATGACCGCCGCACGGCTCGTTCCTTGGGAACCGCCGTGTAGTTGCGCCCATCCCGGGCAAGCCTGAGCTCGCAGCCAATGGACTCCAGCGCCTGCATCATCTGGCCCTGGGTTACCTGCTCCGGCAGTTCGATGGTGAGAGTTGCCATGGTTGTTCTCCTGGTTAAGCGCGGTTTTCACGGATTGCGTTACGGCCAATCACATTGCGCACAGCTGGCGGCCGTGTGCCGGTCATCGGTGTGGGCCTGCTGCGCAGTGCGGGAAGTGTTGAGAAGGCCATGAGAGCCCATGCAAGCATCCGGGCCCGGAAAAGCCCCTGCATCCAGCCCTGGGAAATCAGATCCAGCCGCGTCAAGGCGTGAAACTGGTCCTTGGCCTCGTCCAGGTGCCACTCAACAGTGGCCGGGGAAATGCCCAGCTCCCTGGCAATCGCCTTGCTGCTCATGCCTCGGGCCGCCAGCTTCAAAACTTCAGCGCGGCGCGGTGGCAGCAGCGTGGTGTCCGCCAGCTCCACTTCCATTCGGGGGTAGGTTGGTTTTTGTCTTCTGCCCATGATGTTGTCTCCCTGATCAACGTTATGGCCAAACAATAGCAACGCTATTATTAATATTCAATAGTAGCGCTATTATTTTTTCAAACCTTTTTGCTGACGCCAGCAAAATGGTAGCGCCGACCCTCCGGAAACTGCTTGCCGCCTTCACTTTCTGTATGCACAATAAGCTCATGAACATTGACTTCGACCCCGCCAAGGATGCCGCCAACCGTGAAAAGCACGGCGTGGCCCTATCCGAGGCCGAAAACATGGAATGGGACACGCTGTGGGCGTTCCCGGATGAACGGAAGCACTACGGGGAGGAGCGAATGGTGGGCTTTGCCTACATCGGGTTACGGCTTTACTGCGTGGTGTATACCGACAGGGCCGATGCCCGCAGGGTTATCAGCCTTCGCAAGGCCAATACGCGGGAGATGAAACGCTATGCCGAAGCTTAAACGAGACATTATCTGGCCAACCGACGAAGAAGAGGCCGAAATCAACGCCGGCATTGCCGCCGATCCGGACACCTACGAGCTAACAGACGAAGAGTTCAAGCGGCTGCGCCCTATGGGGAGACCCAAGGCCGAGATCACTAAGGAGCGAATCACAATCCGCCTGTCGCCGGAGGTCGTGGAGACCTTCCGGGCCACGGGCAAGGGCTGGCAGTCGCGGATGGACAGAGCTCTGCGGGAGTACGTGCGGGAGCACAGCCAGTCAGACATTGAGCGGCTGGGATAGCATGCTGTTCCCGGTTTATGTACATACAGGCGACGACAACCACGCCCATGGCGCGGAAGTGCCGGACTTCCCCGGCTGCTTCTCTGCGGCGGACGGCTGGGACGAGCTGGCGGGCAACATCCAGGAGGCGGTAGAGCTGTACTGCGAGGATGAGGACATGGTGGTGCCCTCAGCGACCCCGCTGGAAAAGCTGATAAGCAATCCGGACTACCAGGGCGGAATCTGGATGATGGTAGATATCGACACCGGCAAGCTGAAAACTAAATCAGTTCGGCTGAACGTCAGCCTGCCGGAGGGGTTGTTGCGCCGGATTGATGACGAAGCAAAGAGCCGGCACATGAGCCGGTCGGCCTTTCTGGCGATGTCTGCACAGCGGGAGCTGGGCGCCTGACTAGGCGGCTTCACCATTGAGGATGTGTCGCACGGCGCCTTCCGGGCTCTGCACTCCGTGCACCCTCAGCTCCTGCTGATCTGCCTCTTCCACGAGCTCGTGGAACACTTCGTAAACCCGGTTGATGTCGCTCTCGCTGAAGCTGGGGTCGTTCTTGCCCGGTCGATACAGGATCAGCTCGAAGTTTTCGATCTGAAACAGTCCGGTATGGCCCTTATCCCTCAGGGAGATCAACTCCCACATCTTTGACTTGGCGGTTCGGTTATAGGTGGACAGTCCATTGCCTGGCACGATTCTGGAAAGCTGCGCCACGTAGTTTCCACCCACATAGTCAAACGTTGTGGGAGATCCGCCGGTGTAGAGCTGCAGTTTGCGGCTGAAATTGCGCACCAGTTCCGGGTGCTCCTGAGCCATCGCCTCTTTCACCTGGGTGAGCCATCGATCCGATACGGTCACCTCCACATCGTCATCGGCAGTGAAATCGGCCATACGACTGAGAAAGGCGCTGTTCCTCGCAGTTGTTCGAAGCATCATGGTCAGGTCTTCAACCCGCCCGGATCTGGCTTCGCCGGGATAAACTCCGGTCATAGGTGGTTGCCAGGTGCCCAGCACCGCTCCGGTTTTCAGGTGGTGCTCCAGACTGTTGACGACCAAGTTAATCATTTCCAGAAAGCCCGGTCCCGCGTGGCCCAGCATGCACTTGGCTGTCGATTCCCGAATAACGGGCACCACTTTATAAGCCCGGTCAGCCCCTTGCGCTGCTACCGCGACGCACAGCCGTTCCCCTGAACCGGCTATGGGCTCCATGAATACGGCCATACCCTCGGCCTGGTATTGTGGAAGCTCTGGGAATGGAGAGCTTTTGGCAGTCATGGCAGAAGACCCAGTTGGTTACCGTGCCTGGCAAGCAGTGCCGGCATCTTGGAAAGTCGCGTTTCCAATGATGATAGCGTATCCCGGCACCGTTCATACATCCCAATATATTCACTTTGCGAAGCAATCTGGATCTCTTCCGGGTCAATTTGCCGGCACCTGGCCGCGAATGGACCACTATTTCTATGCATTCGTGCCGGGCCCAGGTCGCCCTCCCAGTCTCTTATGCAGCCAGCGAGAATATTTTCGCACGGAAGGTCCGCCTTCGGCTCTTTGAGCGTCGACCACAGGGATAGCGCATGGTCGATCAGCACCCAGTTATCCTCTCCACCCCACAGAAGATTGCCGCCATGCCTGTCCGGGTTGGCTATCCACTCGTCAAACAATGCCACCTCATGAAGCTTGTCCCAGCTCGACAGCATCTGGACGACAACGGGGTCGTGGCGATTAAGCCACTGCTTGATGGAGGGTGCGCCAGCGTCCTCGCTCCCTGAGAAATAACCTCCGCCAAGCAGATCGCCCGGGTCGCGAACGATATACGCCCTACTCACCGGCAACCCCAGCTCTGTCGCCAGCAGGGACGCCAGGCATTCGGCCAAGATCTCCTCTTTGGTGGTTTTCTTGACGTACAGGCGCCGGTCACCCTCATGTGTAAGGGCGTCGGCAACCCATACCTCTGAAACATTATCCAGCCCTTCAAGGCGGCGTGGCTCGGTATACAGGGTCGCAAACCCAATAGGCTGCATAGCCTTACTCCTTTGCTGCGATCCTATTGGCGATCTGTGTGAGTAGATTAATGTCGGCATCAGTCAGCCGCCCATCCGCGGCCGCTTCGGCGATCTGCATCAGCTGCTTGTACGACCTGAGGGTGGCCTTTGATAAAAGCGCGGAAAATTCCGGCGGCACATTTGCTGGCGGATTATCAGAACCAGGTGCGTAGGGTTGGCCAGTAAATTCAAAGTCGGCAATTCCGTGTTTCGAAAGCTCTGCAGCCAACCTGGGCGAGATATCGGAGGGGCTTACGTCTAATGCGCGAGATATTTTAAGCAGAGCTGGGAGCCCAATCGGGATCTTCCCGTTCAGATATTGATTGAACGCACCCTGAGTTTTCCAGCCACAGCGATATGCAACCTCTTCTTGTGAGATTTTCCCTTTAAATTCGAGCTCCCATAGGCGCTTAAGCCTCTTGGAATCGGCAATTTGTTCTTCGGACAAGTTCCGCTTGGTCTCCATTACGGCATTGAATAGCAAAACTATTACCTCGCACAAATAGCAATACTATTGATCTCTGGTAATAGCATCACTAATATCTCAGATCATGAAGACACTACGCGCATACATGGCCCGCAACCGGGTCACTCAACGGCAGCTTGCTGAGCACCTGAAGGTTACTCAGGGGCTGATCTATCAATGGCTTTCGGGGCATCGGAAGGTCTCCGCCGAAAAAGTTCTTTCGGTTTGCGAAGCCACCGACTGGCAAATCACCCCCCACGAACTTCGTCCGGACATCTACCCAAACCAAACAGACGGCATTCCAATCGAGCTGTCTGCTGACTTTTGGGACCGCCGGAGGGCTGAGCGCCGGGCCGCTGAACGCCGAGACGGAGAACGACGCGATCACGAGCGCCGGGGGCCAGACTCTCCTGTCGATCACGGCCCGGAGGATGCCGCCTGATGGTTTCCATTGAACCACTTACGGGCTGGCGGGATACCCGTCTGACTGCGGGTGTATATCTGTACAGGGTTTGAGTGAAGCGCGAGCTGCAGCGCTATCAGAAGCAGCCGGTAAAGCTGGCCAGGCAGAGGATCGCCGAGGTGCCGACATTGCAGCCGGGGACAGGGTCCCGGCGATAGAACGCCAGCAGACTGAGGCAAAGGTTCCCACGACCACCGCCCTCGCTGATCAGTCCGACTGACTCCCGCAAGGAGTCCGTATCCCCAACTTGTAAGGATTTCTTACACGTTCGGGATGCGTAAAGGGTTGGGAGTTTCCCGGCCGACGCATAAACCGCAATGACATTGCGAACTTGTGGCTCCCACCGGTAGGGGGTCTGGGCTGCCTCCCTTCAAAAGGCATACGGCGGTGGTACCGGATAACCCGCCAGCTATGCAGGCATGGAGAAACGGTGTCTCGCTGGGCTCATAACCCGGATATCGGAGGGTTCGACTCCCTCGCCTGCTACCACCAAACAAAGGTTTTCGAAAATGACACTGGAAGAGCTGCTGAGAACGAAGAAAAAGGGCATCAACGGCGTGAGCAAGCGGGAAGTAGAGGTGCCGCTCACTTTCGTTGTCGATATCGGCCAGGAGCGAGAGGACGGAGTCCACTTCTACATCCACCCAGCCGATGAAAATGGCGAGACCCTGGACTTCCTTGTGAAGGGCAATGAGCTCACACCGATTTAAGTCTCTCGGCGAGTGGAATGCATACGTCGCCGCCGGCGCCGATCGGGAAGAGAGAAAGGCCAGGCTGGCGGAGTGTCCGGAGTCACTACGAGAAAACGTGACATGTCACGTTAAGACAGTTTTTGAATTACGCAGTCGGAGCAGGCAATGCCAGAAAAACTCGAAATCATCCTTCCCTGGCCGCACAAGGCCCTGAGCCCGAACTCAAGAGGTCATTGGGCGAAGAAGGCCCGGGCCGCAGAAGTCTATCGGTACACCTGCAAGATGATCTCCCTGGAAACCATCCAGGCTGGAAAGTGGGATCTACAGCCCCTGCGTGATCTGGTTGGCGCCGGCGGAGAGATTCATGTGTTCCTGGACTTCTATCCGCCCAACCGCCGGGCCCGGGATGACGACAACATTATTGCAGCGTTCAAGTCTGGCCGTGATGGGCTGGCGGACGCACTGAAGATCGATGACTGCCACTTCCGGACACATCCATTCCTGAAACGCGACGAAATCGTTAGGCCGGGCGGAGAGATTCGGGTGGTGGTTACGGGGAAAGGGCCAGAGGCCTAAAAAACAAAACCCCGGGTCATGGGCTGGCAGGCCTACCGGGGTATTGCGGACGAGATAGGAGGAATTATGAATCAACTTGCGACCACAATCAACGATGGCCATCTCACCATGAGCAGCCGGGAAATTGCTCAGGTTGTGGAGTCCCGGCACGACAAAGTAAAGCAATCCATTGAAAGGCTATCACAGCGAGGCCTTGTGAGTTTTACCCCAGTGGGGGAAAAGTCCGACACAGGGCGTCCGGGGGTGGTCTACCACGTCAGCAAGCGTGACAGCTATGTGATTGTGGCTCAGCTGTCGCCCGAGTTCACCGCCCGGCTTGTCGATCGGTGGCAGGAACTGGAAGCGCAAGCCTTGAATCTGCCTGACTTCAGCAATCCCGCGATAGCGGCCCGGGCCTGGGCCGATGAGGTGGAGAAGAGCCAAACCCTTCAGATTGAGAATCAGAAGCAAGCCGCACAGATCGAGTCGCTGCAGAACCTGTTCGTGGACGGCATGACGCCCACGGAGTTCGCCAAGCGCCTGAACGGTGTGAACTGCCAGAAGGCCAACCAGGCTCTGGCCAACCGCAAATGGCTGTACCAAGACTTTGGTGGAGGCTGGCGTGTCAGCTCCTACGCTCGCGATCGCTACCTCACAGAGCGCCAGAGCAACATCCAACGCAATAGCGGACAGGTTGTTGTTTGCTGCACTCCCGTACTGCTGCGCAAGGGCGCCATTCAAATGCACAAATTTTACCTGGCGGGAGAGCTGCCAATGAAACAGACCTGGAACGGGCAGTTCACCCACGACAAAGCCATGCAGGGGGCTGCATGAGCATTATCGAACTGATGGCCCGGCCGATAGCCTTCCAGCGTGCGTTCGTGGATCTCGGCGTGGGCATTGCCGGCGCCCTGATGTTGTCTCAATGCATCTACTGGGCCAAACGTGTCACCGATGAAGATGGCTGGTTCTACAAGTCCCAGCAGGACTGGGAGGAAGAGACCGGCATGAACCGCCGGGAGCAGGAACGGGCGCGGAAAGCGCTGAAGTCCATTGGCGTGCTTGAGGAGAAGCGCCGAGGTGTCCCGGCTAAGATGTACTTCCGTGTCAACGAACAAGCGCTGGAGAAGGCCCTGCTCGGATCGCCGCAGGCCCTGGAGCTTGAGGACGCACTGGAAACCTACAGGTCCACTCTGAACGGCCTCTCGAAGACCGGCCTGATGCGTGCGAAGAAGCTGGGCGCGAAGGCCGAGTACGTCGATTACAGCGCCGTACTGAAGCGCGACGGCATGGTGTGCGGATGCTGCCAGAAGCCGATTGTGTACGGCCCGGGCCAACACGGAAAGGCGCTTTGCTTCGACCACAAGAAGCCACTGGCGGAAGGTGGCGACCATACCGAAGACAACATTCAGCCTGCCCACGTGGCCTGCAACGTGAGAAAGGGCGGCACGTCGCAATCCAGTATGTCTACACAAGACAAACTGAGTATGTCTAGGGTAGAGCAGCCCAGTATGTCTACGGTAGACAAACAAGAGTGTCTACCCAAGGCAAACAAGTCTGCTTTGATCGAGCAAACTATTACAGAGATTACTACAGAGACTACTCCAGAGATTACGGCAGAGAGAACGTCCGGACCTGACCGGCCGGACGACTCCTCGCCCCCTTCCGGCGAAACCAACCCCGAACCCGACCCGGAACCTAACCGGCCAGACGCCGCGATTCAGAACGGCCGCTTCTGGGGCAACCAGGACGACCTGGACCTGGCCGTGTGGATGTGGGATCGGCTGGCGGAGCAGCTGGGGCAGGACAAGCCTCGCCAGCCCAACTTCTCCCGCTGGGCTAACACCATCCGGCTGATGCGGGAACAGGACAACCGCGATCCCCGGCATATCCGGGTGCTCTACAACTGGTGCCGCCAGCACGATTTCTGGGCTGCCAACATCCAGAGCCCCGACAAGCTTCGGGATAAGTGGTCCCAGCTCGTCCTGCAGCGGAAAACTGAGCGCCGAAAGCCGGCAGCGGAATCCCGGGACGATCGCAATGCCGCACTTCAGAGAATTCACGAGCAGAGAAACTCAGGCCAATCGGGGGTGACCTATGAACACCAATGACATGGAAGCATTCGACCAGATCTGGAGTGAGGCTCACGAGGTCTATGGCAGGAAACCGGAGCCGCGGGTTGTGTACATGGTGTTCCAGGCACTGATCTCTTTCCCGCTTCAGGATATCGAGCGGGCGCTTTGCCGGCACCTAACCAACCCGGATACCGGTCAGTACCCACCGAAGCCGGCAGACATCGTCCGCCTGATCCAGGGCAGCAGCCAGACCACCAGTGGCGAGGCCTGGGCAAAAGTCGATCGGGCCATCCGCTGTGTCGGCAACTACCGCACCGTGGTCTTCGATGATCCCAAGATTCACGCAGCGATCGACCGCCTGGGTGGCTGGCAGAAGATCTCCATGACCGACGAGAAGGAATACCCGTTTCTCCGGAACAACTTTCTGAAGCTTTACCAGGGCTTCACCGTCCAGCCCCCGGAGACCTTCCCACGGAAACTGATCGGCACCTGTGAGCACGAGAACAGCCAGCACGATTCGTTCATGCGGGGCAGATCAAAGAATGAGCCGGTAATGATTGGCGATCCGGAGCGGGCCCGGCTGGTTTACCAGGGCGGCGGTGACCAGGGCGTTGCCAAGATCCGCCAGCAAGGGACTCAGGAGTATCTTGAATCAGCGATCGACAACCAGGTAAAGCGCCTTGGGGGTGTTGCGTGAGCATAAGCCGTTTTTCAAAAACGAGGGCGAGGCAGGCTGCCAAGGACTACATGCACGGCGCCAGCCTTCGGGCTGAGTCTGCCGAGCTGTCGGACAAGTGCCTTGCCGGGAAGTTTGCCTGCCATGTAACGACCATCAAGAAGGTCCGGGAGCACATGCCGGTTTCCGCTCTCGATCAGGATGACCAGGAGCTGATCCGGCAGTGTGCGGCTGAAAAGGCCCGCATTGATGTTCAGTTGCCCAGGCTCACCAAGGCGTTTCTCACCCGCCACTACGGAATCAGCACCGAAGCCCTCGATCTCGAGCTGGAGCTGGCGGGCTGGGATGGAAGCTCACGGGAAAAACGAGGTGCGGCTTGATTATCCCTGATGATGTCATCGCCCACTGCCAGGCCCACCCAGGCTGTAAAGGATGTCCTCTTGGGACGTGTGAGGCCCCATTGGTGCCAATAACGGATCCACGCTGGGATAAATGGCTGGCGGACCGGATCAAAGCAGTGAGGGAGGCCAGGTGAAAAAGAGAAGTGGCCCGGCGTTCAACCAGGAGAAGCGCCCGCTCAAGCCCTGCCCGCAATGCCATGGCGCCGGCTTCATCAAGCCGATGTTCTACCAGATGCCCTGCGATCGCTGCGAGGCATCGGGTGTTGTCTGCAAGGAAACCGGTGAAAGCCTCACAAAGGAAGACCTGGTGATTCAGCTCAGAATCCGGCTGACGGAACGTAACCAGGAGCTGGTGGAAGTCAGGAGGCAGATGGCGGCCATGAGGGCGGAGAGCAACGGCCGGGGCTACGGCGCTGGCGGATCCAGATACCACGGGGACTGAGATGCTGCAGAAGACGACACCGATACACTCCAAGAAGATCAGGGACGCAGCCCGGAATCAGCCCTGCACCTTGCAGATAGTTGGCGTGTGCAACGGGGACTGGTCGACAACCGTTCTGGCTCACCTCCCGGACGAGAGCCACGGCATCGCCCGAAAGAGTGACGATCTGTCCGCCTGCTTTGCCTGCGATTCATGCCATAGCGTGATCGATGGCCGAATGAAGTGGCCACCCATGGAGCTGGAGCACAAAGACTGGTACTTCCGCCGTGCCCAGATCCGCACCTGGCGGGTTCTCTTCCAGGAAGACGTTTTCTCGATTAAAGGAGCTGCTTGATGGCCGAGCAAAACCGCAAGACGCCTTACCAGCGCCGGGCCCGGGAGGCAGCCCAGCGGGAAGTAGACCGCTTCATTGCCTACCTGCAAGGGCTGGATACCATCGACCAGCTGGCACACCAGGGCCGTAGCATCATGGGCATGTGGGCTGAGTTTGAGGGCAAGCCGCCCTCTGGATCAGGGTTCAATGGATTCTGCATGCTGGCGGACAAACTGGAGAAGATCCGGCTCCGCCAGATGCCTGAGGAGTTTGCCCGGGCCTACGATCGTTTGAGCCGAATGGCCAGCAGGGCACCAAAGCAGGTAGACGCCCTCTGTGTCGATCGCTTCTATCGTGGGCGTACCAAGGTGGCCATTGATCCGTTCACCGAGAAGCGCTATGAGATCCACTGGAACGACTCCGCGTGTGCGCAGCTGCTGGGTTGCTCCGTGAAGGTGTTCCAGCGGAGGGTGACCAAGGGCTATGGCCAGCTTGAGTGGATGCTTGGATTTCGGGAATCTGCAGCCGCCTGACACTAAATGTTGACTTCAGGGGTCCAACAGATACACTATTTGGTAGCTGGTCAAACTGACCTCAAACGAAACCGCCCTCCCCTCGGAGCTGGCGGTTTTTTTGTGCCCGAATCAGATACGACGTGCGGCCTGCTCGGGCATATCCATAGCCGCTCGGTGAGATTGGCGCCCTCTTTGCAGTTCACCAGCCTCAACCAACCATGACTATTCGCCCGCCACTGAGCGGGCTTTTTTATGCCTATGAATCGCCAACTTCTCAGATCACAGCTGGAGCGCCACGAAGGCCTCCGCCTGAAGCCCTATCGCGACACTGTGGGCAAGCTGACCATCGGCTACGGCCGGAACTTGGAAGACGTGGGTATCAGTCACGATGAGGCTGACTTCATGCTCGACAACGATATCGACCAGGTTGAGCGCCAGCTGGAAACCGTGGACGAGTACAACGAGCTGGACCCGGTGCGCCAGGCCGTGATTGCAAATATGGCGTTCAATCTTGGGTTTCACGGCCTGATGCAGTTCCGGAACATGTGGGCGGCTGTTGGTCGTCGGGACTGGGAATCTGCATCAGAGGAAATGATGCAATCGAAATGGGCCCGCCAAGTTGGCGTGAGAGCCGTTGAGCTGTCGGAAATCATGCGGACTGGCGAGGTGCAGTAGTGGATCAGATGGAATACGACCGGCGCCACTGGCACATCAGTAAGTCGATCAGCATTGGCCATATCATGACGACGTTGACCGCATTGCTGGCGGCACTGTGGTTCTTCGCCCAACAGGATACGCGCATCAGCAACCTGGAGCTCAACGTTAAGCACCTGCAAGCCCAGAATGTTCTGGAGCGCGACCGCACAAATCGTAAGTTTGACGAACTGAAGGCCGACCTGCAGCGGATAAACTCAAAGCTGGATCGCCTGATCGAAAGCATGCTGGACAACAAGCGGAGCAACTGATGAGCCTGACCATCCCTGTAATCGACGGCCTGCTGGATATCGGCGGCAAGCTCATTGATCGGGTGTTCCCGGATCCAGAGCAAGCGGCCAAGGCCAAGGCCGAACTGGTCACCCTCCAACAGCGAGGAGAACTCAAGGAGCTTGAGACGCGGATGAGCGCGATCCTCGCCGAGGCCAACAGCTCAGACCCATGGACCAGCCGCGCCCGCCCCTCGTTCATGTATGTGATCTACCTGATGATTCTCGCGTCCATCCCCATGGGCATCCTGCATGCGGTAAACCCAGAGGCTGCCGTCAGTATTGCCGAGGGTATGAAGGCCTGGCTGGCAGCGATCCCAGACTCACTATGGACGCTGTTCGGCGTGGGCTATGTGGGCTATGCCACTGCCCGCAGTGTTGATAAGCGCAGCATACTCAAGGGTAAGGGCTGAGTGCCTGCCCGTCCTCTCAAGCCCTGCTGCGCCCCTCAATGCAGTGAGCTGGTGCGAGGCCAGCGCTACTGCGACCGGCACCAACACCTGGCAAAGCAACGCGACCCGGTGAAGGATCGGGAGCGTGGCAGTAGCGCCAAGCGCGGCTATGGCAACAAGTGGAAGAAGGCCCGGCTGACCTTCCTGTCTTATCACCCGCTGTGTACGGAGTGCGACAGACAGGGCAGGACCACGGCCGCGACGGACGTTGACCATATCGTGCCTCACCGTGGCGATCCGAAACTGTTCTGGTCGCAATCCAACTGGCAGGCGCTCTGCCGGTCATGCCACTCGGCAAAGACAGCGCGTGAGGATGGTGGATTTGGCAACAGACGCGAGCGATAGGGGGGCGGGTCGAAACTCTACAGCCTTAAAAGGCTCGACCGCGTGCCTAACGCAAATTTTTACATCCGCAAAATCAAGGTTTTGAAATGGCCCGGCCAAGAACCCCGACCAACGTCCTGGAAATGAAAGGCGCGTTCAAGAAAGATCCCCAGCGCGCCCGCCAGGACCCGGAGGTTTCCGGGAAACTGAAGGCCCCGCCGGAGCATCTCACCGAAGTCCAGAAGGCTATCTGGAAGGACATCGTGAAGGCCGCACCCAAAGGGGTGATCACTGAGTCTGACCGGTTCAGCCTTGAGATTTGCTGCATCCTTCTGGCGCAATTCCGGCTCGAACCATTGGAATTTCCGGCGGCAAAGCTGGTGCGGCTCGAGGCACTGCTCGGGAAGATGGGCATGACCCCGGCAGACCGGGCCAAAGTCGCGGGTCCGGCCCAGAAGAAACCCCAGGGCAACCCGTTTGCTGAGCTGTAATGGCTGCCAAAAAACAGTACCTGCTGGTCAAGCAGGCCGAGGACTACGCCCGGGCCGTCATCGCCGGCAAGATTGTCGCCTGCAAGTGGATCCGCCTGGCCTGCAAGCGGCACCTGGCAGACAAGCGAGCCAGCCGGAAACGGGACTATCCCTATAAGTTCGACCCGGCCCTGGCGGAGAAGGTCGCCAAGTTCCTACAGCTGCTGCCCCACACCAAGGGCAAGTGGGCCAGCAAGCGGCAGACCATCAAGCTCGAACCCTGGCAGCTGTTCGCGGTGTGCGTCCCATTCGGGTGGATCCGCAAGAAGGACCGAACCCGCCGGTACCGGACGATCACCGTCTTCGTGCCCAGAAAGAACGGCAAGTCGATCATCGGCGGCGGCCTGGGGCTGTACATGTTCTCCGCGGATGGCGAGTTCGGCGCAGAGATCTACTCCGGTGCCACCACCGAGAAGCAGGCCTGGGAGGTATTCCGGCCGGCCAAGCTGATGGCCGAGCGAACGCCACCGCTCCGGGAGCACTTCGGGATCGATGTGAATGCCTCGAGCATGATCCGGATGGAGGACGGCAGCCGGTTTGAACCGGTGATCGGCAAACCTGGCGACGGCTCCTCGCCCAGCTGCGCGATTGTGGATGAGTACCACGAGCACAACGACAGCACGCTCTTCGACACCATGGAAACCGGCATGGGCGCCCGGGAGCAACCGTTGATGCTGGTGATCACCACGGCCGGCTCCAGTATTGGCGGCCCCTGCCACCAGCTGATCCGCGATTGTGAGCGCATGCTCGAGGGCTCCATCCAGCGGGACGACCTCTGGGCGATGCTCTACACCATCGACGAAGGCGACGACTGGACAAGCGAAGAGGTCCTGAAAAAGGCCAACCCGAATTACGGCGTCTCGATCAGCGGTGACTTCCTGGAAGCGCGGCAACGCGAGGCCATGCAGTCCACCGCCAAGCAGGCCACATTCCGAACCAAACACCTGAACCAGTGGGTGGGTGCCAAGGAAGCCTGGATGAACATGATCAAGTGGCAGCAGCAACCGGAGCGCAAAACGCTCAGTGAGCTGGAAGGCCGGCGCTGCATTATCGGCCTGGACCTGGCCAGCAAGATTGACGTGGCCGCCACCTTGCTGCTGTTCCCGCCGGCGGAGGGTGACCCGAACTGGCATCTGCACGGGCGCTACTACCTGCCCGAAGCGCGGGTGCTTGAGCACGTAGACAGCAACTCCAGCCGGTACATGGAGTTCAACGCCCTGGGCCTGATGTCACTGACGGACGGCGAGGTGATCGATTACGAAGTCATCAAGGACGACCTCCGAGAGTTCGCCGGGCGGTTCGATCTTGAGCAGGTGGCCTATGACCCATGGCAGGCCACCCAGCTGGCACAGGAGATGGAGGCCGAAGGGCTCACCATGGTTGAAGTCCGGCAGACCGTCCAGAACATCAGCGAGCCCATGAAGGAACTGGAGAAGCTGGTGCTTGAGAAGAAGCTGGCACACGGCAACTGCCCGGTTCTCACCTGGATGGCATCCAACGTGGTGGCCAAGATCGATGCCAAGGACAACATCTACCCCAACAAGGAGCGGGCCGACAACAAAATCGATGGCATTGTCGGCGCCATCATGGCGATCAGCCGGGCGATTCGTACCGAGAAAGAGGACGAATACGTGGACACATCTTTCATAGGCCTACTTTGATGCGATTTTTCAACCGGAAGCAGAACATGGAGCGCCTCGAGGCCGAGCTCGAGAACGCCAAGCATGATCTGCAGTCCATCAAGAACGAGACCCAGAACTGGTCCGCTGGCTGGGAATCCCTGCAGGACATGTTCCGTGCCAACGTTGGCCCGGCCGGGGTGCGGGTGGATGAGACCACGGCCATGCGAGTGTCTGCGGTCTATGCCTGCGTTCGGTTGATTGCCGGGGCCCTGGGTAGCCTGCCGCTGCAGATCTACCGGCGCACCGCTGAAGGCCGTGAGAAGGATGTCAAGCACCGGCTTTACCGCGTGCTGCACATGCAGCCAAACCCGGTTGTATCCGCCGTTGTGTTCTGGGAAACGGTGGTCACCCACCTGCTGCTGGCGGGCAACAGTTACAGCCTGATCGGCCGCACCCGCGGCGGCGAGCCCACCACCCTGACCCTGCTGAAACCCAGCCAGGTTGAGGTGCAGGAGAAAGGCGGGCGTCTCATCTACCTGGTGCTGTTCGACGATGGCAAGTGGGCGGCCTATGACCAGGACGACATCCTGCATGTGGCCGGTGTTGGCTGGGACGGCAAGAAAGGGATCAGCGTGATCCGTTCCGTTGGCCAGAACAGCATCGGCACCGCCCTCGCTGCAGACGAGTACAGCGGCCGGTTCTTCAGTAACGACGCCACGCCCCGGGGTTACATCAAGTTTCCCGAGGGCAAGAAGCTCAACGACGAGCAGGCCAAGATCATCCGGGATTACTGGTTTGAGAAACACCAGGGCCTGAGCAATAGCCACCTGCCGGCCGTGCTCCCTGATGGCGGTGAGTTCAAGGAGATCACCATCTCCGCTGAAGACGCCCAGCTGATCGAAACCCGGCGCTTCCAGGTAAACGACATTGCGCGGATCTTCGGGGTACCGCCGCACATGATCGGCGAAACCTCCGGCTCCACAAGCTGGGGCACGGGCATCGAGCAGCAGTCCATCGGCTTTGTGGTCTACACCCTGCGCCCTCACCTCACCCGCATCGAGCAGGAAGTGAACCGCAAGCTGTTCAGTGCGGGCACGCACTACGTGGAATTCAACGTGTCCGGACTGCTTCGGGGTGACACGAAAGCCCGCAACGAGGCTTACCAGATTGCCCTGGGCGGCAACCAGCTGCCGGGCTACATGACCGTCAACGAGATCCGCAAGCTTGAGAACCTCTCGCCGGTAGCCGGTGGGGACGACATTTACCGCCCGCTTACGGGAGCCACGAACAATGAAGAACCAACTGCTTAACCTGATCCGGGATAACGTCCAGGAGAAGCGCGACTTCCGCGTCAAGAACATGGGCGAAGAAGCCACCCTGTATCTCTACGATGTGATCGACGACATGTGGGGCATCTCTGCCGAGATGGTGGCCAGGGAGCTGGCGGACATTACAGCCAGCACCATTCACCTCCGCATCAACAGCCCGGGTGGTGACGTATTCGCAGCGCGGGCCATTCAGACAGCGCTGGCCCAGCACCCCGCCAGGGTCATCGCCCACATCGATGGCGTGGCAGCCAGCGCGGCCACGTTCATAACTGCCGCTGCCGATGAGATCCGCATGACAGATGGCGGCTTT
Organism: Marinobacter subterrani; assembly: GCF_001045555.1. Taxonomy (NCBI): domain Bacteria; kingdom Pseudomonadati; phylum Pseudomonadota; class Gammaproteobacteria; order Pseudomonadales; family Marinobacteraceae; genus Marinobacter; species Marinobacter subterrani. The sequence continues at coordinate 1,570,665 of NZ_LFBU01000001.1, forward strand.
TACATGATCCACAAGGGCTGGACGATCACCATGGGCAACGCCGACGACATGCGATCCGTCGCCGGCTTGCTGGACCAGGTGGACGAAAGCATTGTCCGAACGCTCGTGGCGCGCACCGGCCAGAGCGACACCGACATCCTGCAATGGATGGCAGAGGAAACCTGGATGAGCGCGCAGGAAGCGAAAGACCGGGGCTTTATCGATGAGATCGACGAGGTGTCCAAGGGCAGTGCGGCCCAGAACATGCGGCGCTTCGACCTCTCAGCCTACGAAAAGGCCCCCGAAATCCCCGAACCTGAACCCGACCAACTGGCGGCCCGCGCCCACCTTGAGCGCCGCCTGAACCTACTTGGAGTTTAGCGGGCACCGCTAAGCACCTTCACAGCCGCCTTCGGGCGGTTTTTTTATGGGACCAGAGGAGAACAACCTATGTCCATCCAAGCACTGCGCGAGAAGCGCACTGACCTGGCGGCTAACGCCCGCAAGCTGCTCGATGAGGTTAAGCCCGACGACTGGAAGGCGGAACACAACGAGCGTTACGACAACCTGGTAAACGAGATCGACCAGCTCGACTCCCAGATCGACCGGCACCAGAAGCAGCTGGATATCGAAGCCTCCAACCGCCAGTCCATCCAGGACCGGGCCGAAGAGCGCGGGATCTCCACCGACGAAGCGAACCACATCGCCAACAAGGAAAAGGACATCTTCCTGACCTACATGCGCGGTGGCATCAACGCCCTGGACGATGAGCAGCGTAACCACGTGTTGGCCAAAGCCCGGGAAGTGCGCAACGCCATGTCCACCGGCACCGGCTCCGAGGGTGGGTACCTGGTGCCGCGCGAATTCGCCGCCAGCATGCTGCAGGCGCTGAAGCAATACGGCGGCATGCGCGAAGTGGCCACCATCATCCAGACCGCCTCCGGCGCGGGCATGGACTGGCCGACCACAGACGCAACCTCGGAAGAGGGCGAGATCGTCGGCGAGAACGCTGCCGTCGCGCAGCAGGATGCCACCTTCGGAACCAAGGTGCTGGACACCTTCAAGTTCAGTTCCAAGTCCATTGCGGTTCCGTTCGAGCTGCTGCAGGACAGCGAGATCGACCTGGAAGCGCACATCCGTGAGCGCCTGCAGCAGCGCCTGGGCCGCATCACCAACCGCCTGTTCACCAACGGTTCTGGTACCGGCCAGCCCATGGGCATCGTGACCGCCTCCGGCGCGGGCAAGATTGCCGCCACTGGCCAGACCACCACGGTCACCTACGATGATCTTCTGGATCTCAAGCACAGCGTCGACCCGGCTTACCGGATGAACGCCGCCTGGGCTTTCCACGACCAGACCCTGAAGGCGATCAAGAAGCTCAAGGACACGCAGGACCGCCCGCTGTGGGTGCCCGGCATTGCCATGGGTGAGCCCGACACCATCGACGGCGAGCGGTACGTGGTGAATCAGCACATCCCGCAGATGGCCGCTGGCGTGAAATCCATCCTCTACGGTGACATGAGCCGCTACATCATCCGCGATGTGATGCAGTTCATGCTGTTCCGGATGACCGACTCCAAGTACACGGAGAAAGGCCAGGTGGGCTTCCTCGCGTTCATGCGCTCCGGCGGCAACCTGATGGACGTTGGCGGTGCGGTGAAGGCGTACCAGAACTCCGCTACCTAATGAGGGGGAGGCTCCGGCCTCCCCCTCTCCCTGACCCATTGATTACCCGAGGAGACAACCATGGCAACGGCCAAGAAAAAAGCGCTCGTACTGGTGGACTACCATCCGCTGGGCCTGAACTGCGGCGATTACGTTGAACTGCCCGAGGGCCAGTTGAAAGAGCTGGAAGCGGAAGGCATCGTGGACACCAACGCCCCGGCTCCGAAAGCGCCCGAGAAGACCAAGGACGACGGTGAGCCCATCGAATGATCACCCTGCAGGAAGCAAAATCCCACCTGCGGATTGAGCCGGAATTTGTTGAAGAGGATGCGTTGATCGAGTCGTTGATCAGCGCAGCCATCCTCAGCCTGGAGCACCAGACCGGGCGAGCATTCCGGGACCGGGAAGAGACCCTGATCCTCGACCGGTGGGAACAGCCGGTCCGGCTTCCGTGGTGGCCCGTGCAGGCGATCAACGAGATCACCTATTTTGACGCAGACGGCGTGCAGCAAACCCTGCCGGGGTACTCGCTGGATCTGCGGACTATCCCTGCAACCCTGACACCCTATCCAAACGAGACCTGGCCGGAGGCGAAACAGCGCCCCCAGGCCATTACCATCAAGGTGCAGGTAGGGATGCAGGAACTGCCTGAGGATCTCAAGCGGGCCGCCCTGCTGTTGATCGGTAATCTCTACGAGAATCGTGAGGCGGTTGTGGTCGGAACCATCGTGGCCACTCTTCCCATGGCCGTGGACTTCCTGATCCAGCCCTACCGAATACTGAGGATTGCCTGATGCGCGCCGGCCTCATGTCGTCCCGCCTCCGTGTGCTAGATGCCGGTACCGAGATCGGCAAGCTCTGGGCGGACGTGCGCCCGCCTCTCGATGTAAGCGAGCAGACCAGCCTCAGAGAGAGCGGCCAAACCAAGATACTGGTGCGACCTCATTACACGCTCCGGCCTGGCATGCTCCTCGAGGGCGGCGGCCAGCTGTACGTCATCGACGGCATGGCCGACCGCCTGGTCAAAAAGCAGGACATACACCTGAGCTGCACCCGCCTGCTCGGCCGGCCCGGGGTGTACCGACAGGCCAACACCACCGAGACTACGGCCCGCGTGTTCGTCGCCACCAGCACCCCCTATGTCGGGCTGGACGGCCAACTGATGCAGCACCGGTACCGGCTCGAGATTCCGAGCATTGACCGACCCGCGCCCTGGCACCCGGGAGACAAAATCATTGTCGATGGTGTGGAGTACCCGCTCACCGGCCTGGCCGAGGATGGCGACAACGGTCTGATCGTGGCGTACACCTCATGAGCTACACCCTCCAGACCCAAGGCGCTGATCGCCTGGCCAGCCTGCTGGGTGCATTTGATAAAGAGACCGAGCGGGCCCAGAAGAACGCCCTCAACGCCGCCGCCTCGGAATTCAAGCGCGGCTTCGTCAATGACATTAGCGCCGGTACCGGGCTGAAAAAGAAGCTGGTTAGAGGCCGAATTCGAGTCAGTCGCGCCAAGGGCGCAGCCGGCGAAGCTCGGATAATCCCGGACAGCCAGGGCTTGCCCATTACCGAATACACCTGGCGACCCGAACCTGCCGGCCATCCGACCCGGGCCCGGATTCTTATTCGCTGGTTTGGGGGCTGGAAAGTTGCGGCCGGGTTCATCAACCCCGAATCCGAACGGCCCCTGCCTTTGAAAACGATCACATCAAAAGGCCGCCGGCGGCGCCCTGTTCTGGCTCACGGCGTCAGCGTGGCTGCTGCTTTCAAGCATGTGCGGGACGACGGTCGACTGGATCGATACTCAGCGCGCCTGGCGGAAATATTTGAAGAAAAGCTCGAAGAGCAGATCAACCGGAGAGCCTGACCATGGCCGACCCCAAATCACTGAGGGTGATCAAGCACCTGCAGTCAGCGCTTGAGCAGATAAATACGCCCGACTACAGCACCGATGCAGGCACCCGAATCAGCCGAGGCCGGAAGCGCATCAGCAACCAGGAGACATTTCCCCTTCTGATCATTCACGAGGGAGAGGAAGAAGTCGTCAAAACCGTTGGCATTGAGCAGGTACAAAACCGCTTGAACGTGACCATCGAAGGTTGGGTTCAGGCTGATCCGGTAAACCCGCTCGATGATGCGCATCTGCTGCTGGCAGACATCAAGAAGTCTTTGTTTCCGGCGCTCGAAAATCGCAGCAATCCCGGGCTGATCGTCAGGGTTTCATACCTGGGGCGCGTGATCGATCCGCCCGATGACGGCTCCCGTTCCTGTTCTGTCTCTGTCCTGCTCGCCATTGACTGGACAGAACATCTCACCGACCCCACGAAATAGAGGATCGAACTATGGCTGAGCAAATCAACGAGGCGTATATCGGCTCCGGTATCGTCTACATCAACGGCCGCGACGTAGGCAACTGCTCGAACGTGAACTTCGCGATCGAACAGGAAACCCAATCGCAGCGTAATTACCGGGGCGGTGGCGGCAACTTTGCCTCCGTTACGAATATCACCTCCGTCGCCCTCTCCATGGAGCTGGCAAACTTCAGCAACGCCAACCTGGCGCTTGCTCTTCGTGGTGTTGTGGATGTGGTTGCCGCAGGCTCCGTGGTTGCGGAGAACGTCACGGCCGTTGCCGGTGGCCTGGCCGAAACGGCCAAGATGATCGATATGACCGATCCGGCAACCACCGTCACCGTCAAGGATGAAACCGACACCACCACCTACGTTCAGGGCACGGACTACGAAGTAACGGCCGCCGGCCTCAAGATTCTGAGTACCGGCTCGATTACCGACGGTGAAGTGCTTCACGTGGATTACGACAACAAAGGCACCAACGTTCTGGAAGCCCTGGTGGAATCCGGCTCGGAAGTTCGAGTGGTGCTGGATGGTATCAACGACGCTACCGGCAAGCCGGTGACGGTTAAGGTGCACCGCTGGAAGCCCTCCCCAACCAATGGCCTTGGCCTGATCTCTGACAGCTTCGCGACCTTCAGCATCGAAGGTGAAGTACTGGCCGATGAGACCATCCAGGCTGCTGGCAAATCCAAGTTCTTCAGCCGGGCCGCTGCGACTGCCTGAACCATCACCAACCAGGTGGGGCCGACCGGCCCCGCCTGATCTCCCTCCCCGCATTGACCACCCCAGGACAACCCGATGGCGCTGAAAGACTCGATCATTAACCTGGTCCTCAAAGGCAAGGATCTGATTTCCCCGGCCACGGAATCCGCGTCTGAAAGTGTCAGCAAGCTGCAGGAACGCAGTACCGAACTGAGCGCGGCTCTGGAAAAGCTCACCAATACCGAACGAAATATTTCTCAGTTCCGGCGTCTCGGACAAGAAACCGAGCGATTGAAGGCCAACTGGCAGGATGCTGAATACGAACTGGAACAGCTGAAAGCAGGTTTTGAAGCGACTGAGAAGCCAACAAAGGCTATGGCTCGGGAGTTGCAGCAAGCCGAGAAAGCAGCCGAAGACTCCAAAATTGCCTGGGCCCGGAACAGGCAAGAACTGGACAAGCTCAGCCCTCAACTGAAGGCCGCCGGCGTTAACCTGGAGAACCTCGACCAATCCCAGGACGACGTGCAGCAATCCGCCATGCGGTTGCGCTCTGACCTTACCGCCGTCAACACCCAGCTCAACCGGCAGGAGGCGGCCGCGAAAGAGGCGGCACAGGGCACCGAGGCTCTGGGCGATCAGGCCGACAAAACCTCCGGGGTACTGAGTAAGCTGGGTGCAGGCCTGCAAACCATTATCACTGGTGCGGCAGCACTGGCGGCTGGTATCGGCGCATCCGTCGCCACTCTCACCCTGTTTTCCCGCAGCCAGGCCTCAGTGGCAGACGCCCTGACCAACACCTCAAACGCCATAGGCGTCAACCGCGAGGCTCTACAGGTCTGGCAGATCGCCGGCGAGCGCGTTGGCCTCACGGGTGAAAAGGTCACCGACATCCTGCGGGGTGTTACCGAGCGGCTGGGTGAATTTGCGGCTACCGGCGGGGGCGAAGCCGTCGATGTAATGGAGCGTTTGAATCTCAGCGTTGAGGATTTCCAGGGATTGCGGCCAGAAGGCCAGATGCTCCGGTTTGCCCAGGCCATTGAGGGCCTGCCGAAAGCCGAGCAGGTAGCCCTCCTGGAGATGCTGGCCAGCGACGCCAGCCAGCTCCAGCCCCTGCTGGAGAAGAACGCCGCGGGCCTCAAGGCCATTGCCGCCGAAGCCCGGCAGGCTGGCGCGATTTATTCCGAGGAAGAGCTGGACAAGCTCGTCCGCGCCAACGACATCTACAATACCATCACCACCAAGATCCAGGGCCTCACACGCCGAATCGGCATTGAGCTGGCTCCCGCGGTTGCTGATGCCAGTGACAAGCTGCTCGCGCTGTTCAACCAGAACGAGGGTGCCGACAAGCTCGTCGAGCTGTTCAAGCGGTTGATTACCTGGGCTGGGGAGATGGGAACGAGCCTGATCGAAAATGCCGACAGCATCGGCCGGGCCTTTGGCAAGCTGTGGGACACAATTCAGTCCGGCGCCAGTGGAGCGATGGCGGTGTTCCGTGGCCTGCAGACGGTGGTTGCCGGCTGGGCCACGGGGGTTGCGGGTAGCTTTGCCACTGTGCTCAGCATCGTTCAAGGTGTCGCATTTGCGCTGAATGAAGTTGGAGCGGTCAGTGATCAGGCTTACAACAGCATCCGCGCAAAAGCAGAGGCTGCCAGGGCCACCACCCAGGCGTTGGCGGAGCAGACGGTCGAATACGGACGAAAAGCGATTGAATCCGGGATAGGCGTTGTTACGGCCTTTGATGACGCCGCCAAGTCTGCTGACAAATTGGAGAAAGCCGTCAAGCGTGGGGTGGGCACGCTGGAAAAAATGCCGGACAAGATCAAACCGGTAAAGCAGGAAACCGATAACGCCACGGAATCAGCTGACAAACTCACTGAGGCGTACAAAACGCTGGGCGTCACCAGTCAGGCCGAGCTCAACAAAGCCGCCACCACGGCCCGCGATGCGTTCGCACAGATTTCAGAAAGCGGAACCGCCACCCAGGAGAAGGTGTCCAGCGCCTTTCAGGCCTATGCCCAGGCGGTCATTGAAACCGGCGATGCGGCGAAGATAAAAGCTCTCGAGACTGAGGCCGCGAATCTTGGACTGAGAGACGCGCTCAAAGAGGTCCAGACTCAGGCCGATAAAACAGGAACAACCGCTGCTGGCAACGCGCAGAAAACCGCCGACGAGACCGACAAGGCCGCCAAGTCCACCAAGGACCTGGCCGATGAGACGAAAAAAGCCGCCGCCGAGGCTGAAGAAGCCCGGAACAAATTCAGGGAAACTTGGGGCGCAGCCTTTGCCAAGGCTATCTCCAACGCCCGCGAACAGGTCACCGCCCTGTCAGCTGCTGCCCGCAACCTGTTCGAAATTAAGATCGGCGGCAACGCGTTTGTTGGTGAGACACGAACCGCCGCCGAAGCCCTCGAGCGCGCCACTCAACGGACGGAGGAACTGGCCAGCGCCAGACGCCGGCTGATGTCTAACAGCTTCGCTGCATGGTTTGCGGACACCGCATTGGCGGCGGCCCAGGTGGAAAAACAGTTCTACGCCCAGGCCGTAGCCCTGGAAAACCTCACTGAAAAGGTCAATTCCGGCTCGCTCTCTATGAGCCAGCTCTCCCGCCTCAGTGAAACCGCCTCCAACAAATTCAACCTGCTGGACCAGCAGCGCCTGAGCGGCCTCCAAAGCGCCATCGATGCCGCCAAGCAGAAGATGCAGAGCCTCAGCGATACGGCAGACAGCACCCTCAGCAGTCTGCGCCAGAGACTGGCGGACATCCAGGGCGACACCGAAGAGGCTCAGCGCATCCAGTTTGAACAGGAACGCAAGCGCCTGCAGGAGCAACTGGAGCAAGCTAGGGAAGCCGGTGCCGACGCTGCCGCCGCTGATTACCAGCAGTCCCTAGACACCCTGGAGAAGATCTACCAGGTAGAACAACGCAACCGTCGGGAACAGGAGAACGCCCGGGAAAAGGCCGCAGCAGACAGAGCCCGGGAGCAACAGCTGGCAGAGTTGCAGCGGCAAAAGGCGGAACGATCGGCCAGTACAACCACCAACCGGCAGGACAGTGTGCAATCACGACCTACCCAGACCATCGTACTGCAGGGGCCGGGCGGGGCAAAAACAGAAGTGCAGACCAGCGACCCGTCCGCCCTGCTCCAGGTACTTGAAGAAACCGGTCTACGGAGCTCATAACCATGGATATCACCCTGAGCGATGGCACCACCTCCCTCACCCTGCCACCCGATATGCAGTGGACAGACGAGTTTGGCTGGACCCCGGTGGAGCACAGCACCGACTACAGCGCCACCGGCAGCCTGATTGTGCAGGAGGGCGAGCGACAGGACGGCAGGCCAATCACCCTGGCCACCGGCGATGGCCGTGTGCTCACCCGGGCGGAGCTGCTCCAACTCTATGCGCTGGCCGCAATACCGAACCAGGTGCTGACGCTGACCCTCTGGGGCCGGACCTTCAGCGTTATGTTCCGTCGCCCGGCCCTCGAGGCACAGGAGCTTTACCGGCAGGCCAACCCCGGCACCGATCACCCCTATACCGTCACCATTAACCTGATGGAGATCACCCCATGACAATCACCAGCGACCAGATCGTCCTCTCGGAATCCGAGGTTATGGCCGATACGGATGATGGCGGCGGCCGCATGAGCGGGCGGATCGTCGTCTCCGGCCAGATCAACAACACGTTCCCGGATATCAGCCGGATCGACCGGGTATACGGCCGCGTGAACCTCCGCAAGTTGTACCTGTTCGTGAACGCCGCCAACCAGGACACCCTACTGGGCGCGCACACCATCCTTAGCGACCGGCCTGATGACCCGAACGTCCATGTGCTGCTGTTCAACACCGAGAGCCACACCGACCGCCGGATTGATGCGCAGGACAGAATCGAGAGCTACGTGGTCGCCAGCAACGAGGCGCCGGTCTGGCTGCGGGGACGGCAGCTTGCAGGTCAGCGGGCGATACAGGCCCTGGCCCGAACCAATAACCAGCAGGATCCGGAGCCCGGGCAGATCTATGTGCTAACAGACCTTGACGCCGGCAGCGAGCAGTACGTCCGCATCACCGGCGTCGAGATCAAGGAGCAGACGTTCACCATCGACCGTGGCAGCTATGGCTTCTACAACTTCCAGCTCAAGACCTACGTGATCGAACTGGCCCAGCCGCTGGAATATGACTTCGATGGCAGCGACCCGCACCCGACCGGCAACCTCAAGGACAACATCAAGATCCTGAAAACCCAGGTGGCCGACGCCGCCAAGTATTTCGGCGCCTCCCCACTGGCCGCCCCTGCCGCAGTGGGCGATCGCGTCATCACCGTGCAAAGCACCTATTCCCCGCTGGTGCCCAGCGCCCAGAGCGAGAACGCCATCACCGACCAGGCCGCCGGCGCCCAAGCCGCCATCATCCAGCCGGCCAGCAACAACACCATCACCGTCAGCGCCGACGACGTAACCACCGACACCAACGGCGCTGGCATCTACTACACGGGGCGGGCCATTGTCCCGGGCACTCTGGTGATCTCGGGCAGTAACGGCCAGTACACCGACCAAGGCGGCAAGCTGGTCTACACCGGGGGCAGCAACAACCTGGACACTGAAAACAGCGCGGTCGATTACATCAACGGCGAGATCCGGGCGTTTTACTCGGGCGGCAGCCGATTCAATTCGGTCACGCTCACCTTCCAGCCCGGGGCCGTGGTCAACCAGCAGACCAAGCAGGCCAGTCTGGAGGTCAACCAGCAAACCCGCAGCCTGACGTGGGTGCACCAGACCGAGCCCAAAGCCTCCCCGGCCACACTCACCGTGGAGTACCGGGCGCAGGGTAACTGGTATCTGCTGCGGGATTATGGCGCCGGCGAGCTCACCGGCGACGGCACAGGCACCATCGACTACGCCACCGGCACCGTCAACTTCACCCTGGCCGCGCTGCCGGATGCCGGCACCAACATCATCATCGCCTGGGGTGAGAAGCAGGGCACGGTCATCGAGGCCGGCGCCACCATCCCGGACGCCCCCACCATCCGATTTGAAGTCGGCGAAACCGTTTAAGGAGTTACCCGCATGGGCATGGTCGCACAACCCTATACCTTCGCCAGCGCACAGATTAAGCGCAATCTGTCCGCCGGCAGCGTCGTCGTCAAATGGACGACCGGCGGTACACAGTACACCCTGACCGATGACGGCGCTGGCGGACTGACCGGCGCCGGCACCGGTACCATCAGCTACTCAAACGGCCTGATCTTCATCAACCCGGACCCAGCCCCGAGCCCGGCAGGTGGCGACTACACCATTGAGTACGAGGACTGGCAGGGCACCACCAAGTTGACGGACAGCATCACCCTGGTCACCACTGCCGGGTCTGATACCACCTACAGCCCGGCAGTCGCTATGCGGCCCGGCTCAGTGGATATTCGGCTCAGCGTGCAAAGGATCGCAAAACGCTGGATCTATCTGCCAATATCCGGAAAGACGGACCGCATCGAGTACACCACCGATCAAGTGGCCATCACTGACGACGGGAACGGAAACCTGCGCCGAGAAAAAGGCGGGCCTGTACTGGGCACCGTCAATTATGCAACCGGCGAAATCACCTTTGACGCCAGGCAGAGCTATGACTACAAGATTTATCCCGAAGCTTCCTTAATTGGTAGCGGAATCTATTGGAGAGTCGATACAGAATCGGCGATAGAGTCCTACAACGGAACCACCGCGACCATCGAATGGACAGATCCGGCCGACCCGGTTCAGGTTCGCAGCACCACGCGCCCTATCCCAGGGCTGACCATCGACCTGACGCCGACCAGCAGCCGCACCATCATTCCGAACAGCGTTCTGTTCCAGATCGGCAGCACCCTCTACCGCGACCAGGACGGCGCCATCGTCAAAGACTGGTCGCCTGTCACCAACACCGGCACCGCCGTCGGCAGCATCGACTACGCCTCCGGACTGGCCACGTTGACTGACTACCCGGCGGACACCCCAACCAGCACCCCAGTCACGCTGCTGGCCTGCCTGACAACGCTCAACCAGGCCCCAGCGAACCGAACCATCTTCCGGACCGCCGGATCGCCGCTGCGGGAGGGAAGCCTGATCGTCAACGCCACCGACATCGAGGGCAACCAGGTCACGCTGAACGCTGACACGGCGGGCAACCTCACCGGAGGTAGCATCGTCTCCGGGTTCGTGGATACGCAAACCGGGCTGGTCACGATTCAGTGGTCGGACGACACCGCCTCAAGCGGTCCGCCCGTGGTGCCCAGCACCGTGCGTTACAGCGCCGTCAGCTATACATTCCTGCCGTTGGACGCCGATCTGGTTGGTCTCGATGCTACCCGCCTGCCCAGCGATGGCCGCGTCCCTCAGTTCAACCTGGGAGACGTGATCGTGGTCAGCAACACCCAGAGCACCGAGCTGGCCACCGTCACCGCCGGGCAGGTGGTGGACTTCGGCCGCGTCAATCAGGCCGAGGCCTGGGTGGAGGGTGCTAACGGCAACCGGCTGGATCCGGCACAGTACACCCTCGACACCACCGCCGGCACCCTGACCTTTGCCGACCCGCTGGCGCTGGTCGATGTGGACGCCAACGCCGTCACCGAACCGCTCACCGTCTACAACCGCGTGGAAGACATGGGGTTGGCCACCGACGTACAGATCGGCGGGCAGATCGGCCTGAATATTCCGCTCTCCCAGGACTACACCGCCGGCGAAACCATCGCCAGTGCAGCCGTGCTCTATGGCGACCTACGCGCCCGCACCTATAACGCCTTTCATCAGCAGGCATGGAGCGGCACCTGGTCCGATGATCTGGTCGGTAACAGCACTACCGCCAAGTACAACCTGGTGAGCAACCCCATCGAGATCACCAACCAGGGCGCGATCAAGGAACGCTGGGCAATCCGGTTTACCAGCAGCACCAGCTTTGAGGTAATCGGGGAGACCGTGGGCGTGGTCGCCACCGGGAACATCAGCGCCGACTTGGCGCCAACCAACCAGGCCACTGGCGCACCGTACTTCACCATCCGATCCGCCGGCTGGGGCAGTGGCTGGGTAAGCGGCAACACCTTGCGTTTCAACACAGATGGCGGACAGGCACCCTTCTGGGTGGCGCGTACGATCGTGGCGGGGCGGGCCGTCGAAGAGACTGACCAATTCGCCACGCAGAACAGGGGGGATGCTGACTAATGGCAGAGCAAGCAAGCAAAGTTTCAGGCGTCGTCCAAATTGACGGCAACCCGGCCCAGCGCACTGTCCGCGCATTCGGGTATAGCGCAACTAGCCACAACATCGATGGCCAAGCCGTTGACCTAAGCAGATCCCTTGGTCACGCCTACAGCGACCCAGACACCGGTGAGTACACCATCGATCTGCTGGCCGGCTACGGATACGAGGTTTTCGTAGTGGCCTTCGACGACTACGGCCTAGACTTTGCCCCTGACCTCAACGTGGCCGTGGGCGACCGTGTTCATCCGACCACCCCGAACGGTTACGTTTGGGAATGCACAAGTTCCGGAACCTTGCCGACCGACGAGCCTACTTGGATTGTGGATACTGAGACATCTCAGATATACGGCACCTCCTCGATGATCGCCAAGCCATTCTACCGGCCAATGGTGCATGGGCCAGTAAAGCCGGTAGTTATGGTGGTGGATACACCAACGGTAAATGTGTCGTCGTTCTGGCGCTTATACATAACTGAAAATAGCGGATCGGAAACCAGCTACACCGCAGCTATGGCAGAATTTAAGTTTTTCGATGCTAATGGAACGTATTTCCCGGCAACTTCTGGCGCAGTGTTGTTTAGCAGCCAAAATAACACCACTTCTAATTCCGCAAGCAACGCCTTTGATGACGACGTATCGAACTACTGGTGTTCAAATGGCAGTGATCCGCTACCGCAATGGATTGGCTACGAGTTTCCAGAGCCTTTAGAGGTTTCTGCAGTGACTCTAGAATCTGGCCCGACTTCCTTTTTCGTACAAAGGATGCCGATAACATTCGACATTCAGCGATCAGATGATGGCGTGACATGGGAGACTGTAAAAAGCATCACTGCCGATCCGACATGGACGGAAAATGAAACTAGAACCTACTCGCTAACGGCGTCATGACCTACGCCCCGGAAACCGATCCGCTCTCCGTCGCACTAGACCTCGGCAGCCAGTACAGCCCGGTACTGGACCCGCTCGCGCTGGACTTCGATCTGGCCGAGTCGAGCGGCGGTTTCATCTATCGAAAGCCACCCCTGGCCGTGCCCCACGGCTACCTGAGCGCCCAGGCCAGTCAGCAGGCCAGCGACCGCCGGATTCAGGGGCACGCCCTCGCCAACCCCGAGGACGGCGCCGGCAGGCAGCACCGGAGCGAGCAGGCACGCGTTCTGGGCCTCGACGGCTACGCCAGCGGCTGGGATCGCGTACCACCAAGGGACAAGCGGCAAAACCCTTTCAGCGGCGACGAGGCCACCCCGCTCGATCTCAGGGCCGAACGTGCCCGCTGGGCCAAAGTGCCCGAGCGCGACGCCCCCGCCGGCTACGGCCGACAGGCGTGGGACGTTCAGACGCCGAAGGACCGGCGTGCCGATCAGGGCTTCAACGATCCGCGCGACCACAACGTCACCAGCACCGCCAGAGCTTACGATTCGATCCTGAACTGGCAGGTCCCGCCGCCGGAAGTGGTCAACCTGGAACATGACGAAACCCTGAATCTGGTGCGCTCTCCCTACACCCCGTCCGGGGCGCTGGTAGTCGATTTCGAGCTGGTACCGGAGGCCCTGCTGGTCGAGGTGAAACCCCCGACCCGATCCGTGGACAGTCAGCCCGACGTGCCCGGCTGGTCGCTTAAGGAAGCACTGGACGGGCGCACGATCCACCCGTGGGACAGAAAGCCCCGGCTCGGTACCGAGATCGAAATGCCAAGCGCGGTCATCCCGGACCCGCCAATCAACGAGCCGCCGCCCGCACCGGAAATCAAAAGGACCTACCGAATCATGAACAGCAGCAGCCTGCTCGAAGCCGTTACCGGTACGCCCCTGGAGTTTAAAGGCCTGACAATCGATCTGGACGCGGACAGCTTTGCATGGACCATGAGTTGCACCATCCTCAACCGAGCCAGCATGGATCAGATCCGCCCCACCGTCGCCGGCCCTGCTGAGGTGATCGCGACCATCAACGGCCATGAGTGGCGGTTTGTCATCGAGCGATACAGCCTCAACAAGCAATTTGCCCGGGAGGCTTACACGGTCAAAGGGGTATCCCGTTCCCAGTTGCTGGCGGAGCCTTACGCGCCCAAGCGCACCGGCCGCATCGAGACCCAGACAACGATGATGCAAGCCATCGCCGACCAGCTCCAGTACACCGGCTTTACCGCACAGCTCCAGACCGGGCTCTATGATTACGTGATCCCGGCAGGCGCCTGGGGGTGGGAGGATAAAACCGCCATGCAGGTGATCACCGAACTGGCGGAGTCCATTGGCGCCGTGGTGGTGCCAGACCAGGAGCAGGACATCCTGCACATCCGCCACCGGTACCGCCAAATCGGGCCCTGGAACTACGACACACTGACCGCCGGCGAGATCGACACCATCATCCAGGACGCCATGGTGATCAGTTACTCCGGCCAGTGGGAGCCGCAGCCGGAGTACAACTCGGTGTTTGTCAGCGGCGTCACCGACGGCGTCGCCATCGATGTCATCCGAACAAGCACCGCCGGAGACAAGCCCGCCCCGGACATCTTTGCAGACCTCAACGTCGAGGCGGCACAGTGCCGGCTCCGTGGCCTGACCGCGATCGCCGCCAGCGGTAACCAGGAGATCGTGACCATCGAGACGGTATTGCCAACCAGCGGATCCCCTGGCCTCATTCAGCCAGCCATGCTGGCGGAGTACCGGGATTCAACAGAACCGGCCAACAATTGGCGCGGCAACGTCCTGGGCAACAGCATCAGCGTCAGCAACCCCGGTACTGGCCGCGTCACCCAGACCGTCAAACTTGAAAGGCACTATTACTGATGGCAACCGTTAACCCGTGGAAACGATTTCAGAGGCTGCTCCCGCGAGCCGGCCGATACACCGTCACCATCGACCAGGTAAACGCCGACGGCACAAGCCTGGCCACCCGGCGGGACGGACAACGTGTAAGGCTGAAAGGTGGGCTGGTGTCGGCCGGAAAGAAGGCGTGGGTAGAGGGGGAGCAGATCATCGGCGAGGCACCGGATCTGCCCAGCGCCACGCAGTATGTTTAACCCTTAGATAACACACCCTGAACTGCATCTGCATCCCAGCTGGCAGATCCATCCAGGGTCGGCATGGCTTCAGCTTTCAGCTCTTTGGCGATCTCATCCGGAGAAAGTCCGTCACCGCGGAGGCTTTTTATCAGATCTTTTATTGTCTCAGCCTGAGCGGAGCTGGCTTTTTTAGCGGGTTCCGGGCGCGGCTTAATGGGTGCCGGTGCTTTCGCTGGCGGAGCCTTTAGCTTATTTTCCTTGGCTTGCATGCTCACAAGCTCGCCGAGGTATTCTGCGCTAAGCCTGGTGTTACTCTCGGAGTCCAGAAAAACCTGAATGATCTCCGCAACAGCTATAGACAAAATGACGAATGTAACCGCGCCAACGAACATCCCCCCGGCAACGGCCGTGCTACCGTCATTCCATATCGTTACAATTGCAGAAACGACAAGAACAGCGCCTACCAAGTAACCAAAGGCTTTATACCAGGCAGCAATAATCCTTAGAGCCGGGTACTTTTCTTTATCTGAATTCGCCATAAATCATCCCTTAATACGTGCGGTAATATCCGCTCCAGTCTGAAACGCAACCGTGTTTGAAATAGACGTAGTTGGCAGAGCCACCTGGATAGTGGTAAGCCCACTGTATTGAGCTGCCACCTGTACGCACACTGCTGGGAGGTCCCCAGGACCTGCGGACATCCGCCGGCTTCATACCCCGAGTGATCTTATTCTCGATCTGCAGGCGCCTCATCCGAGTGGAGTTGATATAAGGACATGGATCGCTGGTTGATTCGCTGGCTCGCTTTTCTGGTTCGTAAAATTCTGCATCAGTACCAGTATCGAACCGGCCGCCGATAGCTGGGGCGGGCTGATGATCAAGCTTTTTAGCGTCTTCTCCGCAGGGCTCATCGGAGAACACGGCCTGACCATTGATCGTGCATTTATAGACTGCGGCGTTCGCCGCTGCTGGCATAGCCAACAGCATCGATATAGAAATGATGACTTCCTTGAGCATACTAACCTCCGTTCCGAACACCTTAGCTGAATCACCGGAAGGCGGTTGTTAAAAACTGCAAAATATAAGACAAATATTGTGGGCATACCCCGAAATTTAGGGGTGAATTTTGGAACCACTGTGGGCATTTTGTGGCCACACCATGAACATGGATGTGCATTTATAGGGGAATGTGGGCGAGGGCGTCCGGCATGACCTTAATTAAATCAGATAGTTATAATTGCTGGCAGCACTCATAATGCTGGGGTCGGCGGTTCGACTCCGCCCCTTGCTACCAGTATTCTGAAAAGCCCGACTCGAAAGAGCCGGGCTTTTTTGTTGCTGAATCAATCCCGAAAAGTCCACCAAGTCTTCACTGCTTTTGATTCACCCTCCGGCACACCCAATTAACGTTACCAGCCCTGCTCCGGTTCCACCAGGTATGGCATACTCAATAGCCGAAACCCACAAAGTGTAAACGCGCGCCGGATTTGGCACCGAGTGGCGCCGGACTTGGCACACGCAAACCACGGTAAATCACCGCTCAAATAGACCAGCCTGCCCCCTCGGGACCGGAGCCTTTTCCCAGCTTCCGTAAATGAGCTCAACGCAGCTTGAGGGCTTGTCTGAACCACCCACAGTGTACTGATAATCGACCTCTACAACGTGAAGGCCACTGAAGGCCGATCTGACATCAGGATGGTCGTTGATGCTTATGATCATCTCACCATCGATTGACTTGGCGAGAGACGCCATAGACTCATATTCCTCGAACCCAAAAGGAACTCCGTATCCTTCGGTTTGCCAGTATGGTGGGTCTAGGTAAAACAGAGTGCCGGGGCGGTCGTACTTCTGGATTATCTTTTTCCAGTCGAGGTGCTCGATCGTTGTGCCCGAAAGCCGATAGTGGGCCTCGGCCAGGTCATGCTCAAGTGTGTAGATGTTCCACCGAGGACGGCTGGTGGCGCTTGTTCCAAAGCACTGACCATCGACCTTGCCACCGAACGCCTGCTTTTGCAGGTATAGGAAGCGCGCAGCCCGCTGGACGTCCGTCATGGTCTCAGGCGGGGTCTGGCTCATCCACTCCCAGTGCTGCCGACTCGATAGCAGCCACTTGAACTGTTTGTACAGCTCCTCCAGGTGGTACTTGACCACGCGGTAAAGGTTAACCAAGTCGCCATTCACATCATTCAAGATCTCGACCTTGGAAGGATCCTTCATGAAAAACAGTGCAGCTGCGCCGCAGAATGGTTCTACGTAGCAGCTGTGGTCTGGGAACAGCGGGATAATGTGATCAGCGAGTTTTCGTTTGCCGCCGATCCAGGGTACGAGAGGTTTTGCCATGGGAGTACTTCACATCCTTTTCCATGGGACTCGCGGTCCTCTCGTTGATTTTCCCGCAGCGCGGGCATTTGATTTCTAGTTGTTCAAACAAACCCTTAGCGAGCAGCCTGTTGCAACTACCACAACGGATGTTATGCATGTGAACCTACCTTGTTTCTGGTAGGCTTTCTCGCGCCGTGACGTCGCGGTGAGAAAGCCTTGGCTGGTTCACAGCGCCTAGCTCGCTGTGTTCTGGTGGCCCTCTAGCGTGGCAGCGCTATTGGGTCGCTTTCTCTTTTCTTCAAAATTAATCGATGGCTTCCAGCAGTGGAGACAATAGGATGTCGCGGGGGGTGACCCTCCATACCTTGTCGAAACGGAGCAACGGATGCCCGGCCTGTTGGAAAGCCCAGGCAATCAGCTCAGAACAAAACCAGGAGTCTTGCTCCTGCCAGTTACGGCGAAAGCCCCATCCAAAGATGCCGGGCCAGTCGTAGGGCCGGCCAATCTGGCTGCGGGCGGCCTCAACAACCTCAGCAGGCGCAGCCACCTGGAAGCGAACAGACGCCTTAACCGGCTCGGGATCTCGCACGGAGACACCGAAACGGGCCGTGGCGCCCAGCAGCCGGCCATCGTCCAGAACCAGGTCCACATGGCTGAACGGCGACCAGGTGGCCCAGCGGATCACCCGGTTGCCGATGCCTTTGGTGGTGGAGAATTGCAGGGTGATCATGGTTTCAGGGCTTCTAGCTGGTCTATATAAGGCTGGGCGACCACCTCCATGTCATGTGCGGATGACTGGTCGGTGGCCGCGTCGACAGCGGCTTTCCCAGATAGGCGGATCTGGCGGATGTTACTGAGAACTTGTGTCCAGGCTGCGGCAGTAGCTTCGATGTTCTGGGCCGATTCCTCTGCAGAAATACCTGCAGCGTCTGCCCACACCTGAATATCTGCCGGCACCGAATTTGCCGGACTGCCGGCCGCACGCCACTCTTTTGTGGCCTCCAGCGCCTGGCGATATTCCTGCTCCACCAGTTGGCCATCACTTACGTAGCGTTGGCGGGCTTGTCCCGCAGCCCGGTCGATGGCTTGCTTGGCTGATTTTCGCCGATCGGCCAAAACGGGTATCGGCTTCGACTCCAAGTACGGCCTGCCATCTGAATCAACCTTTATCGTGCTTCCGTCCGCCTGCCCGTTGATCAATGTAGCGTGATCTTCATATGAAATCTCGACAACGTCGGCAGGCAGGTTGTCGTGAATGGCGTCATCGAAAAATCCACCGGCAGTCTTGCTAAAGTAAAGTGCCATATACGACTCCTAGTATCCGAAAGCGAAGTATTGAGCAGCCATCCCTGCCTGCTTGGAAGGGCCTGTAGGGTCGAGCCTGCGTCCCGCGCCTCGAATTTCCGTCAAAGTGCTATTACCGTTGGTTCCGTAAACAGTCGCGGTGTCCGTGTCCCAAAGTCCTCCAGTAGCTGAATCCGCATTTGCCTCAGTTAATACTGCGCCCAAGAACGCGTTTGGGAAGGCGATCGGAAAGAAAGCTGCTATGAAGCCCTGACTATCGGTAGCTGCTTTACCCCATTGAATGATCAGACCACCTGGAAGCCTCTGATAACCACTGTCCGCCAGATTCTGGTTCCCGCCTTTAAATGCTGCCAACAAAGCTGCGCCATCGATCAACCGTCCGGCGTCGAAGGCCTGAGCCTCGGCATCCGTCGCCACCAACACCGGCGCAGTCCAGTCGGTCACACCGTCCGCAATGAGCACTAAGCGCCGGGAAACGGTCAGGGACAGGCTGGCAGCACCCTCGATGGTGTCCGGGTTCGTGCCGTCCGGGGTCACCGTCACGGCGTTGGCGCTGCTGTCGGTGCGGGCGATTGTGTAGCCCAGGCCCTTATTGCCAGCAGAGGCCGGCAAATTCAGTGTCACATCGCCTGCACTAGCATCCACCAGCACCAGCCCGGCCTCGGCCACGGTCAGGGACTTCGGCGAGTCCGCACTGGTAACGGTCGTAACACCACGGGCAGAAAGCCGACTTACAGCTTCGACCACCTGTTGCAAGTCCGTGTGATCCGGTTGCTGGCCTGATTTCGAGACCAAGGCCACCAGGCTCTCCAGAATCATGTGGTACCAGTAAGCACCCGGAATTGTCGCGGGGATACCCTGCGCGGGGTTGCCATCGGTCGGATAACCTGCACTGGGCGTTTGTGGAGCCTGCGGCGCCGACTGCGTTGCATTGCGCTCATAAACTCTATCGACCATCAGTCCTCTCCATAAGCAAATAGAACACGGGTATGCGCCGGCTTCAGGCGCTCAATAACACACTCCAAGCGGTCGTTGCCCCACGTGGCAAGGGCCTCGCCGACGTTGCCGATGACGGAGTGATAGATCACGGTTTCCTCGGCGCTGCGCACGGTGAAAGCCCATCGCCAGGCGATGCCATAGATCGGCTTGTCAACCGGGTCGCCAACGGTATGCGCGGTGTAGTCTTCCACCGCAACGGCGTAACCGAGATCCGCCGCCAGTTCCTGAAAGTACTTGCGGCTGGCACCGCCGGTACTCGTGAACACTCGCAACAGGGCCGCTCGACGCTCTGCGATGGTCTGCTCACGGTCGACACAAGGATCAGGCAAGCCGGCCACTCGCTCCCAGTCGCTGAGCAGCTCATAGGCGGTACGCGGATCCGCCTCGTTGATCAGCACATCCGCCCGACCGTCCAATCGTTCGAACGCGCCAGCCCGAGCAGCCAGAAGTTGCTGCCAAAGGCTCTCGGGCGCTTGCGGCAGAGCTGCCCCGGGCGGAGCCAGCTGATTCATCAGGTCTTTATACTGGTCACGGCTTAAAGCCATGTCGGTGTCCCCAGAACGGCGATTTCGTTAATGGCATGCACCACATCCGTGTCAGGCATCACCAGTTCATGGCGGCTGTCTCCGGCGGCTACGTAGATGACACCGGATAGCTGCTCTCGATATAGAGTGCCACCAGGCTTGGCCACATCGGTCAGAAAGTCCTTGAGTGCGGCACTTACCCGATCGCGGGCTTGCTGGGTGTCAGGCGTTAGACGGATGCTCGGATCTAACGGTTTGGCCACTGGTTTAACAGCATAAAACCCTCTGGCGGCCACCGGACGCTCCCCATCGATGTAGGTCTCGACCGCCTGTATGACGGCATCGGTGGGAATAATGTTGGCCAGTTCGTCGCACACCAGGCGCAGGGACACCTCCCCTTCGTCCGGTTGATGCGGGTAAACCCAGGCCCGGGTCACATCCGGATGCGCCTCGAGGGCCCAGCCAATGTAATCCGCCTCGCTGCCCCCATGGGGCTGCCGGCGAATCCGCTCCAGCAGTCGCTCCCGGAGCCGCTCAATGTCCTCTTGATCGGCGCCGCCAGTGAGCCCCTCTGTATCTACTGTGGCCTCAGCATTCACGCCGCTTACCGGTTCCACAAAACGCAGCGTGGCGCCGGCATCCAGATTGCCGGAGGCACCAGGCTCTACAGCCGTGAGTTGCGCCACCGCATTGCCCTGAGCATCCAGAGTCACGGTGTCGTCCACCGTGTAGACCGCACCGCTGTCATGCTCAAGCTCTGTATCCTGCAACACCTGCGCGCCGGAGGTGCCGGTCAACAGCACCGGGCCAGTGGCAGACACCGCCTCTTCCCGCTCGATCCGCCAGATGCCTGCCCAGCGTTCCAGGTACTCCGCATCCGCAGTGTCGATCATCAGTTGCTTGGCCAGCCACGCCAGATAGCCATAAAGGCCATGAGCCACACCGGCATCCACATCGGCAATCACCCGCAGTAGCGACCGGCGCAACTCCGGACGTGCCGACGACACCCGACCCCGGATATCGGCCCGGACGCCTTCGGCCAGTTCGGTTAAGCTCGGCGAGTTCCAGGGCATCGATTACCTCCACACATAGTCAAATTGTTGCGCCAGGCGCGTGCCGTCACCACGGATCACAGCCACGTCGATCAGCAGCCGGTCACCACCCACCGTGCGCGCTTCCACTTCGATATCGGTGGCCACGCGGTCATCCAGCAACCATTGCAGCGCCTCCCGGGCGTAGCCCTCGGCACGCCGGCGAACTTCCTCCAGATCCTTCTCGCGGCTCAGCAGCCAGAGGCGCGAGCCAAACTGGTCACCCTGCCGATCGGCCAGGGCGTCGGCCCACCAGCCACGCCGGTCGGTGGTGCCGTCTGGCAAGGCGTCGTCCGCACGGGCGCGGCGATCGCTCAGGAGTGACAGCGCCACGGCCGTGCGCATGCCATCGTCAGCCAGTAGGTCGCCGTTGGTACCAAGAGACACGTCCAGCTCCCCATTGAGTCCCTTTAGGCGCACATCCATCAGATCATCCCCTGGTTGGGCGAATCAGTCGGCCCACCGTTGTCGTTTTCATTGTGGGTATGGCTGTTGTAGGTACCGCGCATGTCACTCATGGTGCCTACGCCGTCCTGCACCTGGCCGGCCGCCACCATGTTGCCGCCGGCGTTGATGTTCTGCTCAACCACCAGGTTGCCGGTGGCCGTGGTCAGCGGCGTGTCCAGGGTGACGGACGTGCTGGCGATCACCCGTACCTCCGGCGCCGTCACTTCCACCGCGTTACCGGCGTTCAGGCGCACCACGCGACCGCGCGCGAACACCAGCTCGTCGCCCTCATCGGTGTAAAGCGCCACCTCACCCTCGGCCAAGCCCTTGCGGCGGTACCGGCGGTCGCTGGCCACCAGCGCCACCAGGTGGCCACGGGCACCGCCCACGGCAGCGGCGATGGTCTCCGCGCCCTTCAGCGGTCGAGCCGTAAACCCGTACGGCTCCATGTGCTCCAGGTTGCGGGTTTCGCCCTTGAGCAGGCTCATCTGCAGGCGCTGCAGCCCTGCGCTGGATTCGGTACGGCCAACCACGCCCCGGCTGATCAGCAGGCGCAGGCGGCGCCACAGCGGCGACAGCAGTTTGTAAGCCTCGCGCGCATTCACCACACACTCTCCTCTTGCTCGGGCTCCGGCTGGGCCTGCAGGTCAAAGCTGCTGGGCGGGGCCACACGGATCTCGCTGCGTTCGCCGCGCTCATCGAGCAGCAGCTGCACCTCAGTGATCAGCCACTCCACGCCATCCAGCCCCAGCCAACGATCGCGCACTGGCACGATGTCCCCCGGCCGCCAGATGCCCTGGGCGTGCTGCCAGCCGGCCACCGTGTAAGTCACGCCCCGGGATTCACCCCAGCGCCGGCGCACTTCCCAATCCGCCCGTTGCTTACAGGAGCTGCGATCCACACCGGTGTCACAAACCACCAACGTGGGGCGGTACCGACCAATACCAGTGTCCTTGGCCCGGCCCTCCGGCTCGCTGGCTGTTTCACCCCAGATGGCGTCGTCGGCCACGCTTTGGCCTTGGACAATCACTTCGCTGAACCGGTCCCGATCGCTGAAGCGGCCGCTGGCCGTGCGGATGTTCTCGCCCAGGGCCAGCTCCGTGCTCAAGCGCCCGCGCGGCGGCCGGGTGATCACCAGGCGGCCATCGGCATCCGGTACCAGAATGAGTGCGCGGTAACTGGCAATCTGGGCCAGGGCCTCGGCGTAGGTCTGGCCAGGCTCCACCTCCAGGCTACGAATCGGCCCGCCCACGTTGATCTCGGCCACCACCTCAATGCCAAAAGGCCGGGCCAGCTTGCGGGCGATCTGCAGCACGGTCTGGGACGTCTCAATCGGTTGGGCGGTACCGGAGGCATCCACCAGGTCTGCCGTTTTAGAACGGCCGCTAACCACCAGGCTGTGCGTGCGGGCGTCGTAACTAGGCAGCACGTCGTCGATGTAACCGGTAATCACGCGCTCGCCGTCAATCTCTACCGTCACCGACTGGCCCGGGCGCAGCGGCCGGGGCTCAGGTGAGTCCGCCCATTTCTCGGTCAGGCTTACCTCGAAGGTGTCCGCCATCTGTTTCAGGCTCCGGCGGATGGTCACGTTCTTCCAGCCGCCGTGGAGCTTTCCATCTACGCGCAACATCAGCTCACTCACTCAGCACCTCCAGCTCCGAACCACCGGGCACCGCACCTGGATGACGGACGCGGTTGCGGGCCACGATCTCCTCGCTGCGGGTGGCGTCGCCATACAGGCGATGGGCGATCACCAGCGCCGGCATGGCGCGGCGGGTGTTGAATACAGTCAGCTCTGGCAGGGCGGTACCGCGCCGGCGCAGGTCATCCACCACGGCCGCGCGCAGAGACACCAGGCGTTGAGTGGTTGCCGGTGTGGGTGGCTCCGTGGTGGAGAGCGGGTCGGTCAAGCCACGGTGGATGGTCTCCAGGCTTTGCTGGGCACTGTCGCGGGTGTTGTAGGTCCAGCTGGCAGAGGCACGGGCAGCCGCCACGGCTGAGCCACGGCGAACCAGGTTAACGGCAGCGGTCTGCGCCTGGGCCTGCAGGCGGGTGTCCAGTGGAGCGGTTAGCGATGCGGACCGGGTCTCACCGGCACCGAACAGCGCCTCATAGGAACGCAGTGCCCGCAATGGCTCGGCCAGCCGATCGGCAATGCCCACCAGGCTGTCTATGATGGCCACGCCCAATTCACCTGGCGTGCGGATTACGCGGGCAATGGTGCCGCCGATATCGCCGGCGATGCCTTCCGCGTCTTGAAGGGCATTCAGAATGGCGGTTTCCACCTCTTCCACCCGATCAGCGGCCAGGTCGACGATCTCGAACTGCTCCTCAAACTCCGCCTGCAGGGCATCGAAGGCGCTCTCGGCGCGGTCTTCCACCACCTTCTGGGTGTCTGCCACCGCACGCGGGTACCGGGGCTTGTCATCCGCCCGAACGACGGTAAGGGTTACCCGGGCCATGCCGCCTTCGCGGGTGGTTTCGGTGATGCGCGGCTCACCAATCACCACCACCTGGTGTGTGCCGTAATAGCTGTGGCGCATCTCAAAGGCACCCGGCAGCTCCAGGGCATCCGCCAGGCGGTTGCGCTGTGCGTCGTAATCGTCACCCACCAGGTAGCCGGTGATCTGCCACTCCCGCGCCTTGCGGCCCAGGTCTTCGGCGTAGGGCTCATCGCGCAGGGGGTACTCGTGCACTTCCACACGGCGACCAGGTGAGATGGAGCCGCGCTCCAGGTAAAGCACCACGCCCCGGAACTCGGCGGTGCCGTCTCCGATTCGATCTCTCCAGGTCATTGGGCTATGCTCCTCGGATAGATGGAGGGAGTGTAATGATGAGCAATTGGATTCGAGTCCCGCTGGGAATGCTGGCCGGCCTGTTGATTTACATCGTGGTTTCTCAAGCCGGGGATGACCGCACCTTGGAGATGAAAATCAGCGCCGAACAGGCGACCCAAGAAGACATTCAAAAAGCTAAGGGCTACCTGGCCGGCTTTCTGGAGACCTGCCCAACCCTCTTTAACAAATTCGAAGACCGCATTGTTGAAGGCCCCACTATTGAGTTGAAAAGCCCCATGCCGTATCGAGAAGACACCTACGGCTGGCCCCTGGAAGTGGAAGTCAGTCTCGTGGTTGCCCCTGATGGCGGCGTGGCCAGCGGTCACCACGTTTATTATTACCTGTGGGACGATGTATGGCTTACACAGAAGCATCAGGGGGCTGAGTTTTGCGGCCGCCAAGGAAAAGCCGGCAGAGACACCGTCGTCTACACCAAAGGCGAGCCCAAAAGTAACGCCCCTATCGGCGTCACTATCGACCCGGCCGAGAAAGCCGAATCCGAAGCGATCGCCAGCAAGCTGGGACTCAGCCATGGAGAAAGGTACAGCTATCGCGAGTGGCGGCTGGACACCCTGGAAAGGTTCCGGTACCACCTGCCGGCCATTGGTGACTGCGGCACCTGGACCGAACCTAAGGACTGTGATCGGCAAGCCAGATATGAGGGCGTGGAACTCATCTACTGCTCTCACGGGAAAGACCGATACGGCGCTTGTGTCCGGCCCGGGGATGGCCCCTTTCTGGAGACCTACTACCTGACCGAGCACGATGTGACCCTCCTGGCAGAGGAACACCTGACCGATGAGGGGAGCTACTTCAAGCTGCTGCAACTTGCTGAGGGACGCCAACCAGATATTTACAAAAACTGAGTTCACGGCCAGATCCCCCATGCCCCAGAGTCAACGTCCAGGTCCGGGCCACCCGGACCTTTCTCTGGGGTCGCCCCACGCACTCGACCATCCTGATCGATCTGAATCCTCACAGTGCTCTCGCCACGGCCTTCGTTGTAGCGGATAGCCCGCTGCGCTTCATCGTTGCCGAACGCAGCCAATACGCGGGCCACGCTCTCGCCGATAGCCTCGCCAATGTTGCGGCCGGTCTCAGTGCCCAGCATCCCCTGATCGGTCAGCAACTTATTGCTGACGAGTGAGCCCACTCCATATCCAGCAGCGCCAGCAGCTCCCACTGCCAACCCTGCCGTACCCATCACGCCGAGCCCTGCGGTTGGCAACATTCTCAAAGACGGCGCACGGCGCGCCATGCGCCAGTTGCTGACACGGTTTGCACGGCGCCTGTTACCCCTGGAACCACCAGCCCCGCCACGAGCATCAGCGCCAGCACCAAACCCACCACCCGGCATGTTGACGACATAGACGGGTTGAACTCCGGACGCTTCCTCAAGAGCCTTGCCAACTGCAACACCGGTACCTAAGCCTCCGAAACGTTGCAGCAGCTTGCCGCCACCTTTGGCCAAAGCCAGACCGCCGGCCGCTGCCGCCAGCCCGCCGCCGATCATTTCCTTGCCGCTGAGATTCTGTTCATCCAGAAGATATTTGACTGCGTTTTCTACGGCCTCATTGATTGGCTTTGCGAACTCATCTGCTGCACCAGAGAGAGCATTCTTGAGGCGGGCGACCTGATCAACCGAATTCGACAACGCCTCTTCGAGATCCCTGCTGATCGTGCCAGCGCTGTTCAAAATGTCTCTGGTCTTGGTTCTGGCGCCGGCAATCGCATCCCCGGACAAAAGCGTTCTAAGACCCTTGATTGTGTCGAGGTCAGCATTGCCAAAAGCTGCTTCAATAGCGCCGGCCCTCTGCTGATCGGTCTCCAGCTCCTGATACCTGGATGCAATATCGTCCAGCACGTCGAAAGCTGCACGGCGGTCACCCTCGGCGTTATAGAAGCTAACCCCCGTCGCGTTTTGAGCACGCTCCATGTATTTGGAATTGGTGAATAACCGCAGAGTCGAATCAACTAAGGTAGCCAGACGTTCCGGGTTTCTCTCGATCATCGAGAGCTGCTCGATGAAGCCCAGGGTGTCCGCAAATTCGAGGCCCGCAGATTTGGCATTAACACCGACTCGGGCAAAAATGCTCGACAAATCCTCCAGCTCGGCATTACCCAGTCGTCCGGCTTTGGTCATTTGATCAATCAAGGCCAGCGCTGTTTTCGGGTTAGAAAGGTCAAACTTGAATGCCTCTCCAGCAACTCCAACAGCCGAGGCAAGCACTTCAGCGTTAGAACCGGTCACCGCCATGGCCGGGTTAATGGCCATAATCGTGGCCAGCGCCTGCTCCCAGCTCTGACCAGCCTGAATAAGGCTGTTAAAGCCGTTCAGCAAGGATCCGAGAGACTGGCCAGTCTCCTCACTCATCCGGTGCAGCTCGGCTCTGAGCAACTGAGACTGCTCTACGGTGGCGCCCGCAGTCTGTCGGATCTGGATAAGCTGCTTATCCAACTTGGCGGACTCAACAGCCAGCCGGACACCCGCGTAACCGGCAGCGGCACCGCCGAGCATGGCGGTGTAGCGCCCGCCGAGGGACTCCAGGGTGCGCCCCAAACCACTGGTCACCCGCTGCAGGCGGCTCATGTGCCGGCTGCCGTTGGTGGCCAGCTGGCGCATGGAGCCTTCGTAACGCCTGGCGTTTCGTTCCAGGTTGCCCCGCAGGTTCATCACCACGCTGGCGCGCAATTCGCTCATGCTGAGTCCTTCCGGGTTTGTTGGATGTATCGCATTAACTGGCGCGGTGTCATGCCGCGCTGCTCGGCCTCACTCCAGCCGGTGTGGGTGGCAACCCTCCAGATCGCTTTAGTCAGCGTCCGGACGGCCGCCTTCGCCTCGCCCCCGTTTCACCACCTCCTGCTGCACCTGGTTGATACTGCCGGCGTTGAGGTTGCCGGTCGTGGCCAGCAGCAGGTCGAGGTCTTCGGGGTCCAGCTTGCGCAGCAGCTTCATGTCCAGCGGGCCGCTGATGTCGCCCACGCTGACGATCTGCCGGCGCAGCACTTCCATGCTGCTGCGCGATGGGCTGCTCACCAGCATGGGCTCCACGCCACCGTCGCCGGTGGGCACCATCATCAGGCGCTCGGAGGCTTCCTGGGCGTCCAGAATGTCGCCGGCCGTGGGCTCACGCAGGGTCACTTCCTTGTGCACCTCCTCACCCAGGGCCAGGCCATGGATCAATGCAACGGTGATTCGTGCGCCCGCCATCAGATCCGCTCCACGCCGTAACCGCTCCAGTTCAGCCGCACGCCGCCGTTGCCGCTGCTCAGCTCGACCGTGTCGGTTACGAACGCGCGGCGCAGCATGTAGCCATCCCCGGTGTCGGTCTCAAACAGCACGGTGGCACCGGTAATGCGGCCCAGGGCCAGCAGGTCGGTGTTTTCGGTGTGGCGCACCGTGGTGGTGAGCGTTGGGGCTTCCGGGGTTTCCCGGTGGCCCTGCACACCACGGGGCCCCATCACGGCCTCGCGGCTCACGCCGCCCACGTTCAGGGTGGCGTCCACGTCGGTGAGCAGCTCCTCGCCATCCACCTTGACGGTGGCTTTGCCGGTAATCTGGCTCATGTCTCTTTACTCCTGTCTCTCAATGCCAGGGGCGTCAGGCCTTACTGGCGGAACTGGGTCTGCATGGCGTGGATGCGGTACTGGCCAACCAGCTTGGGCGAGTCAATCACGTTCATGCGCTTGGGGTCGGCCGGGTCGATGTTGGCGGTCAGGCTCTCGGCGTAGCCGGCGTAGTCCTGGGCCCAGCCGCTGGTCATGAAGTCGCGGTACAGGTCCAGCAGCTCCGCCTTGATCACCCGGGGCGTCACGATCGGCTGGCCAGCGCCGTAGTTGCCGGCGTCGGCATCGCCGGCCAGCTTGTGGCGCGGGTACTTCGAGAGGATGCGGCTGATCTGCTCGTAGCGGATCCGCTCCAGGGTTTCCGGCACCTGGATGTCCAGGTAGGCATCGCTGGCCACGCCGGCGCTGTTGGTCTGGAAGGTGGTGATCTCCCGGTTGATCTGCACGGTGCCGTCGTTGGCCACGGTGAAGGTGGCAATGCCGTCGTACAGCAGCAGGTTGCGCTCGGCCTTGGTCCAGGCCAGAGAGGTACGCGGGCCGATCAGCCCTGGCAACGCCAGGTACTGGAGCGGCCGGGCCGGGTCGTTGCTCAGTGAGCCCGCCGACACCATGGCGTAGGTCACCGCCCACAACCAGGTTGGGCTGGCTGCCAGGTTGGTGCCCATCACGGTCAGGTGCGGGTTGTTGTGGCCGCTGCCAAAGGTGCCCGTCTCAGAGTGAGTGCCCCGGAACGCGGTGAACGCCCGGGCACCCTGCTGCACCATTGGGCCCCAGCGGCGGTCCAGCTCGTTCTTGAGCTCTCCCAGGTTGGCGGTGTCGTTGTAGGGGCAGGCGATGTAGTGGTACCACTGGTCACCCATGGCGGCGATCGCAGCGGCCAGATCCGGATTGGCGGCCCCGTTGGCCATCGCCCCAAAGGTCAGGGTGACGCCATTCGGGCTTACCTCGTCCTGGCGGTTGAGATCCAGATCGATGTCGTTGCCGGTCTCGCCAGCCCAGCGACAGGTGAGGTTCACTTTGGTGGTATCCACGCCGTCCACGGCCGCGGTCACCGGCAAACGATCGTCAGCGGTGATGGCCGCAACCATACTCTGGGCGATATCGGCGGCCGCATCGGCGGCGTCAACCGCAACACGCACCCGGTAACCGGCGATGTACAGCGCCAGGGTACCCGGCACGGTGGCCGTGCCAGCCACGGTGATGCTCCCGGTAGCCTTCACGCCGGTACCGTCGTCATCCAGAGGGATGGCCCAGGTTTCCATGTAGGGGTCGATCTCCAGTGCCGCGCGGATCATCTCGGCGATCATGGAGCCGCGGCCGTAGAAGCGGTCGGCCTGTTCGGCGCTGGTGACCCGCTCAACCGAGAGGGCGGGCTTTTCAGCAGCCGCGCTGCGCTGGCCCAGCACCAGCAGGCGGGTCTGCCATACGCCACTGTTGGCCAGGCGGTCATCGAACTCGATGAACACGCCCGGAATGCGCAGCGCGCTGGGGATGTCATTGAATACACCGGCGGTAATCATGGCTTACTCCTGGGTGTCAGTGGATTTGGCGGCGGTTTTGGCACTCGCCTTTTTCGGGGCGGTGGCCGTTACCAGGTCGCCATCGCGCAGGCGACGGCGGATGTACTGGCTGGGTTCTACCCAGGCGCCCTCGTCCGGGATCGGCGTGCCGTTCTCCCGGCGCACCTGCAGCACACCGGCGGCGGGTTTGGCCGGGTCACGCTGGCGAGGCTTCACGTAAATGCGTTCTTTGGCCACGGATCACTCCTCCTACTCTGGCTGGTTCAGATCTGCCCGGCTTTGCAGCTCGGGATCGTCCGCATCACCCACCTGATGGGTGCCGGTGTAAAGCTCAAAATCGTTCAAAGTGTTCACATCAAAGGCGGGCGGGAAGGTCAACCGCAGCCGGTAGGCCAGGCCGTAGATCACCACGCCTTCCTTGTCGAACCGGTCGGAGTACAGGTTGTCGATGCTCTCCAGGCTCAGGCTGCCGATATTGTCCACCTTCAGCCCATGCACGGCAGGCGCCACGCGCTCCACCAATTCGTAAGCGCCCACCTGGCGGCTGTTGCCCCGGCGGCGTTCACGCTCGCCACTGGCGTGGGAGGTCACCACGTAAACCACGTATCGGGCATTGGTGGTGGCCTGGGTGTTGTCGCCACCGCCGCTGCTGCCACCCCAGGCCACGTAAACACCTGGTGTTCTTCGCAGCGCTGCGCGCAGGGTGGCCTCGCTCCAGCGCCCCGGCAGATCCTCCACCGTGCGCACGTGCGCACCCAGCACCGCCTGGCAGCGCTCGATGATGGCGTCCTCAATGGTGGCCAGCATCAGAAGCCACCGCCGTTAAAGGTGCGCCGGCCGGTGTCGAACTGCGCGTCACCAACCGAGGATTCCGTCGGTACCCGGGTGCCCAGCTTTACCTGGCCGCTGGCCACGGAGCGCAGGAACTTGACCGCGTCGTCGTAGCGCTTGGTCACCTGATCAGTTGCCCGGTTGTCGTAGAGCCGGTACCGGGCGATGTCCGTGCAGTAGGCGGTGACGATGCGCGGCACCGGGTCCATCGGCACCGGATAGCCACCGGCAGACACAAAGCCGTCGATCTCGCCACTGGCGTCCTCAATGGCCTTGTCGACCACCGACTGGTCGATGACTGCCCCAGTGCTGTCAGGCACCAGATCCAGCAGCTCGTTCTCGCCGAACCGCTCGATCAGGTCATCCAGGGTGCAGTAGGGCATGATGGCTTACTCCTCGGACTCGGCCGGGTAGGTCACGTCCTCGACAATCAGTGCCGGGTCTTCCTTGATCGCTTTCACCTGCTCGTCGGTGAGGGACTCCAGGTCCACACCGATGGGCTCGCGGCCAAAGCGAATGCCGGCACGCCGGCGACTGCCCACACGGCGGCGGGTACGCACCCACAGCGCGGCCTTCTCGCCCTCGGGCGGGTTGTCGTTGTCGCCCTCCGGGTCTGGGGTCTGCTCGCCCTGGTCATTCTGGTTGCCGGTTTCCTGGGTGTTGTCACCCTGGGCGTCCTCGGGCTTGGCGTCGCCAGCCGGCTCTGCAACGTGCTGCCCAGCCTCGCCCGTGGCGCTCGCACTCTCTGGCGCTTGCGGTGCCTGGGCGTTATCGGTGGTGCCTTCCTTGGCGGCCTGGTCCTTGGCCGGCTCCGTTGCTTCGGTTTCCTTGGCGCCCTGGCCAGGTTGGGTATTCGGTTCCGCTGCCTTGGTGCTGGCGGCGGCCTTGGTTTTTGCGGTGCTCTTGCGTGCTGCCATGATCGGTCTCCTGAAAAAACCCGCCCCACGCGAGGGCGGGTTTTCTAACGCTTTACCGGGTGCCTACTGCCTTAGCTGCTGGGCAGCCAGGAGTTCATCACCAGGGTGGAGGTGTTGGCCCATTCGTTGGTCTCGCCGCCGGCGGCCAGGGCGTTCTGCAGCACCTTGCGCGCGGGGCCTTCCAGGTTGTTGGGCACCATGGTGTGGCTATGGCGCAACGCCAGCGGGCGGCCGTAGTCGCCTTTCAGCTCCTGCAGGCGTTTGCGGGCAGCCTCGTAGTTGGCCGCCGTGAAGTCCTGGCGGGACCGCACCACCAACTGCCACAGGCCGGGGCCTGCGTTCACCCGGGCATCCACGCCGAACAGGAACTTGTCCTTCATGAACACTTCGGAGTCCGTCAGGCTGGTAATCGAGCGGAAGTCATAGTCCCGGCGGCGCTGGAACACCAGCGGCTTGATCGCGCGGGTCAGGTCCATCACGTACCAGGCCGGGCCAACACCGCCCATGTCGTTGCTCACGGACTGTTCCGCGCCGTTCTCATCCAGCACCGGGTGGTCGGTGTCGAACAGCGGCTGGCCGTCGTAGCACTCGGGGTTAGCCGTGAGTACTTCCACCGCCAGTTCGTTCGGATGCTCGCGGGAGCTGCGGCCGAACTCCTGGAACACCGGCCCATACAGACCGTAGGTGTCGTCCTCGATGCTGTCGCGGGGCACGCCCTCGGTCAGCTCGAACTTGCGGTTCTTGATCGAGAAGTCCGCGCCCTCGAGGGAGTGGATAACCCGATCACCTACCCATTCGCGCAAACGCGGCAGGGTTTTGAGGAAGGGGTACACCTCCACGGCGGTGGTGCTGGGCACCACGGTACAGAAGCTCTCGTACAGGGAGCCCTGGTCGCCCAGCGAGGTCATGCCCTGCTGGAAGTTCATTCTGTAGGCCTGGAACAGCGCCTGCAGGCTTGCGTTGGTCAAATCCATCGGATGGCTCCTAGGTTATCGGTTAGGCGTTCACGCCGTTGGTCGGGTCGATGTTTACCCAGACGCCGGTGTCGTCGACGCCATCGACGATGCCTGCCACTGAGCGGGTGGCGGTGGCGTCGGTCTTGGCCACCGTCTGGTTGTCGACGATGTAACAGAGCTTGCCGATGTCGGCGCGCACAACCTCGTCAGCGCCGGCACTGTTGGCAAAATGAAAGCAACCACGGGAAATGGTCACTTCCTTGTCGCCGTCGGCACCGCCTGAGTTATCCACAAACTCGTCGAATCGGCCCAGGGCGGTCAGCCCGGTGGCCGTGATGCCCGGCTCGGCAAAGCCGCCCGCGCCCATTACAGCGATCGTGCCGGCGTAGGCAATCACGCCTGCCTTGACGGCGTGGCCCCGGCTGTAACCGGCGCGGGTCGGGGTGTTTCGGTTTTTGGTGGCCGCTACCATCAGGGTGTCCTCCCGTTATTCGGTCAGTGGTTCAACGCTCAGGCCTGGCTGGCCAGCGTCTCTTTGTAGGTCTTGGGGTCCAGGCCCATGTTCTTGCACACGGCCAGCTGCTCTTCGGTCAGCTCACCGTCGTTGTTGCCTTCAGGCTGCCGGCCGTTGGTCTGGGTGCCCTTGAGGGCGGCAATACCCGGGGCGTCCTTCAGGTGTGCCTTGAGCGCGGCCAGGCCCTGGCTCTTCAGCCATTCGGCGTGCGCCTTGCCGGCGATGCGGCCATCCTTGAGGCCTTCCTCCACCAGGTTGTTCAGCTCCTGCTGGTCACCGCCTTGCTTCAGGGCGGCCAGCTGCTGATTCACTTCGTTGTAAACCGCGCGGGGCACGTACTGGGTCAGGTCTGGTTCAGCGGCTTTGCCGGCCTTGCTCTTGAGCGCGGCCACGGCCTCGGCCGGCTTTTCGTCATCGCCCAGTTCCAGGGCCTGGCGCACTTCGTCTGCCTGGCTGGCTTTGGCTTTCAGGGCGGCCAGGTGCTGGTCGATCTGCTCGTCGGTGGCGTCGGCTTTGAGGCCCAGCGCCTTGATCAACTGTTCACGTTTCACGGAGTCTTCCTCCTCGTGTTCGGCTTCATGGGTTGCCATGCGGGCGGCGGCCAGCTCAGTGATGGCGCCGTCGTCGATGGCAGGCGTGTTGGTGAGTGCGAGATGCAACAGATCCAGCACCGCGCCAGTGCTGGCGTGGTACGGGAACACAGGGGAGAGGTAGCGGTACTCCCGGGCCTCAATGGCGGCGCGCGCCTTGTCGGTCCAGTCGATGCGGCCATACAGGCCGTCCTCCCGCCACTCCAGTGAGCGAGGGTCCACCCAACCGGCCGCCGGGGCCGGCTTGCCGTTGACCTCCGACAGCAGAATCTGGTGCTCGTAGTCGATGGCGATGTCGGTGCTGCGGCTGGACGCCTTGCGGATCACGGCCTGGGCGCCGGCTTCATCCAGCACCCACGGCCCCTGGCCCGCCATGGAGCCCCGGGGCGCATCAAAGCGGCCGGCAGGGATCAGCCGGGTCTTGTCGTCGGCCAGCCGCACTTCCAGGGCGCACACCGCAATGGGTTGGCGGGTGGTGGCCTGGCTGCAGGCTGCAAGGGTCTGGGTGTTCACTGCGTGTCGGTTCATGGGGCCAGATTGCCGGCCCCGGGGTGGAGTCAGGATATAAAGCGGTTTGGTAGTTTTTGAGGTGTGGGTGGGCGCTTCGCGCAACCGTGGGTCAGACTGTCGGATCGGATGGCCCGCTGGAGGAAATCTAACGCGGGTCTAACGGGCCTTTCGGGGTTTTCTGGTGCCATCGCCCCGGGTGGGCTTTCTGAGTCGCTGTAGCGGCTCTGAGGGCGTTGCTTAATTCAAACCCAGGGGGTGGCCCATGAAATCGAGCAGGGTCTGCACGGCAGCACGCTCATCATCCGGTGACAGGCCCAGCCAGGGGCGGGCCGGAATACCGCGCTCATCGTCACCGAACTGGTGGGTAGCTGCGTACACCCGATCGCTGCCGTACTCGAGCTGGTCCGCATCGGCCCGGTAGCGCTGAGTGTCTCGCAGATAGGTGTTCAATACCAGGATCTCATCCTTGCGGCGCTTCTTCCGTTTGCGGTAGGCCTCGCTCAGGGGCTCCCACGGTTCGCCTTCCGGGCTCTCCTGGGCGTCGAACCGGTCGCGGTGGCTCAGCAGCAGGTCTTCGCCGATGGCCTCGAACGCGGGGCGGGCGTTGCCGCCCCGGTCGGCCAGCGCCTGCAGGGCTCGCTCCAGCCGCTCGGTCTCGATGCGCCATTGCAGGTTCACCCCGGCCATCAGTCGTCCTCACCCCGGCGGTACAGCCGCACGCCCTGGCGCAGGCGCTGCAGCTCGGCGTTGTCTTCTCCGGTGGCGGTGGTACCCGCCCAGCCATCGCGGCCCCACTCAAAGATGGCCACGGCCACGCCCTCATCACCTGGCAGCGCAAAACGGGCCAGGTAACGCCGGCGCAACACCGCCCGCTGGTCATCGCCGGGCAGCTCGGCCGCCACCCAGATCTCGTCCGGATCGCGCAGCGCCTCGGCCAGCACGCCCAGGTATCGGCGGTCGGTGCCGGCCGGCAACTGCCAGGCATCGTCAGCGGCCTGGAACAGCGCCTCGCTGATGGGCAGAGGCTCACCAACGGCGTCATCAAAGCGCACGGGTTCACCACCACGGCGGGCACCGAACACACCGAGGAATCGGTCCACGGCGGCCGTGTCGCTCTCCGCCTGGTCCGGCAGATCAACGCCAAAGCGGCGGGGCCCGGGCATCGGGTCAGTCGCTGGCCGGGGCGGGAATGGCCCGCGTGTGCCGCGTAACGGGCCG
The DNA here is from genome assembly GCF_001045555.1 of Marinobacter subterrani. Taxonomy (NCBI): domain Bacteria; kingdom Pseudomonadati; phylum Pseudomonadota; class Gammaproteobacteria; order Pseudomonadales; family Marinobacteraceae; genus Marinobacter; species Marinobacter subterrani. The sequence goes on from NZ_LFBU01000001.1 coordinate 1,605,731, forward strand.
TCCAGTTGCGGCGGGGTTACGCTGCGCACCCGATCGGCACCCGGGCGGTGCTCAAAGCCGGGGTCGATACCCTTCGGTACACGCACGGTGCGTGGGCTGGGGCCATTGGCCCCCACCACTTTCTCCTCCCACTCGATCTCCGGGCCCTGGTCCAGCACGGTGTAGCCCCGGCGCTCGGCCTCGGCCCGGCTGATCATGTACTTCTTGCAGGTGCAGCCCCAGCCATTCTTCGGGCTCCACACACCCCACCAGGGATCGTCCAGCGGCACCACCTTGCCATCGTTGGCCAGGTGTTCCGGGCGGGGGTTCTCGCTGCCGCCGTGGCGGTAGAGCCCGAACGGCCGCAGGCGGCGCAGCTCCGGGTCCGCCATCTGCGCTTCACGTCCGGCGTTGTAGCTCTGCATCAGGTTGGTTTCGTAGATCACCCGCGTGCGCCAGCCCCGGGAGCCGTTGTAGCTCCAGCCGTGGCGCTCCACGATCTGGTCGAAGTCCTTGCGGAAGTCCTGCAGGGTGGTGCCGTTCTCGATGGCCTTGAGCACCGAGCGCTGGAAGTCCTCCACGATGGCCATGCGATTGGCACCAGCGACCATGAAGGCGTGATCGTTCTCGCGGCCGTAGATGTCGGTCCAGGCGCGGGTGGGCACGGCCACCTTCTCGCGCAGGTACTCGATCTGTTCCCGGAACGGCAGGTTGCCATAGCGCACGGCCATCAGCGCACCTCATCCAGCAGGTCGGCACGACCGGCCAGCTGGGCGGCGGCCAGGGCATCGCCCATCACCTCCGCCAGGTTGCCGATCGGCAGGCTCGCCGACAGCTCCACCAGGCGGTCGCGCAGGTCTTCCAGACTCTCGGCCTGTTCCACCGCCTGGCGAATGGCTTCCACCTGGGCGGTCTCGGCCTCGGCGGCGGCTTTGGCCAGAGTCTCCAACTGTGCGGCCTGCTCCTCGCCATCCAGGTTGGGCTCGTCCTGGCGCAGGGCTGCTATCGGTTGCGGGGTGTCGGGTTGGGCCGTCAGTGCCTGGCGCAGCACACTCAGGCCAGGGGCCTCCGGCTTCTGTTTCGGCTGCAGCACTTCGTCGTCGTCAGCCGCTCGGGGAATGCCGGTGCGCTCATGCAGCCACCAGGTGGGGATGCGCGCACCCATGTCGACAAACACCGGCAATGACTCCGACAGCGTCTTGTAGTCCTCGGTCTCGCCCATGTCGAGGTAGAAGCGCGGGGCCCGGTTGACCTTCTCGATGCCGTAGTTCAGGCAGGCCATCGGCCACAGAATATCCCGGCGAATGGTGCCGGCGTACTGGCGCACGTCGGAACGGATCAGGCTGGCCTGGCCGCGCTCATGAACATTACCCAGAGCATTGGTGTTGGTGCCTTCGCCCGTGCCGCTGGTGAGCGTGCCGCCCAGGATGGCCTTGGCCTTGGCGCGCTCGCACCAGTTCATCATGGCCACGTACACATCGGCCCGGCCCTGGGCCGCTTCCAGGAAGTCGATGGCCATGCCTTCGGGGATGATGCCGGCAGCGTTCTGGCCCAGGGTGACCACCGCCCGCAACAGGGTGGCTTTTTCCTTGTCGGAGGCGTTGCGGGGGTACTTGCCCACCCGCGCCGGCATGCCGTAGATCTCCAGCAGCTGGGCCAGGTCGCCCAGGGCGTAGTTCTGGAACAGGTACGGCCACACCAGCATGCGGTGCAGGCCGCTGCGGGCGATGTAGCCGGGCTTGGCCTTGTGCCGGTGCTGAACCCAGCCCAGTGGCCATAGTGGTGCACCGGTCAGGCTCATGTCACGCAGGGTGAGCTGGTTCTGGTCATCCGGGTGCAGGCGGAACCAAGACTGCGGCCGCAGCTGCGGCTGCTCGATGTAGCGCAGGCTGCCATCACGGCCCCAGGACAACTCCAAATTGGAAAAGCCATGGCCGATGGCGGAGCCCATGTCCAGGATCAGGTCTTCCACTTCCAGCGAGCTGAAAACCTCGGCGGCGTGCTCGGCGGCCTTACGCTCGGCGCTGCTCGCACCATCCGGCGGCACAATCTGCCACTCCAGTTCGGCGGCCAGCTGCCGGCGCTTGCCCAGATCCGCACCGATCTGGGGGTCTTTCTCTTCCATGTCCTCGAACAGTTCGTGCTGGGCCTTGGGATCGCCGTGCTCGGCGGCTTCCAGGATCTCGTACAGCCTGGCCGGGGTCAGCCCCTTGGTGGGGTGCTCCGCAAACTCCCGGCGCAGGATGCCCACGCGGGCCTCCTGGGTCTGCTGTTCTTCCAGGGCCTTGCCCAGGTCTTCCTTGCCTTCGCCGTCATCGCCAAACAGGCGGCCGGCCAGGCGTTTCAGTCCGTTCACCATGCACCACCTCCAATGCCAAAGCCGGATAGATTCAAATTGTCCCCGTCGTCATCGTTGTGGCTGCCCGGGCGGGGTGCCGGGGTGAATTCGATTTCCACGCCGTCCATATCGGAGGCGCTGTCGGCCAGCACGATGGCCATGGCGGCGTCACCGTGGCGGGTGCCGGCCTTGTTGGTCTTGCCCTCCGGCAGTCGGGCCACACCGCGCACCAGGGTAAAGGCGCGGTAGTCTTCCAGCAGCTCGTCACTCTTAGGGATGGTAATGCCGCCATCCTCAAACCGGGCCTTGTGCTTGGGCATGCGCTCGCGGTACCAGTTTTCGGTGGCCATCACCTGGTCCACCAGTGAGCCCCACTCATCCCGGGCGGCCTCGCCCAGGTAACTGCCGTTGCCCCGGCTGTCGATGGCCACGCCGCACAGCCTGGGCAGGCCGTTGCCAACGGCGAACAGCACCTGTTCCTGCTGCTTGAACGGCACGTTGTGCATCTCCACCAGGAACGGCACCGTGCGGTGCAGGGTGGAGCCGATCTCCATGGGGGCAATCACCGACAGGTCACCGCTGCGGGCAAAGTCCTGGCCCAGGGCATGGCGGCGCTGCCGGTCCAGGGTGCGCAGCACGGGCTCCAGGTGCTCGCGGATCCAGTCGCCCATGGCGTCCCGGCGGGCAGGTTCCGGCAGGGCGTTGAACTCGCGGGTACCGTCAAAGCGCAGCACCGGGGCATCGGCCATGCAGGCCTCCACCTGTACCCGTGTCAGGTAGCTGCCGCCACCCAGGGCCGGAATGCAGAACAGCTCCTCGTCTTCGTTGGGCTTGTAGCGGTTGATCAGTTGCTGGCGCCACTGCACCTCCGCCTCGCGGGTCCAGGTCTGACCGGTGACCTGGCAGATGCGCCGGTACAGGCCATCGGCCAGGGCGTTGTCCAGGTCCACACGGTGCAGGCTGTAGTCGTAACGCCCGGCGCGGATGTCGTTGATCAGCGTATTGAACGGGTTGTCCTCGCCGTTGTGGGTGCTGATGATGCGGATCTGGCCGCCCCAGATGGTCATGGCCATGGCGGCCTTCAGCAGCTCCTCGATGTCGTCGACGAAGGCGGCCTCATCAATCACCAGGCGCTCACCGGGCCGGCCCTTGGAGCGCAGGTTGCGCGGGTTGCTGGTGAACGCCTGGATCTGATGGCCGGAATCAAACTTGATAGTGTAGGTGAGGATCTGTTTGTCATCCGCTTCGATCACGGACTCCTCGATCTGGCTGGCAGCAGCCTGGTATGCCTTGGCCCAGCCGGCGCAGTCCTGGATAAACCCCTGGGTCATCTCCTTGTTGTAGGAGATGTAATAGACGTTGGCGCCCTCGTCGCTGGCCGCGTACAGAACATCGTCAGCCGCCTCGGCGTAGGACAGGCCGATCCGGCGGCTTTTCTCAATCACCTTTACAGCGCTGTTATCCGCCACCCACTTCTGCTGGTAACCCAGCAGGATGGCAGCGGTGCTGACCGGCTGGCTCGCGTCGGCCACAGCCTGGGCGAGGGGCTTCTGGTTCATGCCATGCCCTCAAGAATGGCCGCACGCAGGGCGGCCACGCCCTCTTTGGACAGGCCCTGGGCCCGGGCGGCGCTCTCGGCGCTCGCAGCCGCTTCTTCCGCCGCGCGTTCACGTTCCTGTTTGCGGATCTCCGCCTCGCGCTTGACGTTCTCGGAGCTGGCCCGCTCCAGCCGGGTAACGGACAGGGACAGTTCCTTGACCATCTCAATCACCGCCGGCATGGACTCTTCAGTCAGCTCGCCCTCCTGGAGCTTCAGCGCCAGGTCAAAGGCCATGGAGCGGAGCATCTCGTTCACCAGGTTGCCGAGCTGGCCCTGAGGCTGTGCACCCAGCTTGGCAATCCACATCTCCGCCACTTCGCGGCTCTGGCGCAGTTTCTCACCCACCTGGTTCATGCGCACGGCGTAGCGGTTGACGGCGCTCTTGCTCAGGCGCTCTTCGTGCCCTTCCGCCTCCAGGATGTCGTTGATTCGCGCCGTGGCCTGCAACTGGGTAACGCGGGGGTCGCGCAGCAGCGCTTGCAGCTGCTCGCGCACGTCGTCCGGCAGGCGCTCAACACTGCCCGGTCTCACTCGGCCCATGGTTCAGCCCTCCAGGCGCGGCCGCGCCACGCCGGGCACGCGGGCACGGCCCAGGGCCACGTCCTCGCCCCGGGCGGTCAGGCGCGCCACTTGAATGTCTCCGGCCTGTGTCAGCGTCACCAGTCCCTGTTCCTGAAGCCAGGCCAGCTCCGTGCGCAGCGCATCCCGGGACAGCTCATGCCCCACACTGCCCAGAACACCCCGCAATACCGCCTCGTTGTGGCTGTATCCGGGGTCTTCCTCCAGCGCCTGCAGGATTACCAGGCGTTGGTCTGCCGCTGTGTACTGGCGGTAATTCATGTGTCACCCCGCTTCTCGTTTAACAGGTACTCATTGATCATGGCCAACTGCCGGTTCATGGCGACCATCTGGCCGCTCATGTTCTCCATTTGCTCAGCCACCCGGCTCATCCGTTTGTGGGTGATGGCCATGTCGTGGTGCGTGGGTACCACTGTCAGCTGGTGCTCCGCCACGTCCATCCGGCGCTCCAGGTGGCCAACCCGGCTTTCCAGGTGACCGCGCTTTTCGTCATCATCGTCTTCCTTGTCGTCCATGCGCTGGGTGAGCGCTGCCGAGACCTTCTCGATGGCCCGGGCGTTCACCTTGCTGCGTTGGGTGATGTGGGTGTACACGGCCAGCAACACCAGCCCGATCAGCTGCAACAGATCCAGCCCGAGCTTGAGATAGCCGGGATCAACATCAAACCACCCCATAACGTCCCCTTACTGCTGTGGCGTGTGTGTGCTCTGAATGATCGATTCCAGCAGCTCGGCGTAGTCGCGCCGTTGCCGGTCCCGGTTGACCAGTGCGGTGTAGGTTTCGTCGCTCAGGCACTGGAGCTGTTCGCCGCTGACGCTCGGGAGCTCCGGCCGGGGCGGCACTGGTAACGGTGTGGTGACGTACTCAATGGCCGGCGTGGTGCAGCCGGTCAAAAGCACCACGAGAAATAACCACCAGCTCTTTACAAGTGTTCTCACCAGTGGCCCTCCAGGTCATCGCGTTTCTGCGTGTCCGGCTTTGTACGCTGCTCGCGCTGGCGTTTGCCGGTTCTGGCCATGGCCTGGGTGGCGCTGGCCTGGGCATCGCTGGCCGCCCGGTTGTGTTCGGCCCGTCGGGTTTCCGCCTGGCGGGTGGCCTTCTCAGCGTCGCCCCGTTTTTTGAAGGCGTAGCCCAGGGCACCCAAAACCGCGATGGCGGCACCGATCAGCAGCTCAAGTATTCCCACGGCTGGCCTCCATGCTTTTCTGTTTCCACTCACGCCCCACCCAGATGGCGAGGATCAGCGCCACAGCGCTGCCATAGACGCCGGCGTCCATTTGGGGCATCTCGCCCAGCGGGCCCAGGGTCATGCCGGCAATCAGGAATTTAACGGTGACCACCAGCCAACTGATGGCCACGAAGGGCAGCGTGCGGCTGGGGGTACCTCGGGTGTCGGGCCAGGCAATCATGGCGTTCTCCTATCCGCGCCAACGGGCGGGGCCGTTGGTGCGGGTGTCGATGTGGGTGAAGGTGTCATAGCGGCCGATGCTGAGATCGGGGTAGGTTTTCTCCAGCCACTGGCTGACCAGTGGCGGATCCACGCCTTCCACCTGGATGTCAGCGGCACGGCCGCGCAGGTGCTGGCTGTTCGGGCTACCGCCAACATTGGCGTTATGGGATTCACAGCGACAGCCACTGGTGATCGTGATCGGTGCGTTGAAGTGCTTGCGCACGTCCTGCACAACCCGCAGCAGCACGGCGTCTACGGTGTCAAAACCACACCCGCATTTGCAGGCAAACTCGGCGCGCTGGAAGTTCTTGCTGATCTGGCTCATTGGCTCAGCTCCTTTTCGGTATCAATGAGGCGCCGGCCCAGTGCCATCAGCCGGCGCACCTCAGCCAGGTTGTTGGCCTTCTGAGCAGCGGCGATCTGGGCGCTCAGGACTTCGGCGAGTTCACACAGCAGGCAGGCCATCTCAATGGATGGCTTGGCCGGTTCTGGTGCGTTAGAGGTGTGTGTGGTGGCCGGGGTGTCTAACGATTTTTCCACAGTGGGTTTGGCCTTGCCGGCAGCCAGGGCCAGCTGCTCACGTCCCCATGGGGTGAGCTGGAAGCCGGTGCGATCGGGGTTGTCGCGCAATGGCTGCACGTCCAGGTAACCGGTGGTCTGAAGGCCGGCCAGGTTGTTGGCCACCTTGGCCTTGTCCTGTTCGTTGGCTGCGTTCATGGCCACGCAGATCAGAGGTCCGGGAACGGCCGTGCGGCGCTGGCGCTGAAGGTCCGCCACCGTATTGAGCAGGCGACGACGAGCCGCCACCCGGGGCAATACCGGTGATGCGTCGGTGGTGCAGGTTTCAGTCATGATCGCCTCGCCTGATCGTGGGTGGTCAGCAGTTCAGTGACCTTCAGGCTATCGGCGGGGCGCTATAAGGAGGGAATAAAGCGGATTATTAAATGCCCAGCGGTTCAGGCATTTGTCGGAGAATAATTCGGGGGATAATCGGAAAAGAGAAAAGGCGTTGGCCGGGCGACTACCGCGCTGGCTAGTCGCCGAACAGCCCCGGTTGCAGGCGGGCGCGGATCATCTTGCGCTGGCGTGCCAGAATCGAATAAATCTGCACCTCGGTCAAGTGGTAGGCCTTGGCCAGCTCGCTGACGTTGGTGCCGTTGTGGCGCTCCCAGATCTCCCGGTCCCTCAAGGCCGTCTCCAGCTGCTCGCCCTTGGGCACATACAGGCTGCGGCCGCCGGCGAAACCGGCCAGCGCACGCACGGCCCGGAAGGCCAGCCGTCGGGCATCCGCCACCACGGCGCCATCCCGAACGAACGCGGCCTCCAGAATGCTCAGCATGTCGGTCAGCCCCTGGGGCCACTTGGCCAGGATCTCCGGATCGTCCATGTATTCCAGCATAGAATCGTCCAGCTCGTCCTCGAATAGGGCCAGGGTTTGCTCATGGTCGTGATTACCCATTGATTCTTCTCCCGTGTCGCCGTGCGTCTACCAGTAGTCCCTGCATCAGGCGGAATAGCTGGTCATCGTCCAGCCAGTCCACCCGATCCACCTGGAACATGCGCTGGGCCATGCCGTCGGCGTAGGCCCAGGGCCGGCCCGCCTCGGCCAGCAGCGCTTCCACTTTATCCATCACCGCCTTGCGGCTGGGCGGGGTGCGTGGTTTCTTGCGGCCGGCTTTCTTGCCGGGCTTCGGCACCCAGCCCAGGCGGCGGAATTCATCCAGCACCTGGCTGAGCTGCCTCGCGTTCAAATGCTTGGCGCTGCGAACGCCAGCCACCCGGGCCAGCAGCGCCCGATAGGTGTCGTCGTCCATGCCCAGTTCTTTGGCCGCGATATGCACCTGCGCCAGGCCGCGTTGATTGATGCTCATGGCTGCACCCTTGCGGCAGCTCCGGCCTTACGGGCGGCGCGGGATGGCAATAGTGCATAGCAGGCCTTGCAGGGCTGCTGGCTGCGGCCGCCGGCCTGAAAGTAGAACTCTTTGTCGTCCGGCCAGAAGTCGTTGCACTTGGTGCAACGCAGCTCCTGCCCGAGTTCGGTATGGCGCAGGTTCTCGGCCTCCCATTCCAGCTTGCGGATCCGGCTGTGCAGCTTGTTGGCCACCGCTTTCTGCAGGCCTGGCACGTCCAGCGCCGCGCGGCACTCGTCCAGATCAAAGCGCTCGACGGCATAGATGCGATCGGCGGCGCTTTGGGGGCCGTAGCCGTGGTCATTGAGGAAGGGGTTGTCACTCACAGCGTGTCCTCCTGTTTGGCCGGCTTCAGTTCGAGATCCGGGAAGTGTTTCTTCAGGTGCCGTACCAGGCTCTTTGGCGTGTTCCAGTACGGCATGAAGGCGCAGGTTTGCAGGGCCGTCATCTCATCGGCGCGCTTCTTCCCGAACACCCGCTTCAGGCTTTTGTACTCGCTCAGCTTGTAAGGACGGGTGCGGTACGGCCGCCAGAATCGTGCTTGTGGGTGCTCAGGCTCGCCTTCCGCCGTAGCCTTGTACCACTGGCCTTCGATCCAGCCATCCACGTAGACCTCAACCACCAGGCGCTCTTTGTACAGGCGTCTCAAAAACGTCAATTCGTGGCCATCAGCGACAGCCGCCACGCTGCAAAAGAAACCTGACAGGCCTTCTTCCAATTGCTGCCACTTGTTGTTGCTCATAACTCAGCCTCTGATCGTGTAGTAAGTTCCATCGCCTACCCAAAAGAGCCCGTGCTTGTCTTTCAGGTCACAGACAAAGCTGATGCCCTCCATGGTCGGCTCCAAATTGAGCGCCCTTAGAGGCCAGCCTTCGTCTTCCCCGGCGTCATCAATGCAAATCATTCCGTGACGCCTCAAGAGCCCAGTCATTCTTCCGCAGAACCTGGAGTCAACCTTCAGGTACTTGGCTAGATTTTCTGGGCTGGCATTGCCGGCGATATCTCGGGCGTAAAAGATGACCATCAGCAAACGCACGCACAGGACACCTTCGTCCGGGCCGGTCCTAAAAGGCAGCAAAGCGGATAGCCTTGCCAGGTCAACATATGTAGGTTCTTTTAAAATCTTGATCATGCTTCCTCCACCGGCAGCCAGCCGGCTTTGAGCCGCCGGACACCCTCGATCAATTCCGGATCGACGTCTTGCTGCTCCATCCGCAATACCAATTCGGTGCGAGCCTCAGAAAATCGAGTTGACATAAACTCCCAGTCCAGCCGGGCCTGCAACTCACCCGGGAAACGCAGGCCCCAGGGCTCAGCCTCCGCCGCCCTCAATTCGCCGCGATGTACGTCGACGTCATCAAATCCATACACCTTCATGTCCGCTTCCTCTTTCCTTAGTGCCAGGCGTGAACGCTAATCACGACGGCAACTACTGCCCCGAATACGACGCACCATGCGGCCTGCTTTCGAGCGAAGTACTTGCCAGCGTTGAATCCTCGGGCGTACGCCTTGTCCTCTGGCGTCTTTGCAAGGTGCACCCGCAGCTCGTCAGTCAGTCGTTCCATATCAGGCATCGCTCGGCACTCCGGTTTGTTTGGCTGCTCATCAGTACCAGGCCACCACGCCTGGCAGACGCCCCGTAGGGCGTTTCGCTTAGTGACTCTTGGTAGTGGCCACCGGGCGAAGCAGTTGCTCTTCCTTCACCTTGAACATCTCGTGGATGGCGTCGCGTATGGCTTCCACGCCCACCAGTGCCAGGTGCTGCACGGCGGTTTCGTCGCTGCCCAGGCCCCGGTACTTGTCCGCGAAGCTCAGTCCCACCTGGACACCCTGATCGGTCGCCTCGATGGTGATGGTGGCCTGGGTGCCCATTGGCTTTTTCGGTTGCTCGCTCATGTCACACTCCCGCGATATCTAGGCTGATGGCTTTGTACTGGTCGGTTTCGCCCACGCGCTCATACAGGCGGATGTAGCTCTTGGAGCCGGTGACCTGCACCGCGTCGCTGATAGCGTCCATAGCCTTGAGCCAGCGCGCGTCGGAGATGTTCAGGCGGCGCAGGCCCAGCACCTGGCCGGTGCGGATGTTGCCGGCCTGGTCCACACGGAAGGCGTCCTGCACGATGGCGGCTACTTCAGGGCGGGCGTCGGCAGTCCATTCGGTCAGGCACTGGTCAATCAGGGCCTTGGCCGCCTGCAGGCGCTCATCAAAGCTGATGCTTTCCTGAATGGCGCGTTGGATCTTGTAGCGGCCGTCAAAGCTCACCAGCTGGACGTTGCCCTTGCGCCCACCCATCTGCACGCCGTACTCCTGGGCAGAGGTTTCCACGAAGGCGTGAATCTCGCTGAAGGCGTCGCCTTTGAAGTCCCGCAGCTCTTCCCGCAGGGCCTTGGCACGATCCACCAGGCCGTAGACCAGCTCGTCCCGCAGCTTGTCCACTTCCTTGATTTGGTCCTCCGGGATCAGGCGGCCCCGGGCGTCGGTGCGGTAGCCCTCAAGGTTCGGGCTCTTGTTGGCATTGCTCATGATGTTGCTCCTTTGGTTGTTTCAAGTGCCCGGGCGGCCGGGCGGGATTCGGAGATGGTGGGGTAGCTGCAGCGTGGGCAGGCGCCCTCGACCAGGTGATGGTCCACCAGGCCGCACCAGTCGCAGCGGCCCACGGTGGTGATGCAGTACATCGGGCCCTGCATGCTGGCGGCGGTGCGCACGCGCCCATCGGCGATCAGCCCGGCCAGGGCCCGGTCGACCGTCACCACCGGCAGGCGAGTGGCCGCGACAAGTTCCGCGCCAGTGGCACAGCCGCCGTGGGCTTGCAGGCACTCCAGGGTGCGCTCCCGGTGGCGCTGGCGGATCATCTGCTGCAGGAATCGCTCGTCGATCTCGACGGGGTACTGATCAAAGCAAACGATCGTCATGTGCGGCTCCATCCCGGCATGCCTGACGGCTTGCGGCGCGGGTGGCGGTGGTGGTGCAGGATCTCCACCACGGTGCCGTTGCGGCGCGGCAGGTGGTCTACCTCCGCTTCTACCGGCACGGGCACCTCAGCGGCGTCGATACGGGCTTGCGCCTGGCGCTGCTTTGGCAACAGCGGGAAGGGCTCGTCTGCCAGGTGTTCGTAGCGCTGCGGGTTGGCCAGGTACTGCTCCAGGCTTATGCCGTGGCCCTTCAGGTGCAGCTCCACGTAACGGTCGGCGTAGTGCTCAAGGTAGGGAACGCTATACATGGTTCTTGCCTCGCTCGGGGCCGGTGGCCGCCGCGTTGGGGTTGTTGGTGCAGCCCTGGCAGGTGCGCCAGATACGCATGGCCATCGGGTTGTGGGTGGGGGCTGGCCGCTCGCGGTAGGCCCGGCATTGCTCCGTGGTGATCATCTTTCCCTGGGCCGGGCAGTGGATGCCGTCCAGGGCTTCGAGCACCCGGCGCTCCATGCGGTCAGTGCTGGGGCTGGAGTAGTTATTGGCCAGCAGCAGCGACACGGCAGTGCGCGAGATACCGATGCGCTCGGCGGTCCGGGTGCGGTTGCTGGCCCGGACTTCAGCGGCCAGCAGCTCCACCCAGCGCGGGGGCTCCTCGCCCCAGGCGGAGATATCGACGGTGCGTTTCATGCGTCACCTCCGCCGTCGCGGCCGTGGCGGGTGTACACCACCTCGCCGGTGTTGGGGTCGAACACCTGTTTCAGGCGCTGGATCATCGGTGCGCGGGGCCCAGTCCAGCGGCTGGTAATCAGGCGGTACCGGGCGAACCGCCCGGGGCGGCCTGCGCGCACGGTTTGCAGGTACCCGGCGCCGGCCAGCATCACGCAGTATTCGTTGGCGGTTTTCTCGGCCACCGGGAAGTCCGGAGTGCTGGCCGCTCGGGCCAGATCCTGCGAGGTGAACTCGCCGATGATCTTGATGGTGCGCCACATCTGCTCGCGGCCTCGGCCCTGGGTGACTTCGGTGCCGTCCTTGCGAACCCGGGGGGCGTCCAGCCCGCAGTCTTTCACCAGCTCGTACTGCACCGATGGCCCCGGCGCGCCTTCGATGGGGCGCAGGTAGCCGGCGGCCACCAGGCCTGCCATGTAATCGCGCACTCGACCTTTCGGGGCCCACTCGGCACCCAGCATCCACACGTCGCGCACGGTGATCGGCTCGCCGCCCTTGTGCAGCTTGCGCATGATTTCCCACATCGACTGGCGGTCGCCCTTTGGCCCCTGGGCTTCCAGGTGCACGGGTTTGCGGGTGGTGGTCTTCGCCATGATCAACCCCTCCGCGCCGGCGGCTGACCGGTATGGATGGTGCGTTCACCCCAGGTGTCCAGGTCCACCCGCTCCCAGCCGTTGGCCAGTGCCTCGCTGTGGATCCGGTACAGGTTGACGGCCACCCGGCGCAGGCAGCCACGCACCCGGTCGTTCACGGCCTGCAGCAGATCGTCGTCCATGTCCACATCCGGGTAGCTGCGGCTGGCCAGCTCGCGCACGTCGTTCAGGCTGGCCTTCTGGGCAGGCACCCATTCCAGTACCCGGTTGTGCAGGCGCTCCAGGCGTGCCATGGAGGTAGGCACACGCTCCTCGCCGATCAGGATCAGGGTGCCCTGGCTGGCGTTGTAGATGTCGGTCAACACATTGGCGGCCGCCTTGTCGATCACGTACTGGACGTCGTCGACAATCAGCGGGCGAGCGGACCGGCTGAGCTGCTCGGCCACCTGGTCGACCATCTCGCTGAGGGTTTTCATGGGGATGATGCCCATCTCCCGCAGGATGGCGACCAGGAAAGCCTTTTTCGTCCAGCTCTCCCGGCACTCCACGTAGTAGGCGCGGTGCAGGTTGGCGGCGTAGGCGGCCGCCAGGGATTTGCCGTAGCCGCTCGGGCCGTACATCACCACCAGGCCGGGCAGCTCGGGGGCCGGTTGGCCGCGCTCTCCACGGCGTGGGCGAGCAGGCCGACGTTGGTCAGTGGTACAATGGTGTTGACGCTCATATAAACTCCTGAGGTTTTTGCTTGGGTGTCAGGGCCATGCGCTTACATGGCCTTCCGAGTGCCGGCGGGCGCATTCCCGCTGGCACTCATTTCCATCACGCGCTGGATAGCGCGGAATCCGGTTGTTTTCGGGTAGCTCTCCCACCACTTCCGTTCAGCCTCGGCCAGCGTCTCGCCGGCGCTCTGGCGTTTATCCAGGGCGTGCCACAGGTGGTACCGCTGGGTGGGGTCTTCGGGTATCTGGAAGGTTTCGGCCTTCGGTGCCGCCAGTTCGCGGGCCTTGGCGCGGCCGGCTTCCAGCAGCTTTTCGTTGTCGTCATTGGCAGACAGGGGCTCGATCACGCGGATCTCCACGTCCTGGCCGGTGATGGTTTTGGCCTTGGTGCCCAGGCGGTTGAGCTGGCCTTTCACACGCTTGTCAGCGGCGCGCTGGATCATGCTCTGAGGCATTGCCGGGGTGGCGTTGCCGTTCAGTTCGGCCTCGCCCAGCAGCTCGCCCTCCAGGGTGAACACGCCCACGCGGGTCTCGTCGCGGTAATCCCAGGCCACCTTGACCTCTTCGCCGTGGAAGTCCCGCAGCAGGTCCAGGAAGTAAATGCCGCCGTTGATGCGCACTTCGCCCCGGTGCGTCTTGCGCACTTCCTGCGGCCGGGTGAGTGAGGCCACCAGGTCGGCCTCGGCGCTCACCGGCTCCCAGCCTTCCGCCTCGGCGCTGGCCAGCGCTTCCATGGGGCTCTGGTGGCGCATCCGGCCGGTCTCCAGATCGCGGATCTTGGGCAGCGACGAGTGCGGGGTGTGGTTGTAGCGCTCGACGGCGTCGCACAGGCCGTCGTAAAACTCCTGAAAGCTCGGTATGTGCAGCGGCTTCAGCCCGTTTTTGATGGCCTGGCGGGAGAGCTTGTGCACCCGGGTGGCGGCCTCTTTGTCCATGTCCGGGCCGATGTAGCTGTCCAGGGTTTTGGCGTAGCGGATCAGGATGGACTGGTGCGGCCGTTCGATGATGCCCCGGCCCTGGGAGTTGTAGGGCAGCGCGTTGGTGAAGGTGCCGCCCAGGCGGTCGACGACTTCCCGCACCGGGTCGTTGTCAAAGCCGGCGCCATTATCGGAATAGAACACGGCGAACATGCCGTTGCGGGTGATGCCGTCCCGCAGGGCGTCCAGGGTGGCCAGGATGGACTCGGCCAGGTTGACGGCAACACCGACAATGCGCTTGGTGCCCCAGTCGATCACCATGGTGATCTCCGGCTTGAAGGCCTGGCCGGTGATCGGGTTGATCACCTCGCTCTTGAAGGTGTGACCATCGCCCACCCACACATCGTTTGGCCACAAGTGATCGAAGGTGCGGCGCTTGAAAGGTTGAACCGCCTTCAGGTCACGCGGCCCCATGCGGCCACGCTCCCGGGCCTCCGGGCTCATCTTGCGCAATTGCCGGTACACCTGGTCGATGGATGGGTGCGGACCAGGTGAGCGCTCCACAAACATCTGGTAGGCCGCCGCTACCGGGGGCTTCTGGGGGCGCTGATAGAACTTGAGGAACCGGGGCAGCCACTCCGGTACGGTCATGTCAGCCTTGCGCCGCTTCGGGGCCAGGGCCCGCTCGCCGTGCTCCCGGAAGTCGGAGAGCCAGCGCTTGAGGGTGCGTTCGGACAGGTTGCGCGTGGCGGTCTTGCGATCATTCGCCAGCACCGCCCGCTCGGCCAGATACGGCGTTAGATCTCCCAGGGCCGCCTTGGCGACTAACGTTTGAATGGCCTTCTGCTGGGTGGTCAGGGTGCACAGCCGCTCGATCTCCCGCACGAGCGCCACCCGGGCGCCCATCACCTGCAGCTGGGTCTCGTTCAACTGCTCGTAGCTTTCCGGTTTGCGGGCCGGGGTCGGTGTGGCGGTGCTGGTCTGTACCGGATGGTCCGGCTCGGCGCTGTCCACCAGGCGTTCCAGCAGGGCGTCCCGGGTTTCCTGGGGGAGGCTGGCAAAGGCGTATTCGCGGCCACCGCCTTTGCCCTTGCGCTTTTTGAAGTCCCAGCCTTCCGCCTTGGCCCGGCGAATAAGCGCGCTCACGCTGGTGGGTACACCTGGCATTCCTGCCAGCTCAGCCGCCGTGAAATAAGACTGGACCATGGGAGACGTGCGGCAGTTCATGACCGATCCCCCCGGAATTGGCGGGGGCTCACCCCTCCGCTATGGTTAGAGGTGCCAACCAAACCAACCAAGGCAAAAGGAGCCCCCATGGCAAAGGGAACAGATTTTGATATTGAAGAGATGCAGCGCACCCGAGCTGAGAACATGCGGACTGCCGCTGCTGGCGTGTGGCACTCATACTTCGGCCAGTGCGTGGAGAAGCTCATGATGAAAGGTCGACCAGTAACGAAAGAGGCCGTTATCGCTGAGCTGCAGGCTGAAATAGAAGGGCGGCCAGAAAACTCGGATGCCCGGATCATTGCCGAAACGGTCTTACGCAAGGTCGAGAGCATTACTTCCGATCCTTCTTAACATCACCCGAAAGGGAGTTGAAAAGTCCGGCCAGTAACTTTTCTGGCTGGGCTCTCGTCAGAGCTGCCTGGTGCAATATCCGGATGCTCACGGACTGGTCAGTGATCCCCCAGCTCTCATAGGCATACTTGGACATTTCTTTCAGGGCCCAAGTGGCAGGCCCCCAGGTAAAGTCGCTGGCCTCCTGAGGCGCTGCGGTTAGAGCCTCATCGATAATCTGCCCAGCCCTTTCAAGCAGCTTGTAGGGGCCAGACTTCTGTATCCGTACACTGAACTCGACAGCGGTCATGCCCTCTGCGATAGCCTGAGATATAAGGTCACTCATGACCTGTATGGCTTCTTCGCTTCCGAGGCAGGCAGCGACCGCGAATGCCTGGTGGTGATCTTTCGTCAGGTCAGACTGCTTCATTCCTCTTCTCCCATCAGTCGCTTCAGTTCCTTCATGTCGTGCTGCAGCCGGTCCTTCATCTGCTGCATCTTTCCGTACTGCGCCGCCAGCGCCTCTTTTCCGTAGGCCACACGGCCGCCGCGCATGTGCACCATCCAGTCGGTAAAGGCGTGGGTGTGGCACACCTCTTCCAGCAGCGGAACCCGGTACAGCGGAATGTTGTGCTCGCTCCGGCCCGGGCTCGACCAGGCATCCAGCATGTGCTTGGACACGTCGTCGCCAGACAGCCGGCTCATCTGGGCCGCGATCTCGTAACGATCGTGTGGGGAGTGCTTCAAGACAGCGCCCACCAGCTCGCTTACCTGGGCGGCATAGTTTCCACTGCCTGGCAGCGGGACCACCGGCTGGGGCACCTCGAAGATGTCAATCGTGGCGGTGTCTTTGACCCTGCGCATATTTATGCGCTCCGCGCCAGTTGACAGTGCGCGATAGCGTTAGATTTTGTATGCTTAGTGCATACCTGCTCCTTGCGTTCTCCCACATTCGGACGTTCGCGGAGCGGCGCGCCGTGCGGATGCCAGCGGTCGGGCCAGATGTCCTGGGGAGCCAGTTCCAGCTTCCGGGCAATGGCCCGCTCAACACGCGGGTACCGCACGCGCTTGACGTTATTGACAGACTGCCTGGAAACGCCCAGATCCTGGGCAACCTTGGCAAGGGACGATCCACGCATACGGAGCTGGAATTTCACCCACTCCCACAGCAGTTCTGGATCGGTCGGAATCTTGGTTTTCATGCGTCACCTCGGTGGCGTTTTTTTGGGTCGTCTATCGTGTTCTAGGAAATAAACATAGCGCGGATTTATGTGTCGTGCAAGCGGATAAAAGTGCATTAGCTTCAGATAAAAGAATATCTGCATTTTTATGTGTGCATCGCGTCAAAGTTCGAGGCGCGCCATTTACTGGCCGCCTTTAATTTATTTGCATTTTTTTCAATGCTTTAGGGTAACTATGACGGAGCAAGCAGGAGAAATAGACGACGTCAAAGTTGATACAAACAACTTTGACGCATTCAGGGAGCGCCTAAAAATCGCGATGGGTTCCGATAGCGCGCGCGTTTTTGCGCGCAAGTGCCGACTCTCAGAAGGTGCCATACGCAGTTATCTGAGCGGCGAGACCTTCCCGACACTCGATCGCCTGGCGATGATCGCCTCGGCAGCTGATGTTGGTGCCGACTGGCTGGCGTTCGGCTTCAGCAAGGAGGAATTGAAGAGGGAGGTGCCACAACCTGCAGGCATGGAAGACTACGCCTTCGTGCCGCTCTATGATGCCCAGTGCAGCGCCGGAGACGGCGCCTGGAACGAGCACTCCAGGGTACTGACCCACCTGAGCTTTACGCGCTACAGCCTGCGCAAGAAAGGGCTGACGCCGGAGCAGCTCTCCGCCATCCGCATTGACGGCGACTCCATGGAGCCGGTACTACACAGCGGCGACACGGTCCTGATCGACCACACCAGGACCACGATTGAGGGCGAGGGCATCTACGTGTTGCGCCTGGACGATCACCTCTACGCCAAGCGCCTGCAGCGCAATTTCGACGGCGTGGTGATCATCAGTGAGAATAAACAGTACCAGCCCGTCACAGTCCCCAGGGACAGGCTGAACGAGCTGGAGGTAATAGGCAGGGCGGTGTGGTCTGCGGGCTGGCTTTGATCATGACGCCTGGCGTTTTTTCTGATCAGGCCTCGACTCAATTCTGTTTCTGGCCTCGAACAGAATCGGCGCTCTGATCAAGTGCCAAACATCGCGCCAAACTTGAGAGCTTTGATGATATATCGGGCTTATTGTGATTGGCGCTACATTTGGCACAAGCTGGCCGCCCGGTTACTTCTAAATGCCTGATGTGCTTGAATTCTCCCCATTCAATCCCGCTGATTCCCAGCTAATCCCGGTTGTGCCAAACATAACCCTAGTTCACAAATTGGCACAGCGAGGGCGCAGAGAGAATTTCAGGGCAAAAACAAAAAAGGCAGACCAGTAAGTGACTGATCTGCCTTCCTAAATATGGTAGCGGGGGCAGGATTCGAACCTACGACCTTCGGGTTATGAGCCCGACGAGCTACCAGACTGCTCCACCCCGCATCAAACTTTTGCACTGAACTGCACTTACAAAACTGTTTGTTTTCCGGGGAACCCCCCGATCAACGTGCGCGTATATTAAGGATTCGTTCTCGTACTGTCAATCGGTATCTTCAAAAAGGTCGGTTCGGTATTGCAGAGTTTCCGGTTCCGGCAGCACACTTCCCTGATAGAGGCCCACTTCGTCAATAACCTCCTGGACCGGCCGGAAGGAGCGGCGGTGCTCGGGCGTTGCGCCGAGGCGGCGCAGTGCTTCCATGTGCACCGGGGTCGGGTAGCCTTTGTGCTGGGCCAGGCCGAAGCCGGGGAATCGGGCTTCCAGCGCTTCCATCTCGCGATCCCGGGTTACCTTGGCGATGATGGAGGCCGCACTGATTGCCTCTACGCGGCTGTCGCCCTTGATCACCGGCTCCGATGGCCAGTGCCATTTGGGGCAGCGGTTGCCATCCACCAGCACGTACTCGGGCGCAATTGCGAGGCCGGAAACGGCGCGCTCCATCGCCAGCATGGTGGCCTGGTAGATGTTCAGCTTATCGATCTCACGGGCCTCACAGCGGCCGATGCTCCAGGCACTGGCGTGTTTCAGGATATCATCGTAAAGGGCATTGCGGCGCTTTTCGGAGAGCTTCTTTGAGTCCGCCAGGCCCGCGATGGGGCGTTCCGGATCCAGGATAACCGCGGCCGTAACAACCGCGCCAATCAGAGGCCCCCGACCTACTTCGTCTACACCGGCCAGCAGCGAGCCGGTATAACGGCACTCAAACGGGGGCAAGGCAGCTCTGGGCATCAGTTTTTCGCGCCTTCCACCAGTTCCGAGATGGCCTGAGCGGCTTTCTCATCGGCACCCTGCTTCAGGGTGTAATGCAATTCAGTGAAGGCTTCTTTGAGCCGTGCCCGCTCTTCGCTGTTCTCCAGGCGCTCAAGCACTGCGGCGCCCAGGCTTTCGGCGGTGGCGTCATCCTGAAGCAGTTCAGGTACCAGCTGGCGCTTGGCCAGCAGGTTGGGCAGGGCCACGAAGGGTACCTTCACCAGTTTCGAGAGCAAGGCATAACTGAACCCGCTCAGACGGTAACCCACGACCATGGGTTTTTTCAGCAACATGGCTTCCAGCGTGGCGGTGCCGGACGCGAGCAGAACCACATCGGAAGCTGCCATCACATCCCGGGAGCGACCCCGAACGACGGTGACGGGCAACGTCACGTCCAGTGCATCCACAAGGTCCCGGACCTGCTTCTCACGTTCGCGGTTCACACAGGGGATCACCAGTTGAAGATCCGGGCGTTTTTCCTGAATCCAGCGGGAGGCCTCAAGAAACAGGGTGCCAAGGCGCTCCACTTCCCCGGCCCGACTTCCGGGCAGAACTGCCAGCACCGGTGCATTGGCATCAAGGCCGAGGGATTTCCGCACCTCCAGAGTATCGGGTTCAATGGGTATGCGGTCTGCCAGAGGATGACCGACAAACGCCACCGGCACCTGATGCTCTTCATAGAACCGGGCTTCAAAGGGAAACAGGGTGAGCATGAGATTGACGGATTTGGCGATCTTGAAGATCCGCTTCTGGCGCCAGGCCCACACCGAAGGGCTCACATAATGCACGGAAAGGATACCGGCCTCCCGGCAACGCCGTTCGATGGCCAGAGTGAAATCCGGGGAATCGATACCAATAACAACATCCGGTGGTGTCGTAAAAAAATACGCCAGTAACCGGGCCCGGATACTGAACAGCTCACGGATTCTGCCCAGCACTTCCACCAGACCCATCACCGACAGGCGTTCCATGGGCACGAGCGAGTGAAAACCCTCGGCGATCATCTCATCGCCGCCAATGCCAACAAAGCGGGCATTGGGGTAGCGGTACCGGAGGGAACGGATCAGGCCGGCACCGAGAATGTCTCCCGATGCCTCGCCGGCAATGACTCCGAAGGTGATTTTGCGCTTACTGACGAGCGCCTTGGAAGGATGGTCCGTCACCGGCTGGCTCCCGCCCTGTTAGCGGATGATCCCGCGGTCTGCTCCACGGAGGGAGTCTATGAGGGCGCGCACTTCAGGAACATCGGAATAGTCTTTTTCCAGTTCCGTCACAGCTTGCTCGGTGGTCAGGCCATTGCGGTAGATCACCTTGTAGGCACGGCGTAATGCCAGCAGCACTTCCTTGCTGAACCCGCGGCGCCTGAGGCCTTCCACGTTCATACCGTGGGGCTGGGCGGACTGGCCGCTGGCCATTACGTAGGCCGGTATGTCTTTAAGTACGATACTGCCGCCGGCAGCCATACTGTGGGTACCAATGTGGCAGAATTGATGAACCATGGTACCACCACCCAGAATAGCGTAATCACCGACCGACACGTGGCCGGCGAGGGTCGCGCAATTGGCCAGTATGGTGTTGTCGCCTATGATGCAGTCATGGGCCACATGCACGTAGGCCATGAGCAGGTTGCCGCTGCCAATCCGGGTTTCACCGCGATCCTGGACCGTGCCACGGTGGACGGTGCAGTTCTCGCGGATGATGTTGTTGTCACCGATCACCAGGGTTGTCGGCTCGCCCGCGTATTTCTTGTCCTGGCACTCTTCGCCAATGCTACAAAACTGGAAAATGCGGTTGTTGCGGCCAATAACGGTTGGGCCCTTAACCACCACATGGGAAAGAATTTCGGTGCCATCTCCGATTTCCACATTCGGGCCAATATAGCTCCAGGGACCAACCGTTACGTTATTCCCTAGCCTGGCTGACGGGTCCACAATCGCCTGAGGATGGACACCCGACCAGTCATTTGTCGCCATCAAACTTCTCTCTCAGCGGTCAGAATCTCTGCCACGCAGACGACTTCTCCGTCGACCAGTGCGCGACAATCGAATTTGTAAATACCACGCTTTCCTGAGATCAGTTCTGATTCCATACACAATTGATCCCCAGGCAAAACGGGGCGCTTCCAGCGCGCCTTGCTGGCCCCGGCCAGGTATTGTACCACGCCGTCAGAGGGTTTCCGGCCCACGGTCACAAAACCGAGAATGCCTGAGAGCTGAGCCATGGCTTCAATGATCAGAACTCCAGGCATGATCGGGTTGTTCGGAAAATGGCCCTGGAAGAACTCCTCATTAAAGGAAAGGTTCTTGTAGCCCTTTATCGACTGCCCCTTTTCCAGCTCGGTTACCCGATCAACCAGCAAAAACGGGTATCGGTGCGGCAGGTATTCCAGGATTTCTTTGGTATTCATTATCATGTTGATCGGCCTCAGCCCTCTGATTTCTTTTCCAGTTCTTTAATCCGTCGCGCCAAGGCGTCAAGCTGGCGAAAACGGACGGCGTTCTTGCGCCATTGCCGGTTGGTATCCGCGCTGGTTCCGGAAGAGTACACGCCCGGCTCCCGGATATCACCCGTCACCAGAGTCATGCCCGTCAGATGAACCTGATCAGTGATCTCCAGATGTCCGGCCACGCCGGACGCGCCGCCGAAGACACAATGCTTTCCAATACGGGTGCTGCCGGCAATGCCGACCATTGCCGCCATGGCACTGTGCTCGCCGATGCAGACGTTGTGGGCAATCTGGATCAGGTTATCGAGCTTCACACCATTTCCAATGACGGTGTCATCAAGTGCGCCGCGATCGATGGTGGTATTCGCCCCTACTTCCACATCGTCCCCGAGAACAACACGACCCAGTTGCGCAATGCGGTGCCAGACACCCTTTTCGTTGGCAAAGCCAAAACCATCAGAACCGATCACGGCGCCACTCAGGATATGGCAGCGCTGACCCAGCACAACGTCGTGCGCCAGGGTTACTCGTGGCCGGATCACAGTCCCGGCACCAATCCGGGTGCGCGCGCCAATAACCGACCCGGCCCCGATCACCACTTTTTCGCCAACCTCAACCTCCGCCTCGATAACCACGTTCGGGCCGATGCAGGCGTCGTCAGCGAGGCTTGCCGAAGGGTCAATCACCGCCGTTGGGTGAACACCCGGAGAGGCAACCGGTGCGGGATCAAACCAGTGACTGAGCCGGGCATAGCCCAGGTAGGGATTGTCCAGTAACAGGACATTGGTAGGAGCATCTTTTGCTGTGGCGGGCGACGCGATGATCGCCGAAGCCCGGGTGTCCGCCAGATATCTTGCATAGGAAGGGTTAGCCAGGAAACTGATCTGGCCAGGCCCGGCTGCCTGCAAGGTTGCCAGACCCGAAACCCGCACATCAGGATCGCCCCGAAGCTCTGCGCCAAGTGCGCTGGCAATCTCTCCCAGGCAGTAAGACCTTTCTGTCATCAGGGACTCCCAAGCAACTTCAGGGCATCGCATGCCCTTAGCAGGTTAACGGTTCAGTTTTTCAAGAAGCTGGGAGGTCAGGTTCATTTCCGGCTTCACATAAACAACCGCTTCACTCGGCAGAATCAGGTCAAGCTCGTTTTCTTCCAGAAGCTCTTTGACAGCCGCATCCACTTCCGGACGGGCCTCTTCCAGGAATGCCTGCTTGCGCTGGCTGACCGTGGCATCAAGTTTCTGCTTGAGGTAATTGAACTCTTTCACTTTTTCCTGGAATTCACCGGCCAGCTTGTTGCGTTCGGTCTCGTTCATCATGGCGCCGTCTTTCTTCAGGCGCTCCTGGAGCTTACGGGCCTGCTCCTGCACTTCACGGACTTTGGCTTCCTCGCCGGCAAAATCCTTCTGGAGCGATTCACTGAAGGCCTTGGCATCGTCTGAGGAGAACAGTGCCTGCCGCAAATCGACCACACCAATTTTGGTTTCCGCCATGGCAGGGAAAGAAAACGCCATCAGCACAGCGGCGAACATCAATAGGAATCGGGACATTGCTTTTCTCCTGGTTTTCATCCGTAGGTTGTTATTATCCATGCTTTAGAAGGTCTGGCCCAGTGAGAACTGGAACACCTGGGTGTCGTCCCCCGGCTCATCGTTCAGCGGTTTCGCCAGGCTGAAGGCCAGAGGACCGACCGCCGTAATCCACTGGAAGCCAATACCGGCAGACAGCCGCACTTCCCCAAGTTCCGGATCAAACCCACGGTCGGTGTCAAAAACCTGACCGGCGTCCACAAAGAACGATGTTCTCATGGAGCGGGTGTCACCGGCGAAGGGCGTCGGGAAAATCAGCTCAAGACCACCCTCGGTGAGCAGATTGCCACCAAACGGGTCAGGATCAGAAAAGTCGTTGGGGCTATTCGTGGCCCTTTGGCCCAGGGAGTTGGCCTGATAACCACGAACCGAGCCAAATCCCCCGGTATAGAAATGCTCATAAAAGGGCATCTGGTCACGCCCCCCGTAGCCGTCACCGTAGCCAATTTCCGAGCGTGCGCGAAATACCCAGCGATTGTTATCGGTAATCGGGTAGTAGAAATCGGTTTTATGGCTCACTTTGTAGAAAGTCAGGTCACTGCCCGGCACCGCTATATCAAGCGACAAAGACTGGCTGTAGCCGTCAGAAGGCAAAACACCCCGGTTGAGCGTGCTCCGGCGCCAGCTGCCGAACAGGAAGAAGTTATTGAAGGTATCCCCTTCTTCTTCAATGAAATTCGTCACTTCCTGCGAGGTAAAAAGGCCCTGTTTCAGATTGGACTGGGTGAACCCGGCCCCAAAATTCAGCCGGGTGATACTGTCAATCGGGTACCCAAAGGTGACACGGCCGCCGTACTCGTCCAGCAGGAAAGAGGAAATATCTTCATCTTCGTAGTCGGTCTGGCGGGCAAAAAGGCTGAAACCCCGGCTCACACCATCGACGGTGTAATACGGATCGAGATAGGAAACATTGGCACTTTTGACCGAATCGCTGACATTCACCCCAAAGGACACTCGCTTGCCGGTACCAAAGAAGTTGTTCTCAGACACGTTGGCACCAAGAATTACCCCAGAATCCTGCGAGAAGCCCACGGAGGCCGAAAGACTGCCGGTTGGCTGCTCTTCAACCGCGTAGTTCACATCAACCAGATCGTCGGTGCCGGGCACTGGCACCGTCTCTACGTTCACTGTCTTGAAGAAGCCGAGACGTTCGAGCTTGGTCTTGGAGAATTCAATGCGGTCAGAGGAGGCGACACCCCCTTCCATCTGGGTCATTTCCTGGCGAAGCACATCGTCGCGGGTGGACACGTTGCCATCAAAATTAATACGGCGCACATAGGCCCGCTTGCCAGGCTCCACAAAGAAAGTTACCGCAGCGGTATTACCCTCACCCGGTTCAGGAACGGCATTGACACTGGCGAATGCATAGCCCTCACGGCCTAG
Organism: Marinobacter subterrani; assembly: GCF_001045555.1. NCBI lineage: Bacteria > Pseudomonadati > Pseudomonadota > Gammaproteobacteria > Pseudomonadales > Marinobacteraceae > Marinobacter > Marinobacter subterrani. Next base: position 1,629,776 of record NZ_LFBU01000001.1, read on the forward strand.
CCGGAAGGCCAGGGCTTCGGAGATTGCAGTCATGCGCGAGCGGGAGAACACATCGCCCTTTTTCACCGGGATAAGAGACCGCAACTCTTCCTCACCGACAATCAGCTCACCGCGCAGATTGATCTCCGAGATGGTGTATTGGGGGCCCTCATTCATCGCGATGGCGATAAAGACCTTTTGCTTGTCGGGCGAAATGGAGACCTGACTGGATTCCACCGTGAAGTCGAGGTAACCGCGATCAAGATAGAATGATCGCAGCGATTCCAGATCCCCGCTGAGGCGCTCTCGGGCATACTTGTCGGAGCTGGTAAGCGAGTTCCACCAGCTTGTGGTCTGCAATTCAAACAGATCCCGCAACTCCTCGTCGGTGAAATCCTTGTTTCCGATCAGATTGATGTGATGGATCGCCGCCACAGAGCCTTCGTTGATATCCAGGCGGATAGCAACGCGATTCCTTGGCAACTCCTCTGCCGTTGCCTTTACCCGGGCGTTATAACGCCCCTGGGCAATGTAGGACCGAAGAATTTCAAGCTCCAGACGTTCAAGTGTCGCCCGCAGAAAAACCTGCCCTTCCTGCAACCCTGCCCCGGCAAGCGCATCCTTCAGCATATCGGTTTCAATATTCTTGTTGCCCTCGATCTCGATATTGCTGATGGACGGCCGTTCCCGAACCGTCACAATCAGAACGCCACCATCACGGCTGGCCTCGATGTCGGTAAACAGCCCTGTCCGGAACAGGGACTTGATCGCGTCGGCCAGCTCAGCCTCGTCCAACTGTTCTCCGATATTGACGGGAAAGGCCGAGAAAACGGTACCGGCGGGAACCCTCTGCAGGCCCTCCACCTCAATGTCTGCGACTGTGAACTGGTCTGCAAACGCCGGTTTCATGCCGGACACGGCCACAGCGAGGCCAACGGCTACACTTAGAAGAGAACGTCTCATTCAAATATTTCGCCTGGTTAATGCGCGTAAGGAGCCCGCAATTCTCACAACCGCATCAGGTCGTTGTAAAGAGCAAACACCATTAATGTGAGGATCATTGCCATACCAATTCGTAACCCGAATGCCTGAACACCCTCGGAAAGCGGCTTTCCGCGGAGGGCCTCGATGCCGTAGTACAAAATATGACCACCATCAAGGACCGGCACCGGCAGGAGGTTCAGAATGCCCAGACTCACGCTGAGATAGGCGAGAAAGCGCACAAAATCTTCAAATCCCGAGCTCACACTGGCTTCGGCAACCCTGGCAATGGTTATTGGCCCGCTCAGATTGCTGGGTGACAGCAGACCCGTGATCATTTTCTTGATCGCCACGAGGGTCAGCCGGGTGTCGGCCCAGGTTTCACTGAGGGCCACGGGAACCGCGGCAAACGGCCCATAGCTGACTTCGCGAATCACTTCATCCGGCCACGGGATGGCCTTAACGCCGGCTCCGATAAAGCCGACACGCTCGCCGCTATCCTCCTGTTTCGTTTCAGGCGTCACGGGGATGGTACGCCGGGTACCATTGCGCTCAACGGTCATCTGGATGGTCTGCTCCGGGGCATTGCGGACCAACTCGACCAGCTCGAACCAGCTGCTGACCGGCTCTCCATTAATGGAAACGACACGATCCCCGGTTTTCAGCCCGGCCGCCTGAGCCCGACCACCCTCTGAAATCTGGCCCAGCACCGGTGGAACCTCCGGACGCCAGGGGGTAATGCCGAATTCCGCCAGCGGATTCGGAGTCTCCTCGCTCAGACGCCAGCCGGCCAGATCGCCTGTCAGCGTGCCGCGGGCGCCGTCGTCCGATATTTCCATGGAAATCGGCCCCTGCTCCCCGGTTCGCTCGAGAATGCGCATGTTCACGTCGCGCCAGGAGGCAACCTGGTGGCCATCCACCGCATGGATTTCCATGCCTTCCTGCAGGCCGACGCGCGCGGCCACACTCTCATCGGCAACCTGGCCGACAATGGGGGCAATGTGAGTAACCCCCACCACACTCAGCAGCCAATAGGCGAAAATGGCAAAAATAAAGTTTGCCAGCGGGCCCGCAGCAGCTATGGCGATTCGCCGTGAAGGCGACTTGGAGGTAAATGCCTGGTCTTTCAATTCTTCCGGAACCGGCCCTTCCCGTTCGTCCAGCATTTTAACGTAGCCGCCCAGCGGGATCGCGGCGATGGCGAATTCAGTACCGTGTCTGTCGTACCAGGAATACAGCGGCTTTCCGAAACCAACGGAGAAACGGAGTACTTTCACGCCACACCGGCGGGCAACCCAGAAGTGACCATATTCGTGCAGGGTCACCAGGATTCCCAAGGTCAGCGCAAGTGCCAGAACGGATTCAATAATCTGCATATCTTTCCTGATTGATGGCTTCAACCGGGCAGCAATCTGTCCCGGGTATCAGACAGTTAACAGACCAATCTGTTCCCGTGCCCGGGCCCGTGCTTCGGTGTCCTTGGCGAAGATAACGTCAAAACTGTCGGCCGCTTCTACCGGGGTCGCAACCAGCGTTCGCTCTATAATAACGGGGATATCCGCAAAACAAAGGTTACCTTCAAGAAAGGCGGCAACCGCAACCTCGTTCGCCGCATTCAGCACCGCCGGTGCGGTGCCACCCGCCTCGAATGCTTCGGCCGCCAGTCGCAGGCAGGGGAAGCGAACCAGATCCGGGCGCTCGAAGTGAAATCGGCCGATAGTGAACAGGTCCAGAGGCGCGACACCGGCGTCAATGCGTTCCGGCCAGGCCAGGCCATTGGCAATCGGTGTTCTCATATCCGGGCTGCCAAGCTGGGCCAGCACAGAGCCATCGGCATACTCTACCATGGAATGAATGATGCTCTCCGGGTGAACATGCACCTCCACCCGCTCCGGCGTTGTATTGAACAGCCAGCAGGCCTCAATCAGCTCCAGGCCCTTGTTCATCAGCGTTGCCGAATCGACGGAAATCTTTTGCCCCATGGACCAGTTTGGATGGGCGCAGGCCTGGGAAGGCGTGACCGTGCGGAGATCCTCAGCGGTGTGCTCGCGGAACGGGCCACCGGACGCGGTCAGCAGAATCCGGGTGATACCCGCAGCTTCAGGGTCCCGGATTTTATCAGCCGGCATGCACTGGAAAATAGCATTGTGTTCGGAATCGATCGGCAAGAGTTCGGCGCCGGCCTCGGCGACGGCATCCATGAACAGTTTGCCGGACATGACCAACGCTTCCTTGTTGGCGAGAAGTACCCGCTTGCCGGACCGCACCGCGGCGAGCGTCGGCGACAGGCCAGCGGCGCCAACGATGGCCGCCATCACGGTATCCGCCTCCGGCGCGGACGCGACTTCACAAAGCCCCTCCATGCCACCCAGAACCCGGGTATCCGGTACATCGGACAGTAGCCCGGCAAGTTTTCTGGCGGCTTCGGGGTCAGCCATCACGGCGAACCTGGGCCGGAATTCGCGGCACAGAACGGCCAGCTCTTCCACTCGGGTACTGGCAGTCAGCGCATACACCGAGAACCGGCCAGGGTGCCGGCGGATAACATCCAGGGTACTCAGGCCGATGGAACCTGTTGCCCCCAGTATGCTGATATGACGGGTTACCATAATCACCAGTGCCCGGTTATGAGCCAGCCAAGCTGGGTAATGATCAGGGCGAACACGGGAATGGCAGCGGTAAGGCTGTCTATTCGGTCCATGATTCCGCCGTGGCCGGGCAGCAGTTGGCTGCTATCCTTGATGCCGCGGAAACGCTTGAGCATGCTCTCCAACAGATCCCCAAGCACGGAGACGAGCCCCGTCGCCAGGCTGGCAGCCACCAGCAGCAGCGTTTCGCCGGTTCCGGCCGAGGCCAGCGTACTTACCACAAGGGCAAAGATACCCACCGCCACAAGCCCGCCCCAGACACCCGCCCAGGATTTACCGGGGCTGACCCGGGGCGCGAGCTTGGCCTTGCCGAATGCCCGCCCGGCAAAATAGGCACCAATATCGGCGACCCAGACCACGCAGAACACATACAGGATAAGGAGCAGATTACTGGTGCTGTCACCAAACTGGAAGCCACCAGTACGCAAATGATTCAGCCCGACCCAGGCCGGAACCAGAACGAACAGCCCCATGACCGCCCGTGCCGGCACGCTACCCCATTTATCCGATCCCGACGGGTAACTGCGAACCAGCAGAAAACCGACAAACCACCAGACCAGCGCCAGCCATAGCACCGCAACAAAGGAAACGTTCAGCAACCCATACAGGAGGGCAGCCGTTACCAGGGCATAGGCTATGCGGCCAGCCGGGCTTTCAATGCCGGACATGTTCGCCCACTCCCAGGCGCCTGCCGTAATAATTGCCCCGGTAAACAGGGCGAACCCCATGGGTGGGAGAAAGAAAATCCCGCCAATGGCGATGGGGGCAAGGATCAGTGCGGTGATAATTCGGGTTTTTAACACGGTTAACGTCGCTATCGTTCGTTATTGTTGTATGGCCTTGGCCGCTATCTGATCATCTGTCTGGCCAAAACGACGCTGGCGACCGGCGTAGGCCTGCAGGGCCTTGCGCATTTCCTCTTCCTGGAAATCGGGCCAGTACACCGGTGAGAAGTAGAGTTCGGTGTACGCCAGTTGCCACAACATGAAATTGCTGACCCGCTGCTCACCGGCAGTCCGGATCATCAGGTCCGGCATCGGCAGATCACCGATACTGAGATGCTGTTGGATAAGGTCATCGGTGATATCAGAGGGTGCCAATTGCCCGACCCTTACCTTCTCGGCAACCTGGCGGGTCGCCTGGGTGATATCCCAGTGGCCGCCGTAATTGGCAGCAATCACCAGGGTCATTCGGGCGTTATTGCGGGTCAGTTCCTCCGCCGCTTCCATGTGCTCCTGCAGGGCCGGGCTGAAGGCGGAGCGATCGCCGATGATTCTGAGGCGGATGTCATTACGATGGAGCTTGCGCACTTCCCGCTCCAGGGCAAACAGGAAAAGCTTCATCAACGCGGAAACTTCATCCTGGGGACGGCGCCAGTTTTCGCTCGAGAATGCGAACAGAGTGAGCACTTCGACACCTTCACGGGCACAGGTTTCCACCACCGCCCTGACTGCATCCACTCCGGCCCTGTGGCCCGCCACTCCCTTCAGCCGGCGGGCCTTGGCCCACCGGTTGTTACCGTCCATGATAATGGCCACATGCCGGGGCCGGCTGTCTGCCGACACCGGAATCTCTGCGGATACAGTTCCCGTCATGAAATCCCCTGTGCAGCCGGGGCGCGTGGAAGCACCGGCCTTTCAATTCGCTTGCAAGTGAACCCGGACGGTCAAACCGCCATCAGATCCTCTTCTTTGGACTTGAGCATCTTTTCGACTTCAGCAATGTAGCGGTCGGTCAGCTTCTGGATATCGTCCTCACCCTTGCGCTCGTCGTCCTCGGTGATTTCCTTTTCCTTCAACAGCTCCTTGATCATGCTGTTGGCGTCTCGGCGTGCATTCCGGATAGAGACCCGACCGTGCTCGGCATCGGCCTTCGCCTGCTTGACCATTTCCTTGCGGGTTTCCTCGGTCAGCATGGGCATCGGAATACGGATGATGTCGCCACTGGTGGCCGGATTGAGGCCCAGATCGGAGCTCATAATGGCCTTCTCGATGGTCGGCATCAGGTTTTTCTCCCAGGGCGAGACGGTCAGAGTCCGGTTGTCTTCAACGTTAACACTGGCCACCTGCTTCAGCGGCGTCTCCTGGCCGTAGTAATTCACCATAACGCTGTCCAGGATGGACGGGTGGGCCCGGCCGGTACGGATCTTGTTAAACGCCGAGTGCAGAGACTCCAGGCTCTTCTTCATTTTCTTTTCGGCTTCGGCTTTGATGTCGTTAATCACTTCAGCATCCTCAAGTCGTTCGTCATGTCATTCGGTAATCTGGCCCCTCTGGAAACAGGCGAAGAGGCCGGGACAGCCATGTTATTCGATCAGTGTACCTTCTTTTTCACCGGTTACGATGCGGATCAGCGCGCCTGCACGATTCATATCGAATACCCGCAGCGGCATACCGTGATCCCTGGCAAGGCAGATTGCGGTCAGATCCATCACGCCCAGCTTCTTGTCCAGGACCTCATCGTAGGTGAGGTGGTCGTATTTTTCGGCACTGCTGTCGAGGTGTGGATCTGCAGAATATACGCCATCTACCTTGGTGGCCTTGAGCACGGCATCGGCCTCAATTTCAATACCACGGAGGCAGGCGGCTGAATCCGTCGTGAAGAAGGGGTTACCGGTACCGGCACAGAAGATCACCACATCGCCGTCCTTGAGATCCCTCACTGCCCGGCGACGGTCGTAATGCTCGACAATCCCGCTCATGGGAATGGCAGACATCACACGGGTCCGGATGTTGGAACGTTCGAGCGCGTCGCGCATGGCAAGGCCATTCATGACCGTGGCCAGCATGCCCATGTGGTCGCCGGTTACCCTATCCATGCCCGCCGCGTTAAGGGCTGCACCGCGAAACAGGTTGCCACCCCCGATAACCAGGCCAACCTGGACACCGATGCCGATCAGCGCACCGATTTCCAGGGCCATGCGATCAAGAACTTTGGGATCAATACCGAAATCGTGTTCTCCCATCAGGGCCTCACCACTGAGCTTGAGCAGAACACGCTTGTATCTGGGCTGGCTTTTCGATGATGTCGGCATGGTGATCCCCTTTTCGTCTGTTGGCTGCTATCCGGTGTAATACCCGTCGCAGGCTTGTATCTGACATACTCCTTGCAAAAAGGGGTATCTCAGATACAAGCCCGCCACGAGAGCCGGAACTTCCCCGGCTAACGTGGCAGACTCAGCTGGCGCAAAGGCAATAGCCCGCTGCGCCAAAAGAAGGATCAGGCCTTGCCTGTGCCGGCTGCAGCAGCAACCTCGGCAGCAAAGTCTACTTGCTCCTTCTCGATACCTTCACCCACTTCAAGGCGAACGAAGCCGACCAGGTCGCCACCGACAGACTTGATCAGTTCACCCACGGTCTGATCCGGGTTCTTGACGAAAGGCTGCTCGACAAGGCTGTTTTCCTTGAGGAACTTCTTGATCCGGCCACCCATCATCTTTTCAACGATTTCGGCAGGCTTGCCTTCCATATCCGGCTGGGCCTTGATTACTTCCTTCTCTTTCTCAAGTTCCTCGGCAGGCATCTCTTCCGGCTTGCCAACGCGCGGGTTTACAGCCGCAGCGTGCATGGCGATGTCGCGAGCCACTTCCGGATCACCGGCAGTCAGGGCAACGACGGAAGCAATCTTGTTGTTGCTGTGGACATAGCCACCCACAACCGGACCCTCAACCTTGACGATGCGGCGTACAGTGATGTTCTCGCCGATCTTCTGGACCAGCGCCTCACGCTTGGCCTCCAGATCGCCTTCCATCAGCTTGGCAACGTCGGTTTCGCCTTTCTCGAAAGCCACGTTCAGAACATCGTTGGCGAAATTGACGAAGTTGTCGTCACGGGCAACGAAATCTGTTTCGGAGTTCACTTCCAGAATGTACGCAACGGTGTTGTCGTCAGAGATCTTGATCAGCGACACACCTTCAGCGGCGGTACGGCCGGCTTTTTTGGCGGCCTTCAGGCCGGAAGACTTGCGCAGCTCTTCGATTGCAGCGTCAACACTGCCTTCAGCTTCCACGAGTGCCTTTTTGCACTCCATCATGCCAAGGCCGGTACGCTCACGCAGCTCTTTGACCATTGCAGCGGTAATTGCAGCCATGTTCAATCCTCTCAACTGTTCCGAATTCGGTGGGGAGGTATGCCCGGATAGGCCCCGGGCATACCTTACATCTCAAACGTGAAGGTAACGCGTCACTCAGCGGCTGGAGCAGCGCCTTCAGCGTCTTCGCTGACTTCGATAAATTCGTCAGCGCCGGCACCGCCGGCCTGGGCGGCTTCAATGCAGGTGTTTGCCACGGCTTGCACGTAGATCTGGATAGCACGAATGGCATCGTCATTGCCCGGAATGACGTAATCAACACCGTCCGGATCGCTGTTGGTATCCACAACACCGATTACAGGAATGCCAAGCTTGTTGGCTTCCTTGATAGCGATGCGCTCGTGGTCGACGTCAATAACGAACAGTGCGTCCGGCAGACCGCCCATATCCTTGATACCACCGATGGAGCGCTCGAGACGGTCCATTTCGCGGGTACGGTCCAGGGCTTCTTTCTTGGTCAGCTTGTCGAAGGTGCCGTCCTTGCTCTGGGTTTCCAGATCACGGTAGCGACGGATAGACTGACGGATGGTCTTGTAGTTGGTCAGCATGCCACCGAGCCAGCGGTGGTTTACAAACGGCTGACCTGAACGCTCGGCTTCTTCCTTGATGATCTTGGCCGCGGCACGCTTGGTACCAACGAACAGGATCTTGTTCTTGCTCTCTGCCAGCTGCTGAACGAACTTCAGCGCGTCGTTCATGGCAGGAACTGTCTGCTCAAGGTTGATGATGTGAATCTTGTTACGGGCGCCGAAGATGAACTTCGACATTTTCGGGTTCCAGTAGCGGGTCTGGTGACCGAAGTGAGCACCTGCCTTGAGCAGGTCACGCATATTTACCTGAGCCATGATACTTACCTTTTTAGCTTCGGGTTAGTCCTCCACGCGTCCGATTATCCCAACCTGGCTCCTTGTGAAGCAGGAGCAGGCACCCTGGGATAACGTGCCGACACGTGTGTGAATTTGCCGGATTCGTTTCCGGCGGGCGCGTTTATACCACAAACGGGCCCGCAAACGCCATTATTTTTGCGAGCACACTTCCTTGTACCCGGGCATCAGGCCCCTTAAAATGCCCGTTTGATACAAATCAACGGGAAGCTCAATGCAGGTATCGATCAAGACTCCGGAAGAAATCGAAAAGATGCGCGTCGCAGGCCGCCTGGCGGCCAATGTTCTCGAGATGATTGGTGAACACGTCAAGCCTGGCGTATCCACAGAAGAACTCGACCGGATTTGCCATGACTACATTGTGAACGAGCAGAAAGCCATTCCGGCTCCGCTCAACTACAAGGGTTTTCCGAAATCCGTCTGCACCTCGGTTAATCACGTTATCTGCCACGGCATTCCCTCCGAGAAGAAAATCCTCAAGGACGGAGACATCCTGAACATTGATGTCACCGTAATAAAGGATGGCTACCACGGCGATACCAGCAAGATGTGGATTGTCGGCAAGCCGAAACCGGGCACAGAACGCCTGATCCAGATTACCCAGGAATGCCTATATAAAGGCATTGAACTGGTGAAGCCGGGCACCCGCCTGGGAGACATCGGTCACGTTATCCAGCAACATGCCGAGAAGCACCGCTATTCGGTGGTTCGGGACTACTGCGGTCACGGCATTGGCGCGGTGTTCCATGAGGAGCCACAGGTGATGCATTACGGCAAACCAGGTACCGGCATGGAACTGCAGGAAGGCATGACCTTCACCATTGAGCCGATGATCAACCAAGGCAAATACCAGACCAAGCTGCTGCCAGACGGCTGGACCGTGGTCACCAAGGATCACAAGCTGTCAGCCCAGTGGGAACACACTATCCTTGTGACCGCCGACGGCCACGAGATCCTGACCAAACGAACGGAAGAGTCCTTCTAAGTGGACCTGAGCGAGCTGGAATCCCGTATCAGCAATGATCCCTCTCCGGTAAAGGCAGCCCGGGAGCTGTTAAAGGAAAGGTATGATGCCGATGCCGAGGCCTTCCGGCAGGGTGCCGATGTTCGCGCCCTGGTCTGTTCCAGGGCAGACACAGTCGACACCGTTCTCCGGCTGATCTGGAACCGCTATCCCTTCGCCAGCTCGCCGGACATCGCCCTGATTGCCGTAGGCGGCTACGGCCGGGGCGAGCTCCACCCCCACTCCGATATTGACCTGTTGATCCTGACACGGAGCGGTATCGACGAGAGCTGGCACGAAGCGCTCGGCGCTTTTATTACGCTGCTCTGGGACCTGAGGCTCGATATCGGCCACAGCGTTCGCAGTATCGAGGAGAGCAAGGCTGCGGCCCGGGAAGACATCACCATCCTGACCAACCTGCTCGAGACCCGGACCATTGCCGGGCCGGACGATCTGCGCGGGGAACTCAGCGAGCAGGTGTATTCCGATGAGGTCAGCAGCGACCGCGACTATTTCATTGCCAAGCGGGAAGAACAGCAGCAGCGACACCAGAAATACGGCGATACCGAGTACAACCTCGAGCCCAACGTGAAAGGCTCACCGGGCGCCCTGCGTGACATCCAGACCATCGGCTGGATTACCAAGCGGCACTTTGGCCTGCAGAACATCGCCGATCTGACCCGCTTCAGCATTCTGACCGAGGAAGAGCACCAGATCCTGTTTCAGGGCGAGACCTTCCTGTGGCAACTGCGTTACGGCCTTCAGTTGCTGGCCGACCGGAACGAGAACCGGCTGCTGTTTGACCACCAGCGGGCCCTGGCAGAAATGCTTGGCTATAGAGACCAGGGCAAACGTCTCGGTGTCGAGCTGATGATGCAGTCCTACTACCGAACCGTTCTCGCCCTCGCCGAGCTGGCCGATGTGATCCTGCAGTACTACGACGAGGCGATCCTTGGCAGCGCCTCCGAAGATGCGATCCAGCCGATCAACAAACGCTTCCAGATTCGCAACTATTATATAGAAGCCGTCAATAACCAGGTCTTTGCCTACGCGCCCTACGCCATCATGGAAATCTTTGTGCTGATGGCGCAACACCCGGAGATCAAGGGTATTCGGGCCACCACGATTCGCTCCCTGCGGGCCCACCGGCACCTGATTGATGACGCCTTCCGCTCCGACCTGGCGGTTACCACCTTGTTCATGGAGCTGTTGAGAACGCCCCATGCGCTGGACCAGACCCTGTCCGCCATGAAAAAGTACAACGTACTCGGCCGCTACCTGCCGGAATTCGGCCAGATCATCGGCCAGATGCAGCACGACCTGTTTCACATTTACACCGTCGATGCCCACACCATGCGGGTGATCCGCAACATGGTCCGGCTCACCGGCACCGAGGCCCAGACCGAATACCCGCTCGCCTCCCGCCTGATACACCGGCTGCCAAAGCTGGAAGCGCTTTACATTGCCGGCATCTACCACGATGTTGCCAAAGGCCGTGGCGGCGATCACTCGGAACTCGGGGCGATCGATGCAGAAGGCTTCTGCAAACGCCACCACCTCAGCGAGCGGGATACCCAACTGATTGCCTGGCTGGTGGAAAACCATCTGCTGATGTCCATGACGGCCCAGCGCAAGGACATCTCGGATCCGGACATCATCCACGCCTTTGCCAGGGCCGTGCCGAGCCAGGCGCACCTGGATTACCTGTATGTGCTGACCGTCTGCGACATCAGCGCGACCAATCCGAAACTCTGGAATACCTGGCGTGCGTCGCTCCTGCGCCAGTTGTACATCGAAGCGAAGCGGGCATTGCGACGGGGTACCGAAACCCCCATCGACCGGCAGGAGTGGGTGCGTGCCACCCAGGCCGAAGCCCGGGAAATCCTGCACGCCCAGAACATGACCGATGAGCAGATTGATGCCATCTGGGACACCGTGGACGAGGACTACTTCCTTCAGGACTCCACGGTGGATATTGCCTGGCAGACCGCTGCCATTATCCGCCATGGCGATAATTCAGACCCGCTGGTGCTGATTCGCGACACCCGGGGCGGCCCCACCGACGGCTACTCCCAGATCATCATTTACATGAAGGATCGGGTGGCCCTGTTTGCGGCAACCACGGCGGTGCTGGAACAACTCAACCTGAACATCGTCGATGCCCGGATCAGTTCCAGCGAGGGCCCCTACTCCATCAGTTCCTACGTGGTGCTGGATGAAAAGGGCCAGCCACTGGGTACCGACCCCGCCCGCAAGGAGCGCACCCGCATGCGCCTGATCGAGGAACTGGATGATCCCGATGACTACCCGGACATCATTCACCGGCGCACCCCAAGACAACTGAAACACTTCGCCTTTCCCACCGAGGTGACCTTTTCCAACGACACCATCAACCAGCGGACCGTGATGGAAGTGGTCACTCCGGACCGCCCCGGTCTGCTGGCCCGGGTTGGCCAGGTTTTGCTGGAGCACCGGGTTCGCCTGAGCAATGCCAAGATTGCCACTCTGGGCGAGCGGGTTGAGGACGTTTTCTTCGTGACCGACGAGCACGGTGAACCTATACGGGATCCGGCTGTGTGCCAGTCCCTGCAGCAGGACCTTTGTAAAATGCTGGACGACATTCAATGAATCCGAACCTGAACAGACTCCACCCCTACCCGTTCGAAAAACTGGCAAAACTCAAAGCGGGCATCACCGTGCCGGACCATCTCCGGCCGATTTCACTGGGCATCGGCGAGCCGAAACACCCGTCTCCGGACTTCGTCAAGCACGTGATTGCGGATAACCTCGACAAACTCGCCAATTACCCCACCACCCGGGGAATCGACGAACTCCGGGAAGCGATCAGCCAGTGGGCGACCCGACGCTTTGACCTGAAACCGGGAAGCCTCAGCCCCGCCCGACATATTGTGCCGGTAAACGGCACTCGCGAGGCTATCTTCTCCCTGGTGCAGGCGGTGGTTGATGCCAGCAAGCCCGCAACCGTAGTAAGCCCTAACCCGTTCTACCAGATTTACGAGGGAGCGGCGTTTCTATCGGGAGCAACCCCGGTTTACCTGGCCTGCGACGGCTCCAATGGCTTTATTCCGGATTTTGACTCGGTGCCCGAAGCCACCTGGCGCGATTGTCAGGTGCTGTTCCTGTGCTCGCCGGGCAACCCCAGCGGTGCCGTGATTCCCAGAGCTGTCCTGGCGAAGGTGATCGCCCTTGCCGACAAGTATGACTTTATCGTGGCTTCCGATGAGTGTTATTCCGAACTCTATCCCGACGAAGGCAACCCGCCCGAAGGCCTGCTGCAGACCTGCGCCGCCATTGGCCGCGATGATTACGCCCGCTGCGTGGTATTTCACAGCCTGTCCAAACGCAGCAACCTGCCGGGCCTGCGCTCCGGGTTCGTGGCCGGTGATGCACGCATCCTCGACGGCTACCTGAAATACCGCACCTACCACGGTTGCGCCATGCCCATCCACAACCAGTTGGCCAGCATCGCCGCCTGGAGCGATGAAGACCATGTACGGGAAAACCGGGCCGCCTATCGCGCCAAGTTCGAGGCGGTGGTGCCCATCCTGCGGGAGGTAATGGACGTGGACTACCCGGACGCGGGGTTTTACCTGTGGCCCGTCACGCCAATGGATGATGAAACCTTTGCCCGGGAACTGTCCGCCCGGCAGAACGTGCACGTGTTGCCAGGCCGATACCTGTCCCGGACCGTGAACGGTCATAACCCCGGCGTAAACCGGGTAAGGATGGCTCTGGTAGCGCCCCTGGAAGAGTGCGTTGAAGCAGCACGGCGAATTGTTGAATTTGTTAAAGATGGGGTTAAAGATGCGGTCAGATGAACTTTTCGTCTGACCCCATGTTCAAGGTGGAAAATGAAACTCTACGGCATAAAGAACTGCGATACCGTCAAGAAAGCCCGCAAATGGCTGGATGAGAACGGCGTCGACTACGAATTCCACGACTTCAAAAAGGATGGGCTGGACGACGCGTTGCTGTCCCGCTGGGAGCAGGCAATTGGCTGGGAAACCCTTCTCAATCGCCGCGGCACTACCTGGCGGAAACTTCCCGAAAAGGTTCGTGATACCATAAGCGCCCAGAGTGCCCACGAGGTCATGCTGGAGAATCCATCCATCATCAAGCGGCCAGTCGTCGAACGGGACGGCAAGGTGTCCGTGGGCTTTAACGCAGAGGAATGGGCAGACACAGTGGGTGGATAAACCCGCTCATCTGGTCCCGTGCCTCTATAAACAGATTAACTCCGGGGTCAGGTGAAAAGTTCATCTGACCCCATTTTCAGACCCATTTTCAGAACAGGAGCAACCACCTGATGAGTTTTGCATTCGGTATCGGAATCGGCACCCAGAACAACCAGGGCGAATGGCTGGAAGTCTTTTACCAGCAGCCGGTCATGACACCTGGCAGCGCGCTCATGGAAGTCATCAGCAATGCCATGGACTTCCAGGGTGGTAACCAGGCGATCAGCGCCACGGCCGAACAGCTTAGTCAACTGGCCAACGCGCTGCGCCAGGTAGGCGAAACCGATCAGGCGGCCCTTGCGGAAAAGGCTGCGAACAGCAAGCGCCCGGTCGCGGTGACCGTTCTGGAAACCGACGACGCGGCGTCCAGCACACCCGAGGTTTACCTGAAACTGCACCTGATCTCCCATCGGCTGGCAAAACCACACGGTGTCAAGCTGGACGGTATTTTCGGCCTGCTGCCGAACCTGGCCTGGACCAACGAAGGCGCTATTGATCTGAACGAGCTGCCAGCGCGGCAGCTCCAGGCCCGCCTGGAAGGTCGCACCCTGGAAGTGAAATCGGTAGACAAGTTCCCGCAAATGACCGACTACGTGGTTCCCAAGGGTGTGCGCATTGCCGACACCGCGCGGGTTCGCCTGGGCGCCTATGTGGGCGAAGGTACCACCGTCATGCACGAAGGTTTCATCAACTTCAACGCCGGCACCGAGGGCACCAGCATGATCGAGGGCCGGATCTCTGCCGGAGTCATGGTTGGCAAGGGCTCCGATCTGGGCGGCGGCTGTTCCACCATGGGCACGCTATCGGGTGGCGGCAACATTATCATTGCCGTTGGCGAGAATTGCCTGATCGGCGCCAACGCCGGCATCGGCATTCCGCTGGGCGACCGATGCAAGGTTGAAGCCGGGCTTTACATCACCGCAGGCACCAAGGTTGCCCTGCTGGACGACAACAACAAGCTCGTTGAAGTGATCAAGGCCCGGGATCTGGCGAACCAGCCAGACCTTCTGTTCCGCCGCAACAGCCAGACCGGCGCGGTTGAATGCAAAACCAACAAGACCGCGATCGAGCTGAATGAAGAGCTGCATGCAAACAACTGATTCCCCGACACTCGATCTTGCTGTTGATCTGATCAGCCGGCGCTCGGTCACTCCGGACGATGCCGGCTGCCAGGAACTGATGATGTCGCGCCTCGCGCCCCTTGGTTTTGCCGGCGAAAACCTGCGTTTTGGCGATACCGATAACCTCTGGGCCCGCAAGGGCTCGGAAGGCCCGGTACTGGCCTTTGCCGGGCATACCGACGTGGTGCCAACAGGCCCGGAGAAGAACTGGACCCACCCCCCCTTCGACCCGGTAATCAGGGGCGGTTATCTCCACGGCCGCGGTGCCGCAGATATGAAAGGCAGCCTGGCGGCGTTCATCACGGCGTGCGAGCGATTCGTTGGCCAATACCCCGACCACCGCGGCTCCATTGCCCTGCTGATCACGAGCGACGAAGAGGGTCCGGCCCAGCATGGCACTGTGAAAGTTGTTGAAACCCTCGAAGCCAGGAACGAAAAGATTGACTGGTGCCTGATCGGCGAGCCGTCCAGCACCCATGAAGTGGGTGACGTGATCAAGAACGGGCGCCGTGGCTCACTGCACGGTTACCTGACGGTACACGGCGTGCAAGGCCATGTTGCCTATCCGCACCTGGCCGAGAACCCGGTGCATTCGGTGGCTCCTGCACTGGATGCCCTGGCCAGCGAGTTCTGGGACAACGGCAACGATTTCTTCCCACCAACCACCTTCCAGATCACCAAACTGGAAGCCGGAACCGGCAGCAACATCATTCCCGGTGAATGCGTGGTGCACTTCAACTTCCGTTACTGCACCGAGAATACGGCAGAGAGCCTGGAAGAGCGGGTGGTCGCGATTCTGGATCGTCATCACCTCAGGTACGATCTGCAGTGGCATCTGAGCGGTCGCCCCTTCCTGACTGACAAGGGCGCGCTGGTATCCGCCAGCCAGAATGCCATTCGCACAGTCACCGGCCGGGACACCGAGCTTTCAACCTCCGGCGGCACATCTGATGGCCGCTTCATCGCACCAACCGGCGCCCAGGTGGTGGAACTTGGCCCTATCAACGCCACCATCCACAAAGTGGATGAGTGTGTAAAAGCCAGGGACCTCGACACGCTGTCCGAGATCTACGAACAGATTCTGATCGAACTGCTGGCGTAATGCGCGAACTTGGGGTGAGATGAAAACGGGGTCAGTTGAAAAGTTCATCTGACCCCGTTTTCATCTGACCCCACTTTCAGTAGTGCGGTGGAGGTGTTTCGTCCTGCTCGGATTTGATATGCGACGGCGATACATCTTTCAACTGCTTATGAAGCAAGCGCTTGGCCTCCCACAATTCCCGGATATCCATTTCCTGTTTCGCCACATGCTCGCTCAGGGTGTTGATAACATCGTCCTGAAAGGCCAGCCGTGTTTCGAGCTCGTCCAGTCGGGTTTCCAGATCATTCTGGCTCATTGGGTATTGGTTCTCCCCTGGGTGGGTCTCTGAAGAGTGTGATCAACGGCAGTGGTTACCCCGTTGCTTGGTCAGCGCTCGGGATAATCTGGTATCATGCCGGCTTTGCCCGCCAGCGCTTCCATTTTCCGGGGAACTGGCGGTTTCCACCGGCCGGATGCCCGATTTTACCCGATATCCGGTTTTTATCGTTAGCGTTACAAGAATGGAGAATTTTCACTCAATGCGTAATCCATCCAAAGCGATCCTTGTTGCTCTCCTGATCGCCATTCCAGCACCTTTGGTACTTGCCCTGTTGCTGTCATTCACTCCAGAGCCACTTCGCCTTCTAGCTGTTGGCGAATTTGTAGAAGCGCTGGGAAGCACCGGCGGCATCACCGCTTACATTATTACCCTCGTTCTCTTCGGCATTGCGGGCTTTCTGGCCATTGCATTCTCAGCCAAACAGGCGGCCAGCCCACGCAGCGCTGCCCGGCCTCAGAATCAGGCCTCCGGCCAGAGCTATGACGATGACGAAGACGACGGCTACGATGAGAACAGTCCTGAGGGTGACGAAGAAGGCACCGTCAAGTGGTTCAACGTCAAGAAAGGCTTTGGCTTTATTGTTCGTGACAGTGGCGATGAGGTGTTCGTGCACTTCCGCGCCATTCGTGGCCGTGGCCGCCGCGTTCTCCGCCAGGGCCAACTGGTTCGCTTCAGTGTTGTCGAGGCGGACAAGGGGCTGCAGGCCGATAACGTGTCCATTCTGAGCGACTGAATCACCGCCCACTGAAAACAAAGAGGCAGCCCGCGGGCTGCCTCTTTCAGTTCCAGACCACCTGATGTTCGCCCCGGTGATCCAGTCGCCACCACTTCTCCTCTTCCACCGGCTCGCCTTCTTTCCAGTCTCCAGGGCTGCAGCGAATCTCGGTATCCATGGTACGCCAGGCGCTGCGGGCGCAATCAAGATCACTGTTCCAGGGCAGGCGGTCGCCCTCGATGACCAATGACGTAAAGCGTTTGCCGAAAGCGCCCGGATACAGGGCAATCCGTAACCGCTCACCTTCATAGCGGGCGACGCCCTTGACGACGCCGTTTACCTCGCTATCGTCCAGTTTCAGCTCGTCCACGTGGCTCTCAAGCCATCCTGACACCGCGCCTGAGGCCAGATCACGAATATAAATTTCCAGGTCCTGCACCCGCCGTTTCTCCATCCTGCTGCTCACAATGAAGCACATAGTGAACCGGCCCGCGCCGCGCTGCAACCCAGCGTTCCAGCTCCTGTCGCAAATCCTCGATAGACAACTGACGCAAAGTGCCCGCTGCTTTCCGCTCATGCCAGGCCACTTCCGCAGCCGCTCGCTGGAGCTGGATGTCGCCAAGAGACGACTCAATGTCGTCGAGCGGTTCTTTCCTTGCCAGCGCGACCAGAGACTGGCGCCTCAACGTATCGGCCTGCCCGGCATAAGCGACGGCCTCAGTCGGCCCTCGGCGGGCAAACAGATTTAACCGCGCCGCCGCCCGATCCAACCATTGCAACATTCCGCCCGGCGTACTAACGCCCCGGCTCCGTCGCGACGACACAAACCTGATCACCGACCCCGGAATCTGCACATTCCACTGTTTCTCAATCGCTGCCTGATGAGCAGTCAGAATCGCCTGGCGCTGGACCTTGCTTGCAACGGGCATGTCAAAGGTGTCCAGGGATCGGCCAAGGCGATGTTGAAGCGTCGACACACCCTGACTGTTACAGGGCTCGTCCGGACCCAATAACAGAATCGGCCCCGCCCATTGCAGTGTCATGGCAGCGGCCAGGCCATCGGGCAACTCCATCAGGGCAACCAGATCGGCCGGAGACACATTATCCAGCACCAGGACCGGCCAACGTGAGCAGTCGTCCGGCGCGCACCCATCAACCCGACGCCCCGGAAGAACCGGCAAATCACTGGCCATGACCTCCGCTTCACGTCTCAGGTCCAACTCAACGTAATCCAGCTCCATCTCAGATAGAAGCGACTGCAGCCACGCCGTTTTCCCTGCGCCGCGCTCGCCGCGCACCCAGACCAGGGCTGTCGGCGAGGCTGCGAGGCTGACCGCAACATCCTCGGCAAGTTGAAGCCAGGCGACATCCGTCACCACCACAGGCGCACGCTGCACTTCGTCCAGAGGGGCTGGTTCCCGCTCTTCCGTGTGATCAGGCCAGTGGCTGACCAACTCAAGAACCGCCACATAGGCCTTTTCCTGCAAGCGCTCGGCATAGCGAGCCAGGGATTCCAGCAACTGTGACCACCCCAGCCAAGGCGACTCTGTGGCCTCACGGGCCGCAGCAAACCAGTACATCAGTTGGGAGGAAAGCTGCCCCTCACCACCGACTTCGGTCACGATAGGCTGCTCACACTGGATGGTTCGGGTGAGTTCGTCCATATCCACCCCGCAACCCCGCAGAAAGCGAGTAATGCCAGGGCCGGAATCCAGGAGGGCAAGCAGGTAGTCTTCTACGGTAATTACGGAGCCACCACGGCGTTCAACACTTTCGCGGGCATGCAACAAAGCAGTCTGGCACTGGGGATCCAGGCATCCTTGCCAATCTTCCATCAAACATCTCCATGTTCTGAATGCATCATCCTGATGCAAATACTGGGTTTTACGGCCGCATTATACCACTTTCAGCCTTTGGTCAGCCCGTTACCCACTTACCAGGTGCCGGTGTTTTCCATGCTGGCCCAGGGCTCTCTGGGTGACAGAGCCTCGCCTTTTTGCAGAAGTTCTATCGAAATATTGTCCGGGGTACGGATAAAGGCCATGTGGCCATCCCTTGGCGGGCGGTTAATGGTAACGCCATTGGCCTGTAGGTGCTCACACAGTGCGTAGATGTCATCAACACGATAAGCCAGATGGCCAAAATTACGGCCACCGGTGTACTCTTCCGGATCCCAGTTGTACGTAAGCTCGATCATCGGCGCCCTGTCTTCCCGGGCGCGGGCCTCATCTCCTGGCGCTGCCAGGAACACCAGGGTGAAACGGCCCTTGTCGCTACTTTTTCGACTGATTTCAATCATTCCCAGAAGATCGCAGAAGAAATGAAGGGTCTCGTCCAGGTTGCTCACCCGGATCATGGTATGGAGATAGTGCATAAAGCCTCCCTCGGGACAGGATTAATCACGAATTCATCATCTTACCCTGGGCACAGTTTACGGTATTCTGGCCGTATGGATGCAAAAACAGCAAACAACCAAATCCCGGAGCTGAAAACCCCGGCCATCCGGCACCTCGCCTGGTTGTGCCGGGCGCCGCAGCTGCTGCGCTCACCGCTGACGTTTGAGCCAGCTCGCTATCTTCCGGTAGACGCGGACAAAACGCTCCGGCGATGGGATCAAAATCCTGAGACCGCGCCGGCGCTGCTTAAAGAAGCGCCCCAGAAGCGACTGGGCTTTTATTTCGAACGGCTTTACCGGGTATTGCTGCAGGATATCCTGGGCTGGGACATTCTTCTGCAGAACCAGCAGATCCAGTCCAGTGGGCGAACCATCGGCGAACTGGATTTCGTGGTGCACAATGGCTTCGAGGATCGGATTGAGCACCACGAGATTGCCATCAAGTTTTACCTGGGCGTTAATAAGCCGGCCGGGCCGACCTTGTGGTACGGCCCGAACGCCAAAGACCGTCTGGATCTGAAAACCGCCGGCATGCTTCATAAACAGAGTCAGCGAACCCGCCTGCCCGAGGTTCGCACGTTGCTGGCAAACGCCGGAATCACCGGGCCGGTTACACCCCGGATTTTCATGCCGGGTTACCTTTTTTACCCCCCTGCCCAGGAAGCTGTCGCGCCAGAGCATGTTCCAGTCGATCATCTCCGTGGTCAGTGGTGCTATCTCTCGCAGGTGCGACCCTCCGACGTTCCAGGCTGGGTGCTATTGAACAAGCCTCACTGGATTGGCCCCTGGAGACAGCCCGAGCCACCCTCTGCGCAGCCAGTGATGGCGGCGCTGAACATGATCCAGCGTTACGGTGTCCCTCTTCTTTTTGCGAAGCTCGAGCAAGACAGCGCTTCGGGACTCTGGCAGGAGACCCAGCGGCTATTTGTAGTACCAAATAGTTGGCCCTGACAGCCCATCAGGCATCAATAAGATCGCTCGCCCATCCAGGCAGTGTTTCCACAAAGGAGTGCCACTGCCCGTCCTGCCAGACCGCAATTCGAACATAGGGGTGGTCCAGACTGGAGTTGTCGACGAGGTGGAGTTCGTCAACCAACCCGATGCATTGGCGAAGATTGGCCAGGGTTCTCGGAATCCTGGCCTCTATCTTAGCTTCAGGGACGTTATGGCCGCCGGACTTGACCCGCGACGCTACCCGGGCCTTGTTCAGGGATGCCAGTTCCAGGTGGAAGTAAAACAGCCGGACACGAAAGCCGGCGGCTTTGGCAGCGCCAACAAAATCCACCTTGGAGGGGTGGGAAAAGACAGTTTCGAAGCAGAAGCTCTGGCGTTCTTCAAGCAGCCGGAACCGCTCCCGTTCCGCTATCAGCGCCGCCTCGTAACTGTGTTTTTCAGGCGCGTCCGGCCAGACACTGCGGGCAATGTTATCTGCATTCACCAGAGGAATTTTCCGCCGTGCCAGGAACCGCTCATAGAAGGTTGTCTTGCCGGCACCGTTACCGCCAACCAGCAGCCAGAGCTCAGGCTGCGTTGTCACGGTCACTCAATTCCTCAAAACGCCCGTTGCGAAACTGGCCCACTGCGCGGCTGCCATCAGGATAAACCGCCTCCAAATAGCCAGGTTTCTCGCCGGACGCCTGATAAACCGTGCGCCCCCTGCCAATAGAACGCCCCAGGTCACCGCTTTCGCGGGCCCGATCCACCTCAGCCCAGAGGTCATCGCTGGAAACGGACTCAGACACCACCGGCTCAACTTTCACCTGGCGAATGCCCTGGAGAATGGCAATCAGGTCTTCTGCACTCACTTCGCCGGCGACAGCTCGCCCTATCTCCGCCCAATACTCAATCTGCTTGGGCGTCGAGCGCCGATGAACCGCGCCGTCGGCTGCGGCGTGGCGGACCAGAGTGTCGTCGAGACGGACAGCGGTTGTCATGGTGGTCTCCTGAGTAGGGCTAAGTGTTAGTAACAGGTTACCACAGGTGTTGCAATATGCAACAAGCGAGATTTGGCTCCTCGGCAGGCATTAAATTGGCCAGGCACCAGTAGGCCGCAGCTTCCGATACTCCTCCATCGAGATCTTGCCCAATTGAGGCGTCAGCTTGCAGGTTCTGCTTGCCCACGGGTATGAATTCTGGCGCTGATGCACCTTCGTCCAACCCTCTCCCTCCTTCCAGGAATCCAGATCCAGATCCCGCCAGTACCTCGGGTTCCTCCCCGACTTCCTGTCATGCTCAGCGGTTACCGGGTCCAGATGGCGGAAAGGTTCCAGGCGTGGCGTGTCGGGCAGAGGCTGGGATACATCCATGTAGAGCTGCAACATATCCCACATGGCTAATACTTCTGACTTTTCCGACTCGATGGTGCTGAAGCCGGTTTTGTTGAAGGTTTTCTGGGTGTAGCGGTGCACCAGTATCAGGCGGTAGAACACCCCGCTTTGCTGAATCACCCGCTCAATGTAGGCGTCAAATTCCACGAACGGGGCTTCAAAGAAGCGACCGCGACCAAGCGCAATGCGGACCTGACCCGTGAGGCGGTTGAATTCGCTGCATCCATCTTCAAGGGTGGCATCCAGTCTTTTGTTAATGGTGTTTTCAAAGGGCTTGAGGAGGAAGCCTATTCCGGTGCTCATTATCCAGTTGGTTGTAGGGTATGCTATCCAGAAGGCAAATAACATCCACCCAGGTACTAGAATAAAGCCTAACCCGCCTACCAAAATGCCAGACAAATCGTAATATCGGCCTACCGATAACACTCCCCATCCGACGATTGCCGCCCCCCCAATCACTAGTGTGAGAATCCACGTAAACGGGACAACAAAGATTAAAAATTTCAGCCCAATTTTTCCATTTAGGAACCGGATCCTTTGATGGTTCCACCACCAGTTTTTATCGCTGAATTCCGGATCGGTTTTCTCATGGTCCTGAAGTGCCTCAACATCTTGAACCGTGGCGTGATAGGGAATGACTCCCGCGTAAGTGCCGATGGGCTGGAGCTCTTCACCTATCCGTGTGCGTTTCTTCGGGCTTGCAGGCAATGGTTCAACCATACCTGCCCTGAAGGCTGTACTCTCAAAATCGATCTTCACGTCCGTATCTGTCATGCAGTCATCGCAGCTTTGCCTGAAAATTCCTCACTAACCTGAGCAAAGATCTCAGTAACCGGCTTTTGCGGATTCGCTTTTTGCAGTTCCAGCACCCGCTTGCTTTGGCGTTTCAGTTCCTCGCTGGGTTTGGCCCATTGGTCTTCCTGTAGCGGTTCGGACCACTCCGCCATGGCCTTGGGCAGTGCTTTCCGGCTCATGCGTTTGATCTTCCTGACCTCCCACTCCACCAGCCGATTCGGGATGGTCCAGAAGGTCATCAGGTGGTACAGGTACCAGCCGGTCAGGTAGAGCACTCCCCGCTTGCCGTCCCGGTATTCCTCGTGAAGGCGTTTGCGGGCATTGCGGAAAACATGGACACCCTCCCAGGGTGGATCGTCCGGGCCCTGCAGGTCCAATGGATCCTGGATCTCTTTCAGGGTATGCACTTCGTACTCCATGTATGACCGGATGGCCTCCCAGGTGCTGATGGCCTGGGGCTGGCCGTAGGTTTCAAACTCCAGGGTGTATTTCTCGCCCGTGTCCGGATGATAGAAGCCAATCCCAAAGCCATACTGGCGCTGCACGCCATATTCGGTAACGCCCCGGGCTTCCGTCATCCACGCCACCAACTCTTCCCAGGGGACGAAAATCGGCGTCTTCTCTCCCTCCGGCACGAAACACACTTCTCGACGTTGGCGGTTGAAGCGGGTGGGGATAATGGATTCCAGCTTCAGGTGATCTCGGTACGAGATACCGATGCCCAACAACAAGAAGAAACTACACCCCCAAACCGCAATCCAGAATCCATAATCAAACATCTCCTAGAATACTTCGGCTGCAGTCTCCAGCTCTCTACCGTGAGCGATCGCAAGGCCCGATAAAATAAGCGGAATACCAAACGCGCCAAACAAAAAACAAAAAAAGGGCCCACCAAGCGCCATTTGCCAACCAAACACCGGCGGTGTCCCCGCTCCAAAATCCAGGTACCCGTCATTCACCTCCCCCACCGCATGGCCATGATCCACCGGCGGCAGGCCGGTTGGCAGGGGTTTGGGGGATAAAAAGGTCAGCCTGCCACTCGGAAAGGGCTCGGAACGACCCGCACGGGGCGGCTGTTCTGACTGGGCATTCTTGGGGTTCATTAAAGTCCATCCGTTACTATGAGTGGCTGGCGGAGTCGCCACCAGGTAATCTCAGCTTTTGGTGTCTCCTGCACAGGCGTCAGGGGGTACTGAGTGTCCGGAGTCACCTTCAGCATATAAACGGCACCGGTATAGGCTCCATCTTCCTGCAATGTTTCAAGCTTGACCATCAAGCCCAGGTCCCGGGTGCGGAGGCCATGCTGGGTCTTCTCATGGGCCGGTGGCCTGAAGGCCAGTTGCAGGTGACCGGTATCGACCGACTGCTCCAGGCTACCCAGGATGGCACCGGTACAGGGTACCCAGGTTTCCGGTTGGCGGGAGAACATTCCCCTTCGCCCCGGCTGGATGCGCCATGCGGCAATTGAGGGCTTCCAGCGAACCACCGGATTTGAGATTGATGCTTGGGCCCGCCATCGTCACACCGCTCTGACCCAGTTTCAGCAGGCTGTCGCCGGCCGGTTCGGTCATGCCAGCAACGTCTCCCCTTCCCGGGACGCCCGGTACAACGCCTCCAGCATTGCCTCGGGTGCCAGTCTGGGGTTCTTCTTGCGCAGGGATTCCAAGCGGCGGGTTTCAACCTTCAGGGCCTCGGAGGGCCCGGCCCACTGGTCTTCGGGAAGGGGCTGTGACCACTCGTGCAATTCGTCCGGGAGGCTCTTTGGTATCAGGTTGTTGACCCGCCATTCGGTGAGTTTGTGGGCCAGGTAGCGCTGGAAGAACCAGTCGGCCATCTTCTTCCACAGCCAGGCGCCCATTGGCTTTTCCCGGCGTGCCTGGCGGCAGCTTTCCTTGTAGTAGGCCAGGGTGCCGTAGTCCCGGGGGTCGGGGCAGGCTTCCGGGCCTTCTTCCATAAATCGGCGAATACTTTCCCATTGGGCCAGCCCCACGGTCTCGTGCCCCACGGCCACAGAGGCCGCCGCCTTCGCCGTTTCCGGGTTGTCCGGGTCCGGCACGGCTAGGGTCAGCAGGGTGCGTTCGGTAAAGATCGAGGGACCGATATCCTGCTGTTTCTGGACATAGGCCACCAACTGTTCCCAGGGGTGATAAACATACTCCAGGCGGGGCTTGTGTTTCTTGTGTAGGTGCAAGCCGATGAGGATGTAGGGGATGAAGATGAGGCTTTCAAGAAATAATGCACCCAGGCTCCAATACACGAAAGACCTCTGAAATTCATCCAGCGGGCCCTCATGAAGAAACGGCACTATAACACCGAAACTCGTAAAAAGATAAATGGTGTAGATCCCCACAGAAGCGTCCCTGCCCCAAAACGGGATTTTGACCTCCTTCCCCCCCACCCAACACGGCATGGCCACTTCCCGCTTCTGGCGGTTAAGCCGAATGGGGGGGCCTTCCTTGATGGACTTGTTGGTGTTGTAGTAGATCACTATGCCAAAGGGAGCGGTAAAAAACAGGCTGCCAACGACAGCTGCAATAGTTGGCTCCCACACAAACCTATCATTGTGCAAATAAAAAGCAATCGTGACGTATACCATTGCCAAACACAGCAGGATGCACAAACTCAAGAACATCAACGACAATTCAGCCGCAAACACCAGGCTCCCACCCTGCAAATCCATCCAGACCGGGTTCTTGCGGCGTATCCAGTCCGCCGGGTCCGACGGGCGGGCGCCGGAAGCCACCGGCAGCGGGCTGAGGGCCAGCAGGTCTCCGTCGGCTGCCTTCCGGCGCTCTCCGGCTCTCAGGGGTTGCTCAGTCATGCCAGCAACGTATCCCCTTCCCGGGACTCCCGGTACAACGCCTCCAGCAGCGCCTGGGGTGTCAGCTTAGGGTTCTTCTTACGCAGGGATTCCATGCGGCGGCTTTCAACCTGCAGGGCCTCGGAAGGACTGGCCCACTGGTCTTCGGGAAGGGGCTGTGACCACTCGTGCAGCTCGTCCGGGAGGCTCCTGGGGATCAGGTTGTTGACCCGCCATTCGGTGAGCTTATGGGCCAGGTAGCGCTGGAAGAACCAGTCGCCCACCTTCTTCCACAGCCAGGCGCCCGTGGTTTTTTCCTGCCGGGCCTGACGGCAGCTTTCTTTGTAATGGGCCAGGGTGCCGTATTCCCGGGGATCGGGACAGGCCTCCGGGCCTTCCTCCATGAACCGGCGAATACTTTCCCACTGGGCCAGACCCACAGTCTCGTGCCCCACGGCCACGGAGGTCGCCGCCTTCGCCGTTTCCGGGTGGTCCGGGTCCGGCACGGCCAGGGTCAGCATCGTGCGTTCGGTAAAGATCGAGGGGCCGATATCCTGCTGTTTCTGGACATAGGCCACCAACTGCTCCCAGGGGTGATAGACGTACTCCAGGCGGGGCTTGTGTTTCTTGTGCAGGTGCAGGCCGATGAGGATGTAGGGGATGAAGATGAGGCTTTCTATGATCAACGCAGTCACGCTGACCTGAAAGTACCTGAGATTAAAGCCCTCCAGCGGCCATTCACCCGAATAGGCAATGACCACGGCAAAAAAGGTCGCCACATACAGGATATACATGAGTGAGAACGGCTCTTTATCCCAGAGGGGAATGTTCACGTCTTTCCCCCCCACCCAGCCCGGCATGGCCACTTCCCGCTTCTGGCGGTTAAGCCGAATGGGCGGGCCCTCCTTGATGGCCTTGTTGGTGCTGAAGTGGATGACCAGGGCGAACGGCAGACTGCAGAAGATATTGCCAACAAGCAAAAATAACGGCGGGCTCCAATTCCACGCCCCCCTGTCGAGATAAACGGCCAAGGTCATCAACAGTCCGGCAAAGATTGTCAGTAAACTTAAGCTCAAAAACATCAACGACAGTTCAGCCGCAAACACCAGGCTCCCACCCTGCAAATCCATCCAGACCGGGTTCTTGCGGCGGATCCAGTCCGCCGTGTCCGACGGGCGGACGCCGGAAGCCACCGGCAGGGGGCTGAGGGCCAGCAGGTCTCCGTCGGCTGCCTTCCGGCGCTCTCCGGCTCTCAGGGGATGATCGGTCATGCCTTATCCTTTTGCGGGCGCAGTGCCCGGTAGTTTATCAGCAAGGGTTCCAGGCGTTCATCAGGCTTCTCACGGAACCGCATCTGCTGCCAGACCTTGTCTTCGTTGGTTGCAATGTGGGGCACGTTGCCGCGCTCGCCCAGCTCGAGGAGGCAATGGAAGGCTTCGCCGCTCCCCGGCAACCAGCGGGTAACGCCGTCCGGCTTATAGCGTACCGCGATATACAGCCGGTTGACGGTTTCCAGCTCATCAAACAACAGGCTCACCTGCAACGAAACGCCCCCCTGGTCACAGCCTGTGACCAGGAAGCGGTCGCGCCAGTCTTCCGAGGCCCAGGACCACTCCACGCCCTGGCGTTCCAGCACCACCCATTCCGCATTATCAGCGTTCAGGCCGGAGACACCGGGCAGTGTCAGCCGCAGGGCACAGTATCGGAAGCGTCCCTGGAGGGCCTCCCGTTCCGCCATCACACTCAGTTCGGGCTGGTAGATCACCTTGGCGAGCTGGTAGCGCTGTTCGTCGGCGGGCCAGCCCTTCGATGCCTTGCCCCAGGCGCTGTTTTCGCACCACGCCTGGAGTTCGCTTCGCTTGTATCGGTTATAGATGTATTGGGATGGCGCCAGTACAGGGTACCCAGGTTTCCGGCTGGCGGGAGAACATTCCCCGTCGCCCCGGCTGGATGCGCCATGCGGCGATTGAAGGCTTCCAGCGAACCACCGGATTTAGGATTGATGCATGGGCCCGCCATCGTCACACCGCTCGGATCCAGTTTCAGCAGGCTGTCGTCGGCCGGTTCGGTCATGCCAGCAACGTCTCCCCTTCCCGGGACGCCCGGTAGAACACCTCCAGCATTGCCTCGGGTGCCAGTCTGGGGTTCTTCTTGCGCAGGGATTCCAAGCGGCGGGTTTCAACCTTCAGGGCCTCGGAGGGCCCGGCCCACTGGTCTTCGGGAAGGGGCTGTGACCACTCGTGCAATTCGTCCGGGAGGCTCTTTGGTATCAGGTTGTTGACCCGCCATTCGGTGAGTTTGTGGGCCAGGTAGCGCTGGAAGAACCAGTCGGCCATCTTCTTCCACAGCCAGGCGCCCATTGGCTTTTCCCGGCGTGCCTGGCGGCAGCTTTCCTTGTAGTAGGCCAGGGTGCCGTAGTCCCGGGGGTCGGGGCAGGCTTCCGGGCCTTCTTCCATAAATCGGCGAATACTTTCCCATTGGGCCAGCCCCACGGTCTCGTGCCCCACGGCCACAGAGGCCGCCGCCTTCGCCGTTTCCGGGTTGTCCGGGTCCGGCACGGCTAGGGTCAGCAGGGTGCGTTCGGTAAAGATCGAGGGACCGATATCCTGCTGTTTCTGGACATAGGCCACCAACTGTTCCCAGGGGTGATAGACGTACTCCAGGCGGGGCTTGTGTTTCTTTTGCAGGTGCAAGCCGATGACGATGTAGGGGATGAAGATGAGGTTTTCCAGCGCAAAAACGACCCACGTCCAGAATATGAAAGACTTCTGGAAATCGTCGAAAGGCCTTTCATAGAACAACGGCACAACCAATGCGAAAAAAGTAAACAAATAGATGGTGTAGATCCCCACAGAAGCATCCCTGCCCCAAAACGGGATTTTGACCTCCTTCCCCCCCACCCAACACGGCATGGCCACTTCCCGCTTCTGGCGGTTAAGCCGGATGGGCGGGCCCTCCTTGATAGCCTTATTGGTGTTGTAGTGAATGACCAGGGCGA
The DNA here is from genome assembly GCF_001045555.1 of Marinobacter subterrani. Taxonomy (NCBI): domain Bacteria; kingdom Pseudomonadati; phylum Pseudomonadota; class Gammaproteobacteria; order Pseudomonadales; family Marinobacteraceae; genus Marinobacter; species Marinobacter subterrani. Next base: position 1,658,188 of record NZ_LFBU01000001.1, read on the forward strand.
ACGGAAGGCTGCAGAGTAAATTGCCCACTATCAGAATTCCCGGTAACCACCAATCGAAATGGGAGCTGTTTCTCCAGGCGGATTCTGCTGACAAAAAGAAAGCTATCGAAATAGTAATTAGGCTTAGGCTCAAAAACATCAACGACAATTCAGCCGCAAACACCAGGCTCCCACCCTGCAGATCCATCCAGACCGGGTTCTTGCGGCGTATCCAGTTCGCCGGGTCCGACGGGCGGGCGCCGGAAGCCACCGGCAGCGGGCTCAGCGCCAGCAAATCTCCGTCGGCTGCCTTCCGACGCTCTCCGGCTCTCAGGGGATGATCGGTCATGCCTTATCCTTTTGCGGGCGCAGTGCCCGGTAGTTTATCAGCAAGGGTTCCAGCCGTTCATCAGGCTTCTCACGGAACCGCATCTGCTGCCAGACCTTGTCTTCATTGGTTGCAATGTGGGGCACGTTGCCGCGCTCGCCCAACTCGAGGAGGCAGTGGAAGGCTTCGCCCTCCTCCGGCAGCCAGCGGGTGACGCCGTCCGGCTTATAGCGTAGCGCGATGTACAGCCGGTTGACGGTTTCCAGCTCATCAAATAACAGGCTCACCTGCAACGAAACGCCCCCCTGGTCGTGGTTTGTAACCAGGAAGCGGTCGCGCCAGTCTTCCGAGGCCCAGGACCACTCCACGCCCTGGCGTTCCAGCACCACCCATTCCGCATTGTCGGGCTTCAGGGCGGATACACCGGGCAGTGTCAGCCGCAGGGCACAGTACCGGAAGCGCCCCTGGAGGGCCTCCCGTTCCGCCATCACACTCAGTTCGGGCTGGTAGATCACCTTTGCGAGCTGGTAGCGCTGTTCGTCGGCGGGCCAGCCCTTCGAGGCCTTGCCCCAGGCGCTGCTTTCGCACCACGTCTGGAGTTCACTGCGCTTGTAGCGGTTATAGACGTATTGGCCCACCAGCACGAGTAGCGTGCCGGCCCATAGCCAGGCGTTCATTCCGCGAAGCAGACCACCGCCGAGTTGAAGCATACTTTTGTGGACTGATGCCCAGGTAACGTCGGCGGCTTGCTTCACAAGGATATGATAAACGCCCGTTGAACCTGTCCAGGCTATACGACCACTTCCGAAGACAATCATTGAATCCCCGGCAAACGTTATTCCAGCACCAGCCCGGGACCCTGCGGTGTTCTTACCATCGAAAACCTCAACTATCTGCTTAATGCCATCCGCACCCGCCGCAAACAAACCACCCCAGGCCGCAATCGTTCCGCCCCAGACGTTAGCCCGGGCAAGGCGCGTGAGCACCGTTTCCGCCTTGCTGACCGACTGGTAGTAGTAATTCAGCCTGGCGCTGGCAACGATGGTGCTGACACTGGCCACGGCACCAACCATTCCAAAACCTCCACTGGCGATATCCAGAGCCTTCGAAAAAGTCTTGTCTTTGTCCCATTTTAGATAGGCATCAACAGTCCCTATAAAACTCACAAGCCCCATAAATGAAACCACCCCAAGCCCCCCGATCCGCTTGGTGATGTCCATCATATCCTCACCATGCACCAGGCCACGGGCGTGGTCGAATACCGCCTTCATGCCGGAGCGGTTTCTCAAGGCCTCCAGTTCCTTGATTTCCGCGTTGACCGCCCTGGCTTCGGCGGTGTTTTGCAGGCCGCCGAGCCGGAGGATACCGGCGTACTGGTTACCCTCCGAAGGGATGAATTTCTGCAGCTTTTCGGCGGCGCCCCTGAATCGGACCTCTTCCAGTTTCCTGGCGTCGCGGAGCCTTCGAATCTCATTGTCGTAGCGGTCTTTATGAGTACGCTGAAGGGCCCGCTTCGAGGCCTGGCGCTCGTTCTCCAGGCGGAATTCCTGCTGTTGCAGTGTTGCGTAGCGACGGGAGTGGGTTTCCATGTCGCTGATAAGGTCATCCACGTTTTTCAACGTGGCCCCATCGGCAATCTCCAGGTCCAGCTTGAAGATCAGTTGGTTGTCCAGCAGGTGGGCGCGCAGGCCCGGTTTCATCCGTTTAAACACGTCGTGGAGCCGCTCGTGCAGCCGTGCGCCGCTGGCCTTTTCCACCAGGTTGAACAGTTCCTGCTTGGCGGAAACGGTTAACTGGGCCAGCCGGTTGCTTAACTCGGCGCTCAGTGCCGGGGTCAGGGTCGCGAATCGGAGCTGCGGATTCTCGGACAGGGTTTGTACCCACTCCTGATGGGCCGAGGCATTGTCATGGGCCGCCACAATCGCGTTATACACACTCAGCACCCTGGCAACGGTGCCGGTGTAGGCGGACGGGTCAATGTCGAAGGCCGCCAGGTGCTGGTGCCCTACCTCACCAAAGTAGTAGGAGCGGATGAAGCTGTAATCGCCAGAGGCCAGGGCGTAGTCGTTCAGGACATTGATCAGGGCATTATCGAGCTTCAGGAAGGCGCTGTAAGCCTCTTCTTCCTGCCGATCATAAAGGTGGCCGAACAGATGGTATTTCGGTAAAAGGGTTTGCAGCGAGCCAATAATCGCCTTTTTTTCACGATCAAACCCTGCCAGCCGGGTTTCGGCGTTTTCCAGGTACTCGTTCATTGCATCAACCTGGACAAAATCACGGATACCACGCTCGCCGCTCAGGCTGCCATGTTCCGCCTCATCCTGGCTCTTGTGCAGGGCTCTTCACCACTCTCTGCCCATTCGTCAAGCCAGCCCACCACGTCATCCTGGTGCTGAGCCAGGTCCAGCATCACGCCCACGTCGTCCTGCAGCACCAGGCACCGGCAATCGTCCGGGTCTTCCACGGCCTGCTGCTTGATCAGCTTGCCGAACCGGGTCTTGTGGTAATAGGGCTGGTTCTCCCAGTGGTAGGGTTCACCTTCCTGTGGATGGGCACCTTCGGGGACAGCCGGCGTATAGTCTTCGGCAAATTCTGCAACCCATTGCTTGGCCTGCTCGGGCGTCAACAGGTGCATGCCGCCACTGATAGGGGAGGCATTGGCCATGTCGATTTTCTGCATGAAGTGCGCCCGTTCCTCATGGCTGTCGAGTATAGAGACTTACTCTCTGTCGGCTCAGTCACGCAGTCATCGCGGTTTGGGCCGAAAACTCCTCACTAACCTGGGCAAATATCTCAGTAACCGGCTTTTGCGGATCCGCTTTTTGCAGTTCCAGCACCCGCTTGCTCTGGCGCTTCAGTTCCTCACTGGGCTTGGCCCACTGTTCTTCCGGTAGCGGTTCAGACCACTCCGCCATGGCCTTGGGCAGCGCTTTCCGGCTCATGCGTTTGATCTTCCTGACCTCCCACTCCACCAGCCGGTTCGGCAGAGTCCAGAAGGTCATCAGGTGGTACAGGTACCAGCCGGTCAGGTAGAGCACTCCCCGCTTGCCGTCCCGGTATTCCGCATGAAGACGTTTGCGGGCATTGCGGAAAACATGGACACCCTCCCAGGGCGGATCGTCCGGGCCCTGAAGTTCCAATGGATCCTGGATCTCTTTCAGGGTATGGACTTCGTACTCCATGTACGCCCGGACAGCTTCCCAGTTGCTGACGGCCTGGGGCTGGCCGTAGGTTTCAAACTCCAGGGTGTATTTCTCGCCCGTTTCCGGGTGATAGAAGCCAATGCCAAAGCCGTACTGGCGTTGCACGCCATATTCGGTAACACCTTGCGCCTCCGTGACCCAGGCGACCAGCTCTTCCCACGGGACAAAGATCGGTTCTTTCTGCCCCTCCGGCACGAAACACACTTCTCGGCGTTGGCGGTTGAAGCGGGTGGGGATTACGTTTTTTAATTTGGCGTAAGCCTGCCAGCGTGGAAGTGAGAGCATGAAAAACCCAAAGAGCCCTCCCCAAACAGCAATCCAGAAGGCAAAATCAAAGGTTACTCGCCACCCCCAAAGAGCATCCTCCCAGCCATTACCAAAAGTAAACCCTCCAAGAAAAACAACGAAAGGAAAAAAGAAAGCACCAAGCAAAAAGCAAAAAGCAAAAAGCAAAAAGCAAAAAAACGGTATCCCCAGCGTGGACTGCCAACCGAACACCGAGGTCGCCCCCGCTCCAAAATCCAGGTAGCTATTATTCACTTCCCCCACCGCATGGCCATGATCCACTGGCGGCAGGCCGGTTGGCAGGGGTTTGGGGGATAAAAAGGTCAGCCGGCCACTCGGAAAGGGCTCGGAACGCCCCGCTCGGGGCGGTTGTTCTGGCTGGGCATTCTTGGGGTCCATTAAAGTCCATCCGTCACTATGAGTGGTTGGCGGGAGAACATCCCCTTCGCCCCGGCTGGATGCGTCATGCGGCGATTGATAGCCAATCAAGCAGTCATCGAGGCCTCACCTGAAAACTCCTCGCCAACCTGGGCAAAGATCTCAGTAATTGGCCTTTGCGGATTTGCTTTTTGCAGTTCCAGCACCCGCTTGCTTTGGCGCTTCAGTTCCCCGCTGGGTTTGACCCATTGGTCTTCCGGCAGCGATTCAGACCACTCCGCCATGGCCCTAGGCAGCGTATTCCGGCTCATGCGTTTGATCTTCCTGACCTCCCACTCCACCAGCCGATTCGGAATGGTCCAGAAGGTCATCAGGTGGTACAGGTACCAGCCAGTCAGGTAGAACATCCCCCGCTTGCCTTCCCGGTATTCTTCATGAAGACGTTTGCGGGCATTGCGGAAAACATGGACACCCTCCCAGGGCGGGTCGTCCGGGCCCTGAAGTTCCAATGGATCCTGGATCTCTTTCAGGGTGTGCACTTCGTACTCCATGTAGGCCCGGATGGCCTCCCAGGTGCTGATGGCCTGGGGCTGGCCGTAGGTTTCAAACTCCAGGGTGTATTTCTCGCCCGTGTCCGGGTGATAGAAGCCAATGCCAAATCCGTAATGGCGTTGCACGCCATATTCGGTAACGCCCTGGGCTTCCGTCACCCAGGCGACCAGCTCTTCCCACGGGACAAAGATCGGTTCTTTCTGTCCTTCCGGCACGAAACACACTTCTCGGCGTTGGCGGTTAAAGCGGGTGGGGATAATAGATTCCAGCTTCAGGTGGTCTCGGTACCAAATACCGAGGCTGAGCAATAGGAAGAAACTACAGGCCCAAAAAGCAAGCTCGAAGGCATAATCAAAGGTTACTCGCCACCCCCATAGAGCATCCTCCCAGCCATTGCCAAAAGAAAATCCTCCAAGAAAGACAATGAAGGGGAGGAAAAAAGCAAAAAGCAAAAAGCAAAAAAAGGGGATACCCAGAGTGGCTTGCCAACCAAACACCGGTGGTGTCCCCGCCCCAAAATCCAGGTAACCGTTATTCACTTCCCCCACCACATGGCCATGATCCACCGGCGGCAGGCCGGTTGGCAGGGGTTTGGGGGATAAAAAGGTCAGCCGGCCACTCGGGAAGGGCTCGGAACGCCCCGTGCGGGGTGGCTGTTCTGGCTGGGCATTCTTGGGGTTCATTAAAGTCCATCCGTCACTATGAGTGGCTGACGGAGTCGCCACCAGGTAATCTCTGCCTTCGGAGCCTCCTGCACGGGTGTCAGGGGATACTGACTATCCGGAGTGACCTTCAGCATATAAACGGCACCGGTATAGGCTCCATCTTCCTGCAATGTTTCCAGCTTGACCATCAAGCCCAGGTCCCGGGTGCGGAGGCCATGCTGGGTCTTCTCATGGGCCGGTGGCCTGAAGGCCAGTTGCAGGTGATCGGTATCGACCGACTGCTCCAGGCTACCCAGGATGGCACCGGTACAAGGTACCCACGTTTCCGATTGGAGGGAGAACATTCCCCTTCGCCCCGGCTGGATGCGCCATGCGGCGATGGATAGCCGGTGGGGCGCGTTGCCTTCCAGAGGCTCCATCAGGCTGTCCGTCGGCAAACCGTGGCAGTTTAACCGTAACCTGGACGTTTCTTCATCCTCGCCGGACACTTCGTCAAGGGTGACACTGTTGCCAATCCGGGCAAAGGCCTCTACATAGTCGTCAAGCGAGCCATTGTGAACCTGCTCGGCCTCCCGTGACCAGGGCGTGGTTTGCAGCCATTTATCCCGCTCGCTCAGGTTGTAACGGTTATACAGCCAGGTACCGCCCAACTCAAAAACCGTGAACACCAGCCCCGCCACGTTCAGACGGGCAAACAGGCCGGACAAGGTCCGGCCTGCAACGGCCCAGGCTTCAGCCCGAGCGATTCCCTTGCTGGCTCGGCGCACGGCCCGCGCCATACTCAAGGTGCGCCCGAATCCATACATATTGGTAACCGCTAAACCGCCACTGCCAACCATCCCCAGCACTGCACCTGCCTGGGCTTCAGCATTGCCAGTCTGAACCGCCTTTAGCCAGTTTTCCCGATGCTTGTAGGCGCTTATTCCAGCGCTGACAGCTCCAAACAGATAGGCAGGACCACCAAGCCAAACATGCAATTTACCCATTCGGATATGCACACTAGTCAAGGCACTGTGCTGCCAGGCACCAGCCAGGGCCTGTGCCCTAGTACCATAAGCTGTATCCGTGATGCCCTGAGCCGCCAGAAAACCGGCCGCTAAGGTAGCCCCAAAACTCTCACCTACGCGTTTCAGGTTATCTTGCAAATTTTTCTGCTTGTTATCCGTTGAAAAAAGCTCACCCAATGCATTTCCAAAAATAGCCAACTGAACCCCAAATACCAAAACCCCAAGCCCATCCCCCATCAGGTTCACCCGGGGAGCTGATGCCAAGCCCTGCCGGAAATGCCCAACCAGTCGTCCAACTTCCTGCTGGGCCAATGGCGGCGGAACCAACGTTATGCCGGCACGGCCGGTGGTGGCCGGTTCCAGTTTCAGGCCGGTGTCGGTTTCCTCAACCGGGCTGAGGGCGGCGGCCACGCGTTTACCGATTTTACGATGCTCTTCGCGGGTAGCCTTGAATTCAGCCACCAATCCCTGGGCTTTTTCGGAAAGATGACCATGGGTGGATTTGGCAACATCGTGCTGGTTCTGAAGCTGTTTCATCCGTTGATCCAGCTGCAGCATCTGCCTGAGGTTGTCCCGGAAGGTCGCCAACTCGCCTGCCGAAGCGAAGCGGAATTCCGCCTTGCCCTGATCTATGGCGTCCAGCATGCGCCGCTTGAAAAAATACGGCAGGTCCCGAAAGAGGTCATCCAGCTCCGGCAGGGTCTGGCTGTCGATGGCCTTGTAGAGCTCCCCAACAGCGCGCCCCTTGGCCCGGGCAATAGCCGGGGCGAGGGTGTCTCCCACTCCTTCTGCTTTCTGTTGGATCTGCTGCGAGTAGTGGGAATAATCCGGAAGCTTGCCCTGCTCCGCCGCTTTTACCCGTTGGATCCACTTCGCCGCCTTTGTAACCACAGCGTAGCCAGCGGAGCCAACCGCCACGTAGGTCTTGGCCAGCTCACCGTCTTCCGAGCGGTCATTCTTTGGCAGGGTCTGGAACAGGGGGAGACTGTATTGGGGGTTCTGTTCCAGCCACTCCAGCACGCCGTCACTCGCCTCGTCGGAACGGCAGATGTCCTTGCGGCAGGCGTACTCCAGATCCAGGGCCGCCTCAATCTGCATTTCGTCTTCCGGGTCAAAATACCACGCGGCCTGGTGATAGAGGTTGTCTGTCAGCAGTTGAATACGATCACTGGTTATATCCGTCAGCAGTGACTGCCAGCGGGCCAGTTTCGCACGCTGGTCGGCCATGTACTGGTCCATGGCTTCTCGGTCGATCAAGTCGTTGATTCCGCGATGGCCGAAACCACGCCCCTCCAGAATCGCCTTCAGATTATCGCGATGCGCCTTTTCCAGGGCGACAATGCCTTCTATATGGGAGTCCACAAAATCCGGCCTGGCCCCTTCCATGGCTTGTCGCAGGTACCACTCGTCCACCGCTCTCTGCATCTTGGGAAGGATGCCGTAGGCGTTGGTTCGGTTGGCTGTACTCCGGATCTCTTCAACCCTTGATTTAACGTCAGGGGGAAGCGACGCATCATTGGGGCCGGGTCTCGCTTCATCCTCGAGTTGTCTCAATGCTGCCAGTAATGCGGACTGGGTGTTTGAACGGTCGCTTTCCGGCATGGCTTTCAGGTCCTGCCGCATGGAGAGAATGGCAGGGTGGTCCGCATTGGCCACCATGGCATCCAAGCCCTGTTCGTCCAGCAGGGTCATGGACTCAATCAGTGCACCAAGGAAATAGTCTCGCTCGTCGTCTCCCTCACTTGTCCAGCTTTCTATCCACCCCACCACATCGTCCTGATGCTGGGCCAGGTCCAGCATCACGCCCACGTCGTCCCTCACAACAAGGCAGAGGCAATTGGACACATCATCAATGGACTGCTGTTTGATCAGCTTGCCGAACCGGGTCTTGTGGTAATAGGGCTGGTTCTCCCAGTGGTAGGGTTCGCTTTCCTGGGGGTGGCCGTTTTCGGGGGCATCCGGCGTATAGTCTTCGCCAATTTCAGCCACCCATTGTTTGGCCTGGTTGGGCGTCAACAGGTGCTTGCCGCCGCTCCGCGGCGAGGCGCTGGCCAGGTCAATTCTCTGCAGCAGCGCATCACGCTCCTGTGGGTCGTCCAGTACCTGCGCTTTCTTGCGGGCAGTCCATGCCAGTTCCGAGAAGGCAACGTACAGCGTATGGGATACCGGGTACTCCAGCTTGCCGTCGCTATGGCCCGTCAGTTCACCATTTTCATGCAGGTACTCGTGGAGCTCTGTGGTATCCGCATCCAGTACATAAAGGTAACCATTCCTTAGGAGGCGGTAGCCAAGGGGGCGGGAGGTCAACGAGTAAGGGTATCCGGGGTCTGTATCGGCGGGGGTAACTTCCACCCGGCCATACCGAATAGGCAGCAGATGCACGGTTTTCAGCAGTGGGCATGACGCAGGCGCATCAATGGGGGTTCCTGGCTGTTCCCAGCACAAAAGATCGTTACTTGCCCGGTCGTCAGTGGGGCGCTGTATCCGTGTCATTGTTCATCCTTGATCCAATGGGGACGCCGTTTCCGTCACGGCATTTCTATCGGCTTGTCGCGGCAATCTGGCGAACAGGAATTGCATGACCTCCCGCAGGTTGCTGCACCCGCTGCCAAGTGCCTCTTCCAGCATTCTCCAAAGTGCGGGGTAGGCATCCCTCAAAGCCGGGCCACCCAACTGGTTGCGCACTGGCTCATCCAGGTTGTTCCATATCTGTAATGCGTCTTTGCGCCGATTGAAAGCTTTGAAAGCGTCCTTCAAGTTCGGCGAGACCATCATTTTTCCGGGCTTGCCACCTGTGCTGCCTGGCTAAACCGCCGGAGGCTCGACAAGGTGCCATTGTTTGCTGATACGATCCGGAACTATCAGCCGATCCACGGCTCTGGTGGGAAAGCCGGAAAGGTTGCCCCCGATCACTGTTCGTGCCAGCGCTGGATGGCCAATGCGCACCAGTTCTTCGCAATCCGGCGCCATTTCTACCTGCAGGTGGGACCGCATCCAGCGGGCACAGGTAGCACGGTCTGTGGCTGATATCAGCAGGTACCCCTGCTCATGCTCGGCCCCCTGCGCCAGAAAGCCTTCCAGCACCGGATCTTCCGGCCCACTGAGCCATACAAGCCACGGGGACAGGTCCGAAACCGCCTCCCAGCGGGTTGCAACGTACATGCACTCCGCATTAAAGGGCTGGTCACCGACCCACTGGTATATCTGTTCACCGAGCCCCGGAATAGCGACACCATCCAGGACAAGCCCAACCGGGCGATGGTCAGGCCAGTGAACATGGGCAAACGGCGATTCCGATACGGGCCCGTAATCCTGTTTCATGAGCTCTGTTCCTCACAAACCGGGCAGGTTGCATTCCCCTTCCTGAGCGCCGCAATCTGGGACTCGACATTGATGGCCGGCGCGTTTTCCCGCTGCCCAACCTCAGCCAGTGCCTGCTGCTCGGGCTTGTGGGGCTGGCCACCCTCAATCACCTGCGGCATTTCCGCCATCATCACACTCTGCCCCGAACCACTACCCGGCGCCCCACCCGAATTAATCTTCACCCCCGGCCCTGCCAGCGTCACCCCACTCGGATCCAGCTTGAGAAGACTGCCACCCGCCGAAATGGTAAGTTCGGCGCCGGCGTCCAACACCACTTTTGCGCCCGCTTTATGGTGAACTTCGGTGCCGGCTTCGCTAAGGGTTCCCTGAGCGGACTTCTGGTGGTAGGTGCCGCCGATGACAAGGCTGCAATCGGCGCCCACCGATTCCCGTTTTTCACCACCTACCGTGCAGTGGTCATCGCCCTTGATCTGGCTGAACCGGTCATTCCCAACGGTCAGGTGGCTATCGTTTTTGATGACCTCGGTGCGATTGTGTTCGGTGAGCAGGTCCAGATCCTTCTGGGCGTGCACATAGATCTGTTCCTGATCCGCTTCGTCCTCAAACCGAAGCTCGTTGCTGCCCTCGCCCTTGTGGGTTTTGGTTTTCAGGGTGGTGCGGGTCTTGTGTTCCGGCAACGGGTACGGCGGGGTGTTGGTGGCGTGATGGGTGCGGCCGGTGATGATGGGTTGGTCCGGGTCGCCGTCGAGAAATGAGACAATCACCTCATGGCCGATTCTTGGCAGTGCCATGAAACCATACTGGCCACCGGCCCAGCCCTGGCTTACTCTGAGCCAGGCGCTGCTGTGTTCATCGTTTTTCGAGTATCGGTCCCAGGGGAAACGGACCTTTACCCGGCCGTGTTCGTCGCAGTGGATCTCTTCGCCTTCAGGCCCCGTGACAATGGCAATCTGCGGGCCGTCCATCAGGGGGCGGTGGGGTGTTTGTGGCCGCCAGGTGCGGTCGGCGGGGATGGCCGTGAAACGATTGTGATAGGTGGTGGGTTCGCTGCCACCCTCTTCTTCCAATGCCTGGGGCTGGGTCCCGGTGTGGGTAACTGCGGTCAGCAGCCATTCCCGGTTCAGGGCGTCGCTGTCGTGCTCCGTCAGTTCAATCTTGGCGCCGGCGCTGAAGTCCGGGCGGTTACTCTCACCGGAGGCGGTGCTGGCGTCGTTACGCAGGGCCTGAAGCCGGGCTTCGGTAAAAGGCTGGCCACTGGCGTCGGCCTTGAAGCGACCGGGGTAGTCGAAGTGCTGGTAGTCTTCCCGATGGTTTAATCCGCCGGCCGCTTGTTCGTGCATCAGGGCGTAAGCGGGATTCTGGAAGGTGTAATCCTTCATCGCCACGGAGGCTACCCTTACCCGCTCCTCATACCGGAACCGGTAGACCACGGGGCGCCGGGTGCGGCCACCGGCCTTGGCGTTGTATGCTGCCGGCTCCAGTTTCGGTGTATCGCCGTGGTGGTCGGCAATAACCAGCGCGGGCTGAGTCTCGCCATCCACGCTGCCGTGTTCGTAGCGGTAGTGCCAGCCTTCCTCGGCGGCCAGGCGTTCGAGAAAGGCCAGGTCGCTTTCCCGGTGCTGAACACAGTATTCCCGCTGCTGTGGCGGGCGCTTCAGATCGAAGGCCGAATCGATAATGCCGCGCTCCTCAAGTAGAGTGCGCACGATGGCATCGGTGCTCTGGGTCTGGAAGATTCGGCTGTTGTGCATCAGGCCCAGGCGCCAGAGTGGTGGCTGGATGACCAGTTCATAGCGGGTGCGCCGGTGGCCGGAGTCGCCCCGGGCAAATTCGTTGACCACGCCGGTAAATCGCCGCAGCGGCGCGCCGTCCTGCCAGATCACGAGATCGACCGATTGTTCCAGTATCTCGGAGGCCTGAATCGACGGGTCGGTACTGGCCAGCTCAAGGTGGCCGTGAAACACCCCGGAGAGGCGCTCGGTCAGTATGAAGCCGACCACGGAGAATAAATCAGAGGGGAGTTCGCCAACACGGGCGGTAAACTGCAATCCGCTTGCCTGGGGCATGTCTTCGGTCCCTGAAGAAAAGTAGGTTATCCGGCTCGTCCTGAGCCCGTGTGAGATTATAATGATCAAACCTGAGAATGAAACCCCAGGCCGGCCTCGGTGCTGAAAGATGAGAGGTTGACCAGCGTTACATTCTCCTGCACCCTAATCTGGTTTCATTATGCAACCGGAGAGAACGAGTGAGCGAATACACGAACCGAGCCGTTGTGCTCAAACAACGTCCACAGGGCGAAATCCAGCAGGGCGACCTGGTACTCGAAGACCGCCCGGTCCGATCTCCCGACGAAGGCGAAGTTGTTGCCCAGGTGCTGTGGTTGTCACTGGACCCTTACATGCGCCCCCGCATGAACGACGCCAAGGGTTACATGGACCCGATCGGCATTGACGAGCCCATTGTTGGCGAAAGCGTGGCGCGGGTGGTCGAATCCAGATCCGATGCCCTGAAAGTCGGCGACCTCGTTACCTGTTATTCCGGCTGGCAGGAGTATGTCACTTTCCCCGCCGACGCGCCGATGGTCTACAAGATCCAGCAGCGCGACAAAGTGCCCCTGCAGGCCTATCTCGGCGTTGCCGGCATGCCCGGGCGTACCGGTTACTGCGGCCTCATGTACGTGGGCAAGCCAAAAGCCGGCGAAACCGTGGTTGTCTCTGCCGCCTCCGGCCCGGTGGGCACCGTCGTTGGCCAGACTGCAAAATCAGAGGGTTGCCGGGTGGTCGGCGTTGCCGGCGGGCCTGAAAAGTGCAATTACGTGGTCAATGAGCTGGGTTTTGATGCCTGTGTCGACTACAAGGCAGGCAACCTGGATGCGGACCTCAAAGCAGCCTGCCCCGACGGCATCGACATTTACTTCGAGAACGTGGGTGGTGCCGTCACGCGCGCCGTTGCCCCGCTTTTGAATGCCGGTGCCCGGGTGCCTATCTGTGGTTATGTTTCGGCGTACAATGCGACGGACATGGCCAGCGTGGAAACCCCGTTCCATGTTCTGAAGGCGCTGGCCCCGGTTCCCGAGCACCGGTTTTTCCTGGTAACCGAATGGCAGGACCGGCACCAGGAAATCACCGGCATCCTCGCCTCACGGGTTGCTTCCGGTGAGCTAAAATACCGCGAGACCGTTGCCGAGGGCCTGGAAAATGCCATTGATGCCTTCAAAGGCATGCTCAAGGGCAAGAACTTCGGCAAGCAGTTGGTCCACATCGCGGACTGATCGCTCAGTTCAAGGCGCGAAGGCCGGAGTGTTCAGTCCGAGATTTTCAGGAGCACCTTTCCGATGTTCCTGTTCTCGGCCACGTAGGCCATCGCGTCTTCCACCTTCTCTATCGGCCAGGTGCTATCAATCAACGGCTCGATCTGGCCGGCTGCGAGCAGTGGCCACACATGCCGGTGGAGCGCCTGCATCACCTTGCCTTTATCATTTACCGTGCGGGAGCGCAGGGTGGAGCCAATCAGGCGCTGGCGTTTAATCAGCATGATGCCGAGATCCACTTCGGCCTTCCGGCCACCCAGCAGCCCGATCAGCACAATACGGCCGTCGACATTCAGCACCTTCTGGTCGTCGGCAATGTAACTGCCGCCCACCGGGTCCAGCACCATATCCACGCCACCCCAGTGCTTGACGGTCTCGACAAACGATCCTTCCTGACGATTCCAGACGCCGCTGGCGCCCAGCTTGCGGCAGATTTCCAGCTTGGCGTCGTCGCCGGCAGTGGCGAATACCGGGTTGCCAAAGGCCGTCGCCAACTGGATAACAGCGGTGCCAAGACCACTGGCGCCGGCGTGCAGGAGTACCCGCTCACCGGGTTTCAGCGCCGCCTCCTGGTAAAGGTTCAGCCAGGCTGTTGCGAACACCTCGGGGATCGCTGCAGCCGTCTCCAGCGACAAGCCTTTGGGAGTCGGCAAAACCTGGACTTCCGGCACCACAACCCGGGTAGCGTAACCTCCCCCTGTCAGCAAGGCGCATACTTCGTCGCCGGGCTTGAAGGTAGTGACACCGGGGCCAACGGAAGCAATCCGGCCACTGACCTCCAGACCGAGAATATCTGACGCCCCCGGCGGTGGCGGATAAACACCCGCTCGCTGCATAAGATCGGCGCGATTTATCGCTGTCCAGACCACTTCGATTTCGACGTGATCGGCCGGGGGTTCCCCCGGCCCTTCCCAGGAATCCCAGCTGAGGTTGCCCCCGGTTACCTTGATTGCTTTGATCATATATGACGTCTCGGCCTTGCCCATATAGCCACAGGATACCCTATGTTTTTCGAGCATTGCACAAATGACGTTGTCAGATGATCAGACGGTAACGTCCAGGTTGGACAGCCATACACTCTGGTAGGGTTTCAGGGTGATTGAGCCGGACAGGTCATCGATCGTCATCCCGGAAATCAGGTCCTGCCATTGGTCAGTGCCGATCAGGTTGATGTCGCTCAGGGCTACCTGCTGCACCTCGTTGCTGATGTTGTGAATGCAGAAGATGGACTGATCCCGGCGCATACTCTGGCGCCAGAAGCCGAACAGCTGGAGGCCCAGATGCAGGGTGAACTGGGTGGCATTGGGGTGGAACGCCGGCTGCTTCCGCCGAATGGCGATCAGGCGTTTCAGCTCCCGGAACGCCTTGCTGTGATGGCTCAGGGGGTCCGCGAGCTTCTGCTCCAGCTCATCCAGTTGCCACTGGCTGCGGTTGATAGAGCGCAGGCGCCCGGTGTGCTTCACCCTTTCGTGATCATTCTCGGTGGCCAGCAGGCTGTGGATGTAGAACGCCGGAATCCCCTCCAGCGCCAGCATCACGGTGTGAGCGCAGACAAAGCGCTGCAGTTGCCAGTGATCCCGGCCAGACTCCGCCGTGCCCTGAAGTGCATCGTACAGGGCAATGTTGATTTCGTAGGGCTGGTCCCGGCCATCCGGCGTGCGCCGGTACGATACCTTGCCGCCGAACGAGTCCATGGTGTTGATCAGCCGCTGCTTCTCTTCCTCAGTCAGCAGACCATCCGTCGGCCGCATACCGATGCCATCGTGGGAGGCAATAAAGTTCAGATAGGTGGTGCCCATCTGCGCCGGCGGCATGCTCATCAGCCAGGTTTTCAGGTGTTTGCAGTCACCAGTGACCAGGGTATTGATCAGCAGTGGTGGCAGGGAGAAATTGTAAATTTCGTGGGCTTCGTTGGCGTTGCCGAAATAGGTGAGGTTTTCCCGGTTGGGCACGTTGGTCTCGGTGATAACCACCGCATCCGGGCTATGATGCTCGATCAGCAAACGCAAAATCTTGATCAGCTCGTGGGTTTGCTGCAAATGGATGCAGGGCGTGCCCGGTTCCTTCCAGAGAAAGGCAACCGCATCCAGCCGGAACATGATAATGCCCCGTTCCAGATAGTGCCGGATGATGGCGGTAAATTCGATCAGCACCTTCGGGTTGGCAAAGTTCAGATCGACCTGATCCTCACTGAAGGTGCACCAGACATACCGTTCGCCATCATCGGTCTGAACGGGGGTCAGCAGTGGCGAGGTTCGGGGACGCACGACGGCACTCAGATCATCCCTCGGATTGCCTTCAAAGAAATAGTCCTTGCCCGGGTCTATCCGTTTGCGGAAGTTCTCGAACCAGCGGCTGCGGGCCGACATATGGTTGATCACCAGGTCCGCCATCAGCTTGTAATCCCGGGCGATGCGTTCAATATCCTCCCAGTTTCCGTGGGACTCGTTAACCGCCAGGTAGTCCATTACCGAGAAACCGTCGTCGGAGCTGTAGGGGAAAAACGGCAGTATGTGCACCGACGAGACCGAATCTGACAGGCAATCGCCCAGGAAACGATGCAGTGTCTGCAGCGGCTTTTCGTCCGCCCGCTGCACCGTGTCGGCGTAGGTGATCAGCACCACATCGGATTCATCCCAGTTGTTCTGGTGCGCCGGCGGTGGTGCCTGGTCGGGCTCCAGCCCCATGGTGGTCAGCAGTTGTTCCGAGAGAAAGTCGCAGTCCAGCTCCGGGTACACCAGCTCCAGCATGGCCACCAGTTTGGCTTTCAGCGGCTGGGTCATGGCCGGAATTCCTCGTTATCCAGCTCGACCGCCTCCAGTAACTGCTCCTTGATGTCCGGTATCGCGCTGGTCACCCGGTTCCAGCTGGGAATGAAAGGCGTATCCATCGGGTTATCCAGAAAATAGGCCCCGGCCCGCATCACATTCTGGGCGAACAGCTCCACGGCTTTCTCTTCTTTATGACGGTCGAAGGTCAGGCCGTTAATGATGGCATCGTTCTGGTAGGTCTCGACGAAATCCAGGGCAATCCGGAAATAGCTGGCCTTGATGGTGCGGAATTTCTCATTGGAGAAGATTTCTCCGTTGGTCGCCAGCTTTCGGAACAGCGCCTTGGCAATGTCCATGCTCATTTTCGACAGTCCCTTGCTCGCGTCCTCCGGTGAAAGCTCCTGGTGCTTGTGATCGTAGACATCGGCAATATCCACCTGGCACAGGCGGTTGGTGGCGTAGTTGCGCTTCATTTCCGACAGCACGCCGATCTCCAGGCCCCAGTCACTGGGAATGCGCAGATCATTGATCACATCGGTACGGAACGAGAACTCCCCGGCCAGGGGGTAGCGGTAGCTGTCCAGGTAATCCAGGAAATCGTTGGGCCCGCAGACTTTCTTCAACGCGCGAATCAGCGGCGTCACCAGCAGGCGGCTCACCCGTCCGTTCATTTTCCCGTCCGCCACCCGGGCGTAGTAGCCTTTGCAGAACATGTAGTTGAAGCCGGGGTTGGCCACCGGATAGATAAGGCGGGCCACGAGATCCCGGGAATAAGTAAGGATGTCGCAGTCGTGTAATGCAACGGACTTGCTCACGCCAGACGCCAGTACATAGCCAAAGCAGTACCAGACGTTCCGGCCCTTGCCCATTTCTGTCGGCGCGAGGTTCTGCTCCCGGAGCTTGAGATCAATGGCCCTCAGGCGCGGCCCGTCGTTCCAGAGCACCTTGAAGTTTTGGGGCAGCTCCGAGAAGTACTCCAGGGCGTGGCGATACTCGGCTTCGCTGGCCCGATCCAGGCCGATGACAACCTGATCAAGATAGGGAACCTTGCCCAGCTCCTGAACGATATTTTTCAGCGCCGGGCCTTCCAGTTCAGAGTACAGCGAAGGCAGCACCAGTGACATGGGCCGGGCTTTGCGAAAACTCATCAGCTCCGCTTCCAGGTCCTCCACCGGGCGGCGAACCAGGTTATGGAGGGTGGTGATAATGCCATTCTGGTAAAAGTCGCCCATGGCGGCTCTCCTTCTTTGTACCCGCACTCGAACGGGTCAGTACCCGTACTCAAAGAGGAGATTGAGTACGCACTCATTCCAGCCTTCGGGGCCGGGCTTGAGGGAGCGCATGGCGTGCTTTGCCGAAGGCAACCGCACTTTTTCACTGTTTACACCCCGGATCACCACTGAAATATCCGCCGATTCCAGCATCTGCTGATCGTTGGGGCTGTCACCCAGGGCAATCGCCAACACTGGCGCATCGCCATACTGCTCCCGGTATTGCTCTTTATATTTGTTTAGCAAGAACCGGGCCCCATCGGCCTTATCGAAAATACCCATGGCATGGAGGAAACGTCCGCCCGGCACCAGCCTGAGATCTTGCTCCGCCAGGGCCACCTCAAACCGGGCAAGTTCCTCCCCGGTGCCCTGCCAGATCAGCGGCTCGGTGCCCAGACGCTGTTTGGCCCGCTCGGCTGCCGCCGGCTCCAGGCCGGTTTCCGCTGACAGCTCGTCGGCAGACATGTCATCGAAGCCCCTGAACCGGGCGCCCTTTTCGCGCTGCGCTCGCAGTACTTCCAGCACGCGATCCCGGGTTGCACCAAAATTCATCACCTCCTCGCTGGCGTTGCCGAAGGTATGGGGCGGAATAACGACTGCTGCACCGTTTTCGACAATAAACGGGTCGGTATTACCCAGCTCCTCCCGTAACGCCCGTATTTCCGGCAGTGTTTTACTGGAGTTAATCACCAGGGGGATGCCGGCGGCCCGGAGCTTTGCCAGCGCCGGGCCCGCGGGCTGCCAGCGGTAATCGTCGTGATCAAGCAGGGTGCCGTCGAGATCGGAAAAGATAAGCAGGCGGGGTCTCGCCATATTGCGTCTCCGTTAACCAGTGCGAAACTGCGGAAGCCCGAGGGAATGGTCCTCGGCCACATCTATAAGCACATCTGCCCTGCCCGGCATCTCCGCCAGACAGGCCCGGGTTACACGCTCGTAGTGCATCACGAACCGGGCGACCTCCTTGTCATTCATAACGCGCAGTTGCTGTGCGGGATCCGCGTCAACGCCCTGTTCTGGTGCACTTCGGGTTTTTCGCGCCAGTTTCTGCTCCTGGAGACTGCGCCATTCCAGAACACAGGCTATTGAGGGCGCTTTCAGCATCACGAGGCAATCGATCTGCCGGAAAAAATCGTGGTACTCACCTTTCAACTGTTCATTGACGTAGGTGCGCCAGGTTCCCCGAGGGTCTTCCTCAGCCTCCAGACTGTTGATCGGGGTGACCAGTGCCTCGTCAGCCTCCGGGCGTGCCCCCAGGCACCACCCTTCCACCAGGATGACCTCTGCCCGACCGGAGAACTCCGGCCAGGCGCTGGCTGGAACCCGATCGTCCCTGGATTTGTCGAACGAAGGGAGCGGAATGCTCTCCTCGGGCCGAGCTGATCGAAGTTGATCAAGCAACCTCTGCCCGAGTGCAACATCGTGGGTACCGGGTACGCCCCGGGTTATAAACAGAGGGTGCACATGCTCAGCGAGGTCCTTTCGTTCGGCTCTGGTAAGGTAGATATCATCCAGCGAAAAATTGGCGGTGGGGCAATTCCGATGCCGGGCCAGAATTTCCCGCAGAAACAGGGTGAGCGTTGACTTTCCGGTGCCCTGGGCACCGTGGATACCGACCACAACCGGGCGCTGCTTCGTATCATGAAGCGCCAGGATATGGTCCGCCAGCGGCAGGATGGTCTGTTCCACGGTTTCGGCGTAGGTCTCAGGCAGGTCTTCCTGTGCAATCAGGGACCTGATGGTGTGTTCGAGCAATTGGTCAGACACGTTGAATTTCCTGGTTTTGACAGACAGTTAGAGAGAAAGCAGCAGAATTCATACCAATGGGAGTATAGGCATTTTATGAGTAGCAACGAATTTCGCGTGGAGCATCGCTACCTGGAACTCCCGGACAGCTTTTACACGCGCGTCCAGCCATCGCCCCTGAAAGACGCCAGGATGGTGTGTTTCAACCACAAGCTCGCCGAGCAGATGGGCTTCCACGCCCAGTCTGAGTCCGACTGGACCGCCGTGGGCGCAGGTGCGGAATTGCTTGAGGGTATGGACCCGGTGGCGATGAAATACACCGGGCACCAGTTCGGCGTTTACAACCCCGACCTGGGGGACGGCCGGGGGCTTTTGCTCTGGGAAACCACCGGGCCGGATGGCCGCCGCTGGGACTGGCACCTGAAGGGCGCCGGCATGACGCCTTACTCCCGCTTCGGCGATGGCCGGGCGGTGTTGCGCTCCACCATCCGCGAGTACCTGTGCAGTGAGGCCATGCATGGCCTGGGCATTCCCACCACCCGGGCCCTGTTCATGATAAGCGCCAGGGACCCGGTCCGCCGGGAATCCATTGAAACCGCCGCCGCGCTGGTTCGGGTAGCCCAGAGCCATATCCGCTTCGGGCATTTCGAGTTTGCCGCCCATCATGTAGGCCCGGAATCGGTCAAAACCCTGCTCGAACACGTGATCTCACTGCACTTTCCGCACCTGATCAACCTGCCAGACGGCGAGCGCCACACCCGGTGGTTCGAGGAAGTCGTCGAGCGCACCGCCCGGATGATTGCCGACTGGCAGGCCGTGGGCTTCTGCCATGGGGTTATGAACAGCGACAACATGTCAATCATCGGCGACACCTTCGATTACGGCCCCTACGCCTTCCTGGACGATTTCGATGCCGGCTACATCTGCAACCATACTGACCAGGGCGGGCGCTACGCCTACAACCGCCAGCCACAGGTGGGCTTCGAAAACTGCCAGTACCTGGCCCGGGCCCTGCTGCCAATCATGGACGAGGATAGCGTTCGCCGGGGCCTGCGGCACTATGAAACCGCCTACAACGCCCGGTTCCTCCAGAACATGCGCGACAAACTGGGGCTGGCCAATGAGCAGGACACAGACCTGAGCCTGATCATGGATACCTTCAGCATGCTGCACGAGCACCATGTGGACTACACCGCGTTCTTCCGGGCCTTGTCCAACCTTCAGGCCCGGGGCCATTCGCCCGTGCGGGACCTGTTTGTTGACCGCAGCGTGGCAGACCAGTGGCTGGAACGGTACGAGGAAAGGCTAATGAGTGAAACCCGGGCCCACGATGAGCGGGAGTACGCCATGCGTGGCGTAAACCCCAAGTACATACTGAGGAATTACCTGGCCCAGCAGGTTATCCAGGAAGCCCAGAACGGCGATTATCAACCGATGAAAGCGCTGCTGAAGGTGTTGGAGCGCCCCTTCGATGAACAGCCGGAAAACGAGGCCTACGCGGCATTGCCGCCAGATTGGGGCAAGCATCTTAATATTAGCTGCTCGAGCTGACGGAGGGTAAAGTTGGGGTCAGATGAAAAAGGGGTCAGATGAAGATTTCATCTGACCCCTTTTTCATCTGACCCCATTTTCAGGTCTTCAGACTGCCTTGGCAGCAATAATCTTCTCGTGCCACTCAGCCGGGCCGGTCTGGTGCACCGAGGAGCCCCGGGAATCCACGGCGACGGTGACCGGCATGTCTTCCACCTCAAACTCATAAATCGCTTCCATCCCCAGCTCGGGAAACGCAACGACTTCGGCGTGCTTGATTGCCTTGGACACCAGGTAGGCCGAGCCGCCCACCGCCATCAGGTACACTGCACCAAATTCCTTGATGGCATCGATCGCCACCTGGCCGCGCTCGGCTTTACCGATCATGCCGGTAAGGCCGGTTTTCTCCAGCATGGTGTGGGTGAACTTGTCCATCCGGGTTGCGGTGGTCGGGCCGGCTGGGCCCACCACTTCTTCACGCACCGGGTCCACCGGCCCCACGTAATAGATAAAGCGGCCCTTCAGATCGACCGGCAGCTGCTCGCCTTTCTCGATCATGTCCACCATCTTCTTGTGAGCAGCATCGCGGCCGGTCAGCATCTTGCCGGACAGCAGAACGGTTTCACCCGGCTGCCAGTCCCTGACCTCCTCCGGCGTGACGGTATCCAGGTTCACACGGCTAACGTTCTCGCCCACTTCCCAGGTAATCTCCGGCCAGTCTTCCAGGCTCGGCGGGGTTTGCAGGGCCGGGCCGGTGCCGTCCAGGGTAAAGTGTGCGTGGCGGGTGGCGGCGCAGTTCGGGATGATAGCGACCGGCTTGTTCGCCGCGTGGGTCGGGTAATCCTTCACCTTCACATCCAGAACGGTGGTCAGGCCGCCGAGCCCCTGGGCGCCAATGCCCAGATCGTTAACCTTGTCGAACAGCTCCAGGCGCAGCTCTTCAGCGCGATTGGAGGCACCGCGGGCTTTCAGATCGTGGATATCGATCGGATCGAGCAGGGATTCCTTGGCCATTTCCATGGCCTTCTCGGCGGTACCACCAATGCCAATACCCAGCATGCCCGGCGGACACCAGCCCGCGCCCATTTGCGGCACCATTTTCAGCACCCAGTCGACGACAGAGTCTGAAGGATTGAGCATCGCGAACTTGGATTTCGCCTCCGAGCCGCCGCCCTTGGCCGCCACGTGCACCTCTACCTTGTCACCCGGCACCATCTTGTAGTGGATAATGGCCGGCGTGTTGTCACCGGTGTTCTGACGTTTGCCATCCGGGTCCGCCAGGATCGAGGCCCGCAGAACGTTATCCGGATGCGTATACGCCCGGCGCACGCCCTCATTGATCACCTCATCCAGCGGCAGCTCGCAGTCCCACTGGACGTTCATACCAATGTTCACGAACACCGTGACAATACCGGTGTCCTGGCACAGCGGCCGATGGCCCTGGGCGCACATGCGCGAATTGATCAGAATCTGGGCCATGGCATCCTTCGCCGCCTGGGACTCTTCCCGCTGGTAGGCTTCATGAACCGCGTCGATGAAATCCTTGGGGTGGTAATAGGAAATGAACTGCAGCGCGTCCGCTACGCTTTCAATCAGGTCGTCCTGGCGGATTACGGTGGTCATAGGCGCCTCATCAGCTAGCTATCGTTATGGTGGTTCATCAGAAATCGGGAGGCGAGAGTTTACCAGAAAATCGGCTGGGCGAGGGAGCCGCCAGATGGCGAAGCATTTTTGTCAAAAACGGCGAACCGACGGGCCTGAGAGGTCTCGACAAAGGGGCGGCCGACGTCTACTTTTCTCAGAAGCCGGTTTCCAATCGAACGAACGGGATTCAAACTGTCAGAATCACACTTTTGGCTGATCAACACTTGCCACACTGCCGCTATAGTCGAAGATACAGAAATTGGTTTAGAGCGCTGGCCACAATTTCAAACAACAGTTTAAGCAGAACAGGCCACTGACAACGGGCTTACCGGATCAGACCGGCCCCTTCAGCTGCCGAACATAACGACACAACAACAGGAAAAGGTTCCACCCATGTTCAAGAAAACTCTAATAAGTCTTGCCGTGGCGTCTTCCGTTGGACTTACCGGCTGCCTGAGCGGCGGTGACGAGGGGGCGAATGCCAATCCGGAGTATCAGATCAGTAACCCGGCCATTGATGGAAAGGTGTGGCCACAATTCAATCCGGTTACCGGCCAATTGCCAATCCCGAACGACCTCATCTTCCAAGGTGATGATCTTGCGACGGTGAATGTGAACGAGGCGGATGGAACCTTTAAAGTCGCGGACAGCACGCCCCCCGTGACCACGGCGCTCAACAAGCTGAGCGGCGCATCAACGGTTGCTCCTATTGATATTGCCATGAACGGCATGATCGATGCGGACTCTGTCGATGGCCAGCCGTTTGTCGTTGACGCAAATGGCGACCTGGTCCTTAACTCAGGCGTGCCGATTCCGAACCCCAAGCAGAACGTCTTTCTCCTGGAGCTTGACTACGCCAGTGGCGATCCTCTTCAAGCCCTCAGCCTTGGTGAGCCACCGACCATCCCGTTGGCCCTGCCGTTTGTCGCTCTTAAAGCGGGTGACACGAGCCAGGTTACGGCCGCCAACACCGTTGCCAGAGCCGCCGTTGACCAATACAAGGTATCGGTCGTGACGCAATCTGACGACGAAGGCGAGCACAGCGTCATCCGTATTAATCTGCTGAAGCCGCTCGACCCCAAAAAGCGCTATCTCGTCGTGGTAACCAAGGACGTAACCGCCGGCGGTGAACAAATCATTGCATCACCGTCCTACGCCAATGCCACTGACGCGACCCAGCCGCTTGGCTCATCCAACCTTGAGCCAGTGCGCAAGATCATCAATTCCTTCTGGGAGCCGGTGGCGGAAAATTACTTTGGGCTGACAAACAGCTCCCGCGCAGCGAACTCCCTGCCCGCACTGTCCGCAAAGGACATTGCGTTCAGCATCTCTCTGACGACATCGGCTGATGAGGAAATCCTGCCCTACATGGCACAGCCGAATAAATGGTTCACCGACCAGCTGCGCTCCGTGATCCGTCTTGGTGCCGTCCGCAAGGTGGCGGGCGCCGCAAGCGTTCTGTCCAAGGTTTCAGGCGGCATGGCGCTGGAAGACGTGCTCAAATCGATGCGCAAATCAGCGAAAGAGGTTGGTCCGAACGATACCAACGGCAACGGCGTTATCGACGCCCTGGATTTCGACTTCAACGGCGATAACAACCTGACCCCGGCCGACTTTAATCTGTCGAGCACCGGCGATACCGCCAGCTCGCCTTTCAACTATTACGATGTGCAAGCGGCCATCGCGGCGGCCGAAGGAGCATTTCCTCCGCCCGCATTGAGCGCTGCGCTGCCCACGCTGTTCGGCAGTGGTGCCCCATGTGATACCGGGTTCGACACCGGCACTACGTGTGGTGGCACCGCCCTTGCCGGAAACTACGCATCGCTGCTGCCTAGCATTGGTGACAAGAGCGCCTCCGTGTCTCTGCCAGCACTGAGCTCTGGCTCAATCGCAGCGCTGCTGACACCGGCCGTGAGTTCAGTCACAGGTTCTAGCACAGCACTTGTCCTTCAGGGCAGCATTTCGATCCCCTACTTCCTCGGCGTACCGAGCGGTTCTGATGGATCAACCATCAATACAAGTACCTGGACCGCCAACCACGCACTTGCCGAAAAGCTGAACCAGGACTTCGGAGCACTTGGGCTCCAACTGGCACAAGGCGTGAAGTCGCCGCTGACGGGCGACTACGCCAGTGATGCGGTGAACTACCTGTTCCCGTTCCCGGCAAAAACCGGCACGACAGACCAGAAGATCCCGATGTTGGTTATGCTTCCGCGACCTGGAGTCGCCACCGATGGCGGCGCGTTCACCTGGGACGGCTCATCGCAGCTTCCGGTTGTTGTATTCCAGCACGGCATCACCACGGACCGGAGCGCCGCGCTTTCCGTAGGTTCAACTTTGACATCCCAGGGCTACGGAGTCGTTGCCATCGACCTGCCGTTGCATGGGATTGATGCACAGGATCAGTCTGACAAGACCTCCGGGACAGCGCAGGAGCAGCAAGCATTGGCCTCGGCGCTGTTGAAGGGGTTTGACAGCCAGAGTGGCGGTGCTGTGCCTTCCCAGAACACTTCGGCGAACGTCACAGCACTGATTAGCCAGACTTACCTGAGCCAAGTCATCGCATTTTTGCAAGCAGCACCTTACAGCTGTACATCTTCAGACCCGGCAACTATTGCGGGAGGCGGTGGCGGTTGTGCCAACAGCACGGTGGATGCGCTTGCCGCAAAGTTCGTCGGATTTGCCATCGGCGCTCAGAATTCCGTCAAGAATTACACAAGCGTCATCCCGGGCATCGCCAGAACCAGCTTCGAACGCCACTTCAATTTCACCGCGGATGCCAGTGGCAATCCGACCGCGATGAACTTTGATACCGGCGTAGGTTCGTCTGGTAGCCTCTATATCAACCTCCAGAACTTCTTCAACAGCCGTGATAAGAACCTTGAGTCGCAAATTGATTTGGTTAATTTGGTTGCTTCTTTGGGCGGTATAAAGCCGACGGGCTCTTCAGGGCCGATCTTTGATCCAAATAATGTCTTTATGGTTGGTCACTCTCTGGGAACAGTCGCAGCAACCGGGGCAGCCGCCACTTTGAACCAGTCTACCGATCTCCCGGATGTTGTCGGCACGGTACTGTACGCTCCGGCGTCAGGCATTACTCGAATGCTGGAAAATTCACCCAGCTTTGCAAGCCTGATTCTGAACGGCCTTGCCGCCAAGGGCGTGGAACAGGGCTCTGCTAACTATGAGACCTTCATGCGAGTGGTTCAAAACGCAATTGACCCGGCGGACCCGATCAACCTGGCGGACGATCTGGCTGGCTCTGGAAAAGGCGTGCTGGCGTTCAACGTGGTGGGTACGGAAGACGGTAACGGCAACACGCTGTACAAGTCTGATCAGACCAACGTTATCGAAGCCGCCAACACTCAGCTGAACAGCGCGTTCCCGGACTATCTGGCGGGTGCGCTGCCGCTCTCGGAAGAGCTGGGCGCGAAAAACGTGGTCTCCATCAGCGGCGGTGAAAAGGTCCTGGCGACTGACCTCGCCTACGGCAACCACGGCATGTTCGTACTGCCCTCTGAGAACTCGGACATCAAGGACGATGCACAGCGCGCGGCAGACTTCCAGCGGCAGAGCGACGCCTTCAAAGAGTCGCTCCTCGAGACAGCGGAGTTCCTACTCAACGATGGCACGCTGATGGGGCCGGTCGATGCCGACACTGGACGAATGGGCTCTCCGAGCACCACACCGATCCTTGACAGCCGCGACATCCCGAACGCCCAGGATGTTATCGACTCCGACAACACGGACGAGCTCAAGCAGTTAAACTGATTGACACAGCGAAGACCTTTAAGCCCTCACCCCAGGTGAGGGCTTTTTTATTCCGGATTCACCGAGCCCCAAACCGAATCGCACACCCCAACTGCCGCTGCATCACCCCACCCCCCCGATCCGCCTCAACCACCATGCCCCTCGCCTTCAACTGCGGATGCTCCGCCGCTTCGGAAATGGTCAGCACCGGTTCAACACAGGCATCCTGCCCGGCGAAAATCGACTGCCATTCTGCAAGATCCTTGTCCCGGATCTTCCCGGCGATCGCCTCTTTCAGGGCTTTCTGGTCAAACGCCTTCTGACTGAGCGCCAGACCTTTCATCTCCGACAGACCAAGCGTGTCGCACAACCGGGCAGAAAACTGAGGTTCGAGGCTGCCAACAGACAACCAGCGTTCATCCCGGGTCTGGTAATAGTCGTAGAAGGATCCGCCGTTAAGCAGGCCGGCCTCCGGCTTCTGCTCGACACCACCAGCCAGGCATGCGGCACCGGCCATGGCGTTCAGTGCAAACGCCGCATCGGTCATGCTGATATCAATAAACTGCCCTTCCCCGGTCTGCTGGCGCTGGATTACGGCTGCCAGGATGCCCATCACGGCCTGGTGCGATGATCCACCCGCCACATCCCCAATCTGGTGACCAGTTCAGCCACCTGAGACAGGTATTCTGGAACCTGAAGGGCGACGCGTTCGTGGGCCTGGGGCCAAGACATGCACGGACAGGCACCTTTGCCACCATGTGTGAACTGGTGATTGACTGCCCTCCCCTGGAATCGGTGTACCGGCAGACTTTCCAGTTTTCGCGGCTGGAGGGTGTATATGCCCTAAGCTGAAAGTGCAGGTCGAATCTCCCCTGCTTAAAAACCTACTGAGAAATCACCGTCTCGCCCTGGGGCAAGAGGTTGGCCTCTATCTCCCGCTCGGTAAACGGAATCTGGCGGTATTCCTTATTGGCGTACTGCACGCTCTGATCACTGAAATAGGGCGACATGGCATCGGTGGACTGGGAGTAACTAACGAGCCCGTAGGCTTCGGGGCCGTGATCGGTAAACTCCAGGCCAAAATGCCAACTGGTACCCCGGGCCATGAGCCAGCCGTCTATACCCTCTGACCCATCAGACAACCCGGCCGTGTTAGCAATCACCTCCGGGGCAATCCGCGGGAACCGGGTGTCTTCGGCGAATTCGCTGGTGACCACACCTACGGCATTGAAGGTGCCGTCGATGTTGCCGTCACCTCCGTGCCAGGGGATTGGCTGTATCTGGAAGACCGGCATTGCGCCACTGCCCGGGGCTACCCCGCCAGAGGGTCGATAATATTGAAGGTCACCCAGCGGCTCGTCAGGCCCAATCCCCTGGGATTGCAAAGCGAGCACGCCGCTGGCAAGCGACTGCAGCATGGTATCGTTCGGGGTTCCCGCATTCTCCCGGGCGGGATCAGCGGGGGTTTCCACCGGGTTCTCCGGGTTGAAAGGCGTGGTCAGGTCTGTGTCCATCACGTTTATGTAATTTGCCATGAAGACCCGGAAAATATGGGCGCCGACGCTGTCGCTGTTGTACAGCCCATCCCACCCCTGCAATGCCTGGCACCAGGAAGACAGATCAACGCCGTTGACCGGTGTCGAACCGATTGCCTCACACCGCTGCCGAAGTTCTGGGAGGAACTGCTCCGCGTACCAGGCACGGTTGTTCCAGATAACACCGATCAGCTCCTGCGCATTGAACTTGCCGTCCTGGCCCGCCGGAAGAGGTGCAGCGGGGAAGCCGGGCGCCATCGGATTCTGAAGCATTTTGAGCCCCAGCCGGGTGCGGGCATTGATCGGCGCCCGCTCCTCTCCGAAAAGCGGAGAAAAGCCGGTCAGGAACTCTGCGGGATTGGTGGACCAGTAGCTGCTGTTCGAGTTCTGCACCCAGTCCGTGCGCACCAGCTTGGGCTTCTGGTCATAGGGCACCAACGGCCCGCATTCGGTGTCCACCCAGTCTTCGGTTGACGTGCTGCCATCCAGCAACGTTACGCCCTCGTCAAACAGCATCCGATATAACGGGCTTCCGGCCCGGCGTGCGTTCACAAGCGCTATCGCCTGCTCGGAGAGGTTAGGCACTGAACTGCTATCGATATAGAAGGCATTGCCCTTGGCGTCGGCGTAGGTGGTGTTGGTCCAGAGTGTGGAGCCGCAATTCTGGAACACGCGCTGGAACTGGTTGAGGTTATTGGCCCGGCTCATTTGCAACCAGGTATCCAGGAGGCCTCCGGTGTTGGCGTTGGCATCCCGGTAGGTCATCGCCACCGGGCTCTGCGGGTTCAGGGCGCCGCTGTCGCCCCACGCCGGCAGATTGCGGTCTATGGCATTGGCGGCGATCATAGGGCCGTACTCGGAGAAATAGAATTCCCGCTCCAGCACCACAGGCTCACTCATCCCCATATCCACTTCGATCTGATAGGTCTCCGTTCGTATGGGCGTTTCCACGCCATCTTTCACATAGGTCAGGTTGTCGCCTGCTTTCAACACCAACTCGTACCAGGTGAAGCGACGACTGGTCGATACCGTATGGGACCAGGCCAGTGTCTCATTGAAGTTGATCAGTGGAATGGCCGTACCAAGAAGGCCAGCCCCGTGAACATTCAGATAGCCGGGAACGGTCATCTGAACCTCGTATAACCGCCGGGGACCGGTGTAGGGAAAGTGCGGGTTGGCCAGGAGTGCGCCCCGCCCCTGCTCGGTCATGGTCTTGCCCAGGCCCCAGGCATTGCTGGCGAGCCCCATATCGGCGATCTTCTCAATTGATCCGGCGCCTGCCCGGGCCGTGGCCACCACCTGGCGTTTCAGCTTTTCAAGGGTCTCCGACTCCGTGACGGAGGCCACCACCCTCGGCGCGGGACTTACGCCAGGGGGCACGGCAAGAAACAGAGCCCCCGTCGCAAACTGCTCTCCGCTGGCGTACTGGCCAATCAAACGATAATGCGCAAGCAAGTCTACCGGCGTGATCTCGGTTACCCAAGGTTGATCACGGCATTCACTCGGAAGATCCCCGGGCGCGGTTTCCCTTACATACCGGTTGTAGCCTTCGGCAAAACCCTCGGTTAATGCACGGCTTTCGTCACTCAGCGTGCGATATTCCCGCTCGGCACCACTGTATATGCCCTGCGCCTTGTAGCTGAAATCATTAATGATGTTCAGCCCTACGCCCAGTGCAGTGTCTGGCCCCGGGCCAAAATACCTGGCGCGCTCACTGCGTGCTTTGACGATCGCTTCAGCCAACACACAGACATTATCCTGCGCCTGGGCATAGCCATGGCCGAAGGCTGCAGACTTCAGGTTATCGGCGGTGATATGGGGCACCCCACCGGTGGTCCGGCGGATGGTGGCCTCAAGCTTTCCGTCCACCGGAAAAAGCTTGGCTTCAAAACAGGCTGTCAGTAATGCACTTCCAGCGAACAGCACAGCAAGACCGAAAGCCCGGCGTGAGCGGTCAGATATCGTCCTGATCTTCATGGCGTCATCCTTGATACAAGTTGTCTATAAATTCACCGTTATGGTGTTATTAATAAAATTAGCAGAGCCCATCCGTTAGGCCAGAATAGTGAATGGGTTTTTACGCCGGGCACGTCATAAATAGTCGGCGTTGTCCGCTCCCAACTTCCTGCCAATCCACCGCGCCTCGGCCTCTGTTTTCTCAAACTTGATCGGGAAACCAATCTGCTTCTGCTGGGTTCCATCGCCCCGGTCAACGCCGATCACCATGTCCCGCGCCTTCAACTGCGGATGCTCCGCCGCCTCGGAAATGGTCAGAACGGGTTCCACGCAAGCGTCCTGGCCGGAAAAAATCGCTTGCCAGTCGGCCACCGACTTCGCAGCAATTTTTTCCTTCAATGCGGCTTTGAGCTGTTGCTGGTGTTCCGGTTTCTGGCTCGTGGCATAGCTCGCCATATCCGGGATTCCCAAGGTTTCGCAAAGACGGGCGGAAAACTGGGGTTCCAGGCTACCAACCGACAACCAGCGGCCATCGCTGGTCTGGTAGTAGTCGTAGAAGGAGCCACCGTTAAGCAAGGTACTTTCCGGTTTCTGCTCCTGGCCGCCAGCCAGGCATGCGGCGCCCGACATGGCGTTCAGCGCAAATGCCGCATCGGTCATGCTGATATCAACAAACTGCCCTTCTCCAGTCTGCTGCCTGTGGATGACCGCCGCCAGTATGCCCATGACTGCGTGATGGGAGCCGCCTGCCACATCGGCAATCTGAATGCCCATCGGCGGTGGCCCGCTGTCGGCACGGCCGCAGTGGCTGCTTACACCCGCCAGGGAAAGGTAATTGATGTCATGCCCGGCGCGGTTCCGATAGGGGCCGGTCTGGCCGTAGCCGGTGATAGCACAGTAGATAAGATCCGGCCTGACCGCCTTCAGAGCCTCGTAACCAATGCCGAGACGGTCCATCACGCCCGGTCGAAACTGCTCGATGACGATGTCATAGCCTTTTATCAATTCGAGGATCTTTTCGGCACTCCCTTCTTCTTTAAGGTTGAGCCCGATAGACATCTTGCCACGGTTC
This sequence comes from Marinobacter subterrani, assembly GCF_001045555.1. Taxonomy (NCBI): domain Bacteria; kingdom Pseudomonadati; phylum Pseudomonadota; class Gammaproteobacteria; order Pseudomonadales; family Marinobacteraceae; genus Marinobacter; species Marinobacter subterrani. Next base: position 1,688,491 of record NZ_LFBU01000001.1, read on the forward strand.
AGAAAACTGTGGGCCGTGCTCACGCCCGCATCGTGAGGCGGCATAACCCGGGTCAGATCGACCCGATCCGGCGCCTCCACCCGCAATACCTCCGCCCCCATATCCGCCAGCAGCATGGTGGCGTAGGGCCCGGGCAATAAGGTGCTGAAGTCCAGAACTTTCAGTGAGGTGAGCGGACCGGCCATGGTAATCTCCTTTGATTGTCAGAATGGGTATTGTTTTCTCCATGCTGCCCGGTTTTGCCTTTGGGGCCAACTGCCGGTTCCATCATTCCCATTGGCCGTTTCTGCCAGTCGGCTCTGTCGCCTTCGGTTGCATTGTTCTGCCGGGGTTTTATGATGGGTTTCGTTTTCATGGAATGGCGAGCGTGATGTCTGATCTGACGGTTTCGAAGCACTTTGTTCAGGCCGCCCTGGTGGGTGCCGAGAGGCTCCGTTTTGATACCCGAGAGATGCTTCTGGAAGCAGGTATTTCTCCGGATTTGCTCCGGATTGAGATGGCCAGGGTCAGCAGTGATCAGTTCAGCCACCTGATGCAGGTACTCTGGAACCGGATGGGCGACGAATTCATGGGCCTTGGCCCCCGGCAGGCCCGGACGGGCACGTTTGCGACCATGTGCGCGCTGGTCATGGACTGCCCCAACCTGGAATCCGTGTATCGCCAGGCCTTCCAGTTTTCCCGCCTGTTCGAGCCCATGGTCACGATGGAGCTTGAAATCGGGGAGGACAAGGCGCAACTGGTTACCCGGATTGAGGGGGAGATTCACGACCCCTGCTTTTTCCTGAGGGAAAGCATCCTGGTGATCTGGCACCGACTGGGCAGTTGGCTGATCGGGCAGCCGGTTGAGCTGGTGAAAGCCGAGTTTGATTACCCGCGGCCGCCCCACGGCGATGAATACCGGCACATTTTCCATTGCCCACTGGCGTTCGAGTCGGATAAAACCGCCCTCACCTTTGACAAGCGATTCCTCTCGGCACCGGTGATCCGTGACAGGCCCGAGATGCGGCAGTTCCTGAAAACCTCGCCCGCCGATCTGTTATCCCGCCCCGATGAAAGCAATACGTTTACCGGACGCATCCGGGCGTTGATCGGCCGGGATTTCTCAAAACCGCTGCCGGATTTCGAATGGATTGCGGCCGAACTCCACACCAGCCCGCAGACTCTGCGGCGGCGGCTGAAACAGGAAAATACTTCGTTCCAGGAGATCAAGGATCTGTTGCGCCGGGACATGGCGATTTACTACCTGAGCCGGCATGAACTTCCCATCAATGACATCGCCGCGAAGGTGGGATTCACCGAGCCCTCAACCTTCCACCGCGCCTTCAAGAAATGGACCGGGGTAACACCGGGCGCTTACCGGGAAGGCGAGAGAGGCAACCTTCCCGCCTGATTCAGTAATCCTATTGCGTCTGGGTGCTACGGATAAGGAGCCCGAGTGTGTCGGCGATGTCCCGGGCATATTCCCGGTTCAGGGCAAGCTGGAACAGCCGGGAACCATCTCTGGGATCGTATACCCAACAGGTTGATACGGCAGGCTCACAGCGCCATTCCACTTGCGGGTTAATGCCGAAAACCGGGATCGATTCGGTGCTTCGTACAACCCGACCGTCGTCGCCGCGCCGCACTTCCTGAATCTGGAGTTCACCGCCCAGAACGCTCACCCGATATTCCACGTCGGCGGGCCGATCAAGCCGGACCACCGTCTGGTCCTGCCGCCAGCCCGCCAACTCCAGCAGGCTGTTGATGTGCAGCGTGAGCGCCTCGCGGTCTGAATCCGCCAGATAGAGCTTTCGAAGGGAAGCCACCCGGCCATCTCCTGCCGGCTTGATCACAGCAATCCTCTCCGGTTCACCGGCACCGGGAGCCGCCAGGGCACTTTCTTCTCTCGCCTTCTCAATATCGGTAATCAGCTGCAGGGATTCCTGGTAATGGCTTCCTTCGGCTCCCGCGCGGGTCACGTAGTTTTCCAGGGCTGCCTGGGCCTCATTGAGGTGAGACGAATGCTGCATTACCCGGCCACGGTAGAAATAGTAATCGACCGGCTTGTCCCCTTTCAGTTGCTGCAACCGGTTCAGGTACTCGGCGGCCTCGCCCCATTTCTGCGCCTCTACCGCTTCCTGCGTTGCCAGCATCAGTCTGCGGGTTTCATGCTCTGGCGCCAGCGCCAGTGCGTGCCCGGCCATAAGCACCGAGGCAAGGATGGCCCCACGGGCCAGCCGGCGACCTGTTCCAAACGATACTGACATGGCTTTTACTCCTGCTTGTTATCCGCACCCACGGTCTGCTCTTCAGTATCAGGCAGATCAGCGTGATATGCGATTCCGGACTCTTCGCCGTCGTCCACTTCGGCCTGATCCATGATCGCTTTCGGTAATTCCTTTTTAACCCGAACGCCCAGTTCAACAAAGCGGTTTGCCTGGGAAATCAGGTTACCACGGCCCCTGGTCAGGGTGTTCATGGCCGAATCGTAGGATCCTTGTGCAGTATGCAGCTGGCTGCCCAGACGTTCCATTGCCTCAACAAACACCCGCAGCTTGTCATACACCGCGCCCGCCCGTTCGGCAATACGCCGGGCGTTCTGGCTCTGGCGCTCGTACCGCCAGATGTTTTCAATAGTGCGCAGTGTGGCCAGCAGTGTGGTGGGTGTTACCACAATAATCTTTCGCTCGAAGGCTTCTGCGAATAGGTTCTCGTCCTGCTGAAAAGCTGCCACAAACGCCGGCTCTATGGGCATGAAAAGCAGTACGAAATCCGGCGAATGCAAACCATGGAGCTGGCTGTAATCTTTCTCGCTGAGGGTGCGGATATGGTTCCTGACCGCATCCACATGCTGCTTCAGGGCCTCGTCTCTTGCCTCGGTGTCTTCTTCCTCGATAACCCACCGCTGGTAGGCCACCAGCGAGACTTTGGAATCGACAATCAGGTTCCGGCTGTCAGGCAGGTGAACAATCACATCCGGCCGGTAGAGCTGGTTATCGCCATCCCGATAGCTCCCCTGGGTATCGTATTCAATCCCTTTCCTCAAGCCAGACTTTTCCAGAACCCGCTCAAGGATCAGCTCACCCCAGTTGCCCTGGATCTTCTTGTCGCCCTTCAGTGCACGAGTGAGATTGGAGGCCTCCTCAGTAATCTGGCGGTTCAGATCCTGCAGCGATTTGATCTCACTGCGCAGGGCCTGCCGGTCCCGGGTTTCCGTGGTGTAAACGTCCTCCACCCGCTTCCGGAAGTCCTGTAACTGGTCCCTGAACGGGTTGAGCAGCGTATCCAGGCTGGTGCGTGTCTGCTGACTGAACCGCTCACTTTTCTGCTCAAAAATCCTGTTGGCCAGGTTCTCAAATTCCTGTTTCAGGGCGTCACGATTGCGTTCAAGCAACTCCAGTTTCTCGGTGGTGGACCGGCGCTCGTTGGCGAGCGTTACCTCCTGCTCCCGCAGGGAAACGCGAGCCTCTCCCAGCTCCCGGGCGAGTTGGTCCGCTTTTGCCTGCAGGCCCTGGCGCTCACGCTCCAGTTCACCGATTCGCTGCTTGCGGCCTTCCAGCTCTGACTCCGTTGCTGCCAACCGGTTCTCCAGGTTCGTCGCTTGCTGTCGCCAGTGTTCGATAGCCTGCTCATCCCGCCGCCTGGCAGCCGCTCCCCTCAGCAATAGCCCGGCCAGCACGAGTGTCAGAATAATAAACCCGAGCACCAGCCCAGACATCAGGTCAGGCCGGGACAACATCCATTCCGTGATGGCTTCAGGCACCGCGCAGCACTCCCCTTGGAAATCATTGAATAATCAGACGATAACTGTTCTTGAAACTGCAAGACAGTCTACCTCAGGAAGGGAACCTTTTACCCGGGGCGCCGCCAAACGGGATGCTTGCACGAAAAAGACCAGGACTGTTCAGCAATTATGCAAAGCGCCGGCATCCATCTCTGGACGCACAGCGTAATATCGTCTAAAAGGGTAAAATGTTCCGTGCCTTGATGGTTATTACCTTTTTTTAACCGCATTCCGGGCAAGAACCAGATCAAAAACGGATAACCGATCATGCTGAAAGAACTGTGGCGAAAACTCGGGGCGGACCTACTGCAGGCAGACTGCCCCATTCAAGAAAGCCACGCGGATTATTTCGGCGAGGGTTCTTCCGGGCGCCGGGGTGAGTTCCGCATTCTGCCTCACATTACCCACACCGGAGAGTTCCACCTCGAACGGCTGACCAACATTCTCGAATCCCGGTATGGCAAAAACTTCGGCATGCCCTCAAGCCGTGATGACAGCGACGAGGGTATCCGGAACCTGATCAGCTTTGCCGCCCGGATTCAGGATCAGGACGTGCAACGGGAGTTGCTGCTGTTCTATCTGAACTGCTCGCCGGTCATTCAGGAATACCTCCGGTCTGAAACGGTACTGGGCGAAGGCCACTTGCTGTCACGGTAAACAAGATCCCCCCCTTAAACATCTGTAAATCAACCACACAGGTTGGATGCTGTATACTCCCGCCCCGGTTTTATCTGGATTGACATACACAGTCCGTCACAAGCGCCTGATTCCGCGCATGACAGACTGCCGGCTCGGGGGATTTTCATGGGTTTTAAACGTTTTCGGGCCGGTCTGCAAAAGCTTCCCGTCGTTCTGATCACAGGCAGCATCCTGCTCTCGGGCTGTTCGGCAGACCGCTATTTTATGGTGCCAAAAACCGATCTGAACGAGCTCGGAGCGTCGGTAAAAATCCAGCGGGCGACCCTGGTTACCATGGAGAGCAACGCCTCCATCCGCCACCAGCAGGTTATGACCCAGAGCCAGTCGGCCACTCAAGCCATATTGCAGGCGATAGCCACCCAGGTAGAGAAGCCTGAATGCCCACCGATACCCGCCCGGAGAGCCTGCCCCGCAACAGACTCCTCAAAAGGCCGGGCAGACCGGCTCAAGGGTAAAGTCATTGTTGGTGAAGTCGAGAATTTCTATCTCGCCGGCCCGGGTCTGATCTACAAGGCCCGGATCGACAGTGGTGCGGAAACCTCCTCTATTAATGCCCGCAACATCACGCGTTTTGAGCGCGACGGCAACAACTGGGTACGGTTTGAGGTTCCGGTGCCCGGCACTGATGAGTTTGTAACCCTCGAAAAGGAGGTTTCCCGGCGGGTGCGGGTTATCCAGGCCAGCGCTGAAGAAGCGGAGCGCCGGGTGGTGGTCGAGCTTCAGTTCTTTATCGGCGACCATCAACAGGTGGCCGAGTTCACCCTGGCGGACCGGAGCAACCTGACCTATGAAGTTCTCATCGGGCGGAACGTCCTGCGCGATGTGATGCTCATTGACGTTGGCAAGGAGTACGCAACGGAGTTGCCTGAATCCATCCGCACCAGCAACGGGGACGAATCGTGACCGGCCGTTCCCGCCTGCCCTTCTATGTCGCCGTGTTCCTGCTGATTACCGCTGGCATTTCATTGGCCGTCTGGCGCCACATTGAGCTCGGAATCCCCTGGCTTACCGGCGAGCAACGCCCGGTCTGGATGGTCGAGGCACGAGTGGACTTCGATGCGGGCAATGGCCCGGTGCTGGCCAGCCTCAACATTCCGCAACAACCACCGGGCTTCAGCATTCTGTCTGAACAGGCCGCCTCGCCCGGTTACGGCTTTTCGATCATCGACAGCTCCGGCAGCCGTCGCGCGGAATGGAGCAAGCGGGAGGCCTCGGGCCCGCAAACCCTGTATTTCAAGGCCCAGTTTGTTCCGGACCCCACGGCACAGCCCGCGATACCCGGCCGTAAGCCAGGCACCCGACGGGTATTCTGGGAAGAGCCCGAGGCTACGGCGGTGCGGGAAATACTGGCTCAGGCCAGAGCCCGTTCGAGTACGCCAGAGAGCATGACCCGCGAGTTGATCCGGCTGATGCAGCCGGACACCCGAACGCAGAACACCACGCTGCTGATCGCCGAGGAGAACTACCTGGATCTGCTGGTCGGTATGCTGAACCATGCCGGCATCGCCGCAAGAACCGCCGACGGGCTCCAGCTTGAAGACGCCCGGCGACGGCAGCAGCTTATGCCCTTCCTCCAGATTTTCAATGGCAGGGAGTGGCTGACCTTCAACCCGAAAACCGCCGAGCAGGGCGTGCCGGAGAACCTGCTGCTCTGGCGCCAGGGGTCGTCCTCGCTGCTCGATGTGATTGGCGGAGACAACTCCGAAGTCAGCTTCTCCATGCTCCGGCAAACGGTTCCGGCACTGCAGCTTGCCAACATGCAGTCCGCATCCAGCGGCCTGGGTTTCCTGAGCTTTTACGAGCTGCCCATCGAAGAACAGAGCATGTTCCGGATGCTTCTTCTGCTGCCTCTGGGCGCGCTGATGGTGGCCTTCATGCGGATCGTGATTGGTATTCGCACCTCCGGCACCTTTATGCCCGTTCTGATTGCCGTGGCGTTTGTCCAGACAACCCTGGTCCCGGGCCTGATTGCGTTTCTGTCGGTGGTCGCCATCGGCCTGTTGATGCGGGGCTACCTGTCGAGCCTCAACCTGCTGCTGGTTTCCCGGATATCGGCATTGATTATCCTGGTGATATTCATCACCGCCGGGCTTAGCATCATCGGCTACCAGATGGGGTTCAACACCGGCATGACGGTCACCTTCTTCCCCATGGTCATCATTGCCTGGACCATTGAGCGCATGTCCATCCTCTGGGAAGAGGAAGGCGCGCGCGAGGTCGTGGTCCAGGGCACGGGCAGTCTGTTTGTCGCTATCTGCGCCTATTTGCTGATGAGCGCGCCTCTTGCCGGCCACCTGACGTTCAATTTTCCGGAATTGCACCTGGTCATCCTCGGGCTGATTCTGCTGATGGGCCAGTACACCGGCTACAAGCTCAGCGAACTGAAGCGCTTCACACCGATGAAGGTCTACGACTGACATGGACTGGATATCGCCACGAGCGCTCAATCGCCTGGGAATGCTCAACATGAATCGGCGCAATGTGGATTACATTGCCCGGTACAACGAACGCTCGTCCTACCCGCTGGTGGACAACAAGCTGAAGACCAAACTGGTGGTGGCCGAATACGAGGTCAAGACTCCCAGACTGCTTCAGGTGGTGCGCCAGCAGCACGAAATCTCCCATTTCCGGGAAATGGCGGAAGACCTGCAGGGATTTGCCATCAAACCGGCCAAGGGCTCTGGCGGCAAGGGCATTACCGTGATTACCGGCCGCGACGGTGAGGAGTATGTCAAGGCGTCCGGAGCCCGGGTTAACACGGCCTATCTTGAACTCCACCTGTCCAATATCCTGGCCGGGCTTTACTCCCTGGCGGGAACGCCCGATGTGGCGATTGTTGAAAGCCTGGTGGAGTCCGCGCCTTCCCTGGCCAGGTATTCCTTCCAGGGGGTTCCGGACATCCGGATCATCGTATTCCGGGGCTACCCGGTGATGGCCATGCTCAGGCTTGCCACTACCGCTTCTGATGGCAAGGCAAACCTTCATCAGGGCGCCGTCGGCGTCGGCCTGGACATCGGCAGCGGCAGGAGCCTGAACGCGGTGCAGTTCAACCGCCCCATCACGCTTCATCCGGATACCGGCCTGGCGCTTGGGAGTATAGTCATTGATGCCTGGCCCCAAATGCTGGAAATGGCCGCCCGCTGCTATGAAGCCACGGGGCTGGGCTACATGGGAGTCGATCTGGTGATCGACCACAGGGAGGGCCCCCTGCTGCTGGAGCTGAATGCCCGGCCCGGGCTGGCGATTCAGATGGCCAACGGCCGTGGCCTGTTACCCCGCTTGCACACCATTGAAAAGCTCAAACGCCCGCACTTCACGCCTACCGAACGCGCCCATTACGCCATGACCACGTTCGCCAGCGTGTAACCGGGCACAAAAAAACCGGGGTCGAAACCCCGGTTTTTCCGGTCACTGGCACTCAGAGTTCTCCGCGCGCCACCAGCAGTTTGCGTTCATGGGTAAGCCCCTTGAGCAGGCTCCAGGTCATGATCAGCAGGATGACGGTAAACGGCAAGCCCGCGGTAATCGCCGTCGCCTGAATCGCACCCAAGGCATCCTTCCCGCCACCGAAAATAAGCGCTGCGGCAATAGCACCTTCCATCACCGCCCAGAAAACCCGCTGGCTTACCGGCGCCTCAACCTTGCCACCAGCGGTGATGCTGTCGATGACCAGGGAACCGGAATCCGAGGAGGTAACGAAGAACACCAGCACCAGCACGATACCCAAAAACGAGGTAATGGCCGTCAAAGACACATGTTCGAGCATCTGGAACATTGCCAGGGAAACATCCGTGATGCCTTTCTCCGCCAGCACACCAACGTTGTTCTGAACCTGTTCCAGCGCGGTTCCACCAAAGGCACTCATCCAGACAACGGTGATGATGGTTGGAATCAACAGCACTGCGGTAATGAACTCACGAATCGTGCGGCCGCGGGAAACACGGGCAATGAACATTCCCACGAACGGTGACCAGGAAATCCACCACGCCCAGTAGAACACAGTCCAGCCGTGGAACCAGGCTTCGTCTTCCCGGCCAAACGGATTACTCAGGGCCACCATATTGCCGATATAGCTGCTCGAGGTGGTCCACATGGTCTCGAAGATGGTCATGGTGGGGCCGGCAAAGATAATGAAAAAGAGCAACAGCCCCGCCAGGCCCATATTGATGTTACTGAGCACCTTCACGCCACCGTCAAGGCCGCGGACCACGGAGATCAGGGCCACGAAGGTGACGCCCGTAATAATCGCCATCTGGACATTGACGCCCGAGGAAATCCCGAAGAGATAACTCAAACCTGAGGCGGCCTGCTGCGCACCAAAGCCCAGTGACGTTGCCAGCCCGAAAATGGTTGCGAGCACCGCGAGAATATCAATGATATGGCCAGGCCACCCCCATACCCTGTCTTTCAGCAGCGGGAAGAAGGCCGAGCGAATCGTCAGCGGCATGTTCTTGTTAAACGCGAAGAAAGCCAGAGACAGGGCCACAATTGCGTAGATAGCCCAGGGATGCAGGCCCCAGTGGTACATGGTCGCGCCCATGGCCAGATCGGCCGCCGCCGGCGAATTCGCCGCAACGCCCAGTGGCGTCTTGTACCAGCCGGTATAGTAGGCAACCGGCTCCGCCACCGCCCAGAACATCAGGCCAATACCCATGCCCGCGGCGAACAGCATCGCAAACCACGACATGGTGGAAAACTCTGGTTTGGCGTCCATGCCGCCAAGCCGTATCTTGCCGACCGGCATGAAGATGAGGGCCAGGCACACCACCACGAAAATATTGGCGCTGATCAGGAAAAACCAGTCGAACATCGCGATGGTATCCCATTTGGCGCCGTCCAGAAGCTTCATCGCCTCGGCCGGAAACATCAGGGTTCCCACAACGAACGCCACTATCAGAAATGAAGTGATCAGAAAGACCGGCGCATGAAGGTCGAGCCCTAATGGATTGATGTTATCCTGGCCCGCCACGTAGTCAGTTTGATATTCGTCTTTTACTACCTCGCCCACGTTTGGCGCCTCCTGCTTGGATGGATCGTTAAACGTTTCGTAATTCAGACCTTACAAAACGAGCATGATAATGTTTTGACCTCAAAATATCAAAATGCGAAAGTTTTTACGCAGCACAGGGTAATAATAGACCATAACCCGACCCGAAAAAGGCTGGAGGCCCGGCAACCGGCCTCCGCCGCACGCCGCACGTTTATGCTTCCAGGCACGCCCGAGCGATTGATACCTGTAACCAGCAGAGGAATTCATGAAAAAAACAGCAACATTCCCGATGCGCTATTCCGCGTATGCGCTCAGTATTGCCGGCTTCGCCGTCTCGCTGGCCCTGAGTGTATGGACGGGCGAAGGTTTCTGGATACCCGCGGTGTTCGGCGTACTCGCAGCTATAGGCACGGTCGACCTGCTGCAAAGCAAGCACACCATTAACCGCAACTATCCGATCCTGGGCAACGTTCGCTATTTCCTGGAATCCATCGGTCCGGAAATACGCCAGTACTTTATCCAGTCGGATACCGAGGAACGGCCCTTCTCGAGGGAACAGCGGGCCGTCGTTTATCAGCGCGCAAAAAACGTACTGGACAAGCGCCCGTTCGGCTCCCAACTCGACATGTACAGCGAAAGCTTCGAGTGGATGAACCACTCGCTCACCCCCACTCACCTGGACGACAGCAACTTCCGGATACGCATCGGGAAACAGTGCAGCAAGCCATACAGCGCAAGTGTCTTCAACATTTCCGCCATGAGTTTCGGTTCGCTTTCCGCCAACGCGATCCTGAGCCTCAACGCTGGCGCAAAGCTCGGCGGCTTCTATCATGACACCGGCGAGGGATCGATTTCCCGCTACCACCGCCAGCCCGGCGGGGATCTGGTCTGGGAAATCGGCTCCGGCTATTTCGGCTGCCGGCACGAGGACGGATCCTTCAATCCGGAGATGTTTCAGAAAAACGCCGTTGTCGATCGGGTAAAAATGATAGAGCTCAAACTATCTCAAGGAGCAAAACCCGGTCACGGCGGCATCCTGCCCGGGGCAAAAGTCACCCGGGAAATTGCCGAGGCACGGGGTGTGACACCCGGAGAGGACTGCATCTCGCCATCCAGCCATTCCGCGTTCTCGACGCCGATCGAACTGCTGGAGTTTATTGACTACCTTCGCGAGCTTTCCGGCGGCAAACCGGTGGGCTTCAAGCTGGCCATTGGCCACCCCTGGGAATGGTTCGGCATTGTAAAGGCAATGCTGGAGACCGGGCGCCGGCCCGATTTCATTGTGGTAGACGGCGGCGAGGGCGGCACCGGCGCGGCGCCGCTGGAGTTCATCAACCGGCTCGGGATGCCGATGACCGAGGCCTTACTGATAGTCCATAACACCCTCGTTGGCACCAATCTGCGGGAAGACATTGCCATTGGTGCCGCCGGCAAGATTACCTCGGCCTTCAACATTGCCCGCGCAATGGCCCTGGGCGCCGACTGGTGCAACGCGGCCCGGGGCTACATGTTTGCCCTGGGCTGTATCCAGTCACTCAACTGCCATACCGGTCGCTGCCCCACCGGTGTAGCCACCCAGGACCCCAGGCGCGGCAGCAAGCTGGATGTCGGTGACAAAAGCCAGAGGGTGTACAATTTTCACAAGAATACCCTCGATGCCCTGAAAAACCTGCTCGAAGCCTCCGGGCTCAAGCATCCGTCTGAGCTTGGCCCGGAACATGTGGTAAGGCGGGTTTCGGAAACCGAGGCCCAATCCTACCTGGATCTTTTCCCCTTCCTGGAACCCGGCGCCCTCCTGCAGGAGAGCAAAACCGGCCTGTCTGTGTTCGACAAGTACTGGGATACCGCCCGGGCTGACACGTTTGAGCCGCCACAATTCATTCTGAAACTCCGGGAGACCAAACTGCGGTAAAAAAACGGTGATCAAATTCAATCAGGGATGTTTATTTTTCCCATGGGCTCGTGTAGACTTCGCTCCCGCTAAGCCACTGAGAACACTCTCAAGTTTTCTTGTCTGGCCAACAGCGAATCGGGGCGTAGCGCAGCTTGGTAGCGCACTTGCATGGGGTGCAAGGGGTCGTAGGTTCAAATCCTACCGTCCCGACCAGATTTTCGACAAAAAGGGGCATGTCTACGGACATGCCCCTTTTTGTTTTGGCTGCCTTCAAACCATGACAAATGCCCCGAAGGCGGCCGCCCAAAGCCGCAAAAGCCCGGAAAACAAGGCTCTCGCCTCGACCCAAGCCCCGGAATTGATTTAAGTCAATTCGAGACTGGAATCCTGCCGACACTTACACCAATATTCACGCCGTTTTCAGCGTGGGGTCCGATCCTCGCCGGCAGTTCGTAACCACAGGGCACACTGCCCGCGTTGAGGCATTCGAATACCCACTAAAAATAGCTAACTACATGTGAGCCTCGCACCAGCGTCCCACCTGCGTTGCTCAAATGAGGTTGATAAATGAGAGAAAAGAAATACGTGCGCACCCTTGGTGCGTTGCTGGCAGCGGCTTTGCCACTCCTGCTATCGGGATGCAGCTCGGCGCTCATGGATCCGAAGGGACAGGTCGGAGAGGAGCAGCGCGTCCTGATTATTACAGCGTTCGTGCTGATGCTTATTGTTGTCATTCCCGTCATTGTCATGACGCTGCTCTTTGCCTACCGCTATCGCGAAGGTAACAAGGAAGCGTCATACAAGCCGAACTGGGCCCATTCCACTGCCATTGAGGTGGTTGTCTGGCTGATTCCCTGCCTGATCATCCTGGTACTGGCCATTCTGACATGGGTTACCTCCCACAGCCTGGACCCGATGAAACCCATCACGCCGGATGACAATCAGGACGCCATCGAAATCCAGGCGGTTTCGCTGGACTGGAAATGGCTTTTCATCTATCCGGAGCAGGGCATTGCCACCGTCAATGAAGTGGCGTTCCCGGTCGACAAGCCAATCCACTTCAGCATTACCTCCGGCTCTGTCATGAACTCTTTCTGGATACCCACGCTCGGCTCGCAGATCTATGCCATGGCAGGAATGGACAGTGGCCTGTACCTGATCGCGAATGAGAAAGGCACCTTTGCCGGCCGCTCGTCCAACTACAGTGGCGCCGGCTTCTCGGAAATGACCTTTAATGCCCTCTCTGTGTCACCGCAGAATTTTGACGATTGGGTATCGAAAGTCCGGGCCTCGGATAAGTCCCTGTCTTTCACCAGCGGTTATCAGGAACTGGAGGAACCGACGGTGTCAGCACCGGTTCAGTACTTCTCGGAGGTTTCACCAGAGTTGTACGGCAACATTCTTGACAGCTTCCGCAAGGCAAAGGAAAGCAGCGGCGAGCATGGTGAAAACAGCAACGCGGAACACGGCGAGCCCATGAACGCAGAGGCAGCGGAGTAAGACTATGTTCGGAAAATTATCACTGGATTCAATTCCGTTCCATGAGCCGATTATCATGGTCACGGTGGCCGTCATTGCCATTGTTGGCGCAGCCGTCGTCGGCTGGATCACCTTCAATCGGAAGTGGGCCTACCTGTGGAACGAGTGGATCACGTCCATCGACCACAAAAAACTGGGCATTATGTATTTCCTGGTCGCGCTGGTCATGCTGATCCGTGGTTTCTCGGATGCCATCATGATGCGCACCCAGCAAGCCATGGCCGCCGGCGGCGCGGAAGGCTACCTGCCGCCCGAGCACTACGACCAGATCTTCACCGCACACGGTGTGATCATGATCTTCTTCGTCGCGATGCCGATGGTTATCGGCCTCATGAACCTGGTGGTTCCACTGCAGATTGGTGCCCGCGATGTCGCCTTCCCGTTCATGAACAACCTGAGCTTCTGGCTGTTTGCGGCGGGCGTGGTCCTGGTGAACGTATCCCTGTTCGTCGGTGAATTCGCCAAGACCGGCTGGCTGGCCTACGCGCCGCTATCGGAGTCATCCTACAGTCCCGGGGTCGGTGTCGATTACTGGATATGGGCGCTGCAGATATCGGGGATCGGTACCACCCTCACCGGGATCAACTTCTTCGTGACCATCATGAAGATGCGCACCAAGGGCATGACCCTGTTCCGCATGCCGATCTTCACCTGGACCTGTCTGGTCACCAACGTGCTGATCATTGCAGCATTCCCGATCCTGACAGCAACCATCGCCCTGCTGACCCTGGATCGTTACCTGGATTTCCACTTCTTCACCAATGATCTTGGCGGCAACATGATGATGTACGTCAACCTCATCTGGGCGTGGGGCCATCCAGAGGTGTATATCCTGATTCTGCCAGCGTTCGGCGTGTTTTCCGAAGTTATTTCGACCTTCGCCAAGAAGCGTCTGTTCGGTTACAACACCATGGTCTGGGCAACCCTGGCGATCGGCATCCTGTCGTTCATCGTCTGGCTGCACCACTTCTTCACCATGGGTGCCGGCGCCAATGTCAACGCGTTCTTTGGCATCATGACGATGATCATCGCCATTCCGACCGGCGTGAAAATCTTCAACTGGCTGTTCACCATGTTCCGCGGGCGCCTGGAATTCACTTCCCCGGTACTCTGGACACTCGGGTTCATAATCACCTTTACCCTGGGTGGTATGACCGGCGTCATGCTGGCCGTGCCAGCGGCTGATTTCGTGCTGCATAACAGTCTGTTTGTTATCGCCCACTTCCATAACGTCATCATCGGCGGCGTGGTCTTCGGGATGATGGCCGGTTACACCTTCTGGTTTCCCAAGGCCTTCGGCTTCAAACTGGACGAGAAGTGGGGCAAGCGGTCTTTCTGGTTCTGGATTATCGGCTTCTACGTGGCGTTCATGCCGCTGTACATCCTGAGCTTCTATGGCGCAGTTCGCCGCATGCAGTCTTACGCCAATGCAGAATGGCAGCCACTGATGTTCGTTGCCTTGTTTGGTGCGGTGCTAATCCTGTGCGGCATTCTTTGCACGGCGATTCAGCTAGTCGTCAGTATCCGTGACCGCAAGAAAAACCGCGATATCACCGGGGATCCCTGGGATGGCCGCACCCTGGAGTGGGCCGTGTCCTCGCCGCCCCCCTACTACAACTTTGCCCATCTGCCCGAGATCCATTCGATCGACAGTTTCTGGGAAGACAAGCAGAAGAATCAGGGCAAGGCACAGTTGGCAAATCCGGAGACCATCGAATATGAAGACATTCACATGCCTCGCAATACTGTTGCAGGACCAGTGATGGGTGCCTTCAGTATCGTGATGGGCTTTGCACTGGTCTGGCATATCTGGTGGCTGGTCGGCGTAGGCGCCCTCGGTATCTTTGCGGCCTTCATGGGCCGGGTCTTTAATGATGATATCGATTACCACGTCCCCGCTGCAGAAGTGAAGCGGATCGAAACCGAACACCATAACCAGGTGGAGATGCAGGCGTAATCATGACAACCGATACCATGACTAATCACGATTTGGCCGCCCACGGCGGCCACGATGACCACGACCACCACGATGTAACTGGCACGAAGATGTACGCCTTCTGGATCTACCTGATGAGCGACCTGATCATCTTCGGCTCATTGTTTGCCACCTACGCCGTGCTGCACAATGGCACGGCCGGCGGCCCGACTTCGACGGACCTGTTCGAGCTGGACTTCGTCCTGATCGAGACGATCTTGCTGCTGCTCAGCAGCTTCACCTACGGCCTGGCCGTACTGGCCATGAACAAGGACCGACTCCAACAGCTCAAGGGCTGGCTGGCAGTCACCTTCCTGTTGGGTGCCGGCTTCGTCGGCATGGAAGTCTATGAATTCCATCACCTGATCATTGAGGGTTTCGGCCCGGATCGCAGCGGCTTCCTGTCGTCCTTCTTCGCTCTGGTGGGAACCCACGGGCTGCACGTAAGCTTCGGTCTGCTGTGGATGCTGATCATGCTTATCCAGCTGTCCACCAAGGGCCTGACCGACAAGACCCGCCCGCGCATCCTGTGCCTGAGCCTGTTCTGGCACTTCCTGGACATCGTCTGGATCTGCGTATTTACCTTTGTCTACCTGATGGGAGCCCTGTGATGAGTACTTCTACATCCCACGACAGCGGAAACCATGGCAGCGTCAAGTCCTACATCACGGGCCTGATCCTGTCGATTGTACTGACCCTCATTCCGTTCGGTATGGTCATGAAGGGCGGATTTGATGAAACCACGGTAGTGGTGACCATCTCCATTATGGCGGTGCTGCAGGTTCTCCTGCAGCTTATGCTGTTCATGCATATGAACCTGAAGACCCAGGAAGGCCGGGAGTCCGGCTCTTTCGTCTTCTTTACCGCCCTGATTCTTGCATTGGTAATTGGTGGCTCAGTGTGGATTTTGTATCACCTCAACATCAACTTGATGTAATGCCGGGAGCGTCTGTAAAGGACGTGCTCAGGCAATTCATCGCACTTACCAAACCGGGTATTATTTTCGGAAATTCTATCTCGGTGATGGGCGGCTTCTTCCTGGCCGCCCAGGGTGAGTTCAACCCGGGCCTGTTCATCGCAACGCTGATCGGGCTGGCCCTGGTTATCGCCTCCGGGTGCGCGTTCAATAATCTTATTGATCGCGATATTGATGCGCTGATGGAACGAACTCTGGACCGGCCCCTGGTTCGGGGCACCATCACTCCGGCAACCACGTTTGGCTTTGCAACGGTGCTGGGGATGGCCGGTTTCACCCTGCTGCTGGGGATCAATCTCCTTACCGTCGGCCTGGCGGCATTCGGGTTTGCCATCTATGTCGGAGCGTACAGCCTGTACCTCAAGCGTCGTTCGGTGCACGGCACTCTGGTCGGCAGCCTTTCCGGGGCGATTCCTCCCGTGGTCGGCTATTGCGCTGTCACCGGCGTGTTCGATACAGGAGCTCTGATCCTGCTGGTAACCTTCTGTTTGTGGCAGATGCCACATTCCTATGCCATCGGCATCTTCCGGTTCCGAGACTACCAGCGAGTCGGGATTCCGGTTCTGCCGGTCGCTGAAGGGATAAAAACCGCCAAACATCACAGCCTGGCCTATACGGTCGCCTTCACAGTGTCGGCCCTGAGCCTGAGCGTGGCTGGATACACGGGCATCGCCTACTTCGTGGTCGCCCTGCTGATGGGGCTGTACTGGATAAAGATCGGTCTGGCCGGCTACCAGACAACCGACGATATAAAATGGGCGAAAGGCAATTTCGGGTTTTCGATCCTGACCGTTTGCGTCCTGAGCCTGATGATGTCACTCAACGGCTACCTGCCTACCTTCCTCGGCTGAATAGCCCGAAGCGAACGCTCCCGGCGTTCGCTTTTTTTAATCTGACCTGCCCTTACCTGCGCCGACTCCCGATTCGTTTCAGGCGACTCTTGATTTATGTGAATTATCACCGGCACGGTGTTACGCAATTCTCTCCGTATTCAGCTATACCTTTAAGGAAGAAGTCTGGACTGCGGACGGCTTCTCGGGCTTTATCCGGGAGCACAGGCCGCAGTCCGGAAGTTGATGAAGACCAGCCAGATGATGAGGTTGAAACTATGCTGACACATGTATGGGGCCTGTTGACCCATCCAAGAATGGAATGGGCAGAGATTGACCGGGAGCACGAGTCTGTCCGCCACCTCTATGCACACCATGTGCTGATCATGGCGGCCATTCCGGTGGTGAGCGCATTCATCGGTACAACCCAGGTCGGCTGGGGATTCGGCGGCAATCACCCGTTCATCAAACTGGACCTGTTAAGCGCCTTCCTCGCGGGCATCGCGTTCTATGTCGCGATACTCGGGGCCGTCGTTCTGGTCGGCCACGTCATCCGCACCATGGCCAAGCGCTTCAAGAAGCCACCCAGCTCACGGCGCTGCGTCATTTTTGCCGGTTACATCGCCACACCCATGTTTCTGAGCGGCATCGCCGCCGTCTATCCGTTGATCTGGCTCTGCCTGCTGGCCGGCACCATAGGGCTGTGCGTCAGTGGTTACCTGCTGTATCTCGGCATTCCGCACTTTCTGGGCATCAGCTCGGAACAGGGCTTTATCGTCTCCAGCACCACACTGGCCGCCGGCGTTCTCGTTCTGGAGGGACTGCTTGCGGTAACCGTCATACTCTGGGGCTATGGCGAGGTCTTTCTGCCCTGGTTATTCAGGTTCTGATACCCCCTGTTGCCGGTGCCGCGAGGCACCGGTCCTCTCATGCTTCCTGCGGCTCGGCTTCGGCACTTTCCTGTTGGCCCGTGTTACGCGGCGCGCTCCGGAATAACAGAATCAGCGGGATCGCTGCCAGGGTCATCCAGGCCATAATCTGGAAGTCATTGAGGTAACCGATGGCAGCCGACTGGCGCGTAAGCTCCTGGTTCAGCAAGGCCAGGGCATTGTCTCCGCTGAGACCCGCACCCTGCCCGTCCATAAACTGCTGTACCGGCGCGCGGAACCGGGTGAGCTGCTCCCCGAGCACCGCGTGGTTGACCTGGGTGCTGCGGGCCGCCAGAGCGACCATCACCGAGATCCCGATGCTGCTGCCGATATTCCGCATCAGGCTGAACATGGCGGTGCCCTCGGTACGGTAGCGCCGGTCGAGGGTGGAAAAGGTGACGGTGCTCAGGGGAACAAAGACAAATCCCAGACCAAGACCCTGAATGATTCCGGTCCGCACCAGCGCCATGGGGCTGATATTGAGGTTGAACTGGGCCATTTCGAACAGGGAGACGGACGTCAGGGTCATACCGATCGCCACCAGCAGACGAACGTCAATCCGGTTGACCAGCCTGCCTACCAGCAACATCGCAATCATGCTGCCAATCCCTCTGGGCGCCAGAACCTCGCCGGTGGTGATAACCGGAAAGCCCATCAGGTTCTGCAGGAACGGCGGCAGCAGGGCCAGAGTCGCAAGAAGCACGACACCAACGATGAAAATGAAGATCAGCCCCATCACCAGATTACGGTCCCGGAACAGCCCCGGCTCCAGAAAGGGCTCCCGGGCGGTCATCATATGGGACACGAACATATAAAAGCAGGTCGCGGCCACCATGCTCTCAATGACGATCTCCGGGGAAGCAAACCAGTCCAGGCTCTGGCCCCGGTCCAGTAGCAGCTGCAACGATCCGATCGCCAGGGACAGCAGGGTGAACCCGAACAGATCAAACCGGCGCCTGACGGTCTCGGTTTCCGGAACGAAGCTCAGTATTCCAGCCAGGGCCAGTATGCCAACGGGCAGGTTGATCAGGAACACCCAGCGCCAGTTGTAATATTCGGTGAGATAACCCCCGAGCGTTGGCCCGAGAATGGGCCCGACCATCACACCCACGCCCCAGATTGCCATCGCCGACCCGTGCTTCTCTTTCGGGAAGGTATCCAGAAGGACGGACTGAGACAGCGGGACCAGTCCGGCACCGAATATGCCCTGCAGCAGTCGGAAAAGGACAATCTGCTCAAGCGATACAGCCATTCCGCAGAGCAGCGAAGTAAGCGTGAAGCCGGTCACCGAGATCACGAAGAGGCGCTTTCGGCCAATGCGGGCAGAGAGAAACCCGGTCATCGGGGTCATGATGGCGGCGGCGACAATATAGGAAGTCAGTACCCAGGCAATCTGCTCGGAGGTTGCCGACATGGCGCCCTGCATATGTGGCAGGGCGACATTGGCGATCGTCGTATCAACCGCCTGCATGATGGTTGCAAGCATGATCGATACGGTAATCAGGGCCCGGCTGGGGCCGGCTCCGGAGGACGCCTCGCTCACCGGCCAGTCTCTGCTCGTTCAGACGCCGCGGCCGTTCCGACGAACCCCTGGAACCAGGAGGTCAGCGGTTCCAGAAAGGCCGGACCGCGCTGGTGCCAGCCAGTATCAACCGCCACCGACACACTCATGCCCGAGCGAAGACGGGCTTCCGCCGGCGGATTGTCCAGCCGGATGCGCACCGGCACCCGCTGAACCACCTTGACCCAGTTTCCAGTGGCGTTCTGGGCGGGCAAAACCGAGAATTCCGAGCCGGTGGCTGCGGCCAGGCTGTCCACATGCCCGGAGAGCACCAGATCCGGATAAGCGTCCACCTCGATCTCGACCGGCTGGCCCACTCTAACCTGGGCGAGCTGGGTTTCCTTGAAATTGGCATCCACCCAGAAGTCATCCACCGATACCAGGCTCATCGCCGCGCGGCCGGGACCGGCATACTGCCCCGCCACGGGCGTTTTCGAGGCGAGGCCACCAAACCGGGCCACCACCGAGGTGTCCTGCAGGTTCTCGCGGGCCGCCGCCAGTTCCGCCTGGGCTTTGCGATACATCGGATGCTCTTCAACGGCGATGTCGGGATCGCCGGCCAGTTCAGCACGAACCCGCTGCAGGGCTTTTCTTGCCTGCTCAACGCTCTGTTCGGCAAGTTCCTGTTTATGGCGATAGCTGTCCAGCGTGGAGCCGGAAACCGCATGGCTGCGGGACAATTCCACCTGGCGCTGATATTCGCGGGTTGCGTAGGCCAGATTACTGAGCGCAAGCTGAAGCTGCTGCTTCTGCTCGTCGTACCGGGCTTTCATGACCGCGATCCGGGTTCGCACATCGGCCAGTGCCGATTCGGCCTCCACCACGGCTATCCGGTAACGTTTCGGGTCAATGGTAAACAGAGGATCGCCGGTCTGAACCCGCTGATTTTCCGCCACGGCTACATCCGTAATGGTGCCGGGCACCTCCGGAACCACTGAAATCATGTCAGCATGCAGGTAGGCGTTCTCGGTATCCACAAAGCGGCCACCCACCAGGTACATGACGCCCGCAGCCACAAGAATAACAAGCGGGATCACCACTAATAGCATGAACCGCAGGTATGTGCGGCCCAAGGCCCAGTTGAGCTGCCCGGCCAGGGGAAGCTTGCTGGTGTTTTGTGTCATATCGGTTTCCCGAAGGCTGGTTTAGTTACGTATTTTAACCTCATTGAGAGGGCATATATTATAAGCATGCTTACGGTTATTTGATACAAAAGGATCAATTAGAGATGCGGAAACCGTTCAGGGCCGCGATTGAAGCCGCCGGAACCGGTATTGCTGGTATAAAAAAGCCGGAGCAGCGAACGCTGCCCCGGCTTTTTTCGGAACGGAAGGTGTTCTATCTGGACGGTGCGTTAAGTACGTCAAGAACCTCTTCGAGTTCGGTAATCATCTGGCGGATGATCTGCTTGTACTGGGAGGTATCTTCTTTCACTTCATGGCTGCTCAGCTTCTGCTTGGCCCCACCAATGGTGTATCCCTGGTCGTACAACAGGCTGCGGATCTGACGGATGGTGATCACATCCGCCCGCTGATAATAACGGCGGTTGCCCCGGCGCTTGACCGGCGACAACTGAGGAAATTCCTGCTCCCAATACCTCAGGACGTGCGCTTTAACGGCGCACAGATCCGCCACCTCACCAATAGTGAAATAACGTTTTCCCGGGATGGCGGGAAGTTCGTTGTTATGACTGGGTTCCAGCATAGGCTTCTACTTTCTGCTTTAGTTTTTGTCCCGGGCGAAACGTAACGACACGCCGTGCACTGATTGGAATCTCTTCCCCGGTTTTCGGGTTCCGTCCCGGCCGCTGTTTCTTGTCGCGCAGATCGAAGTTACCAAAACCGGACAACTTCACCTGTTCGTTATGACTGAGAGCGCCTCTGATCTCATCGAAAAAAGCTTCCACCATTTCCTTGGCTTCGCGTTTGTTCAGGCCCAATTCCTCATACAACCGCTCCGCCATTTCCGCTTTCGTCAAAGCCGCCATCTCTCAACTCCTCAGTGTTGCCCCCAACTCTTCTTTCAATGCGTCGATCACACCGTTGAAGAGCGAATGCACTTCATCTTCGTTCAGCGTGCGTTCGGGATGCTGCCAGAACAGGCTCAGGGCCAGGCTTCGATTACCCTCACCCAGACTTTCGCCTTCATAGACATCAAACGCACGTAACGCCGTCAGGCGCTCACCGGCATGCTTTTTTGCCACACGCTCCACATCCGCAAACGCCACATCGCTCCCGATAATAATAGCCAAATCCCGACGAACTTCCGGGAATTTTGAAATTTCTTTGAAATTAGGCACATATCCAGTAACGATCGAGTTCAAGAATAGCTCAAACATCAGGATCGTGCCATTAAGTTCAAGATTTTTCTGAACTTGTGGATGCAGGGTTCCCAGCCAGCCGACATGCTCGCCATCCCGCATCAGCTCTGCGGTCTGCCCCGGGTGCAAGGCAGGATGCTGACTGCCAACGAACTGAATTTCGATTCCCAGCAGACGGAACAGGCTTTCCAACTCCCCTTTTACATCAAAGAAATCGGCAGTTCTGCGACCGTTGACCCAGTTTTCAGGATACTGGTTTCCAACCACGACGCCCGCGAGCATGGGCTTTTGATCAATACGCTCACCCTCCTTGAGGAACCGCAGGCCGGTCTCAAAAAGGCGAATACGGGCCTGCTGCCGGTTCTGGTTATAGGCCACCGTTTTCAGCAAGCCGCTCCAGAGGCTGGTGCGCATGACCGAGAGGTCCGAGGAAATCGGGTTAGCCAGCGCGATGCCCTCACGCTCAGGGTCAACCAGTTGCTGCACCTTCGGGTCCACGAAGCTGTAAGTCACCGCTTCCTGATAGCCGTGGTCGACAAAGAAGTTGCGAATGGCCGCTACCGGGCGAACCGCCTCTTCTTCCGGCCGCAGACCGAGAGCGCCCGTCGGCTCAGTCACCGGCAGGTTGTTGTAACCGTAGATCCGGCCCACTTCTTCAATCAGGTCTTCTTCAATCGAAATGTCCGGACGGAAGCTGGGCACGCTCACCCGCCAGCCGTCTTTCAGAAGCTTGTCGATCCGAAGGCCCAGTCGGGTCAGGATTTCCTCGACCGTGGTGCGGTCAATTGCCATACCCAGGACATCATTGAGGCGGCCTGCGCGCAGGTCGACAACGCGATCCTCAGGAATATCGTCAGGGCTGGCCACCTCGACAATCTCACCCGGCTCACCGCCGACTATGTCCATCAATAACCGGGTTGCCCGCTCCATGGCCTCGCGCGCCAGCTTGTAATCGACTCCGCGCTCAAACCGGTGAGAGGCATCAGTGTGCAAGCCATAGTGGCGCGCCTTGCCGGCCAGGGTGATGGGGTCAAAATACGCCGACTCCAGAACCAGATCCCGGGTTTTCGGGCTGACACCCGAGTGCTCTCCACCCATCACGCCGGCAATGGCCACAGGCTTTTCGTGGTCGGCAATCACCAGCGTACCCTGGGTGAGCTCGACTTCCTGACGGTCCAGCAGAATGAGCGTTTCCCCGGCACGGGCCATGCGCACAACAATGCCGCCATGAATCTCGTCCCGATCGAAGGCATGCATTGGCTGGCCCAGTTCCAGCATGACGTAGTTGGTTACGTCCACTGCTGCATCTATGGAGCGGACCCCGGAACGGCGTAGCTTTTCCTGCATCCACAGCGGCGACTCGGCCTGCAGGTTTACGTTCCGCAGAATCCGACCCAGATAGCGCGGGCAACCGGCTGGCGCCTCGACACGGATATCAGGAACTTCGGAGTGCACAGCCTCAACCGGCTCAATGACCGGGGCGTCAACCAGCACGCCAGTGAGCACCCCCACTTCCCGGGCAAGCCCCTTGATCGAGAGACAATCGGCGCGGTTGGGAGTCAGATCGACATCAATGGTAACGTCGTTCAGTTTCAGGTAATCCGCAACCTCCTGACCAACCGGCGCGTCGGCCGGTAACTCCATCAGTCCGTCGTGATTCTCGGACAGGCCCAGCTCGGCCTCTGAGCAGAGCATTCCCTCCGAGGACTGGCCTCGCAGTTTTGCTTTCTTGATTCGGAAATCACCGGGCAGCACCGCGCCAACCACAGCAAAAGGCACCTTGAGGCCTTCCCGGACGTTGGGAGCGCCACACACGACCTGAACAGTGTCTTTGCCATCAGTCACCTGGCAAAGCCGAAGCTTGTCGGCATCCGGATGCGGCTGGACAGATTGCACTTCACCGACAATCACGCCACTGAACTGGCCGGCCACCGGTTCAAAACCGTCGACCTCCAGACCGGCCATGGTGATCTCGTCCATCAATTCCTGGGTTCCGATTTCCGGGTTAACCCACTCGCGCAGCCACTGCTCACTGAATTTCATGGTTATTGCCTTGTCCTGATGCGGTTATGCCTGTTTATTTGAATAGCCTGAACGCTGTCCGTTCAACGGAACTGGCGCAGGAAGCGCAGATCATTCTCAAAGAACATGCGCAGATCGCTCACTCCGTAGCGGAGCATGGCCAGACGCTCGACGCCCATCCCAAAGGCAAAGCCACGGTAGTCCTCGGCATCAATTCCGCAATAATCGAATACTTTGGGATGCACCATGCCGCAGCCCATTACTTCGAGCCACTTGATGCTGCCATCGGCTTCCCGGCCCCATTCAATATCCACTTCAGCGGAGGGCTCCGTAAAGGGGAAGTAGGACGGACGAAAACGAACCTGAAGATCCTGCTCGAAAAAGACCCGGAGAAATTCCTCAACGGTGCTTTTCAGATCCGCAAAGCTGACGTTTTTCTCGACCAGCAGACCTTCCACCTGATGGAACATCGGCGTATGGGTCATGTCCGAATCGCAGCGGTACACCCGGCCGGGGCAGATCATCCGGAATGGCGGTTTGCCAGCCTCCATGGTGCGGATCTGGACCGGTGAGGTATGGGTTCTCAGCAGAGTGCCCGGATTGAAATAGAAGGTATCGTGCATGGCGCGGGCCGGATGGTGCCCCGGAATATTCAGGGCTTCGAAGTTGTGATAATCGTCTTCGATCTCCGGCCCCTGCTCAACGGTATAGCCCGCCCTGGAGAAAAACTGCTCAATGCGCTGCAGAGTTCGGGTAACGGGATGCAGCCCCCCCAGCTCCTGGCCCCGGCCAGGCAGCGTCACGTCAATGGACTCGCTGGCAAGCTTCTGTTCAATGGCGGCGCGTTCAAGATCACTCCGTCGTGCGTTGATCGCCTGCTCCACCCGCCCCTTGGCTTCATTGATCTTCTGGCCGGCGGCCGGACGTTCTTCAGCGGACAGCTTGCCCAGGGTTTTCGCCTGCTGGGTAATCGCACCCTTTTTGCCAAGATACTCAACGCGAATTTGATCAAGTGCCTGCAGGCTATCAGCTTTGTCTACTGCCGCCAGACCGTCCTGAACCAGTTGCTCCAGGTTTTCCATTGACCCTGCTCCAAACCAGAAATGGGAGTGCTAAATATGCAATTTCACAAACAAAAATAGGGGAAGAGCGTGCCCTTCCCCTATCACAGGGCGCCATCATGATGTCACGAGGCGCCCGGATCGATCAGTAACCGATGAAAGAGCTAAGCGATCACAGGGACGCTTTGGCCTTCTCAACAACGGCAGCAAACGCCTGCTGCTCGTTCATGGCCAGATCGGCCAGAACCTTACGATCGATTTCAACGTTAGCCTTTTTAAGGCCAGCGATCAGACGGCTGTAGGACAGACCGTTGGCGCGGGCGCCAGCATTGATACGGGCAATCCACAGCGCGCGGAAAGCACGTTTACGGTTACGACGGTCACGGTATGCATACTGGCCGGCCTTGATAACCGCTTGCTTGGCTACACGAAATACCCGGCTGCGAGCGCCGTAGTAACCTTTGGCCTGATCGAGAATCTTCTTGTGACGACGGCGTGCGACCACACCACGTTTTACACGAGCCATACTTTAATCCTTCTACCTTAAACCTTTGCAGGAATCGTTAGCGGCTGAATCAGCACGCGGTCATACGCTTGATGGAAGCCACATCAGACTTGGCAATCAGCTTGGTACCACGGAGCTGACGCTTACGCTTGGGGCTCTTCTTGGTCAAGATATGACTGGTGAAGGACTGCTTGTGCTTGAAGCCGGTCGCGGTTTTCTTGAACCGCTTGGTGGCTCCGCTTTTGGTTTTCATCTTGGGCATTTTTTAAAACTCCGCATTCTATTTTGGATAAACAATAATGTATCCCTGAACGACAAATCCCCCGCATGCGCGGGGGACAAGCACCCGATCAGGTTTACTTCTTCTTGCGGGGCGCCACAACCATGGTCATCTGCCGGCCTTCCATTTTCGGCCGCATCTCTACCTGGGCTAGCTCATCAATGTCTGCTTCGATGCGCTGCATGAGTTGCATACCAATTTCCTGGTGTGCCATCTCACGGCCTCGGAAGCGGATCGTGATTTTGCCGCGGTCCCCGTTTTCAAGGAAACGTACCAGGTTGCGTAGTTTGACCTGATAATCCCCTTCTTCAGTTCCTGGACGGAACTTAAGCTCTTTGACCTGCGTCTGCTTCTGCTTCTTCTTGGCAGCCGCTTTCGCTTTCTTCTCGTCGAAGATTTTCTTGCCGTAGTCCATTATTTTACAGACGATCGGATCGGAATCCGTAACCTGGACCAGGTCAAGAGATGCCTCTTCCGCTTGCTTCAGGGCATCCTCTATTGGTACTACACCGACCTGATTGCCTTCGGCATCGATCAGTCGGACTTCGGTTGCGTCAATATTCTCATTGATCGGCGCCTTAGGTGTGCGCCCACCCCGATTCGTTCGCTGTTTAATAATCAGATCTCCGTCTTGGTTCTGCCCTTGCGTTGGATGTCATCAGCCAATAGCTGCTCAAACGCTTCAAGCGACATAGTTCCCAAATCCTCACCTTTGCGGGTTCTCACCGCAACGGCGTTGTTCTCGATTTCTTTGTCTCCGACAACAGCCAGAAAGGGAACTTTATTAATAGTGTGCTCGCGGATTTTAAAGCCGATCTTCTCGTTTCTCAAGTCAGCATTAACCCTCAAGCCCAAAGAATCCCACTTTTTCGCCAGATTCTGGCAATAATCGCGCTGATTATCGGTGATATTGAGGATGGCGACCTGGGTCGGGGCCAGCCATGTCGGGAATGCACCTTCGTATTCCTCGATCAGAATGCCGATAAAACGCTCGAAGGACCCCAACACCGCCCGATGCAGCATAACCGGCGTTTTCCGCTCGGAATTATCCGCAACATACTGCGCACCCAACCGGCCCGGCATGGAAAAATCGACCTGAATGGTACCGCATTGCCATACCCGGCCGATACAGTCCCTCAGGGAAAACTCGATTTTAGGTCCGTAAAAGGCACCTTCGCCCGGCAACAACTCCCAGTTCACACCTTCGCGATTCAGCGCTTGCTCCAGGGCAGCCTCGGCCTTGTCCCAGACCTCGTCAGAGCCGACCCGCTTCTCGGGCCGGGTGGACAGCTTGTACAGAATTTCGGTAAACCCAAAATCTGTGTAGATTTCGTGCAGCATTTCAATGAATGCCGACACTTCCTTCTGGATGGCATCTTCTTCACAGAAGATGTGCGCATCATCCTGGGTAAAGCCGCGAACGCGCATCAGCCCGTGGAGCGCACCAGAGGCCTCGTTACGGTGACAGGATCCAAATTCTGCCAGCCGCAGGGGCAGGTCCTTGTAGCTCTTCAGGCCCTGATTGAACACCTGTACGTGGCAGGGACAGTTCATTGGCTTGATGGCGTAGTCGTGCTTCTCCGACTCGGTGGTGAACATATCATCCTTGAACTTGTCCCAGTGGCCGGATTTTTCCCACAGGGTACGGGACACCACCTGGGGCGTCTTGATTTCCTTATAGCCATGTTCCTGCTGTTTGCGGCGCATGTACTGCTCAATCTCCTGGTACAGCGACCAGCCATCCGGATGCCAGAACACCATGCCAGGCGCTTCTTCCTGCATGTGGAACAGGTTGAGCTTCTTGCCGACCTTGCGGTGGTCCCGTTTTTCCGCTTCTTCCAGACGGTGCAGGTACGCCTTGAGGTCTTTCTTGTTGCCCCAGGCGGTGCCATAAACCCGTTGCAGCTGTTCGTTGCTGGTGTCACCACGCCAGAACGCACCGGAAACCTTGGTCAGCTTGAAGGCCTTCAGTTTGCCGGTACTCGGCACGTGGGGGCCGCGACACAAGTCAATAAAATCACCCTGGCGGTAAAACGAAAGATCCTCATCACCGGGAATATCCTCGATGATGCGCACCTTATACTCTTCGCCCATTTCGTCAAACAACCGAACCGCGTCTTCCCGTGACATCACCGACCGGGAAACCGGAATATCCTGCTTCGAAAGCTCCTCCATCCGCTTCTCGATCCGCGCCAGGTCCTCGTTGGTGAACGGGCGGTCGAACTTGAAGTCGTAATAGAAGCCGTTGTCGATAACCGGGCCAATGGTGACTTGCGCAGCCGGAAACAGTTCCTTGACTGCCATGGCCAGCAAATGCGCCGTGGAGTGACGAATAATATCAACGCCGTCATCATCACGCTCGGTGACAATCGCCAGCTCGGCATCCTGTTCGATACGATAGCTGGTGTCCACCAGCCGGCCATCCACCTTTCCGGCGAGGGCGGCCTTGGCGAGGCCGGCACCAATATCGGCGGCGACGTCATGAACGGTTACGGGTTCGGCAAAACTGCGATGGCTGCCATCGGGCAAGGTTACGACGGGCATGGAAAGCTCCTGTTGGTTGCTCAGCGGTGATCTATACCAGAGACCACATGGTGACGGCACTGCGCGATACAAACCGCGGGCCGGTTCGAGCGGAAGTCTATCAGAAAAAAGCCCGGCAGGTTAATGCCGGGCTTTTACGGTCAGCAACACTATTCAGGCGGACTGCGGGGCCCCCTCTTCCCGGGCTCTTCGGCGCAACTGGCCGAACGCAACCAGTCCCAGAAGGATCAGGGCCGGAATGAACATCAGCTCCTTCGGCGGGCGCTCGAGCGGCACCTGAAAGGAGTCAATCGTCCAGTCAAAATACAGGCCGGCATTTTCTGCCACACTGCCGTAGGAGACATAATCAACAACCATCCTGTCGCCGTCCTTGCGCAGGCCAAGGCCAGACTCCTGGAGCCGCGCCACTGGTGTTTCACCTGCCGGCAAAGGCAGTTGCAGGAACGTAGATTCCTCCTCGCCATCGATGGTCATGCCCGTGGCCTTGATCACAATGTCCTCGCCCGCCGGAACTGTCTCGATGTACTCCATGATCCGGGTTCCGGGGCGGCTTTCTACCGGAGGATAAACCATGTCCCACCAGAACCCCGGGCGGAAGAGCGTGAAGGTGATCAATAGCAGGCACAGGGTTTCCCACCAACGGCTCCTGACGAACCAGAAACCCTGGGTCGCGGCAGAGAACACCAGCATGGCCGTCACCGCACTGAAAATCGTGACCAGCAGATCAAACCAGCCAGTCAGCCCGATCAGCAACAACTGGGTGTTGAAGATGAACATGAACGGCAGGATCGCCGTCCGGATATCGTAGGTGAAACCCTGAATCCCCGTTCGAATCGGGTCGGCCCCGGAAATGGCAGCGGCGGCGTAGGCCGCCAACCCCACGGGTGGCGTATCGTCCGCCAGTATCCCGAAATAGAACACGAACATGTGCACCGCAATCAGGGGCACAATCAAGCCGTTCTGGGCGCCCAGGGTCACAATAACCGGGGCCATCAGGGTGGATACCACAATGTAGTTGGCGGTGGTCGGCAACCCCATCCCAAGGATCAGACTGATCACGGCGGTGAAAACGAGCATGAGCATCAGGTTGCCACCCGAGATGAACTCGACGAACTGGGCCATCACCAGCCCGATACCCGTCAGCGTTACCGTACCCACCACGATGCCGGCAGTAGCGGTCGCAACACCAATGCCAATCATGTTTCTGGCGCCGGTTGCCAGTGATCGCACCACATCCACGCAACCCTGCCAGAATGCCGCCCCCAGGTTTCCCTGCTTGCGGAAAAAGTTCTTGAGCGGAACCTGAGTAACCACAATAAAGATCATCAGCAGGGTCGCCCAGAACGCCGAAAGCTGGGGTGAAAAGCGCTCTACCGTAAGACACCAGATCAGCACCACAACCGGCACGAGGTAATACAGGCCGGTTTTGACAGTCCGCCCCAGGGGTGGCAACTTGTCCATCGGGTCTTCCGGATCGTCTTCCTCCAGGTCCGGGTATCTGGACGCGTACGCCACCAGGCCGATGTAAATGAGCAGCAGGACAGGCCCCAGAATCCAGGCCGCCTGATCGCCAAACACGCCTTTGGTCCAGCCAACGCCGTAGTACACCGCCAGGGTCAGCACCGCCAATCCCAGTAACACGAACACCCAGGTAAGCATCCGCTGGGCCAGTGTTGGCTTTTTCGGACGTTCGAGGCCCTTCATGTTCAGCTTGCAGGCCTCCAGATGAACGATGTAAACCAGCGCGATGTACGAAATGAGTGCCGGAAGTATGGCGTGCTTCATGACCTCCAGATAGGAGATACCCACGTACTCAACCATCAGGAAGGCCGCGGCCCCCATCACCGGTGGCGTAAGCTGGCCATTGGTCGACGCAGCCACCTCTACCGCACCGGCTTTGGTGGCAGGAAATCCGACCCGTTTCATCAATGGAATGGTAAAGGTACCGGTCGTTACCACGTTGGCAATGGAGGAGCCGGAAATGATCCCGCTCAAACCACTTGAAACCACGGCTGCCTTCGCCGGACCTCCCTTCATGTGCCCCAGCGAGGCATAGGCCACCTGGATGAAGTAGTTGCCGGCGCCGGCCCGCTCCAGCAAGGCACCAAAGAGGACGAACAGGAACACGAAGCTCGTGGAGACGCCGAGTGCGACCCCGAAGACGCCCTCAGTCCCCAACCACTGGTGCGATGCCAGTTTTTCCAGGCTGGCACCCGCATGGGAAATCACTGCCGGCATATAGGGTCCGGCGAGCGAATAGATAATGAACACGGCGGCGACAACGGTGAGCGGCAGGCCAAGTGCACGGCGTGTGGCCTCCAGCAGGAGTAACAGACCGACAATGGCGACAATCAGGTCTTGCAGAATCGGCGCGCCCGGCCGGGTCGACAGCTGATCGTAAAACAGATAAAGGTAGGATGAGCAGAAGGCCGCCAGCCCTGCCAGAATCCAGTCATAAAACGGCACCCTGTTGGAGGTTTCATGCCGCCCTTTAATCATCGGGAATGCAGCAAATGCCAGAAAAGACGCAAACGCCAGGTGAATCGAGCGTGCTTCTGTCGAGTTGAACATCCCTACTTCAAAAATGTAGGGCAGCGGTGACGCAATCCACAATTGAAACAGCGACCAGACCACCGGAATAACAAACAGAATCACCGCGGCAGGACCGGTTCCAGCCCGGCCGCCGGTTTCTGACTGCAGGAACTTTTCAACGGAGGAGGTATCTACGGAATCCCCGAAATCGGGATCTTTACCGGTCATAGGTATGTCCTGTGAAGGAAGGAAAGGAAACAACAGTCGGGGCGGCACAGGCCACCCCGACTGTCCGACTGGTCGTTACTTGATCAGACCGGCTTCCTTGTAGTACTTCAGGGCACCCGGATGCAGCGGCGCACTCAGGGCGTCAGAGACCATTTCGGTCTTGTCCAGATTGGCAAACGCCGGATGCAGTCGCTTGAAGCTGTCAAAGTTCTCGAATACAGCCTTGACCACCTGGTAGACCACCTCATCGGGCACATCGGTCGAGGACACGAGGGTCGCTGCGACACCAAAGGTAGCCACGTCCTCATCCGTTCCGCGGTACATGCCGCCGGGGATGATAGCCTTGCGGTAGTACGGGTTCTCCTTGATCAGCTTCTGGCTGGCGGGGTTATCCACCTCAACGATAACGCTGTCACAGGAAGTGGTCGCTTCCTTGATAGCACCGGACGGGTGCCCGACGGTGTAGAAAAATGCGTCAATGTTGCCATCACACAGAGCCTGCGACTGTTCTGCGGCCTTGAGCTCCGCCGCCAGTGAGAACTTGTCGAGGGTCCAGCCCATTTCGTTCATCAGTACTTCAGCAGTGGCTCGTTGGCCAGAACCCGGGTTACCGACCGACACACGCTTGCCCGCAAGGTCTTCAAACGTCTTGATGCCGGAGGCTTTGCTGGCGACCACGGTAAACGGTTCCGGATGCAGCGAGAATACCGCGCGAAGCTCCTTGTTGGGGCCATCATCCTTGAACTGACTGGTTCCATTATAGGCGTGGTACTGCCAGTCGGACTGGGCAACCGCCAGATCCAGCTCGCCCTGACGGATGGCATTCAGGTTGTAGACAGAGCCACCGGTACTCTCCACGGAGCAGCGAATGCCGTGCTCTTTACGATCCATGTTCACCAGGCGACAGATAGCACCGCCGGCCGGATAATAAACACCGGTCACGCCACCGGTACCGATGGTCACAAACTGTTGCTCCTGTGCGCTAGCCGGAGCTGAGGCAATGCCCAAGCCTACAGCGGCGGCAACGGCAAATGCGGAAGCTTTGAGTTTCAGTCTCATGTGCGTTCTTCCTTTTTCTGTTCGTTATAATTAATTGCCTGCTTGGGAGGGCAGACAAACGACATGGTCGTTTAAGAACATAGACCACCAGCAAGCATAAATAAAGTATGAATGAGCTTGCTAAACGATTGAGTGATCAACAAAAAAGCCCGCAATGCGGGCTTTTTTGTGTCTGGCTGCGAATATTATTTCGCAGCGCGGGCTTTTGCAAGCATCTGGTCCGGCCTCAGCAGGAAGCGGGCCAGTGCGGGAAGCAGCCAGATGGCACCAACCATGTTCCACAGGAACATAAAGAACAGGAGGAAGCCCATGTCTGCCTGGAACTTGATCGGCGAGAAGATCCAGGTCACCACACCGAGGCCCAGTGTTACGCCGGTGAAAATCACCGCTTTACCGGTTGAGCGCAACGTTTCGTAATAGGCATCCTGCAAGGTCTTGCCCTCTAGCAGGAACTTCTCGAGTTTGCTGTAGATATAAATGCCGTAATCGACCCCGATACCAACCCCGAGTGCAATGACCGGCAAGGTCGCCACCTTGATGCCAATACCGGAGACGGCCATGATCGCCTCACAGAGGACAGAGGTCAGGCCAAGCGGTATTACGATACACAGCACGGCTCTTACCGAGCGGAAGGTCACCAGGCACAACAAGCTGACCACCCCATAGACCAGCAACAACATCTTGTCCTTGGCGTTGGCGATGACCTCGTTGGTGGCTGACTCAACGCCCGCGTTACCGGCGGCCAGCAGGAAGGTGTGGTCTTCGGTGTTATTATTGGCAGCAAACTCCTCGACACGACTGACAACCGTCTGAAGTGTTTCAGCCTTGTGATCCTCCAGGAACACCAGCACCGGGGTAAGGCTGCAATCGGTATTGATCAGGCCGGAAGGAGCACTCCGGATCGAGGCGTTGATGATGGTCTGGTTCCGGGAAATCTCATACCACTTCCAGTTACCTTCGTTCAGCGCCTTGGTGACAATTTTCGAGACATCCGCCAGAGACGCGGAAGACTGAACGCCCGGTGTGTTTTCAAGCTCCCATTGCAGGGCATCCATGGCACGCAGCACCTCATACTGGGTGCACTGCTCCACCGGAGTCTCCACCATCACCACCAGAACATCCGCACTGGTCGAGTAGTTATCAATGATGAAAGCGTTGTCGGTGTTGTACCTTGAATCGGCCCGCAGTTCCGGCGCGCCGCGATCTAGGTCACCCACTTTCAGATCCTGCTTGTAGTAGAGCCCCAGACCGAGACCAATCAAGCCGATCAGAAGGGAAATCGGCGCCACCCCCGGATGGGAAAAGTAGGACATGACACGCCACTTGCGATCCTGCTTTTCACCGTGGTTCTGGACATGGCGAATGCCGCCCTTTGAGATTCCTACATAGGACATGATCAGAACATGCAGTACCAGGTTGGTGATGATCACAAAGGCCACACCTATACCGGCGGCAACAGCCAGATCCCGGATTACGTCAATCTCGATAAAGAACAGTGTGAGGAACCCGAAGGCATCTGAAATCAACGCCAGCATCCCCGGAATATAGAGCGCCCGGAACGCCAGGCGGGCAGCGGTGGCTGAATCGAAGCCTTTGGCCGATTCGACGGCAATGGAGTTAACGATCTGTACGCCGTGACTGATACCAATGGCAAACACGAGGAACGGCACCAGAACCGAATAAGGATCCAACCCGTAGCCCAAAAGCCTCAAGGTACCCAGTTGCCAGAAAACGGCAATGATTGAGGTAAAGACCGGAACCAGCGTTCCGGTAATGGACCGGGAGTACCAGTACAACAGCAGGGTCGTCAGAATGATGGTGATGCCGGCAAACCAGGCAATCGAACCAATCCCTTCGATCAGATCGCCGACTTTCTTTGCGAAACCGACAATATGGATCTCGACGTTCGGGTTCTGGGCCTCGTATTTCTCGCGAATCTTCTCTTCGAGTTGGCGGGAGAACTCGCCGTAATCCAGCGGCTCACCTGTTTCCGGATTCTTTTCGTACAGGGGCGCATAAACAATGGTGGACTTGAAATTATCCGCCACCAGGCGGCCCACCTCGTTCGAACGCAGAACGTTCTGGCGGAGCTGTTCCAGGCTGGCATCCGAGCCATCGTAACTGTCCGGGATGACCGTGCCGCCCTGGAAGCCTTGCTCGGTCACCTCTACCCAGCGCACGTTCGATGTCCAGAGGGATTTCAGGCCGGAACGGTCGACCCCGTTCAGGTAGAAAACCTCATCGGTAATCTGCTTCAGGGTCTCCATGTATTCCTTGGTGAAGATATCCCCCTCTTCCACTTCAACCGCGATCCGCACGAAGTTGCCTAGGTTCTGCAGATCATCGCGGTTCTCCAGCATATTCACGATATAGGGGTGCTGCAGCGGAATCATCCGCTCAAAACTGGCATCAGGCTGAATCTTGATGGCGTTGTAGCCCAGAAACAGGGTCAGCAGAAAAAAGGCGATCAGAATGATGGCGCGGTTATTGAAAATGACCCGCTCCAGGAACGGTTCCGCATTGGGCGTCGTCAGGTAATGCTCGCCCTTGTCATGCTTCGGATTGGACATTCAAAAGCCCCTCTATTTTGCGTTCGGTTGTTGCCACATCAGGGCGTTATTGAAGGTTCTTTCCGCGGGCGTCCGTGATCGTCGCACCGCCTTCACCCACGATCAGAAGCCCGGTACCCGAGATCGGAACCACGCTCATGACACCTTCGCGGTCACTCCGGAAGTAGTCACGAAACAACTCGGCACCATTGCTGCTGGTCAACACCACGCCGCTATTGCCGACGAGTATGATGCGGCCATCGTCGACCACGGCACCATTGTTCAGAGTGGCGTCGGCGGTGCTTGGCACAACACGCCAGGTTTTACCGAGGTCATCTGAAAACAGGATGGTGCCTCGAAGACCGTAGGCCAGAATCTCGTTCACCTGTCCGGTTCCCATCACACCGAACAGGGAACCTTCGTAGGGGCTTTCCCGACGCTCCCAGGTTTGTCCGCCATCTACTGACACGTGAATCTGGCCAGCCTCACCGACGACAACCAGCGCACCGCCGGTGATCTGCGAGATGCTGTTGAGGTGAAAGTTGGTGGGGTTCTCGATGCGGGGAGCCCAGTCCTGCCAGGTCTCACCGCCATCGGTGGTGCGCAGAATCATACCGTAGGCACCGACTACAAAACCGTCGCTCTCATTCTTGAACCAGACGTCCAGTAAGGGGTTTACCGGCCCGATGTCGAGGTCCGACTGCATGGTTTCGATGGCAAAAAGGAGGTCGTCACGCGCCCACTCAAGGTCGCCTTTCTCTGCTTCGGGAGCGGCATCAATCCGCTCTTCCATAGCGGCGACCTGCTCTTCCTTGGACCTGATAGCGAGTTCAAGGGCCTGGACACCGGTAAGCTGCAGGCTCCAGGTTTCGCCGGCATCCCCGGAATGCAGGATTACGCCACTGTGGCCCACCGCCCAGCCCTCTGTGGCGGATCCGAAATCCACCGCGGTGAGCGTCACCGACACCGGCACTTGGCTCTGGGTCCAGGTTTTACCCTCATCATCGGAGTAGATGATGTGGCCCCGCTCGCCGACCGCCACGATGCGGTCACCCGCTTTCGTAACATCGTTAAGCAGCCGCTCAGGCGCCAGTTCGGTGGGCCGGGCCGGGGTTTCTATGACATCTGCAAGCGCAAACGCCGCCGGTGCTGACCACATCATGGAAAGCCCAAGGCAAACTGCTCCCAACGTCTTGCACATCAACCTTTTAGCCATTCAATTGCCTATTCATGTTGTTTTGAACTGTGTGTCTCTGGCCGGTCGTGCCGGCAATCATGATGAACATACCGACAGCCTTCCGGTTGCCGGTATGTTCATCACCATGTCTTTTGAGCGGAGACGCATCCCGCATCCGCCAGCGCCTTAGCGAACACTCCTGCGGCGCAGAGATGCCGGAGAGAAGTAGCGTGTATTCGGAACCTCATTGGTGAATACGCGGGTATTGGGCTCTTCAGTATCAAGCCCGAGCACGTGGTAACGGCGCGCCTGAAGGTCATGATAGACGTCCAGCACGGTCCACACACCCGGAAGTTCATAATAATTTTTCGGCAACCCCATGGTTACCCGCCAGAGTTCACCCCGCCCGTCGTACTGGTCGAGCAGAACCGTGTTCCAGCTGTCCTCATCGATATAGAAGCGACGCTTGGCGTAAATATGGCGCTCGCCCTCTTTCAGGGTAGCCGTGACTACGTGGACCCGGTGCAACTCCCAGCGGGTGAGGTCCGGATTGATGTGGTGAACACCCAGAATTTCGGAGTAAGGCGTGCCCTTTTCGCCAATCCGGTAGTTGTTATAGGGCATGTAGATTTCCCGCTTCCCTTCGTAGGTCCAGTTATACCGATCCAGAGCCCCGTTGAAGATATCGGTGTCATCCGCGGTACGCAGATTGTCCGATGCCGCGATCGGCGAGTCATAGCCCAGGTTAGGCGCCCTGCGCACGCGGCGCTGGCCCGCATTGTAGCCCCAGCCATTGCGCGGATTAATGATCTGGTTCAGGGTCTCGTGAATGAGAATGGCGCCGCCGGCAAGCCGGGGCGGAGACTGGGTAAACGACAGATAATAGAAAATAACGTTATCCAGCGTTTTCTCGCTACCCTCGGGGTTGTAGAAGTTGAAAAACGCTTCCTGCTGGGAGGTTACGAGGGAATACTCGCCATCGGTCTGGACCGCCACTTCACTGGACCGGCGGGTCACATAAACACCACGCCAGCGGGTCAGGTGGTTCCAGATGGCCTGCCAGGCCTTTTGCTCATCGTTACCATGCAGAATGGGAAACGGATAGCCTCCGAAGGCACCATCGATACCGGCGCCCTCACCAACAATTTCCGCGCTCACGGCGTTCTCGCGGGTATTCTTTGCCACCCAGTCAGGAACCGCATGGGTCCTGCGGGTCTGGTACACCGGAATACGGAAGGTCGTGGGATAGGTTTCCAGCAGGGCCTTCACGCCATCGGTAAGGAATTCCTCGTACTGGTCCATGTTGGCCGGCGTGATGGTAAACAGGACCTTATCATCCGGAAACGGATTGATATGGTGTTGCCCGCTCCCTTCATAGCCGGGAGGGGGCTCGGTAAGCCCGCCGGTCCAGGGAGGGATTGTGCCGGCACTGTTGCCGGCCTTGGGTGAGCCAAAGGGAGTCAGTTCCTGGCCGAGGCGCGCTGCTTCACTGGGGGATACACCTGCCAATGCAGTCGATGATGCCATGGACAGAGCCAGCAGACCGCCGAGAATCGCATGTTTGTTGTATGTCATCGTGAAACCTTAAGTGCGTCTGGGAGCCTCTTCAGAGGCTTTTTTATTGTCGTCTGCAAGGAATGCAGACCTTCACCCAGACTAACGAATCACGGTTTAAAGTCTATCGACCGAAAGTGCGATTTTGTATCCGGCTGTGACAAAGCTCCCGGTTACAGCAGCCAGGCTTGCTGAACCGGGCCCGGCGCTCAGCCGGCGAGGCTCTTGTGTACCACCTCGTAGACATCCCGGGACAGGCCGTCTTTGTCGCGAATGCGCTCCAGGGCGGATTCCATCTGCCCGCTGTAGACCGGCGCGAACTTCCGCCAACGGGTCAGTGGCGTCACCAGACGCGCAGCGATCTGCGGGTTTGTGTCATCCAGCCGGCAAACCTGATCCGCCAGGAAGTCATAACCGGAACCGTCCGGATTGTGGAAGGCCGACAGGTTCTGCCCGGCGAAGGCACCGACTACGGAACGGATCTTGTTCGGGTTCTTCCAGTCGAAGGCCGGATGCTCCAGCAACTTCCTGATATCCGCCAACTGTCCGGCGCGGTCGCTGGCTGCCTGAACGGAGAACCACTGCTCAACAACCTGTGGATCGTCCCGGAAGCCGCCGTAGAACTGGTCCAGGGCCTGCCGTCGGTCTTCCTCGAAATCGGAGTTGACCAGCGCGCGCAGGGCACCCATCCGGTCTGTCATGTTGTCCGCGTCGTTCAGCTGGCTCTCGGCCAGGGCGCGACCTTCTGGATCGTTGATCATCAGCAACCAGGCGAGCGCGGTATTACGAAGGCTGCGCCGGGCGATCGTCTCCGGAGTCACCTCATAGGGACCGGTTTCAAGATTACGTTGATAACAGGCCTTGAGCTCGTCCTTCAGGGCGCGCGCAAGGCTCTGCATTACGGTCTCACGGGCCCGATGAATCGCCGGAACATCGGCATCTTCTGCCAACTCGATGAGGTAGGCCTCTGAGGGCAACTGAAGCATTTTTGCCACCAGAGCCTGGTCGAGTTGCGCGTCGGTGACCAGTTTTCGGTAGGCCTCGACCAGCCGCGGTTCAACCTCGGCATCGTCGGCAGCACCCACCAGGGACTGGATCACATCAACCGCCAGCCGCTGGCCAGCGTCCCAGCGGTTGAAGCCGTCCGGATCGTGGCTCATCAGGAACAGCAGCTGCTCGCGGGTCCACGGATAGCGAACCCGCACCGGTGCCGAAAAGTGCCTCAGCAGGGAAGGCACCGGGCTGGATTCAAGGCCGTGAAACTCGAAGGTATGGACCGCCTCGGTAAGCTCAAGCACCCGCTCGGCAGGCGCCTCCGGTGCGCGGTCTTCAAGCTGCAGGGGCAATGGCTGGCCATCCTGTCCCAGCAGGCCCAGGGCAAAGGGAATGTGCTGGGGCTTTTTGTTGCTCTGGCCCGGGGTGGCCGGGATGCTCTGCTCAATGGTCAGGCGATAGATGCCCTTGCCGGCATCGAACTCATCGGAAACCGTCAGTACCGGCGTGCCGGCCTGCTCATACCACAAACGGAACTGTCTGAGGTCACGCCCCGATGCATCTTCCATGGCCCGGACAAAATCGTCGGTGGTGACTGCCTGGCCATCGTGGCGCTGGAAGTAAAGATCGCTGCCCTTGCGGAACATCTCCGGCCCCAGCAGGGTATGGATCATGCGCACCACTTCCGCGCCTTTTTCATAAATAGTCAGGGTATAGAAGTTGGAGATCTCCATATAGGAGGCCGGACGGACCGGG
Source organism: Marinobacter subterrani (assembly GCF_001045555.1). Taxonomy (NCBI): domain Bacteria; kingdom Pseudomonadati; phylum Pseudomonadota; class Gammaproteobacteria; order Pseudomonadales; family Marinobacteraceae; genus Marinobacter; species Marinobacter subterrani. The sequence goes on from NZ_LFBU01000001.1 coordinate 1,727,227, forward strand.
TGCGCCATGGGGCCGCCATCTTCGGCAAACTGGGCAGTACGCAGCAGAGTGACATCCTCAATGCGCTTGACCGTTGGCGAACCCATGTCCGCTGAGAACTGCGAATCCCGGAAAACCGTAAAGCCCTCTTTCAGGCTGAGCTGGAACCAGTCCCGGCAGGTGACCCGGTTACCCGACCAGTTATGGAAGTATTCATGGGCAACGATGGCCTCGATGCGCTGGAACGCCAGGTCGGTCGCGGTTTCCTGGCTGGCCAGAACGCAGGAGGAGTTAAAGATGTTGAGCCCCTTGTTCTCCATGGCCCCCATGTTGAAATCATCAACGGCCACGATCATGAAGATGTCCAGGTCGTATTCCCGGCCGTAGACTTCCTCATCCCATCGCATGGACCGCTTGAGGGAGTCCATGGCGTGATCACATTTTTCGGCGTTTCTGGGCTCCACATACATGCGCAGATCAATGTGCCGTCCAGAGCAGGTGGTAAAGCTGTCACGCCTCTCCACCAGATCACCGGCCACCAGGGCAAAGAGGTAGCAGGGCTTGGGGAACGGATCTTCCCAGGTTACAAAATGACGGCCATTTTCCAGCTCGCCCTTTTCGACGTCGTTGCCGTTGGACAGCAGGATTGGGTAGGCCGCTTTGCTGGCCTCGATACGGGTGCGGAAACGGGCCATGATATCCGGCCGGTCCGGGAAGAAGGTAATGCAGCGGAAACCTTCGGCCTCGCACTGGGTACAAAACATTCCGGAGGATTTGTAGAGCCCCTCCAGCCGGGTATTGTTCTGCGGCTCGATCCAGGTCACAACCGTCAGCCGGAATTGATCGGGAACGGTCCGGATCACCAGCTGATCGCCGCGATCCTCATAGTCACTGGCGACCAGCTCGATGCCATCAAGGGCAACGGATTCCAGCGTCAGGCTGTCGCCATCAAGTTCCAAGGGCGCAGATGCCTCATCGGACTCGGGATTGCGCCGGAGCTCCAGCGTGCTGTGTACCCGGGCGCCATCCTCAAAAAGCTCGAATCTCAGGTCCACGGTATCGACCAGGTAGGCGGGCACCCGGTAATCACTCAGGTAGATGGTTTGTGGCTGGCTGGTGCGCATTGGTTTTCTCCAGAATTCGCTGCCTGCGTGTGCCGGAGTTTCTGGCCCACGGGCGTGATTGGGTCGGCCGGGAGGGGGCTGCTCAGCCCTCCATAACCCGGAAACGGACTTCATAACCGGTGAACTTACGGATGTTGATCACACCGGTATCGAGAATAAGGTACTGGCCCTTGATGCCCTCAAGAACGCCTTCAACCTCCGGCGTTTTATCAAGGTTATGGGTTTTGATCTTTTCTGGCCAGGTCACCACAGGATAGCTCAGACCAAGACCCTGCTCATCCACTTCACGAATAGAGTCCGGGCCGTGGGCGTCTCTGAGCGCCGCGATATCCCCGGCAATCAGGCTGAGCACTCTGCGGCGTTCTTCGGCCAGGTCCAGCTCCGGAACATCGCCCTTGAGCATCGCCCGCCAGTTGGTTCGGTCGGCAACGTAGGCCTTGCAGGCCACTTCCACCAGACCGGCAATATACCGGGTTGCAACCCGCACCATCGGAATGGCATCAACCGCCCCCTGGTCAATCCACCGGGTCGGCACCTGGGAGGCCCGGGTAATACCGACCTTCAGGCCCGAGGAGTTCGCCAGGTAAACCACGTGTTCCACCATGCAATGAGTCTCGCCCCACTCCGGCTCACGACAGGTACCGAGATGGTAGTGGCACTTTTCCGGACTCATAATGCAGCTGTCGCAGGCAGCCAGTTTACGGAAACAGGGATAGCAGAATCCCTGGTTGAAGCTTTTATTGGTCTTTCTGTCGCAGTGAATGCAGCGAATGGTTCCACCAAAATCGAACCGCAACGAACGGCCAATCAGGTCATTCAGGGGCACACGGGTATCGCCGACGGCAATGGTGTAAGCCACCGGGTCTCCCGCTTCTGCCGGCATTTTGCGAAGCCGGCCGGTTACATCAATCAACCCGCTCAAGACTTGACCTCAACAAACTGTTCCGGATCAACATCGCCGATACTCTGGTTACGCTGTACCGAGGGGTCGCAGGCAGTTCCGGCTTTACTGCCCCGGTCGAGGTAACCGACACGTTCCTGTTCGGGAATGCCGTGCAGGTTTTCGTAATAGATGACCGCCTCCAGGCTGATTTCGCGCTGCTCAGGCGTCAGCTTGCGGCCATCCGGCCATTTGCCGAGTTCAATCGACTGGCGGAGGCTCCGGTAGACATTGGGGTCCAGTCGCTCAATCAGTTCTTCGTAAGTCATCCCGCTCTCCTGAAAAAAAGTTCATATAAAAATGGCGGAATCGTTTGACAGAATCAAACGATAATGATTATCATTACTTCACCAAATGACGACGGTCGTATCATTTGGTCTCTCTCATCAGGAGCTTTCAGCTCTTTTTATGCCCCGCCTCTGGCGGGGCTTTTTTATGCGCCTCACCGGGTTCTTACGGGCAGAATGAGCGCGAGGGCCAGCCCCGCAACAAATCCCCCCAGATGAGCCTCGTTCGCCATGCGACCGAGCCCCAGCATTTCGGGCAGCGCGGTAAACCCGATCACCATCCACGCCACCGCAAAGGTGACCAGTGCCGGCGGGAACTGGAACCTTGGCACCGACCGCTGGCTCAGCCAGCAGTAACCGAGAATCCCGTAGACAACACCCGACAGCCCGCCAAAAAGTGGACCTGAAACAACATACTGCAGGCCATTGGAAACCAGGCTGGTGACCACAAACAGGGTAATCAGGCGCCCCCGGCCGTCAAACCACTCAACCTGACTGCCCAGGAACCAGAGCATGACCGAGTTGAAAATAATATGGGTCCAGCTGAAATGCAGGAAATCCGGCGTCAGCAAGCGCCAGACCTGGCCAGTGGCCAGGGTTGCGGTTAACGCCTCAATACGACCGGCCATGCTACTCCAGTCGTAAGCTCTCGGATCAACGATCATCAGGGCCGCAGCCAGTTCATTCTGGCCCATGGCGGTGAGCCAGACCATGATGACCGCAAACACGATAATGCCCAGGACCAGAGGCGCATGGCGGGGCGAAGGCTGCCAACGCCCGCCAACAAAAACCGGCGAATCGTTCTGGCGGTCGACCGCCTCCCGCAGCTCCGGCTCCGCCATGAATCGATCAAGCGCAGCAAGGACCGGCTCGGCGTGGGTCGGGTCCTCCAGCCAGAGTACCTGGAAGCCGCCCTCCTCGGTGATTCTGTGGGTCACTCCCTGCCCTTTCAGCCAGCGGCTGAACGTGGCCAGATTGACCGTGGTATCCAACTGCTTTACTCGATACACAGCTTATTCCGCCTCCGGAAATGGGTGGGCTTTGCGGCCAGAACTAGCGCGCGAGACTGTCTTCACTGGTGGGATAATCCGGCTGTTCCGGCCGGTCCACCTCTACCCAGACAAACTTGTCCCGGGAAAGTGCCCGTTCACCGTCCATCCGGTAAGCCACCAGCCGGCCGTACTTCACGGCACTGAAATCGATACAGGCAACGTTGGACTTCAGCGGAGCCGGCTCACCTTCCATCCAGTAATGCCCGACAAACACCGGCGGGGCATCCAGCGGGTAGCTGATTAACTGCTTTCGCTCGCCTGGCGTCAACACCCGGCGCGCCACTTCCGGCGGAAGCGGGTCCGGCTGGAACACCACATCGGCGTAGGTACGGGGATTATCCGCCCAGAATTTGGTGCGGAAAAACTGCCGCACATAGCCATCTCGGCCGGTAATTGCCATACCTTCAGGCAGGCGCAGATCGGTGCCCCGCAACAGGGTATCCATCACCTGGCCGGCGAACGACTCAATGGCCGCCGAGGCGTGCAGGAAGTCCTCGTCAATACAGGCACCACCCTGAACGCGCCGGAATTTCTCGATCAGGTCGCCATCCCAGCAGGCATGCACCGCGCGGAAGTCCTCGTCCTCGATGAACAGGGGAATGGTGTAAAACCATTCGAGAAACTCGTTCCACTCATGGGGATAGGCTTCGAACTGATCCAGCGTTTCTTTGATCAGTCTGTCATGGCGGGCATTGTGTTCCCGCAGCCATTTCCTGCCACTGCCCGCGCGGGCGCGGGTGCAATAGCCCAGGGCATTGTATTCGTGGTTGCCCATCACGATGCGGGCCGAGCCGTGCTCCACCATATCCCTCACCAGGTGAAGTGCTTCGCGGATACGGGGCCCGCGATCAATGATATCACCGATGAAAATGGCCTGGCGGCGCGGATGCTGGTATACGCCGTTGATCCTGCGATAGCCCATCTGATCCAGCAACCGGGCAAGCGTGTTCGCGCAGCCATGAATATCGCCAATAATGTCATAACCGCGACTTGCGGCCTGTCGGGTTCCAGCCATGCTCAACTCGCTGATATTTCGCTAGCCCAGCCAAGCTTGTCACGGCAGGTGGCGTAGAAATTGTGATCGGTGGGATGAATCAGCCGAATCTTGAACGGCTTTTTGGTGATGCGAATGATATCGCCCGGCGCGCAGGCAATGTTCATCTGCCCGTCGAAACTGATTTGCGGATAGGTTTCGTTGGTCTCCCCGATCACCAGTTTGATCTCGCTCTTGCCATCGACCACGATTGGCCGGCTGCTGAGCGTATGGGGAAACATGGGCACCAGAACAATGGCATCCAGCTTGGGATGCATGATCGGCCCGCCCGCTGACAGCGAGTAGGCGGTGGAGCCGGTTGGGGTGGAGACGATCAGGCCGTCCGAGCGCTGGCTGTAGACAAAGTGGCCATCAATGAACAGATCAAAGCCGATCATCCGGGTGGATTTACCGGGATGCAGCACGACATCGTTGAGGGCCGTTCCAAAACCCAGGGGCTGACCGTTCCGCTCGACGTTGCCATCCAGCAGGAAGCGGGCCTCCTCCATGTATTCACCTTCCAGAACCTTGCCGAGACGTTCCTCAAGGTCCGCCGGTGAAATATCAGTCAGAAACCCCAACCGGCCACGGTTTACCCCGAGCAGGGGAATCTTGGATTTTGCCAGTTCCCGGGCCGCGCCCAGCAGACTGCCGTCGCCGCCAACCACAATCACCAGGTCACAGATTTCGCCCAGCAGCTTTTTGCTCGCCACCTGCAGGCCGTGGCCGGGCAACATGCTGGCCGTGTCTTCCTCGAGAATGACGTGGTAGTGATTGGCAATCAGATACTGTTTGAGCTGGCGCAGCGACTCAACCACTTTGACGCTGCCCATCCGGCCAATCACACCAATATTCCTGAACTGATCCATGAAGTTTCCTGCGGTGTCGGAAAGCGGCGGGGCCAGACGAATCCGTTACCCCGGTGACAATCTGGCGTACAGTTTAACGAAAGTCACCCGATACTGAAAAAAGTTCCGGCCTCAGGCCTGGTGTTTCTCGCAGCGATCATCGGTCCCGGGGCGGAATTCCGCCGGCTGGCTGACCCGCACGATGGGCTCACCACAGGCCTTGCCATCCTTGCCTTCGTGCTTGCAGACCGGGTTTTCGTAGTGCTCCAGCCATTCCCGGTAGGCCGGCTCGTTCATGCCGCAGCGATCGGCCGCATAGGCGGTGGGGTTATTGAAGTAGGTTTCGATATCGTCGTAGGGCAAGGTGATGTGCCCCACACCGGCGTGATAGGCCACCAGGAACACCGACTGGCGCTTCAGGTGGTCCAGAATGGAGTTCTCGGCAGGCTCACGGTGCCGGAGATCGTGGTTTTCCTGCTCAAGAGCCACGATCTTGTCGTCCCTGAGCTCCAGCTCCCTCTGGCGGCGTTCAAGTTGCTCCCGGAGCAGCACCAGTTCTGCGCTGGCGTTGGCTTCGTCCCGTTCCTTGTCCTCACCTCCGGATGCCATTTGCTCCTGCATGGTGAGGTACTGCTCATTGCGTTCAGACAGGCGCTTCTTGAGCTGGTCATTACTCAGGCGCTGGCGTTCATACTTCTGCTCCAGGGTTGCCATCTCATTGCGCAGACCCTGCATTTCCAGACGATGCTCGCGCTGAATGTCAGACAGGGAATCGCGATGGACGCTTTGCAGCGTCTTGATCCGGAGGCGCTGCTCGCGGATCAGCTGGGCAAGACGGGAGCGATCCGCTGACGCTGCGCCACCTTCGGCTCCGGCAGACTCCTCCGCCTCCGGATTCAGCAGCGGAATATTCTCCTCCTGAACCGGTTCTATCTTGCGGAATTTGAGGCTGTTGGCCTCGATGGCCTTTCGAATCGACTGGAAGTGGTTATTGCCCGGCGTCATGTCCGGGTCCCAGAGATCTTCCTTGTACTTGGGATCGGGGCACTGGCTTCGACAAACCAGGCGGATAGCGCCACCGCCCATGTCCGGCCCCTTGGCGCCGCGCCGAGCCAGCTCCTCAATGGGCACATTCCAGTGGCTGTCTGCCCGGCCTTCTTCGTCAAACCAGATCCGGAAGAACACCAGTGCCTGCACGAGGAGATCGCCACTCAGCTCGACCAGAACGGCCCGGACGTCCGTTTCGGCCAGATCAGACAGGCCCACATAGCCGTCCAGGAAGGCACCGAATTCGCTGGCCCGCATCTCGCGTGCCACCTGGCCCCCATCCATGAAAAATACCGCCGAATAACCATCGGTTGCCTGGTCGGCAGACACCATTGCTGACTCCCACGATTCAAAGATTCGACACCCAGACGACGCACCGGTTAAAAGTGTTCCATCAAACTACGGTATCGGCGACTCCACCCCGACGGGAAGGCCTCGGGGCGGAGATGCAAACTGACAGACTCAAAGCCAATAGTCTAGCCAGTCAATCCTTGCTGCACAGGGAAAAACTGCAACAATTTGTGATCGTATCAGCGGTTAAAGTTCCGCGGCCAGGCGGCTGCCCTGATTGATCGCCCGCTTGGCATCCAGCTCCGCGGCAACATCCGAGCCGCCAATCAAATGAACCGGCAGGCCTGCCGCTTCCAGCTCCGCCTGCAATTCCCGCAACGGCTCCTGGCCGGCACATACGATAATCGTATCCACGGGCAATACCCGCTCCTCACCCCGCTCGGCACCTTTTGGCGTGACGGTGATGTGCAGCCCCTCATCATCAATCTTGCGATAGGTAACACCCGGCACCATCTGAACCTCACGATTCTTGAGAGAAGCCCGGTGAATCCAGCCGGTAGTCTTGCCCAGGTTCTTGCCCACCTTGGACGCCTTGCGCTGAAGCAGGTAGACCTCCCGGGCAGGTTCCGGCACTTCCGGGGTTACGCCCTGGATACCACCGCGGTGCTCGACGGTGAGATCGACACCCCACTCGCGCATGAAGTGCCCGGTATCAAGGGCCGCCGACGTGCCTTTGTGGACAATGAATTCCGAGACATCGAAACCGATACCGCCGGCGCCGATCACGGCAACCTTCTGGCCAACCGGCTTGCGCTGCAGCAGTGCATCCAGGTAACCGATCACTTTCGGATGATCAATGCCCTCGATGTCCGGGGTACGGGGCTTCACCCCGGTCGCCAGAATCACCTCGTCAAAGCCGCCGGCCTTGAGCTCTTCGGCAGTCACCCGGGTATTGAGGCGAACGTCCACCTGATGCTTCTCGAGCATCACGCGGAAATAACGCAGTGTTTCATAGAACTCCTCCTTGCCCGGTATCAGCTTGGCCACATTGAACTGGCCACCAATCTCGCTGCCAGCGTCAAACAGGGTCACCTTGTGGCCCCGCTCCGCAGCAACCGAGGCAAATGTCATCCCTGCAGGCCCGGCACCAACTACAGCAATAGATTTCGGGGCCGCTGCTTTCACGTAAGTCAGTTCGGTCTCATGGCAGGCACGGGGGTTCACCAGACAGGAGGTCAGCTTACCGCTGAAGGTGTGATCAAGACACGCCTGATTACAGCCGATGCAGGTGTTGATTTCGTCGGCGCGGTCCTCTGCCGCTTTCAGCACCAGATCGGCGTCCGCCAGGAACGGCCGGGCCATGGAGACCATATCGGCATCGCCTTCGGCGAGAATCTTCTCGGCAACCTCCGGCATGTTGATCCGGTTGGTGGTCACCAGCGGAATGCCCACCTCACCTTTCAGCCGTGCGGTCACTTTGGTAAAGGCACCCCGGGGAACCGACGTGGCGATGGTGGGCACCCTGGCCTCGTGCCAGCCAATGCCGGTATTGATGATGGTGGCGCCAGCCTTCTCGATTTCCTTGGCCAGGTGAACCACCTCGTCCCAGGTGCTGCCATCCTCAATCAGGTCCAGCATGGAGAGGCGGTAAATCAGGATAAAATTCTCACCCACCCGCTCACGCACACGGCGCACGATTTCGATGGCCAGGCGGATACGATTCTCGTAGCTGCCACCCCAGCGGTCGGTCCGGTGATTGGTATGGGAAACGATGAACTGGTTAATGAAATAGCCTTCCGACCCCATGACCTCAACACCGTCGTAGCCGGCACGTTGCGCCAGGGCAGCGCAATCCGCGTAGTCCTGGATCTGCTTTTCGATGCCCGCCTCGTCCAGCTCCTTCGGCTTGAACGGGTTGATCGGCGCCTGGATGGCGGAAGGTGCCACCAGCTCCGGCGAGTAGGCGTATCGGCCGGCATGAAGAATCTGCATGCAGATCTTGCCATCGGCTTCGTGCACCGCGTCAGTGATGATCCTGTGCTTGTCGGACTCTTCGTTGGTGGTCATCTTGGCGGCGTGCTGAAATACACCGCCCTCGACATTCGGAGCAATCCCGCCGGTGACGATCAGGCCGGCACCGCCACGGGCACGCTCTGCGTAAAATGCCGCCAAGCGCTCGAATCCGTTCTTCGCCTCCTCAAGCCCCGTGTGCATGGAGCCCATCAGCGTGCGATTGCGCAGTTTGGTGAAACCAAGATCCAGCGGCTCAAGCAGATTCGGGTATCGCGCTACACCTGGGGTCGTGCTCGTGGTCATTTCCTGTCTCCTCATCGTGATCGGTGGCGGGCCTCCGGAGCCCGACTCATTATTGAGCTCTAAACTACGCGTGGATCTTGCCCTCCACAATATCCGGGGATAACATTTTATTATCCCTGGATAACATGTCTGACAAAGGCTTCCATGAGCAGTCAACACGCACCCCCCCAAACCCGTCAAAACTCGCTCGGAGACATCAGTGTTCTCTATGTTTCCGCCCTGTTGCGTGCCGCCGAGGCCGAAGGCGCCAACGTTGCCGAACTGGCAGCGCGCTTCCAGCTTGATCACCAGACCGTGGCGTCCCCGGAAGCACGGATCAGCATTCCCCGCTTCATGCGCCTGGGCCATGCGGCGATCAGGGAAACCGGAAACCCTGCGCTTGGCTTGCGCATGGGCGCACTGTCACGACCCGTGGATGCCGGTATTGCGGGGCTTGCCGGGGAAACCGCCGACACTGCCGGGTCGGCGATCAGCACCCTGATCCGTTACGCGCTGCTGACCAGCCGCAATAGCCGGGGTGTTCCGACCATTCGGCCCGACACCCGACAGGCGCAGTTCCATTCCATCCGACCCTATAACGGCTTCAACTATTTCGTCGTGGATTCGGTACTGGCCGCCTGGACCCAGTTCCTGCGAACGGTAACCGGCCGCTATGATGTTCTGGAGAAGGTCACCATCGAATACCGTTCGATCGGTGACGATGAGCTGTTCGAGAGCTGGTTCCGCTGCCCGGTGCAGTTCGGGGCACCAGCAAACGCCATCACTGTGCGCCCTGATATCTGGCAAAGCGAGAGCCTGCAGGCGCAGCCGGCGATGCACGAAAAGCTGGCGGAACTCTGCGAGCGGGAGATGCAGCAAATCCGGCGGGGATGGACAATGGCAGATCGGGTGAAGAATCTACTGACACCTCTGCTCCGGGGCAAAACGCCGGGGCTGGACACCATTGCAAGGAAACTTGGCGCAGCGCCGTGGACACTGCAGAGGCAACTGGCGGCGGAGGGAACAGGGTTCCGGGAACTGGTGGATGAAACGCGAAAACAGTTGGCCCGGGACTACATCCGCGAGACCGACTCATCATTGGCGGAGATTGCCTGGCTTCTGGGGTTTGCCAATCCTGCGGCCTTCCACAAGGCCTATCGACGCTGGTTCAGCCTCAGTCCGGGCGAGCACCGGAAGCAGATCAGAAGCGCCTAGAGCTCAGTCGCGTCGTCCCAGCCTTCGTCGTCTTCGTACTCTTCGTACTGGTTTTCAATCAGCTCGTCTTCGTAGTCTCGCATGGCAGTTTTCCTTTTTCCCGATTCAGGAACAGGCTAGAGGTGATGTATGACAGATAAATGACAAATAGAGACGCGAGCGAAGATAGAAGACTAAACAAGGGGCAAACGGGAAGGAAAAATGGCGGAGCGGACGGGACTCGAACCCGCGACCCCCGGCGTGACAGGCCGGTATTCTAACCAACTGAACTACCGCTCCGTGCGGGTCATCACGTTCTGCCTTCGGGAGGCGGCGCAATCAGGGGTGTGACTGCTTGGTGACAACGAGGGCGCATTATAAAGAGGCGCCCCGTTATGTCAACGCTTTTCCCGAAAAAAGTTCGCAAGTCTTATGCGGTTACATGGCATCGACCATGGCGTCCTTGCCCTGCGCGGTTTTACGGTATTCGATGGGAGTCATTGCCGACCAGCGTTTGAAAGCCCGGTAGAAGGTGCTCGGCTCTGAGAAGCCAGTGAGATAGACGATTTCATCAATGGATTCATCGGTGGTGGCCAGCAGTTGACGGGCCAGCCGATACCGGAAATCAGCCAGCACCTGGTTGAAGCTGGTTTCAGCCTCGGTGAGGCGGGTACGCAACGTACGAGGCTTGATGCCGAGGCGCTCGGCCACCGCATCCAGGGTTACCTCGCCGCTGTCCAGCAGCTCCGCGATAATCCGTTCAACCTGTCCGACAATGTCTTTCTTCTCGAGCCGAGCCACCTGCTCGCTGGCAAACCGCTCATGGAGATCCAGAAGCTCTGGCTCAGCATGGGGCGATGCATGGGATAACAGCGCCACGGGGAAATACAGCCGGTTCTCCTCAGCGCCGAAGGAAACGTCACAGCCGAGCACTACCCGCACATGGTCCTGGCCTTCGGCCCGTTCATGCTCAAACTCGATGCGGGAGGGCTGGAAGGTATCGTCGGTGATCGAACGAAAAAAAGTAATCAGGCCCTGAACAAAACATTCATTGAAGTGCTTAAGCCGGCGGACATCATCCGACGCGGCATCCAGTACCATGCAGGCATTGTCACCCTCAATGAAAAAATCGGTATTGGCCGCATCGCTCAGCAGGCGCTGGTAGTTCTGGGCTCGCCGCAACCCCTCGCCGAAAGTCGGGCTGCTCAGAAAAAGGTATTCCAACACCTGGCCTTTATAGGCGGGTAACAACTGGCCAAGATGCAGCCCGACATCAGGATCGCCGGAAACATCCTCAACGGCCTGCCAGAAGTACATCTGGGCGCTGTGGGGCGTTCGAAGCTGCTCGGTATAAACGTATTTCTCATCCACGCCAAGACGGCTGAAAATGGCATCGGTGTCGATTCCCTTCTTTTTCATCGCCTCATAGATCAGGCGCAACATCACTCCCGCGTCACGAAGTTCCTGCATAAGATCCCGCTTTTTATTGGTTTACTGCTACTTTGACCGACCGGACACCCGTCCGGGTACGCCAGGCCAATGCCTGTTCCGGCGGGGTTTGCCAAACTTGCCGGGCCCCAATACTGCGCCCTGTAAGACAATCGTCTTATAGTAGAGCATATCAGGCCACGAACACAGAGTTGTACCAGATTGTAAGCAGGACTAGCCCGATAAGACACCACCAAGCCACAGGTGCCATAATGACCAGCGTCGGATGTGACGGAGAACAAGCCATGGCAGAAACTCTCGTTTATCACAATTCGCCACCCTCACTACTGCCGCTCTACGGCAAGGCACTGCTGGCGAGGCAGGAAAAGGGCGGGAGCATGACAATCCCGGACTTGTCGGCGTGCCTGCGGGGCGCCAGCACAGGCGGCGATAGCCTCAAGCGTTACCGGAAGGTATGCGGATTCACGCCGCACAGCCACCTGCCGCTCACCTGGCCCCATGTACTGGCATTCCCCCTGCACCTGAAACTCCTGACCGACGATCGCTTTCCACTGCCATTGCTGGGGCTGGTCCACCTGCGCAACACCATCACCCAGTACCGGCGTGTCGGCGCCGGGGAAAACCTGGATATCAGCGTCTGTCTGGGCAATGAAACGCACACCACCCGGGGTGTGGAGTTTGATCTGATTACCGAAGCCCGTTCGGCAGGCAGGCTGGTCTGGGAGGAAGCAAGCACTACCCTGTTTCGGCAACCACAGAAAGATGGCGAACCGACGGGCAAGAAGGCACCACCAGAACTGGAGCGCTATCCCCACACAGTGAGCCTGTCTGCACCAGAATCCATTGGCCGCCAGTACGCCCGGGTATCCGGCGACAGCAACCCGATCCACATGCACGCCCTCAGCGCCAAAGCCTTCGGTTTCCCCCGGGCAATTGCGCACGGCATGTGGACCAAAGCCCACGCACTGGCAGTGCTGGAGCAACAGAAAGGCTGGCGCCCGGGCGCGATCAGGGCAGCCTGTCAGTTCAAGAAGCCGCTTTTTCTGCCGGGCACGGCTCAGCTGAACTGGAAGACCGGGGAATCAGGCTGGGATTATCAGGTGCTGAACGCGAAAGGCGACGCGCCGCATCTGAGCGGGCGCATCGACTGGCTCTAGGCTTTTGGTGCCGCGTCCTCCGGGGTGCAGGGAGCACCCTGGGCGCCGGCAACCGGAAGGGTAAAGTAAAAACAGGCACCGCCGTCTTCCGGGCGCTGGAAACCGATATCCCCGCCCTGGGCCTGAATCAGCGAGCGGCAGGTAGAGAGCCCGATGCCCATACCATCATCCTTGGTGGTAAAAAACGGCAGGAACAGCTTTTCTTCGGCATCTTCCGGCAAACCCACACCGTGGTCGCGAACCTGGATTCGCACACAGGTATCGCCCTGCCTGCTGGCCGATACCTCAACCGGCGCGGCAGAGCTCACACTACTGGTCGCCTCCAGGGCATTCCGTATGAGGTTGAGCGCCACTTGCTGGACCTGAATCGGATCAGCCATCACATCCGGCATATCGTCAGGTACCACAAGCTCTATGGCACCTTTGTTATTGCGCATGTCCACCTCGGCAAACTGCCGGGTGTCCTCCAGAAGCGCCGAGACCGAAAGCACTTCCTTGCCGGTTACCGGTTTCTTCATGAACCGCCGGATCCGGCGGATAATTTCGCTGGCCCGATGGGATTGCGCCTCGATCTTGTCCAGGGTCTCCTGAAGCAGCCCCATATCCGCGGTTTCTTTCGCCATCATCCGCTTGGCGACCCGGGCGTAGTTGGTAATCGCCGTTAACGGCTGATTCACTTCGTGGGCAACACCGGCGGCCATTTCACCCATGGTGGTCAGGCGTGAGGTATGCGCCAGCTGGTCCCGCTGCTCCTGAACCAGATGCCGGGCCTCTTCCAGGGCCCGCTCGCTGTCCAGCTCGGCAGTAATGTCCCTGAACACCACGACAGCGCCATGGAGCTCGTCGCCGTCCAGCTTGGGGGTAGACCGATATTCCGCCGGAAAGCCGGTGCCATCGGCCCGCAGCATGCGGATATCCCGCTGGTTCTCGGCTACCCCCTGCTGGCAGGTTGCTTTTACCGGAAGACTGTCCGGATTATCCCCGGCCGTGGCGAAATGGGTTGCAAAAAAGTTGCGGCCGATCAGCTCCTCCACCGGAGCCCCCATAATGAGCGCCGCCGCCGGATTCGCGAATTCGATCAGGCCATTCTCATCAAGGCCGTAAATGCCCTCGCTGATCGAGTTAAGGATGCGGGCCTGGTCACTCTGAAGCTCACGGTTACGGGCTTGCAGCTCTCTTTCAAGGCGGATGACCGAGGCGTGGGTCTTAACCCGGGCGATCACTTCCTGGGATTGGAACGGCTTGGAAATATAGTCAGCGCCGCCCAGGGAAAAGCCCTTTACCTTGGCCTGCAGGTCATCAAGGGCAGACAGGAAGACAACGGCGCAGTCGGCCGTCTGGGAATCGGCCTTGAGGCGCTCACAGACTTCATAACCGTCCATCTCCGGCATCATGATATCCAGGAGGATTACTTCAGGCTGGTGGCGGTGGGCAAGATCCAGTGCCTTTTCGCCTTCATTGGCAATCAACAGCCGGTAACCTTTATCTTTCAGGGTCTCATAAAGGACTTTGAGGTTCTGCGGATTGTCGTCCACAAGCAGAACCGTCACCTCTGAGTTCTCGCTGACAGCTTCAGTCATATATTCAGGGCCGGTTAAAAAAGTAACCGTATGATGCCGGCGGGATCACCCGGCGTCGATAAGGTCCTTTACGGACAGGACCATACGGACAAGATGTGCAAGGGAATGGGTGCCCATCTTGTGCATGACGCGGGAGCGGTGAATCTCCACAGTGCGCTGGCTGATCTCCAGCTCAATGGCGATGACCTTGTTGGCCTGACCGGCAATCATACGGTCCATGATTTCGTGCTCTCTCGGAGTCAGGCTGTTGATACGCCGAATAATTTCCTGCTTCTCATCCAGCGATTTGCGCTGTTCCAGGTCCTGCCTCAGCGCCGCCTCGATCTTTTCCAGCAGCGCCTCTTCCCGGTAGGGCTTCTGGATGAAATCTACAGCCCCCTCTTTCATGGCATCTACCGCCATGGGCACGTCACCGTGGCCCGTGACAAAGATAATAGGCAGAATTGAATGCTTTTCGTTCAGTTTCTTCTGCAACTCCATACCGTCCATGCCGGGCATTCGGATATCCAGCACAATGCAGCCGGCCATCCTGTCGGTATAGTCCTTCAGGAAAGCGGTTGCACTCTCATAGGTCTTGACCGGCTTGCCGTCGGATTTAAGCAGTAGCTCCAGGGAGTCGCGGACTGCCTCATCGTCCTCTACCACGTACACGGTTTGCTGAATATCAGTCATGGATGTGTTCTCTCCTGTCCGTTTTCTTGTGATTGCCGGTCAGTGAATTGACGGGTCTTTGTGGTCATCACGGGCATGTTCCTGGCGCTCGTGTTCCCGCATTTTTTCAAGTCGTTGCTGGATAATGCCAAAAACGCTCTGCTTCGGGTACCTGCCTTTTTCATCCACCTTGCCCGCCGGTTTTCCAAGCAGCAGGGTTATGGCCTCCTCCACACGGGCAACCGAATAAACCGCAAACCGGCCTGCGCGCACCGCCTTTACCACTTCGCTGTCGAGCATCAGGTTCTGCACGTTGGTGGCGGGCACAATGACCCCCTGGGTGCCTGAAAGCCCGCCCTTGAGATGGCAGGTGGTGAAAAAACCTTCCACTTTCTCATTCACGCCACCGATCGGCTGAACCTCGCCGAACTGGTTGACCGACCCGGTAATCGCCAGGTCCTGACGCACCGGAATTCCCGACAGGGAAGAAACCAACGCACACAACTCTGCAAGGGAGGCACTATCACCATCCACCTCGCCGTAATTCTGCTCGAAGGTCAGGCTGGCCGACAGGTGCATCGGGTCATTAACCGCAAAGTGCGAAGCCAGCCAGGAGCTAAGAATCATCACGCCCTTGGAGTGAAGGTTACCGCCAAGCTTTACATCCCGCTCGATATCCATCACCGCGCCATCTCCATAATAGCAGGTAGCGGTGACGCGATTGGAAAGGCCGAATTCGAAACCGCCGGTAGACAGAACCGACAAGGCATTCACCTGCCCCACACAGGTTCCTTCCGTAGTGACAAGGGTCGAGCCATCCCGGATGGAATCATAGAACTGGTCGCGGATCCGGCTACTCCGGTATTTGGCGCTTTCCAGCGCCCGCTCCACGTGCATATCCTGGATCAGACGCGCGCCGGCCTGCCTGGCCCAGAAATCCGATTCCCGCAACAGGTTGGCGATATCCGCCGCATGCAGGGACAGACGGTCCTGATGCTCCGCCATGCGCGCGCTGTGTTCAATAACCCGGGCAACCGCCTTGTTCGAACAGTGCAGCAATTTTTTCTCGCTCACCAGGCTGGCAATGAACTTGGCATACAGCAGTTGGCTGTCATCGGAGCGGTACATCTCGTTTTCAAAATCCGCGGTTACCCGGAACAGCTCGGCAAATTCCGAATCGTACTCCTGCAACAGCATCCAGGTTTCGCGGTCACCAAACAGGACAATCTTGACATCCAGCGGGACCGATTCCGGCTCGATGGAAATGGTGCCGGACAGCGTCAATTCACGCTCGAGAGAGTTGATCTGAATCGACCTGGAGCGCAAGGCACGCTTCAGGCCATCCCATACGAACGGCTGCTCCAGTACCTTGATGGCGTCCATAAGCAGATAACCACCATTAGCCCGGTGCAGGCTGCCCGGGCGAATCAGTGAGAAGTCGGTGAATACGGTGCCCTTGTAGGTAACATTTTCAACGTAGCCGAACAGGTTGTGGTAGGTGGGATTATCCTCAACCACCATGGGCACTTCGTTGGTCTTCTGGTGGACCAGCACATTCACCAGATAACGACGGGGCATCTTCTTGTCGAGGGATGCGTAGGCAATCGCTGCCTGCTCCTCGTTGTCGTCCAGGAATATCTCAAGGTTCTCCACCATATCGGCCCGGACTGCCTCGAAATAGGCAACCACGTCGGGAAGGTCCTTGTATTTCTCGATCAGTTCATCGACCTGGTGGCCTGAGATACCCTCCAGGGTCTCCTGGTTCAGCGCCTGCTGTTTATCCGCGTATTCCTGCTCCCAGTCCGCAAGCTTGCGCAGGGCCTGCCGGAGTTTTTTCTCCAGCTTGTTAATGATGTCTTCAAACTTGTCACGCTGCTCATCGGTCAGCGCCTGGAACGATTCAACTGTGTGCGGCTCGTCGCCATTCATGGCAACCAGCCGGTAACCACCGGGCGTGGTTACGGTCAGGCTGACCTTTTTACGCCTGGCTTGGGCGGCCACTTTTTCGAGCTCATCTTCCTGCTTCTTGCCGTATTCGTTCTTCAGTTGTTCGGAGCGCTCAAGAAAACTGTCGCTGTCAAAGGTCTGGGGAATGACCTTGACCAGCCGGCTCATCAGCTTTTCCATATCCTGTTTGAGTTCCGTTCCCCGGCCTGCGGGAAGCTGTAGCAGCTTCGGAATCCGCGGATCCTTGAAGTTGGCCACATAGCACCAGTCATGGCTTTGCTGATCGGTATCCACATGATGTTCCAGGTAACGCAGCATCATGGTGCGCTTTCCCAAACCATTGCGACCAACGGCATACACGTTGTACCCGCCATGGGGCATGGCCAGGGCGAAACGCACGGCTTCCTGGGCCCGGTTCTGGCCCACGATTTCGGCCAGGGGTTCCAGTTGCCTGGTGGTTTTAAACGGCAGATCTTTCAGAACACAGGCTTTGTAAAGCTGGTGCAGGGACAGTGACTTCAAGGTTCGGTCCTGTAACGGTTGACTCATTGGCCGGTCATTGTAGATTCTGCGGTCGGCCCTGTCGCGTTTGGCGCGCAGATTTCTGGCGTTGCCCGCAATACCCGGCAATATGCCGGGCAGTTCACAGTTTTGCCGATGTTCATTTTTCAGGCAGTTGTTCCGGGACTACACTTCATCTCCCGGCGGTTCAGAAACCTCCGCGCCGGGCAACAACAACGACAATGCACGCAACGGATGCCAGCGTATGACCAGCGATTCCGCAGAGCGCAGAATCAAGGATCGTTATCCCGCTTCCTGCCTGAAGGTGCAGCTTCGGGAACGCGGTTTTTTGGGCCGCGGCAAGCACCCGACCCCGGTTTCCTGCCTCGACATGAACCGTTACGGCATGGCCGTGCTCTGCCCCAGGCCCGTGGAACCGGGCGTTCGCCTGTTTATGGATTTTAATGGTAAATACATCAGCGAATCACGGGTGTGCGCCCGGGTGGTGGAATGCCACCCTTACCAGACCGGTTATCGCCTGAGCGTCCAGTTCAGCTATTGTCTGGACAAGAAGGGCTATTCACGCACTGTCGACAATGCCCTGTCGCGGATTGAAGGCTTCTACAACCGGTTTGCCAGCTGAGCCAGCCGTTCAGGTTCACACCAGCCCGGCGTCGAGGCTTGCAGCGACATACATCCCCAGTTCCCGGCATTGATCTTCAAACTCAGCCCGATACTCACCCCGACAGATCAGAGGCTCCTGGATCAGTTTCCAGCGTAGCCCGGTGGTAATGCTTGCAATTGCCCGATTGGTGCCCGTGCCGTCATGTCCGGCGCGGATATAGTAGGCAAAGGGCAAGCCCTGGGTTTTCTCGAGGCATGGATAGTAGCTGCGATCGAAGAAGTCCTTTAAGGCACCACTCATATACCCGAGATTCTCAGTAGTACCCAGAATGATGGCATCACACGCGAGAACGTCTTCTGGGCCGGCGTCCATGGGGGCAAGTACCTTTACCTCAACGCCTTCAATGTCTTCATGGCAGGCGCCCTGCTCGGCCGCCTCTCGAAGCTTGAGTGTGTTTGGGGAAGGAACATGAGCGACGATCAGTAATCTCTTTTTTGCTTCCATACCGACTCTGATTTGTAGCTGAAGAGAAAAAGTGAGCGCTCATTGAGTATGAATTCATTCTGCCGCCAGCTCAAACCAGAGGGAGAGACAGAGAGCACAGATGCTTAATATTTGAGCAGCACAGAGCAAAAAAAAGGCGATCTGTTACGAGAGCTTTTAAAGGATCTGGACCGATACCCCACAAAGACTTCTGCTTACCATAGATTGGACAATCAGAGGAGGAGAAGTCGATGCGATATCTAAACAGTAAAAAACTGCAGGAACTCTATCGTCGAATGACATACAGGAAGTGGATCAAGAGTCAGTTGCAGCAGGCTGGTGGCGAAGAGTACCTCAAGCGCCTGGAGGTCGACATTGGTGCTGAACCGGGCCACTTCAGGAGGGAGCTGGAAAAAGGGTTATTACCTGGCAGGAAAGTCGAGGGTAACAATGGCGCGGCAGGCCTGGATTTACGCCTGCCGCCCATAGTGGCTTTGCTTAAAAAGGTTTAGAGCAACTCGCCGCTCGCTTCTGCAGGCGCTTCTTCGGCTTCTTTTTTGGAGACCGGCTTCGGCATCAGCTTGTCACGAACCGCCGCTTCAATTTCGTTGGCAATATCCAGGTTTTCTTCCAGGAACTTGCAGGCATTGGCCTTACCCTGGCCAATCTTGTCACCCTTGTAGGCGTACCAGGCACCGGACTTGTCAACAAAGCCTTCCTTCACGCCCATGTCGAGCACCTCAGCCATGTGATAGATGCCCTTGCCGTACATGATCTGGAACTCGGCCTGCTTGAACGGCGGGGAGACCTTGTTCTTGACCACTTTAACGCGGGTCTCGTTACCGACGACCTCATCGCCGTCCTTCACGGAACCGATGCGGCGGATGTCGAGGCGGACGGAAGCGTAGAATTTCAGGGCGTTACCACCGGTGGTGGTCTCGGGACTGCCGAACATAACACCGATTTTCATACGGATCTGGTTGATGAAAATCATCAGACAGTTGGCGTGCTTGACGTTGCCCGTCAGCTTCCGCAGCGCCTGGGACATCAGTCGCGCCTGCAGGCCAACGTGGCTGTCGCCCATCTCGCCTTCGATTTCGGCTTTCGGCGTCAGGGCAGCCACGGAATCCACGATGATCACGTCGACCGCGTTGGAGCGCACCAGCATATCGGCAATTTCCAGCGCCTGCTCACCGGTATCCGGCTGGGAGACCAGCAGATCGTCAACGTTAACGCCCAGCTTTTCCGCATAGATCGGATCCAGAGCGTGCTCGGCATCAACAAAGGCACAGGTTTTACCTGCTTTTTGAGCCTCGGCAATCACCTGCAGGGTCAATGTGGTTTTACCTGAGCTTTCCGGGCCATAGATTTCACAGATCCGGCCGTAAGGCAGGCCGCCAATGCCCAGGGCAACGTCCAGCCCGAGGGAGCCGGTGGAGACCGCAGGAATGGCTTCACGGGGCTGATCGCCCATTTTCATCACGGCGCCCTTGCCGAACTGACGTTCGATCTGGCCCAGTGCTGCGCTCAATGCTTTCTTGCGGTTGTCTTCCATCAGTGCAAAACCCTCTGTCGCCCGGGCCACCGGAAGCCTTTGGCACTTCGGCGGCGAAATAGTGAATCGGGAGGCCGTACAGCGTAACCGGCCAATTCCCTGTATATTTGAACAGTATTAAAACATAACCTGCGGATGAGACCAACCCCTCCCGATGTGAAAGCGGTCAGGGTTCATCGAGAAACCCGTTAACTCCTTGAAGCGCAAAGAGAACGGACTGCCGCCGGACCTGATCCCGATCACCCTCGAAGTGTTGTACCACCGCCATGGTGGTTGCCGGACTGCTGCCCCAGGCAAACCAGACCGTACCCACGGGCTTTTCCTCGCTACCGCCCCCGGGCCCTGCCACACCGCTGATGGCAACCGCAATATCGGCACCCGTGGCCACCAGGGCACCGGCCACCATTTCCCGCACCACCGGTTCACTGACGGCACCGTGTTCATCCAGCGATTTCCGGGTCACTCCCAATAGTCCCTGCTTGGCCTCATTGCTGTAGGTTACCAATCCTCCAAGAACATAAGCCGAGGATCCGGCCCGGTCGGTCAGTACCTTGGCAACCCAGCCGCCGGTGCAGCTTTCCGCGGTAACAACCGTACGGCCCAGTTGAGCCAATCGCTCACCGAGGCGATTGCCCGCGTCTTCCAATTCGTGATCGCTGGCCAGCATAATGACCTCCTTCGTTTCATCGCGGCGGTTATTTTCTTACAATTCACGCCTTCATCCAAAGCAAGGCTACCGGACCCGTTCATGTCAGCAGCTCAGACCGATCTTTCCAAGCACACCCCGATGATGCAGCAGTACCTGAAGATCAAGGGCCAGCACCCCAGTGAACTGGTGTTCTACCGCATGGGGGATTTCTACGAGCTGTTCTACGAAGACGCCAAGAAAGCGGCCGAGCTTATGGATATCACCCTCACCGCGCGGGGCCAGTCCGGGGGCAACCCGATCCCCATGGCGGGCATCCCCTATCACTCCTCTGAGGGTTACATTGCCCGGCTGGTGCGGGCAGGTCAATCCATCGCCATTTGTGAACAGATCGGCGACCCGGCGACCAGCAAAGGACCGGTTGACCGGCAGGTGGTGCGGATCGTTACCCCGGGTACCCTGAGTGACGACGCCTACCTGGAAGACCGTCGCGACAACCTGCTGGTGGCCATCTATAACCATCGGGAACAGTTCGGTTTTGCCTCGCTCGATATCTCCAGCGGTCGCCTTACCGTCTCAGAGCTGGAAAACCTGGATGGCCTGCAAGGAGAGCTCCAGCGCCTTCGGCCTGCGGAAATCCTGATCAGTGAGGATTTTCCCTACCAGGAGGTACTGGAAGGCTTTACCGGAATTCGCCGCCAGGGCCCCTGGCTGTTCGAACCCGACACAGCGCGGCGGGTGATCACCCAGCAGCTGCAAGTGAGGGATCTGACCGGTTTCGGCTGCGAAGACCTGAACCTGGCAGTCTGTGCGGCAGGCTGCCTGCTGCAGTACGCCAAGGAGACCCAGCGCACAGCCCTGCCCCATATTCGCAAGCTGACCCGTGAACGTCGCGATGAAGCGGTGATCCTGGATGCCGCCAGCCGCCGCAATCTGGAAATCGACACCAACCTGATGGGCGGCCACCAGTACACCCTGGCCTGGGTGATGGATCGTACCGCCACCTCCATGGGTGGTCGGGAATTGCGGCGCTGGCTGAACCGACCGCTGCGGGATGTGGCGATTGTCCGCCAGCGCCAGCAGGCCGTTTCGGCGCTCCTGGACGGGTTTCACTACGAACCCGTGCACGATCTGCTGAAAGCCGTGGGGGACATTGAGCGGGTACTGGCACGAGTCGCCCTCCGTTCAGCACGACCGCGGGACCTGGCGCGGCTTCGAGACGCCTTCCAGGCCCTGCCAGACCTGCAGGAAACCCTGAAACCGGTCAATTCCCACCATGTCGTCAAGCTGGCCACCACGATCGGCGAATACCCCGAACTGGCGGACCTGCTGGAGCGATCCATCATCCACAACCCGCCGGTGGTTATCCGTGAGGGCGGCGTCATTCGGGAAGGCTTCGACGAAGAGCTGGACGAGCTTCGCAACATCAGCGAGAACGCCGGCCAGTACCTACTGGATGTGGAAACCCGGGAACGGGAACGCACCGGCATCAGCACTCTGAAGGTAGGCTACAACCGGGTACACGGCTACTACATCGAAATCAGTCGGGCCCAGTCGGACCAGGCGCCGGTGGATTACATTCGCCGGCAGACCCTTAAGAACGCCGAGCGCTTCATCACGCCGGAACTGAAGGAGTTCGAGGATAAGGCCCTGAGCGCCAAGAGCCGGGCCCTGGCGCGGGAAAAAGGCCTGTACGACGAGGTACTGGAAACCGTCGCCGGACAGCTTGCACCCCTGCAGGACGCGGCCCAGGCGCTTGCCGAGCTGGATGTGCTGAGCAATTTTGCCGAGCGTGCCACCTCCTTGCGCTTTTCGGCCCCGGAATTCAGCGAATCCCCGGGCTTTGACATCGAGCAGGGCCGCCACCCGGTGGTTGAGCAATTGCTGGATGAGCCTTTCGTGCCCAATGATCTGCTGATGGATACCCGGAGGCGCATGCTGGTGATCACTGGCCCGAACATGGGCGGTAAATCCACTTACATGCGCCAGGCGGCACTGATTGCCCTGCTCGCCTACACCGGCAGCTTCGTACCCGCCAACCGCGCGGTGATCGGCCCGGTGGACCGGATCTTCACCCGGATGGGCTCCTCGGACGACATCGCCGGCGGCCGCTCCACCTTCATGGTGGAAATGACCGAGACCGCCAACATCCTGCATAACGCCACCGAGCACAGTCTGGTTCTGATGGACGAAGTGGGCCGCGGCACCAGCACTTTCGATGGCCTGTCACTGGCCTGGGCGACCGCGGAGCACCTGGCCCGGGAAATCCGCTGCTACACCCTGTTTGCCACCCACTATTTCGAGCTCACCCAACTGGCCGATGAGCTGCAGCACGCCGTCAATGTGCACCTCACGGCCACCGAGCACGATGACAGCATCGTGTTCCTGCACAATGTCCATGACGGCCCGGCCAGCCAGAGTTACGGGCTGCAGGTGGCCAAGCTCGCAGGCGTGCCTCAGGATGTGATCCGCAACGCCAAAACCCAGCTTTCCCATCTGGAAGGCAGCGCAAGCCCGGCGGCGCCGGCAAAGACGCGCACCACGCCAACAAAAAGCGACGCAGCCCAGCCGGCACCGGCCAGGCAGGTTAGTGAACCCGTCTATCAGGGCGACATGTTTGCGAGCGTCGAACCAAGCGCCGTGGAAGAAGCCCTCAAAGACCTGGACGTCGACGGATTAACCCCCCGCGAGGCGATGAACCGGCTGTACGAATTGAAAGCCCTGATGAAGAAATAGCGGAAAATTGATCTGTGTAATAAGGTTATAGCAGCCTAACGCTTGCGGCAGTGCGGGTCGCTCCCTACAATATCGCGCACCAAAATATAACGGCGGCGCTCGAACGGCGCTCCTGATGAGACTGACCGACCACTGGACCAGGGATCTGACTATGGCGTTTATCGTTACTGATAACTGCATCAAGTGTAAATACACGGACTGCGTGGAAGTCTGCCCGGTAGACTGCTTCTACGAAGGCCCGAACTTTCTGGTAATTGACCCGGACGAGTGTATCGACTGCGCCCTGTGCGAGCCAGAGTGCCCGGCCGAAGCCATCTTCTCGGAAGACGAGCTGCCCGCCGATCAGGTCCAGTTTGTGGAACTGAATGCCGATCTGGCCGCAAAATGGCCGAACATCACCGAGAAGAAAGACCCGCTGCCGGACGCCGAAGAATGGGATGGCAAGCCGAACAAGCTCCAGTACCTGGAGAAGTGATAGCGCAGATCGGGGTATGAAAAAGGGAAGCCGCGGCTTCCCTTTTCTTTGCCCGATTGATTTTCGAAGGCGTCAGATGCTGGCCAGCTTCGCCCCCATGGCCACGAAGAATCCGCCGGTCAGGCCGTTCAGCACCCGCTTCATCCGTGTGGTCATGCCCAGCCCCCGGAAAGTGACCATCACCCAGGCCAGACCGCACTGCCAGAGCATCGCCAGCAGAAAATGCACGCCGGCCAGCATCAGGGACTGCTGAAAGGCGTTACCCGCCGGGTCCACAAACTGTGGCAACAGGGCCATATAGAACAGTGCCGTCTTCGGATTCAGTACATTCGACAGCAAGCCCTCCCGGAAGGACACCGCCACGGTCAGCTCCCGGCGGGCCATCGGCTCCGCGTTTGCCGCCGGTGCGGCACCACGGCGAAGGGCCTGGCGTAGCGAGCCGATGCCCAGCCACACCAGATAACAGGCTCCGGCCCATTTCAGGGCCGAAAAGGCCCAGGCGGTTTCCACCAGCAGAAGGGAAATACCCAGAGCCGAGAGGGCAGCATGAATGAACAGCCCACTGCAGATACCCACACTGGTCACGCAACCATCCCGAAAACCGCCACGGCCGGTATTGCGCATCACCAACAGGGTATCAACACCGGGCGTGATGGTAAGCAAGGTAATGGCGACCAGATAGGCCCAGAACAGATCCGGGATCAACATCATGCCCTCTCAAACTCTGATACGAAACGCTCCAGAAGGCCCGACCCCTCATCGAAAAATCAGGCCTCCTGCTGGAGAATCCTGCGCACGGCAGCGGATTTGTAAAAAGGTGCAAGCCGCCGACGAAGCAGGGCCTCAACATAACCCTCTTCCCGCAAGACGTCTATAACCGGAATTGCGTAGGCATCGATCTCCGCCATCACCACTTCCCGGGTGACACCCATGTCCCCCAGCAGATCCGTGATCGGGCGCTCGCCATACTTCACAAACAGGTGAGAGACCACAGCCCGGGCGCAGCCCTCGAAGTAGCCGGTCTTGCGAAACTGCAGCCAGAACTCGTAACCCAGCACCACAAACTCCTGCAATTCCACATCGCCAAGACCCTCGTGCAGTTCCGCGATGGTGCGGTCCTCCAGCGACACCCAGGCGGCCATCACGCTGTCCCGCAGCTCGTCATCCGACAAGGCACGATGCAGGAACTGCTCACTGCGGCTGATCAGGCCGGGCAGGCTGTCCGACAGCCAGGTCTTCAGACGCCGCTCAAAGGTTTCATCCAGACCGGGCACGGCCCTGTTGGCCATGCGCTTGCCAAACTTCATCATCGAGCCAACACCCGGTACGGACTTGGTGATCAGGTTGTCTTCGTACAGATAGTTGACCAGGCCGTGGTAGACCACGTTGGACACCAGTTCCTGGTAAACCGGGTGGGCCATGATCTCGCTGATCACCCGGTCGCGCTGCTGCCGAAGTTCCAGAGCCTCCTCGAGAAAGCCCGTCGCCTGTTCACGGGTGATGATCTCACCCAGGGTGGTTCTGGACTGCACCTCGGCGTTGAGCACTTCGGTGGCCATTTCCGCTGCAAGCTCGGGAATGCCGGCATCCAGTTCCATATCCATGACTATGCGCTGGATGACGCCCATCACCTGCTCTTCAGAGGTGATGCGGTTCAGGGTTATCTCACCGGCATAGCCCCAGAGCTCATCCAGCTCCTGCTCCAGAAACTTGCGCAGCTTTGCGCCTTTGAGCGAGGCCAGCTCATGCTTCACATGCTGCTCCAACAGTTGGCTGGCGAGATCCGCTTTGCCTTTGGTCATGGCGTCAGTTGTCCTGTGGTTGGATTAAAAAACAATGCACAGAGGCTAACACGAAGCCCCGGGTCAGCAGTTTGCCAAAACTACAGGAGAGCGGCTGCGGCCGGGCCAGTCGAAGCCGGCCGCAGGTTATGGTGAGGTGATTACTGGAATTCGCTGAAGCTGTGCGGCTCGGCGGCCAGCGCCAGGCACAGGCTGCCAGGACCGACGTAGATACTGCTGGTGATGCCCATCTGGGAGAGTAACAGTTCCACGCCATTGCGCTCGCAGGCATCCCGAAGTCGGTTGAGCCCGGGGAGATCCTCGATCTCGGTCCAGGTCAGGCCACAAGAGAGGCTCACGTAGGGCGTCAACAGGCCGGCTTCCACTCGGGCAGCGGCATAATTCATCACCTTCTCCACCGCCATATCAAAACTCCGGGTTTTGACCGCCGGCAAGCCATCTGCGCCCTGCCCGAAGATCACCGGGGTAATGTTCAGCGCCTTGCCCAGGAAGGCGACCAGCGCCGACACACTCTTGTCGCCACGGCGCCGGGCCCGTTCACGGATATAGTGCAGGTCCCGGGGAATCACGCAGGTGTAAATCTTGTCGGTAAAGGTTTCGACTTCGTGACGAAGGGCATTCTTCGATAACTTCTGGTCAATCAGGCTGAGGGTGTGCGCCGCCAGCAAGCCCTGGCCGGCAAAAATCTGTTTGCTGTCAATCACCCGCATGAAGAACCGGCCCTCGCGTCCCGCCGCGTCCCGCGCCTTCTGGTAATTCGACAGCACGCTGTTCATGGCCTCGGTAGCGTTCTGGAAAATCAGGCTTCGGGTTTTTGTGACCGTTTCACAAATGGCGAGATCAAACTGGGTAACAATTTTTTCCATGAACAGATCATGGATCTGCTCGGCGGTGTAAGCCCGAGTTTCCGCCTGGTGGCCTTTCTGCAGCAAGCCACTCTGGTAAAACTCCTGGGTTCGCACCGGGTCATGCTCGTCGGTGTAGGTCTGGCCGTCAATCACCGCAGTAACAGGAAGGATGAACAGGTCGTGTTTGCGGCTGAATTCGTAAGGCAGGTCACAGGCAGAATCAACGATCAAACCAACTCGCATGGTGGGCCTCCAGCTCAGGGCTGCCCCTTAACCGGAAGCGCCCTTTCTTGTCATTATTTTTTATGCCGATCAGTCTTGCATAACCTGGCCGGAATTTCAGCACCCCTCCGGTTTTCCTGCAGAGAATGTCATATCCAGCTCGCGGAGGTTGCGCCTGAGGAGTTCCCGGTTGTCCTGCTGCCAGGGGTGAAAGCCCTCGCGAAAGTAGGCCAGAAATTCCGGCAGGCACTGGCGCAGAACCCCGGGCTTGCCCCAGAGAAAATTGATGCCGCCGGCCCAGGTACGGAGGCTCCAGAGTTTGCCATCCGCCTTCAGAAGGCTGCAGGTGTTCAGGAAGGTGTACTTGAAGAAGTTCCAGGTAACGAACAGGAAGACAACCCGACGCAGTCGTTCATTGCCGACGCATTGCCGGTAAACGTCAAAGGCAACGGATTTATGTTCGGTTTCCTCGATGGCGTGCCAGCGCCAGAGCTGTGCCATGGCCGGGGAGGCCCCTTCCATCCACTCCGGATGACTCAGGATGGCATTGGCCAGAACGGCTGTGTAATGTTCGGCACCACAGGTGCCCGCGAGCTGCCGGCTCGGTGGCAGCTTTGTCACCCATTCCATGTGTTTTCGGAACCGCCTGTCCAGGGCATCAATATCATAGCCCCGGGCCTTCAGTGCCTCGTTGTAGCCCTTGTGTTCGCGGCTATGGAGCGCCTCCTGGCCAATGAAGCCGCGAATCTCGGCCTTCAGCTTGGGGTCGTCGATCCGGTCCCGGTACAGACGAACGGCATCGATGAACTGCTGCTCTCCGTCCGGAAACTGTAGCGAGAGGGCATTGAAAAACGCCGTCCGGAAGGCGTCGTTGCCGTGCCAGAGCGTTTTAAGATCTTCACTGACATCAAACCGCAGATGCCTCGGCTCAACGGACACGCCCTCGGGCGTGGAGCTGATGGTCATGACTGCCTCCTGTTTTTTAATCTTGTTATCCGTAATGAACAGTGGAGAAAAATTGATCAGCGCCGATCAGTTTAAACCTGAAATCCGGGACGAAGGAAGGGAACCCGGGTAAAGCTTCGACAAATTGTCACAAAATGACATATCGCCAAAACCGAGCCCGGAGATTGAAACCGGAAACCAGCAGCCAGGAAGAAAAAAGGAGGCACAAGGCCTCCGAAGGACACACAGGGGGTTGGCGACAGAGGCGCTGGCTGCACCAGAGCGGCGCCGCCAGCCAGCGAATCAGTCCAGGTCTTTGGCCTGATCCCTCAGCACGAACTTCTGGATTTTGCCCGTGGAAGTCTTGGGCAGCTCCGAGAAGACGACGGTTTTGGGTACCTTGAACCGCGCCAGATGCTCGCGACAGAAGGCGATAATGTCTTCCTCGCTCACCTGGCCGGCCTCCGGCTTGAGGGTTACAAAGGCGCAGGGAGTTTCGCCCCACTTCTCATCCGGCCGTGCAACCACCGCCGCCTCGAGAACGGCCGGGTGGCGGTATAGGGTATCCTCGACCTCAATGGTGGAGATGTTCTCACCACCGGAGATGATGATGTCCTTGAGCCGGTCCTTGATTTCCATATAACCGTCTTCGTGCCACACGGCCAGGTCACCGGTGTGGAACCAGCCGCCCCGGAACGCTTCTTCGGTGGCCTTGGGGTTCTTCAGATAACCTTTCATGACGGTATTACCGCGCAGGAAGATCTCACCGATGGTCTTGCCGTCTTTGGGCACCGGTTCCATGGTGTTCGGGTCACCGACCATGGTGCCGGCCAGAGTGTGATAGCGAACCCCCTGGCGAGCTTTCTTGCGGGCACGATCATGCAGTGGCAGCGAATCCCACTCGGACTTCCACGCGCAAACGGTCACCGGACCATAGACTTCGGTCAGGCCGTACACGTGAGTCACCTGGATACCCATTTCTTCGATGGCTCCAATGACCTGTGCGGGGGGCGCCGCACCGGCTGTCATGGACTTCACGTCGTGATCGATGCCCGCCTTGGCGGATTCCGGCACGTTCAGCAGCGCGTTGAGGACAATGGGAGCACCACACATGTGGGTGACCTGGTGATCACGAATCAGCTGCAGGATCTTCTCCGGATCAACGCGGCGCAGGCAAACGTGAGTACCGGCCATGGCGGTGATGGTCCAGGGGAAGCACCAGCCGTTGCAATGGAACATCGGCAATGTCCACAGGTACACCGGGTGCATGTCCATGGACCAGACGGCCTGGTTGCCAAGGGCATTGAGGTAAGCGCCGCGGTGGTGATAGACCACACCTTTCGGATTGCCGGTAGTGCCGGATGTGTAGTTCAGGGAGATTGCATCCCACTCGTTCTCAGGGAAGCTCCACTGGAACGCCGGATCGCCTTCCTGCAGGAAGGCTTCGTAATCGAGATCGCTGACCTGAACGCCCTCGCCGTACTCGGGATCGTCCACATCAATGACCAATGGCTTGGTGTCCAGCCTGCTGACGGCGTCCTTGATCACCTCACCGAATTCCCGGTCGGCAATCACAACCCTGGCCTCACCGTGCTCCAGCATGAAGGCAATGGCCTCGGCATCCAGACGAACATTCAGGGTATTCAGCACCGCACCGATCATGGGAACCCCGAAATGGGCTTCCACCATGGCGGGAATATTCGGCAGCATGACGGCGACGGTATCACCGCGTCCGATGCCGCGCCCTTTGAGGGCAGAGGCCAGACGGCGACAGCGCTCGTAGGTCTGCGCCCAGGTGTAACGGATGGCCCCGTGAATTACCGCGGGGTACTCCGGGTAAACGGTAGCGGTACGTTCGATAAAATCGACGGGAGATTGAACGGCGTAGTTGGCGTCGACGGGCGCCAGGCCCTGATCAAATATCGAGGTCATTGCGTGGTCCTCTTCAGTGCTGTTGTTCTTATGGCGTATTCAGGAATATCGCTAAACTGGCTATACTTCGGGCTGGCCAGAATAGTATTGGATAGAATAAATACTAGAAATTATACCAATGTATTATAGTTACTTTACTATAAAGATAAGCCATGAACGATGTTCCCCCTTCAAGTGTATTTAGTTTGCACGACGCTGACCCGCAACCCGGATTGATCCTGGATGGGGCGGGTACCGTCATGGTGGGGAACCGTGCCGCCAGGAATCTGTGCCAGACAGCCGGCCTGACTTCGCCCCACAGGCTCCTGCCAACCAACGCCCAGGCACTGGTGAACGCTTCGCTGGAGCAGAACCGTGCTATTGAAAACGTGGAATCCCGGATTCCCTCGGAGCTTTCCGAAACCATCCTGATGTGGACATTCATCCCGGATGCCGAAACCGCCCGGGTTCTGGCACGGGCACGAGACGCCACGCAAGATGTCCTGACCCAGGAAGAGGCCACCCGTTCCAACCGCCTGTACCGGCTGATCACAGAGAACACCACCGATCTCATATCCCGCCACGCTCCGGACGGACGCTTTATCGATGCCACGCCCGCCTCATGGCGACTGCTGGGCTACTGGCCGGAAGAACTGCGGGGCAAACCGCTCGAAGAGGTCTTTCGCGGCAACCACGTCACTCAGAAACTGACGGAAACCCGCAATCTGCTCCGGGATGACGGCTACGCCACCATGACCCTGGAGATCATCCACCGGGACGGATCCCGCCGCTGGTTCGAGATTGCCAGTCGGGCTATCCGGGAAACTTACACCGGCGCCGTAATTGAGGTCATCAGCGTATCCAGGGATATCACCGCCGATCCGGTGCTGCTGGAACAGGTACTGATCAATCTGATCCGCAACGGCATTGAAGCCACGATCGAAGCCCGGGGCGAAGAAGCCCAGAGCGCACCTGCGCAGATTGTCATAACCACCTGCATCAACGATCAGAACGAAACCCTCATTGAAGTCACGGATGAAGGTCCGGGCCTGGACGAGCAGGGCATCCGCCAGATGTTTCAACCGTTCTACACCAGCAAGCCCCAGGGACTGGGCCTTGGCCTGTCCATGAGCCGTTCGATCATTGAAGGCTTTGGTGGCTTCCTGGATGCCCGCCCGGCCGCAACCGGTGGCCTGTCCCTGATCTGCCGGTTCCCGGCAAGCCAGAGTCAAAAGCACAGAACCGCAACCACGGAGAACCAGCCCAATGCGTGAACACTCTGCCTCGGACGCCACCACCGTCTACGTTGTTGACGACGACGCCGGCATGCTGGAATCCACCCAATGGTTACTGGAATCGGTCGGCCTGAACGTGGAGGCCTACAGTGACGGCCGGAAATTTCTGGACGCGGTGGGCAACAAGACAGCCGGCTGCGTGGTATTGGATGTGAGGATGCCGGGGCTCGGCGGCCTGAACGTTCAGGAGGAGCTTCAGAAGCGAGGACTGGACCTGCCCATCATCTTTGTCTCCGGCCATGCCGATGTGCCCATTGTAGTCAGGGCGTTCAAATCCGGTGCTTTCGATTTTATCGAAAAGCCGTTCAACGAACAGCTGCTGCTGGACAGCGTTCAGCAGGCCCTTCAGGAACATCACCAGTCCGGCACACAGCTTCAGGGCGATGAGGCAACCGAAGCCCTGCTGGCCACCCTCACCCGGCGGGAAAAGGACGTGTTTCTGCCACTGGCCCAGGGTTACACCAGCCGGGAAATCGCCGACCAGCTGGATGTCAGTGTAAAGACGATTGACCTGTACCGGGCGCGGGTGATGAAACGCCTGGGCGCGGATCGGCTACCGGATGTCACCGGTACCGCCATTGCCGCCGGGCTGCTCGACCCGCTGGACCTGCGTAGGGAAAAGAACTGAACGGCCCTAACCCGCCGCAGCCTGAACATCGTGAGCCAACACTCCCAGCCTTGCCACGGCCTGCTCTATACGTTCACACCAGGGGTTGGCGCTGTTCAGTCTCAGGCAGTTCTCGTATTTATTGGCCGTGGAGAACATCAGCCCCGGTGCCACGTTGATGTCTTCGGCCCTGGCCCTGTGGTAAACCTCCGTGCCGGAAACACGGTCCGGCAACTGCACCCAGAGTACAAACCCGCCCTGGGGTCGACTCACAGCGGTACCTTCCGGAAATGCCCGGGCCACGGCTGTGCGCATACGCTCTGTCGACTCGCGATAGTGCTGACGAGCTGACCGCAGATAGCGATCATAACCGCCCTGCTCAAGAAAATGCGCCACCGCCATCTGCGGAATGGAAGACGTGGCCAAGTTGACGAAATACTTGTGCTGCCGGGCGCTGGCCATATAGCGGCCAGGCACCATCCAGCCAAGACGCAGACCCGGTGAAATGGTTTTCGAAAAAGAGCTGCAGTAAATCACATTATCGGTGCGATCAAAGGCCTTGGCCGGTCTCGGCCGGTCCCCGGAGTGATGCAGATCACCATAGATATCGTCTTCAATAAGCGGAACAGCGGCAGCCGCCAGCATGGAGACCAGTTGCTTCTTACGCTCGTCGGACATTCGCGCGCCCATGGGATTGCTGTGATTGGTCACCACCACACAGGCTTTCAGGGGCCACTGCTCGAGCGCCAGTTGCAAGCCTTCAAGGCTCAGACCCTCGGATGGATGCGTCGGGATTTCGATAACCTTCAGCCCGACCACTTCCAGGGCCTGCAGAATGCCAGGGAATGACGGCGACTCCACCGCCACAATGTCACCCGGCTGGGTAACCGCACGCAGCGCGAGGATGATCGCCTCCTGGGCACCGTTGGTGGCGAGCA
Source organism: Marinobacter subterrani (assembly GCF_001045555.1). Taxonomy (NCBI): domain Bacteria; kingdom Pseudomonadati; phylum Pseudomonadota; class Gammaproteobacteria; order Pseudomonadales; family Marinobacteraceae; genus Marinobacter; species Marinobacter subterrani. The sequence goes on from NZ_LFBU01000001.1 coordinate 1,759,690, forward strand.
CATCGTCCGGGGTTACCGGCACCCCGAGGGTCGCCATCCGCTGGGCAATCTGCCGCCGGAACGATTCCTTGCCCGGAAAGGCATAGTCCAGCGTTTCCAGGCCCCGTCGTGCCGCCCAGAGCGTGCTGTGCTGGATCTGCCGCAGCGGCAGGTAATCCGGGTGGGGAATCGCCGTGGCCAGCGGCACCATGCGCTTCTGCTCGTCGGCGCACAGGTCCAGGGTCATTTCCCGGGCGCTGACTGGCACCGGGCGGCTGCGGTGCCGGCGCATGACCGGCTCGGGTGCATCCACGGTCGGCAGCCTTACGAAGTAGCCACTGCGCTCTCGGGCCTGCAGAAAGCCCCGGGCTTCGAGGGTCTGGTGCGCCTGAAGGATGGTCGAGATGCTCACGCCGAACTGCCGACTGAGCATGCGCACGCCCGGCAATCGATCCCCGTCGCGGTAGACTCCGTCTCGGATCAACTCCTGGATCTGATCCGCCACCTGATTGTAAAGAATGCCCATGAACAGTTCCCCGTGTTCGGACGCCACCGATATATTGCACCAGAACGGAAGCCTGTCCGTGCAGTACAGACACCCTCGAAAATGACCGGTACAGATACCTTCAATTTTAACCTGTACCGGTTCAAAAAGAGATTGTCTGGGTCTGTTATGACAGTCCGCTCACTCTCTACAATAATCGCAGCATCAGAGACAGCTTTCCGAGCCAACTAAACAACAGATCAGGAGAAAAGACCATGATTCAGCCCCTCTATCAGGTTGATGCTTTTACCAGCAGGATTTTCGGTGGCAACCCGGCCGCGGTTATGCCGCTGGAAAGCTGGCTTCCAGACGAAACCATGCTAGCGCTTGCCATCGAGAACAACCTCTCCGAAACCGCCTTTTTCGTGCGGCTGCCGGAAGGGGACGAAGCCGATTTTCACATTCGCTGGTTCACTCCGGGCATCGAAGTACCCTTGTGCGGCCACGCCACCCTGGCCAGCGCCTGGGTCATCTTCAACAAACTTGGCTGGAACAAGGAGCAGATCCGCTTTCGCTCCAAAAGCGGCCCACTCTCCGTCCGGCAGGCAGATGATGGCTGGCTGGTGTTGGATTTTCCGAATTATGCTTGCCAGGAGCAGCCAACGCCGGCACTGATTCGGGAAGCCCTGGAAGGTGCGCCTGATACCGCGTTCTTTGTTCCAAACGACACCAATTACATGGTGGTTCTCGAAGACGAAGCTGCTGTGCGGGCTGCCCAGCCGGATATACGAAAACTGAAACAACTGGGCAATCTGGGACTGATTGTGACCGCACCGGGTACGGCGTGCGATTTCGTCAGTCGTTACTTTGCTCCGGGTGGAGGCATTGATGAGGACCCCGTGACAGGCTCCATTCACAGCGTACTGGTGCCCTACTGGTCAGAAAAACTGGGCAAGACGCGGCTGGACGCCCGGCAGATTTCGGCCCGGGGCGGTGTCCTGCGCTGCGAACTGAAAAGCGATCGGGTCGACATCGCCGGTCAGGCGGCCTTCTACATGGAAGGCTCCGTCTACCTGCCCTGAGACTGGTATACTGCCCGCCGTTTTCCTTCGATTGGCGGGCAGTATGGCGGCAGGTTCAGCATCACAGTACGACGTAATCATCCTCGGTGCCGGCGCCGCAGGGTTGATGTGCGCGGCGACCGCCGGCTATCGCGGGCGCCGGGTGCTGGTGCTGGACCACGCCAACAAGCCGGGCAAGAAAATCCTCATGTCCGGCGGGGGGCGCTGCAACTTCACCAACCTGAACAGCACGCCCGCCAACTTCCTGTCGGACAACCCGCACTACTGCATTTCTGCACTCAAGCGCTACACCCCCCAGGACTTTCTGGAACTGGTGGAACGCCACGGCATTGAGCATGAGGAGAAGGCGCCCGGCCAGTTGTTCTGCAAGGACAGCGCCAGGGACATCCTCAACATGCTGCTGACCGAATGCGAGTGGGCAGGGGCGGAAGTGAGAATGAAAACAACGGTCGAACGCATTACTGAAACCGACACCGGCTATCGCCTGCGCGTCGGCTCCGGCGATCTCACCTGTGAATCCCTGGTGATCGCCACCGGTGGCCTTTCCATCCCCACCATGGGCGCCACCGCCTTTGGCTACCGGGTAGCCGAGCAGTTCGGCCTGGAAATACTGCCCACCCGCGCAGGCCTGGTACCCTTTACCTTGCAGCCGGAGCTGAAAGAACAGCTCGCACCATTATCCGGTGTCAGTTGCCCTGTCGATGTGCAATGCCACGACCAGCAATTCCGGGAACCCATGCTGGTCACCCATCGCGGGCTCAGCGGCCCGGCCATGCTCCAGATCTCCAGTTTCTGGGAACCGGGCGACAGCCTGGCCATCAATCTGCTGCCGGCCTGCCGCATCAAGGATGACCTGCTGAACCTGCGGAAAACCCGCCCGCAATCGACCATTGCAAACTACCTGACCCAGCACCTGCCAAAGCGGTTTGCCCTGGCCTTCAACGAATTGCAGGGCTGGACCGGTCCCTTGCAGGGCTACAAGAATAGCGATATTGAACAGGTTGCCGATGTTCTGGGCCGATGGTCGATCAAGCCGGCTGGCACCGAAGGGTACCGCACAGCGGAGGTCACGCTCGGTGGCGTCGACACCCGCCAGCTCTCCTCCAAAACCATGGCAGTGCTGGAACGTCCAAACCTGTATTTTATCGGTGAGGTGGTGGATGTAACCGGGCACCTGGGTGGCCACAACTTCCAATGGGCCTGGGCGTCTGGTGTAGCGGCAGGCCACAATGCCTGATCAAACCTGGAGATAACCATGAAAAACACAGGACACTGCCTTTGCGGCCGGATCACATTCGAGATTGAGGGCAAGCTGGCACCGATCGAATTGTGCCACTGCAGCCAGTGCCGCAGAGCCCAGGGCACCGCCTTTGCGGCCAATATTCCGGTGACGGCGAGCAGGTTCCACCTGCTCACCGGAGAGGAGAGCCTGTCTCGTTTCGAGTCTTCACCGGGCAAGGAGCGGGTCTTCTGCCAAAGCTGTGGCTCCCCGATTTTCAGCAGAAGAAATAGCTTTCCCGATGTGCTTCGTGTGCGTGCGGGGCTCCTTGACGGACCGCTGGATGCGCCATTGGCAGGCCACGCGTTCACCGATTCCAAAGCGGACTGGTGGCAGATCACCGATGACCTGCCCCAGTTTCCCGGTAAGCGAAATGAACCCTGACGCGGGGAAACCCTTGTGGGCGCCAGCGAAGGCCAGTCAAACGTCCTGATAGATGTCCCTGTACTGATCCCGGAGCTGCTTCTTCTGGACCTTACCCATGGTGTTGCGGGGCAAGGCTTCCACAAAGAAGACCCGCTTGGGCTGTTTGAATTTGGCCAGATGACCCGCCAACGCCTTGATGACACCGGCCTCTTCCAGCTTCTCCCCCGGCAGGAGCACCACAATGGCTGTCACACCCTCGCCAAAGTCCGGGTGCGGTACACCAATGACCGCCGACTCCATCACTTCCGGCATGGCATCGATCACCTGTTCCACTTCTTTCGGATAAACGTTGAAGCCACCGGAGATCACCAGGTCCTTGTCGCGGCCTACGATCTGGACATAGCCACGCTCGTCGACCAAAGCCAGATCACCGGTCACGAAGAACCCGTCATCGAGCAATTCTGCCTTGGTCTTCTCCGGCATGCGCCAGTAACCCTTGAAAACGTTCGGGCCGCGCACTTCCAGCATGCCGATTTCACCCTGGGGTAAGGGCTGATGGTCGCCGGTTTCCGAATTGGTAATGCGGACTTCCACGCCGGGAAGGGGCATGCCCACGGTTCCGGCGATACGGTCGCCTTCGTACGGGTTCGAGGTGTTCATGTTGGTTTCCGTCATGCCATAACGTTCCAGAATGGCATGGCCCGTACGCTGCTCGAACTGCTGGTGGGTTTCCGCAGTCAGCGGCGCCGAACCCGAGGTGAATAACCGCATGTTGGCGGTCAGTTCCGGGGTCAGGCGGTCATCCTGGAGCAGCCTTGTGTAGAAGGTTGGCACCCCCATCAGCGATGTGCCCTCCGGCATGGCGGCAATTATCGTATCCACGTCGAATTTCGACATGAAGTACATGCTGCCGCCGGCCAAAAGAATTACGTTGCAGGCGACGAACAGGCCGTGGGTATGGAAGATCGGCAGGGCGTGAATCAGCCGGTCGTTTTCTGTGAAGCGCCAGGCCTCGACCAGGCTCATACCATTCGAACGCAGGTTCCTGTGGGTCAGCATGGCCCCCTTGGAACGACCGGTGGTGCCCGACGTGTAGAGAATGGCTGCCAGGTCATCATCGCTACGCGCTTCAATACCCTTGAACGGCTCGGCATTGGCAGCAACATCCATCAGTGAGCCGTCGGCATTGGTGCCGAGCGTTTCAACACAGGGGCACCCTGTTTCGGCGGCAACGGCCTTTGCAGCCTCCAGGGCCGCCGGCTGGCACACAAACAGCGCAGGCTCGGCATCGCCCAGGAAATAGCCAATTTCATCGGCGGTATAGCCAGTGTTCAGGGGCAGGTATACACCGCCCACGCGCAGAGTCGCGAGGTACAGGAGAATGGCCTCCGGGCTTTTGTCGACCTGAACCGCCACCCGGTCGCCGGGTTTGACTCCAAGCTGCTTCAGGGCACCGGCAATCCGCTCGGTGATACCCAGCGCGTCTGCGTAAGAATAGATTTTGCCCTCAGGGGTGGTGATGAAGTTCGCCGTTCCGCGGTCCTCCATCCTGGTGGCGAAGGTATCAAACAGGTTCTGGTTCATTTCTCAAGTTCTCCCTGGAACAGTTTCCGGCCAAGCTTGCTCAGTTCACGCACACTGGAGGAGCAGACAATCTCACCCCTGGTCGAGTATTTTTCGTTATTGCGCTCGATATTTTCCAGTACATACAGGTAGTTAACCATTAGCCCTGCAGACTGTTTCATGCCACTCTCCGAGACATCGCCAAGCCAGTTAATCCGGTGCAGCTCGGCGCCGTTACCAAGGTGAAACCGGGCTACCGGGTTGAGCGGCAGATTTGATCCGTTCTTTTCCTTCAACAGGTAGCGGGCAGCCAGTGGCCGTACCACCTCGTTCAGGCGTTCTGCCAGTTCCGGTTGGCTGGTCCATTCCGGGTTATCCAGATGGCTCAGTACCTCCTGGGCTTCAGGCGTCAGCAGGCCCGAATCCGGATGATAGGTTTTCTCCAGCCAGCTGCGGAACATAGGCAGTGGCGACAGGGTCACGAAGTTCTTCAGGTTCGGCAGTTCCTGCTTCAGCTCCTGCACAACCTGCTTGATCAGGAAGTTGCCGAAGGAAATTCCCCGCAATCCGGTCTGGCAATTGCTGATCCCGAAGAACGCCGCCGAGTCCGCCAGTTGGGGGGCTTCGATGTCGTAACGGTCGTGGGCCAGAATGGGCTGAATCTTGTCGGGAATGCCCTTGGTCAGCGCCACTTCCACAAAAATCAGCGGTTCATCACCGATGGCAGGGTGAAAAAAACCAAAGCAGCGCCGATCACGGTTATCCAGCCGGCGTCGCAGGTCCTCCCAGCCCTGAATCTTGTGCACGGCCTCGTACCGGATGATTTTCTCCAGAATCGAGGCAGGCGTGGTCCAGTCAATGCGCCGGAGTACCAGAAAGCCCCGGTTGAACCAGGATCCGAAGAGGTGGATGAAGTCCGCGTTTATCGGCTCAAAATCCTTGTGACCCTGCATCAGTTTCAGGAAATCCTGGCGCATCTTCACCAGCTCATAGGTCGCCCCCTGGGCAAGGTTGAGCCGCCGAAGAAGCTCCTGCCGGAGCGGTTCACTGACCGCAAACAGCTTTGCCAGGTGCTTGTTGCAACGGTCCGCTTTGTACAACCGGTAGGCTTCGTCGATCTTGTCCGGATCGGCTGCAAAGTTTTTCGCCAGCGACCCGAAAAACGCCCGCTTGTTGTCGTCATCAAGCGACTCGTAGATGTCCAGCGCGCGGCTGGCCATAACGATACTGGCCGCCTCACCGTCACTGTTGAGCAACTCCTGACAGGCAGTCTCCAGATCCTTGTGGTCGTAGGCCGTCTTCCTGGTGCCGAATTTTCGCTGCAACGCCTCACGCTGAGTGATGCTGCTGAACAGCTCTTGCAAGAAACTCATATTCATAGTGATGTCTCAGGTTCTGGTGTCAGGTGCCAACGCCCATGATGAGATTCGGCAGCCACAGGGCAATCTGGGGGAAGAAGCAGAGCAGGACGATGCCCAGAATCATGCAGAGTGCATAGGGCAGGCTTCCCATAAGAATGTCCCTGAGCGCGATATCAGGAGCAATACCCTTGATGATGAACAAATTCAGACCCACCGGCGGCGTAATCAGGCCGATCTCCAGGTTGATGGTCAGAATGACCGCAAACCAGTAGGGATCGAAATTCGCTGCGACAATGATCGGTAACAGGATCGGCGCCGCCATTACAATGACCGCCACCGGCGGCAGGAAGAAACCGGCTACCAGCAGGAAGAGGTTGATCACACCCATCAGTACCCAGCGGTTCACTTCAAGGTCGGCAATGGCCTGGGCGACGGTCTGGGTGATGAACAGGGACGACAGCGCAAAAGCGAAGATCTCGGCAGTCGCAATGATCAGCATAATCATCACGCTCTCGCGAAGGGCATCGCGCATGATGTTGCCCAACGGCTTGACCTGCCACATACGATACACGATGACCGCAAGACCCAGGCACAGGAAGGCTCCGACGCCGGCCGCCTCGGAAGGGGTAGCCACCCCGCCATAGAGCGCAAACAGAATCCCCATGACCACCAACAGGAACGGAATCACCCGCACCAGGGCCTTGAGGTTGCCTTCGACATTTTCCTTGATCTGGGCGGCCGCCTCAGCCACCGGGTTCGGGGTGTTATAGCCACCGGCGAGCTTGCAGGCAATCAGGGTCCAGACCATGAACAGCCCCGCCAGCATGAGCCCCGGGACAGCTCCGGCGATAAACAGGCGGCCGATTGAGGTCTCGGTCGAGATGCCGTAGACAATCATGGTCACCGAAGGTGGGATAAGAATGCCGAGGGTACCACCGGCCGCGATACAACCAGCCGCCACGCCGTCGGGATACCCGCGCTTGCGCATCTCGGGAATACCCAGCTTGCCGATGGCAGCACTCGTTGCCGGCGATGATCCGGAGAGCGCTGCGAAAATCGAGCAGGCGGCAATGTTGGAAATCGCCAGGCCGCCCGGCAGCTTGCCCATCCAGAGGTCCAGCGAACGATACAGGTCACGGCCCGTCGGCGAGGACGCCACCGCCGCACCCATCAGGATGAACATGGGTATGGCCACAAAGCCGAAAGAGGCCACACTGGCGAAAAAGGTTTCACCAAAATAGATCAGTTCTCTGACACCACGATCAAGAACCAGAGCACCCAGCGAAACAGCCCCGAGCGCAAACGCGATCGGCGTTCCGATAGCCATCAACACCAGCAAAACCACAACAACGAGAATACCGCTAGTTACCGGATCCATGATTAGAGCTCCAACCGCAGAATTTCAGCGACGTATTGCAGCGACAACAGCGACGCTCCGACTGCCACCGGCAAAATTGCCGGCCAAAGCGGCGGATTCCAGACGGTGCCCGTGGTCCAGTCGGCGGCATAGGCCTCATAGAAGTAATACCAGCACCCGTATGCCAGAGCCAGACAGAAGGCCAGGCCCACCAGGGACGCCGATATACGCATCAGTCGTTTGGGCAATCCCTTCAATGCATCGGGCAAGACCGTTACCGCAACATGCCCACCTGTTTTAAGCACATAGGGGGTTCCCAGCAGCATGGAGGCGCTGATGGCAAAGGTGGTGAATTCGGTTTGCCAGACAGTGCTCTCACCCATCACGTAGCGCATGAACACCATGTGGACAACAGAAAGAACACCGAGGGCAAGGAGGGCGCCCGCCAGAATAGCGGAGGCAACCGATATGGCGTCCATGCAGCGGATATACCCACCGGGTATACCGCGCTCCGAAGCTCGACGATAACTGGAAGATTGGGACATAAACGAAAACCGGCGAAAGTTGTTACAACCCCGCCCGGCGAAGGCCGGGACAGGGCGTGATGCACTACAGAATCCGTAACCGAGGTGTTATTCCACCGCCAGCGCGGCATCAATCAGGGCTTGCCCGTTGGGGACATTTTCCGCGAAGGTTTTGTAGGAGCTCTTCTTGGCGATATCGAGCCATGCCTGATAGTTTTCCGGAGACATGTTGACCACTTTCACGCCATTCTCGGAGAACACATCAATCATCTTCTGGTCGAGCCCTGCAGCTTCTTTTGCGAAGTACTCTTCCGCCTTCTGGCCAGCCGCGGCCAACGCCGCCTGCTGCTCCTCATTCAGGTTGTCCCAGCTACGCTCGGAGATCAGCACAGGCTCATACATGAACCAGAGTGCGTTCTCGCCCGGCGCCGTCAGGCAGGTGACCTGCTCGTAGATGCGGTAGGATACGAAAGAACCTGAGGAGGTGTTGGCACCATCGAGCACGCCTGTCTGCATCGCGGTGTAGATTTCGGATGACGGCATGGAGGCAATCGATGCGCCAGCGGTTGCCAGCATTTCGTCAAACGCCGGACCGGCGGCGCGCAGGGTTTGTCCCTCAACGGTGTCTGGTGAGGTAATGCACTGTTTATTGGAGGCGAAGCCGCCTGCAAGCCATGCATCCGCCAGCACCCTGGCACCCGCGTCGTTAATGACTTTCTTGATCATATCCATGAACTTGGAATCGTTCAGACGCTGGGCACGCTCATGGTTGCGCACCAGACCCGGCATCAAGGTTGCCGAGAACTCCGGGTGACGACCACTGGCATAGTCCAGCGGCAGAGAAATCATGTCGACCCGGCCACGCACCAGGGCACCCCACTGTTCTTTGGCTTTGAACAGCGACTGGCCCGGATAGACCTGAAGCTCCAGACCCACGTCAGCTTTGGCGACTTCCCGGGCCATCAGCTGGACCATTTCATCCCGGACATCCCCTTTACCACCCGGGAACTGGTGTGAAACGCGCAAAACGGTATCCGCCGCAGCAATACCGGAAAAAAACACGGAAAGGGAGGCCGCTATGGCCAACTTAGCGAAAGGCATTTTCATCGTTTTGTCTCCGTAATTGTTTTTGTAGTATCAATCAGACTGATCTGATGTATACATCATTAGACTTGATGTATATTCTTGTCAACACCTATTGACTAAAGTATGACCAAAACGGTTTTACCACGGGCAGGGAAAAAACAATGAAACGCTCGAATACCCAGAAGCTGAAAGACGCTCTTGAAGAAGACATTATCAACGGCCGCCTGTTGCCAGGTGAAAAGCTGGACCACGATGCCCTCGCCAGACAATATGGCGTGTCCAGGACGCCCATTCGCGAAGCCGTACAGCAGTTAGTAGTGAGCGGCCTGGTGAACGTACAACCGAAAAGAGGCACGTTCGTCGCCAAAATGAGCCTGGATCAGTTGATCGAGATGTTTGAAGTCATGGCGGAACTGGAGGGTATGTGCGGCCGGTTGGCAGCAAGAAGGATTCAGGCCGCTGAGCTGGAAGCCCTTCGTGCAGCCCTGCTTCGCTGCGAAGATCCCGAAGTCATGGCTGAGCCTGACGACTATTACTACGAAAATGAAGAATTCCACAACTGCATCTACACCGCCAGCCACAACCAGTTTCTTGCAACCGAGGCACGCCAGCTCAAACAACGCCTGAAGCCCTACCGCCGTCTGCAACTGCAGGCTCGCAATCGGGTTTCCAACTCAAGTGAAGAGCACCGGAAGATCTTTCGGGCCATAGAAACCGGCCAGGAGCGGGAAGCCGAGCAGTACCTGAAAGAGCATGTGCTGATCCAGGGCACCCGGTTCAGCGACTTCGTCTCCCAGGTCAAGGCCTTTGGCAATTCCTCCCAGCTCGCTTCCTGAGAGGGCCAGAGAAGAATTGCCAGAACGGGTTAGCGCAGAATAACCAGCGGCTTTTTGGCGGTTTTCAGCATGGTGGTGGTGGTACTGCCCACCAGAAACTGCCGGATGCGGGAATGGCCATAGGCGCCCATAACCAGAATGTCGATGCCGTGCTCTTGCTGGTAGGCGTGCAACGCGGGCTCCACATCGCCGGCCCGGATTGCCAGAGTGATCTCGGATTCCAGCCCTGCCAGCATTTTCTCGGCCTTCCTTAGCTGCTCCCAGCGGTCGTTGGTATCCGGTCCAATCATCACCAGATGCAACGGCATGCCTTTCAGAACCGGGCTGCCGGCCAGCAATTCCACGCCCTTGAACGCTGTGGCACTGCCATCAAACGCCAGCATGGCGCTGCGGGGCGCGGTATATTCGTCCGGTACCAGCAGGATTGGGCGGTGCATACTTCGAATCACCGTCTCCAACTGGCTGCCGATGTGGATATCACGCTCGGAGCTGCTCTCGCCATGCAGGCCCATGACCAGGAGGCGGGTCTGATTTTCCAGCGCCAGCAGGGACTCGGTCAGGTCGCCGTGGCGCTGACGCTGGACCACGTCTGTGATACTGGCTCCGCTGACCCGTTTCTGTGCCTCATCCAGCATGTGATGGCCGTGCTCCAGGGCCAGCTTGGCGCGTTTGCGGTCCAGTTCTGCCAGATCTTCGAGCAGCTGTTCACGACTGCCCAGGCCGATGTTTCCGGCGAGATCCGGTTCTGCCGGGTAACGTTCTTCATCAAGCACATGCAGCAGCAGCATGGGCGTTTCCATGTGCTTGCTGGCCCAGGCGGCGTAATCGCAGACCGCAGGGGCGGCCTGGGAGCCATCAATACAGGCAACTACTCGTAACATCTCAACCTCGCCCTCATGATCCTTGTGATTGTTATTCTGGCTGCCATCGTTGTTGGATTCTCTGGTCTGTGTCATGTCAGTGCCCCATCAGCTGGTCAACGGCGTCCGGCTTATCGTGCACGCCAAACCGGTCAACAATCGTGGCACTGGCTTCGTTCAGCCCGATAACCTCAACTTCTGCGCCTTCACGGCGGAATTTGATCACGGCTTTGTCCAGGGCACCCACTGCCGTGATATCCCAGAAGTGCGCCCGGCTCAGGTCAATCACCACATTATCGACTGCTTCCTTGAAATCAAAGGATTCCGTGAATTTTTCCGAGGAGCTGAAGAACACCTGGCCCACAACGCGATAGGTGCGGGTGTCGGTGGCCTCATCCAGCTCGGAGGCCACCAGCATGTAGTGGCCCACTTTGTTAGCGAAGAAGAGGGCTGCCAGCAGCACGCCGGCCAGCACACCGAAGGCCAGGTTATGGGTGGCAACCACAACCACAACCGTTACCAGCATTACGATATTGGTGGAAAGAGGATGCTTGCGCAGGTTGCGGATGGAATCCCACGAGAAGGTGCCAATCGACACCATGATCATCACCGCCACCAGGGCGGCCATGGGAATCTGAACCAGCCACTGGTCCAGAACCATTACCATCACCAGCAGGAATGCACCGGCAGTCAGCGTTGAAAGTCGTGTCCGCCCACCTGACTTGATGTTGATAATGGACTGCCCAATCATGGCGCAGCCGGCCATACCACCGAGCAGGCCAGAGCCGATGTTGGCAATGCCCTGCCCCTTACACTCACGATTGCGGTCACTGGTGGTATCCGTCAGGTCGTCCACGATGGTTGCGGTCATCATGGATTCCAGCAAACCAACAACGGCCAGCCCCACGGAATAAGGCAGGATAATCATCAGGGTTTCCAGGTTCAGGGGCACATCGGGCCACAGGAAAATCGGCAGCGTATCCGGCAACTCGCCCATATCACCTACGGTGCGGATGTCCAGATTCAGGTACATGGCAACGCCGGTCAGAACAACGATGCACACCAGGGGTGACGGTAAAATCTTGCCAATCCTGGGCAGCAGCGGGAACAGATAGATGATGCCCAGGCCGGCTGCGGTCATCGCGTAAACATGCCAGGTGACATTGGTCAGCTCTGGCAACTGCGCCATAAAAATCAGGATCGCCAGTGCGTTTACAAACCCGGTAACCACCGACCGGGAAACAAACCGCATCAAGCCGCCAAGCTGCAGGTAACCGGCCGCAATCTGGATAACACCAGTCAGCAACGTTGCAGCTAAGAGGTATTCAAGGCCATGCTCCTTGACCAGCGTCACCATCAACAGGGCCATGGCGCCCGTCGCCGCAGAGATCATACCCGGGCGCCCGCCCACGAAGGCAATAATCACCGCAATACAGAAAGAGGCGTAAAGACCCACTTTGGGATCGACCCCGGCAATGATCGAGAAGGCAATGGCCTCCGGGATCAGTGCCAGCGCCACGACAATACCGGCGAGTACATCGCCACGAATGTTGGAAAGCCAGTTGGCTTTTAAGGAATTCACCATAATCTCGGGTTTCCAGATTGCTGAGAAAAAAAATGAGACAAAAGCGAGATGGCACCCAACCTATCTCACGTTGGCTACAGGCATATTGCTCAGGGTATTAACCGGAGGAAGAGGAGTCTGAACGCTAGGGCGGAAGGATCGTCACGGTTCTGGTTTGCTGCACGGTTGATGATAATCAGGTAACTGCGAATTTCAGGGTCGCGAAGCTTACCAGACCGCCACCCGGAAAGTAAGGCGGTTAGGGGTATACTCTTAGAGGCCTAACGACCGACTCCCTCTGCTGCTATCATCAGAACATTCATTGTTTAAGAGGAGCTTGCACCACCCCATGGATGACGTTGCTTCCCAGTTTCTGGCCGGAAACCAGACCACCCTCAACCTGGCCGTTGCCCTTTTGTTGGGTGCCATCATCGGCCTGGAGCGGGGCTGGGATGCCCGGGAACAGAAATCCGGCGAGCGGATTGCCGGCATCCGCACCTTTGCCCTGGTGGGCCTGCTGGGCGGTATGTCGGCATTACTGGCCCGGGAAATTACCGAGTGGGCGTTTCCCGTCTTGCTGATCAGCGTGGTGGCCATGGCGGTTGTGGCCTACAGTGAGCGGCTGGCGCATATTCGCAATTTCAGCATCACCGGCATGGTGGGCATGGTGCTCACCTTCTGCTTCGGCGCAGTGGCGGTTGCCGTCGACCCTGTGATCGCCTCCGCCGCCGCGGTTGTCACCGCCATCATTCTGGACAAAAAGGAAGAGATACACGGCTGGGTCAACAAGCTGAAAGATTATGAGCTGGACGCGGGGCTCAAGCTGTTGCTGATTTCCGTGGTGATGCTGCCCCTACTGCCCAATGAGAAAATGGGCCCGGGCGGTGTGCTCAATCCCCGGGAAATCTGGTGGATGGTGGTGATGATCGCCTCCATCTCCTTTGTCGGTTACTTCGCGATCCGGCTGGCCGGCACGCGCAAGGGCATCCTGTTTACCAGCCTGTTTGCCGGGCTGAGCTCCTCCACCGCCCTCACCCTGCACTTTGCCCGCCAGGCCTCGAAAAATCCGCATCTGAACGCCCAGTTTGCCACCGGCATCCTGATTGCCTGCGGCACCATGTTTCCCCGAATTCTGGTTTACTGTTTTGTGATCAACCGGGACCTGTTGCCCAGTCTGATCTGGCCAGTCGTGGTGATGAGCGCCCTGCTGTATGTGCCGGCCTTTTTCATCTGGCGCAGGAACAATCGCGAGCTCCAGGTCAGCCAGCCAACCCTGAACCAGAACCCTCTGGATCTCAGTTCGGCCCTGGTGTTCGGGCTGTTGCTTACCGCCATTCTGCTGTTAGGCGAGTTTCTGGGAAACTGGCTGGGCAACGCCGGCATCTACGCCCTGGCCGCCACGTCCGGGATTGCCGACGTAGACGCCATTACCCTGTCGCTCACCCGCATGTCCAACAACAGTCTGGCCATGAACACGGCGGTGATCGGTATCGTAATCGCCGCCGCCACCAATAATCTGGTCAAATCCGGCCTGGCCGGTTTCATTGGCAACCGCCAGACCGGGCTGTTGGTGGGCGTGCCGATGGGACTGTCCCTGGTGGCAGGCCTGCTGGCCGCCTGGTTGCAGTAAAGAGTTACCGGGCTCTGCGGAAAGTCAGGTTGTAGCGGCAGGCCCCGGTCAGCGGGTGCTCGCCCGCCTTCAGGGTTAACACCCCGTGATACCGCAGGCGGGCCGGACCACCCCACACCACCACATCACCATGGGCGAGCGGAACCTTGATGGGGCGCTCGTTGCGTTTCAGCCCGCCAAACTGGAACACCACCGGCAAGCCCAGGGAAACCGATACGATGGGCTGGCTGAAATCCTGTTCGTCCCTGTCCTGGTGCAGCCCCATTTTAGCGCCCGGCCGGTAGCAATTGATCAGGCACGAGTCCGGCTCAAAACCCGGAAAACCCGCGGCATCCGCCGCCCTCCCGGCAAACCTGTAAAGAGCTTCCGGCATCGCCGGCCAGGGCTGGTCAGAAACCGGGTCCTCTGGCTGGTAGCGATAACCCCGGCTGTCGGTCACCCAGCCCTGCTCACCGCAGCAACTCATGGCCACCGACATGGTGTGGCCGCCGGGGGTCTTCATCTGCCGAAGCGGGGCCTGGGCCGTCACTTGCCGAATGCCGGCCAGAAGCTGATCCGTCTCCGCCAGGGCGAACTGGCGCAGCACCACGGCACCCTCCATCAGGCTTTCGCAGGTCGGCTCCGGTGGCAGTTCCGCAAACAGGTCGTGTGTCATAACTTGTGACTTTTCATGGAAAAACAGAAAAAACAGCGGCGAGGGTCTACGCTATTTACTATCGAGTGCCACGGCGATGCCCTGTCGTCTTACGCCAATGTACACCCGCAAGGATCAACCATGCATCGAAAACGCCAGTCGGCCCAGATATCACTGGCCCTTCTGATTGCATCGGCGATCACCCTCGGCATGCTCGTGCTGACGGTCGTGTTAATTGCCCAGAGCTTCCGGGGCATGGAGGCCGCCAAGGTATCCGCCGCCAGCGCCACGGCAAAACAGCTTGCGGTCAGTGTTGATGACCGGATTCATTCCATCACCGCACCGCCATCAACCGCCCTTGCGGTTCTCAGTCACGATTCCCTCGCTGGCGCACAGACGTTGGCCCGCCGCCTTGAGCGATTGCCGGTACTGGCAGACATTCTGCAGAGCAGCAACATCGTCAGCGCGGTCTACGCCGGTTATCCGAGCGGCGACTTCGTTCTCCTGCGCAAGGTTCGAAGTTCGGGCACCCTGCAGTTTCCCGACGCCCCGGAAGCAACCCGCTATGTGCTCCAGACCATTACCCGGAGTTCCGGTGAGATCCCGGGGGAATGGCGGTTCTACAACGCCGACATGCAACTGATCAAGCGCATCCCGGTGCCCGCCTACACCTATGATCCCCGGACTCGCCCCTGGTTCAAGGCGGCGAAGGTGTCCGAATCAACCGAGCTGTCCGCGCCCTATGCCTTTTTCACCACCCGGGAGACCGGCATTACCCTCTCCCGCAAAGCGTCGCCGGAGACCGGCGGCGCAGGCACCATCTTCGGGATCGACGTCACCGTCACTGACCTGAGTAGCCAGTTGGCGGAGCTGCGACAAACCCCCAACACCCGGATTGCGATTGTTAACCGGGAGCACCAGGTGCTGGCCGATTCCGGCAACCGCAACCACCCCGGCCCGGCCATTGCCGGGGCACTGAATCAGGCGGGAGAGGACATTGCGGGTAGCCCCGTGAACCAGTTCACGGCCGAAGGGCGGGACTGGTACGGCATGACCGAGCCGCTCGGCGCGCTTCAGCAAGAAGAGCTGACCATCGCGGTGGCGATTCCGGCCGACGAACTGCTGGCCGAGGTCTGGCAGGCCCTGGCCCGGCAAACGGTCATCGCCGGCCTGATTGCCCTGCTTCTGCTGGTGGTCGGCTGGTTCCTGGGCCGCCAGGTCGGCCGCCCGCTGGAGCACCTCACCGACCAGGTCAGCCGGCTGTCGCGGTTCCGGTTTGATACGCCCATCCGGTCCGATTCCCATATCCGGGAAGCCCGCCAGCTCAGTGTGGCGCTGGATGATATGGCCAAAACCATCCGTAGCTTCCAGAGCATCGCCACCGTGCTCAATCGGGGCCAGGACCTCAACAACCTGCTGCAGGATATCCTGGAGCAGATCGTTCACATTCTTGGCCAGGAGCGGGGCGGCATTTACCTGTTCAGCCGCCAGCAGGAGCGGCTCACGCTGGCCGTGAAGCAGAAACTGGAACTGCCGGAAACCATCGACGGGCTGCCGGCAGACAGTGACGATAATGAAGTTATCCGGCTGCTCCGCCAGCGCACCTCCGGCCACCCGGTATTTGCCATCCTGCGCAACCGGCGCAAGCGGCTGATCGGCGTGCTGGCAATCGAGATGGAACTGGGCGCCAACACCCAACTGAGTGATGACCTGATTGTGTTTGTCGATGAGATTGCCGGTTCCGCCGCCGTTGCCATAGAAACCCGGGAGCTAATTGAAAGCCAGCAGGCCCTTCTGGAAGGCATTATCCGGCTGGTGGCCAACGCCATCGACGCCAAATCGCCCTATACCGGCGGGCACTGCGAGCGGGTGCCGAAGCTTGCCCAGATGCTGGTCGACGAAGCCCTGGTCAGTGACGACCTGGCTTTTGGTTCCTTCAGCATGACCGAGGAACAACGGCAGGAATTCCATCTGGCCGCCTGGTTGCACGATTGCGGCAAGATCACCAGCCCGGAATATGTGGTCGACAAGGCCGTCAAACTGGAAACCATCCACAACCGGGTCCATGAGATACGCACCCGGTTTGAAGTGCTGTGGCGGGATGCGGAAATCCATTATCTCAACCGGCTCCTGGTCGGTGACTATGAATCCGCGGCAGAGCGGGAACGCCGGGAAACCCGGGCTCGCCTGCAAGACGAGTTTGAATTTATCGCCCGGTCCAATCAGGGCGGCGAGTTCATGCACGAGGCGGACATCGAACGGATCCGCACCATCGGCCGACAAACCTGGCTGCGCCATTTCAGCGACCGCCTTGGCCTGTCACCGGATGAACAACAGGCCCTGAAGGATGTTCCGGCGCCGCCACTGCCGGCCACCGAACCGCTGCTTGCAGACAAACCGGAGCATCTAAGGCCCTGGGGAGAACATATTCCTCCGGTTCGCAGGGACGACCCACGCAACCGCTGGGGCTTCGACATGGCGCTGCCGGAATACCAATACAACCGCGGCGAGCTACACAATCTTACCGTGGCAAAAGGCACTCTGACCGACGAAGAGCGCTTCAAGATCAACGAGCATATTGTGCAGACCATCTGCATGCTTGACGCCCTGCCCCTGCCAGACCGGCTGGCCAATGTGCCAAGACTGGCAGGAACCCATCACGAGCGGATGGACGGCAACGGCTACCCCTGCGGCCTGACCGCCGCCGAGATGAGCGTTCCCGAGCGGATCATGGCGATTGCCGATGTGTTCGAGGCGCTGACTGCCGTGGACCGGCCCTACAAGGAGGGCAAGACTCTCACCGAGTCACTGACCATCATGGACAGGATGGTGGAGGACGGCCATCTCGATCGAGCTGCCTTTGAGCTGTTTGTCCGATCAGGCACCTACCAACGCTACGCCGAAGCGCACCTGCGCCCCGAGCAGATCGACCCCGTCGATGAAAGCCTTTTCATGAAGCCGGGCTGAAAAACACGTATATTCTGTAAGCTGATCCATTCCTGGTAAGGACAATTTAATGCTGTTTGCAATCATCGTTGGCGGCCTGATCGGTTACGCCTTTGGCAAATTCACGGGCTTTCTGGTGGGTGCGGCAATCGGCGCCTTCGCCTTCAATCGTCTCAAGCGCCGTTTGGTCGGCAAGCTCCAGAGCATCCAGTCCGGCTTTGTTGACTCGGTTTTTGCGGTAATGGGCGCACTCTGCAAGGCCGACGGGGTTATCTCCCGGGATGAAATCCAGATGGCGGAGACCATGTTTGTGCGCTTCCGCCTGAACGAAGAGCAAAGAGCCAGGGCCAGGGCCGCATTCAACCGGGGCAAGGAGCCGGGCTTCGATCTGGAGGCAGAGCTCAATCGGTTCCTGCAGGCCAGCGGCCGGCAGCCCGCTTTCCTGCAGATGTTCCTCCAGGTGCAGGTTTCCGCGGTGGCCGCAGACGGTGTGGTGCATCCGGCCGAACATGAGATGCTGGTACGAATTGCCCGGGGCCTGGGCCTGCCCGAGAGCCAGGTCGACCAACTGGAAGCGATGCTCCGGGGTGCCCACACCCATCGGGCCGGCGCCGGCCAGCCCTCCTCGGCGGACCAGATCAGTGATGCCTACAAGGTTCTGGGCGTCGCGCCCTCTGCCAGCGATGTGGAGCTCAAGAAGGCCTACCGCAAGCTGATGAGTGAAAACCATCCGGACAAACTGGCAGGTCGCGGCTTGCCCGAAAGCATGCGGGAAATGGCCGAGGAGCGCACCCGGGAAATCAGCCATGCCTACGATGTGGTCAAGGAAGCGCGGAAGAAGTCCGCGTAACGTCTTGCCCGGTCAGAACCAGCGCGGCACCCGCACCCGGTAACGCTCGTAGTCCTCCCCGAATCTGTCCGCCAGTGCCTTTTCTTCCTCCCGGGCCTGGCGGGTAATCACCAGCACGCCGGCGATGAGGCACACCAGGGAAAACACACTGGGCAGGGCCAGGAAAAACCCGAACTGCCCCGCCATTACCGCCAGGAACACCGGGTTCCGGGAACGCGAGAAAGGCCCTTCGGTCAGCAGTTTTTGCTGGTCAGTGCCGGGGGCAATACCGGAGCGCCAGTCCTCGTGCATATAGGCCTGCAGGTAGTTGGCGACGGCGAACGCACCTAACAGTAACAGCATGCCCGCCAACAGCACCGGCCAGTGATAGAGCCAGTCGAATACGCCCAGCCAGCCGTCAATGTCGGCAAAAATCCGCACCACGCAAACACCCAGGATAAGTGCCCGGAACACGTTGAAGATATGCCGGTGCCACCAGGGCGCACTGCCACGCTCACCATAATTGATGTGGGAAAACTGCATGCGCCGGAACAGTCCCAGGCTCCGGCCGGCAAACTGCAGGCCGATCATCAGGAAAAAGATGCCAAGGAAGTGGCGTACGAGAGGTTCTGTAAATTCCATCGGGGTCGCTGACAATAAGTTAAGGCTGCCAGCTTATTACCTGACAGGGTTTATGAAAAGTGCCAGGAAGGAGCGACTGATTCAAAACTCAGTCATAGCTACGCAAAATGACATGTTGCGATCTTTTGCAATGCAGTAGAGTGAAAGCGACGGATCCGCTCTGAATTGGACACAGATACCGACAACTGCCATATTTTACAGGAAGTTCGGCAATAAACTGCCCTCTGCACCGAACCAAGACCCAAGGCCGTTCGTATTTCAAATGAAAAGGACATTGTATTGAGCCCGGCCATGCGTGACAGCGAAGTCCTGGTGACCCATCACAAGGCGCTGATGGAACTGAGCCACAACATTGGTTTCATCGAGATGGCCCGCCCCCGAAAGCTGGCCGCCCTCACAGAATTGTGTACCCGGCTGCTTGGCGTGAAGCGGGCCAGTGTCTGGGTGTTTCCTCCCGAGCGCGACCGCATAACCTGTGAATGGTTGCACGATGAGGCGCAGCCCGGCAGCAATAGTTGCGTCCCGCAGGACGACTCCGGCGTCAATCTGTTCCGGTCTGACCACCCCGAGTACTTTCGTGCCATTACGGCAGAACGGGTGATTGCGGTGGACGATGCCCAGAATGATCCCCGCACCCGGTCTTTCGACCGGGGCTACCTGTCGGTCCAGAATATTCACGCCATGCTGGACGCCCCCATCTTCGATGGCGAACATCTCAGCGGCGTGATCTGCCTTGAATCCCATAAATGCCGGGAGTGGTCCGTTCCCGACATTTCTCTGGCGGTCGCCATTGCTGACACCGTCAGCCTGATGAATACCCACGAAGCCTGGCTACGATCGAAACGCGCCCTCGACTACGTCAAGCGTTACGACTCCCTCACCGGCCTCGCCAACATGGACTCACTGCGGGATCGCATCGGCCACCTGGTGCACAAGATCAGGCGCCGGGGGTCTGGCAGCCTGGCCTTGCTCTGGATTGATGTGGACCGCCTGAAGGTTATCAACGACGGGCTTGGCCCCCAGGCGGGGGATCAGGTTATTGCCGATATCGGCCAGAGGCTGAAAGAGATTCAACTGGCCGGCAAGGACTTCCTTGCCCGTATCGGCGGCGATGAATTCGCGATGGTCATCCGCAACTACACCCTGCCCGGCTTCCTGGAGGAAGTAACCCGGGAAATCCAGAGCCGCATTCGCCAGCCGATCCGGGTGTCCGAACAGAGCCTGAACGTTAGCGCCAGTATGGGCATCTGCCATTATCCCGGAGACTGCCAGGAACCGGAAGAACTGCTCCGGGGCGCCGAAGCCGCCATGTATCACGCCAAACGCCAGGGCCGGAATCGATCCACTCTGTTCGATTCCGAAATACAGATGACCGCGCGCTCGCGTTTCGCCCTGGAAAGTGACCTGCGTGAGGCCTTGCAATCCGGTTCTCTGGATGTGTTCTATCAACCGATTATGGACAGCACAGGGCGAGCGGTTGAAAGCATGGAAGCGCTGGTTCGATGGCAACACCGGGAACGCGGCTGGCTCTCGCCCATTGAGTTTCTGGATGTGGCGCGCAACGCCGGGCTGATGTACCAGTTGGGAGCCTGCGTGTTGAAACGTGTCTGTGCCAACTGGCGCGAAGCCAGAGAGAGGGGCATCCACCTGCCGACCATCTCGGTCAATCTGTCTGCAGAGCAGGTACTGGTTCCGGAGCTGCCGGAACTGGTTCAGCAGATTTGCAGGGACCAGCAGATGCCGGTCAGCGCACTGCAGTTCGAAGTGACCGAGGATTCCATTCAGGGCGACTTCGGGGTGATCGGCAAGGTACTGGAGCAGTTGGTCGCGGCCGGTGCCGAACTGGCTATCGACGATTTCGGTACTGGTTACTCCTCGCTCTCCCGGCTCAAAAGCCTGCCGTTTTCCCGGATCAAGATCGATCGGTCGTTCATCAAGGGCCTGCCGGATGATGAGAACGACTGTGCCATTACCCTCTCCATCATTGGTCTGGCAGGGGGACTTGGGCTGTCGGTAGTAGCCGAGGGGGTTGAAACCGAAGCCCATGAAACCTGGCTGTTCGAGAAAGGCTGCGACTACCTGCAGGGTTACCGGTACAGCAGGCCCCAGCCGTTTTCAGACATTATCCAGCGTTATTTCGCGGGCTGATCCGGCACCACATGGCAAACACCAGGATCCCGGACGTGGGCCGGTCCAGGTGGTGTACCGGGTAGACATGCCGGTTTGTGGACAATCAGCAGGTGCGCGTCGTGGAACAGAACCGGGAGTGGATTCGTCGCTTGTTTCAGCGATTGCTACCCCTGCCAAACCACCTGCCGAGGGCCTGGCCCGAGCGGTTACCCAGCACCAGCAGTGCCGGTGTCAGCAGCAGCGTCAGTATGGTGGCAAAGGTCAGGCCTCCGGCGATGGCGCTGGACAACTGCGTCCACCACTGGGTGGATGGTGCCCCGACGCCGAGGGAAGGCGTCAGGAGATCGACATTCACCCCCAGTACCATGGGCATCAGCCCCAGCACTGTGGTGATGGCGGTGAGCAGGACTGGCCGCAAGCGCAGGCAGCCGGTTTCCAGGGCGGCCTCATAGGCCGCGAGCCCCTGCTTGCGCATTTCGTTGTAGGTATCGATCAGGATGATGTTGTTGTTCACCACAATACCCGATAGGGCGATGATGCCCATGCCGACCATCACGATGCCGAACGCCTGCCCGTTGACCAGCAACCCCAGAAGCACCCCGGCGGTGGAAAGCACAATGGCCGACAGAATCAGGAAGGTCTGGTAGAGCGAATTGAACTGGGTGACCAGGATCAGCAGCATAAGGCCGATGGCCACCAGAAACGCCGTCACCAGAAAATTGGCGGCCTGCTGCTGATCCTCGTTTTCACCGGCGAATGTTACCGAAATGCCCTCGGGAAGTTCGGGCATTTCCGCCTGTAGCGAGCGCAACAGTTCGTCCACGCGACGGCCCGGGGCCAGATCGGACTTGATGGTCACGGTGCGCTGGCCATCCACCCGGACAATACTCCCGGTCTTGTTTCCCGGCTGAAGATCGACGAACTGCGACAGTGGCACCTGGCCCCGGGCAGTGTGAATGGTCTGCCGCTGAAGGTGGTCCAGCTCCCGCCAGTTGTTGGGCACCCGCACCACAATATCCACCTCATCCCGGACATCCTCCGGGCGATAGGTCGCCAGCATCAGACCATTGGTCACCAGGCGCACCGCACTGCCAATACCCAGCACATCAGTTCCGAACCGGGCTGCCGCCTCCCGATCCACCTGCAACCGCCACTCGATGCCAGGCAGGCTCCGGTCGTCCTCGATATCTACAAAACCACCCAGATCCCGCATATGAGCTTCGATTTTGTCCACATAGCCATTGAGATTGTCTGCCGAGCGACTGCTCACCTGCAGCTCGATGGGTTTGCCCTCGTTCGGGCCACCCTCCTGCTTGCGAAACTCCAGCTCAACGCCCGGAATGTCTGCCGTCAGCGCGCGGAAATCCTCCAGAATGGCACTGGCGGGGCGCCGGGTGAACCAGTCAGTAAACTGGAACTGCAGAACTCCGATCACATCCGGTGCCATCTGGGTACTGGCACTGACCATGGAACGCGCGTAGAGAGCCTTAACCTCCGGCATACCCTGTAGCCGCCGCTCCACCTCACGAACAATCGCATCCCGCTCCCACACCGACAGATCGCCTCTGGCGCGCACCTGCACCTGGGCCGAATCCGGTTCAACACTGGGAAAGAATTCCACGCCATGATTGAAACGGGCATAGGCGGCGTAGATCAGCGCGATCACACACAACACGCCAACCAGTGTCAGCCCCGGCCACTTCAACAGCACCGACAGCAAACCGCGATAGCCTTGCATCAGCCGGCCGGTTGTCTGCCCCTGCCGGACCCGACGACCACCGCTGATGCTGCCCAGTACCGGCAGGAACACCAGTGCCATCGCCAGCGATGCCGCCAGACAGATAATGACCGTCAACGGCAGGAACTGCATGAACTCGCCCACCACGCCGGGCCAGAACAGCAAAGGCACGAATACCGCAAGCGTGGTCGCCGTGGAGGCAATGATCGGCCAGGCCATCCGGCTCGCGGCTTCGGCCCAGGCGCCTTTCACCGTCTGGCCATCCGACAGGTTCCGGTCCGCCAGTTCAGACACCACAATGGCGCCATCGACCAGCATGCCGGCCACCAGGATCAGGCTGAACAGCACCACGATATTGAGGGTGAGCCCCATACTCCAGATCACCAGAATCCCGGTCAGGAATGCCCCCGGGATGGTGAGCCCTACCATTACCGCGGAACGCGGGCCCATGGCGGCAATGACCACAATAATCACCAGCACAATGGCCGTGAGGACGTTGTTCAGCAGGTCGCTGAGAATGTCACGCACTTCCTCGGACTGATCCATGATGTAGCGGATCTCAAGGCTGTCCGGAAGCCGTTGCCTGGCCTGGGCAACAAGCTCCCGGATCTGGGCAATGGTTTCGATGATGTTGGCCCCGGCGCGCTTGGAAACTTCCAGCACCAGGGCCGGCTCCCCGTTTATGCGGGCAAAACCGGTCGGGTCCTTGAAGGTGCGCTGGAGCATGGCGACATCCCCGAAGGTCACCACGGTATCGCCATCCACCTTGACCGGCATGGACATCACATCCTCGATGGTCTCGATCACCCCGGGCACTTTCAGGGCCATGCGACCGTGCCCGGTGTCCAGGGAACCGGCCGCCACCAGCTGATTGTTGCGCGTTACCAGTGACGCCAACTGGTCGAAATCAATGCCATAGCTTTCCAGAACCTGGGGATCCACCACGATTTCCAGAAGATCTTCCCGATCACCGCCGATCTCCACTTCCAGCACTTCCGGTATGGACTCTATGGCATCCTGGAACCGCCGGGCAATGGTTATCAGCTCCCGCTCGGACAATGGCCCAGACAACCCGATAGACAGCACCGGAAACAGCGATACGTTGATCTCGTTCACCCGGGGCTCGTCGGCTTCCCGGGGCAACTTGGCGCGTGCGGTGTCCACTTTCTCACGCACATCCTGCAGGGCTTTGTCCGGATCAAAGCCGGCATCAAACTCCAGCATCACCGAGGCATGCCCTTCCGATGCTATACCACGCATTTCCTTGATCCCCTCGAGGGATCGCAGCTCCTGCTCCATGGGCCGCACCAGCAGGCGCTCGGCGTCCTCCGGGCTGATGCCCTCCAGGGTCATGGACACATAGATCATCGGAATGGTGACGTCGGGATTGGCTTCCTTGGGGATAGCCTGAAATGCGGCGATGCCACCGAGAATCAGAAACAGCAGGGTCAGCAAGGTGGTACGGCTGCGGTCAATGGCCGCAAAGATCAGCGCGCGCATTCGGCCTAACCCCTGTCTTCGGCTGCGTTAACCGGCACCACCCTCTCCCCGGCACTGACGAAACCGCCGCCCCGGGTAATGAGGCGGATTTCATCCGGCAAACCGGTAACCCAGGCCCCCTCGGTGGATACGCTCAGAAGTCTCACCTCACCAAAAGCAACACGGTTCTCGCCGTTCACGTATTTCACCCCTGGGCGTCCATCGTCGCCCAGCGAAAGGTAGGCGGGTGAAATAAACATCGCCTTCACCTCTGGCAGTGCGACCCGGAGACTGGCGCTGCCGCCGGCTACCCGTCGCCGGTCGGGGTTTTCAACGGCAACCTGCACCGCAAAGCTCCGGGTCTCCTCGGAGGCTGCGCTGGCGACAAATGTCACCACCCCGGACAACCGTCTGCCATCGAGCAGATCGACGCGAACCGGCCGGCCGGGGACTACGTTGGCCACCGACTGTTGGGGAATCTGAGCGGTCGCCTTGAGCCGGTCGACCTGCACCAACTGGAACAGCGGTGAGCCCACCTGCACAAAATCGCCGGTGTCCACGGACTTGCTGTTGATGACTCCATCGAAGGGTGCTTCCGGGGTCAGGTTACTGACCGCCTGCCGGGCAACTGCCAGTTCGGCATTGGCTGCCGCCAACTCGCTTTCAAGGGTCAGAACGTCAGACTGGGCAGCAAGATTGTCGGCCCTCAACCGGCGGGCGGCAGCCAGGTCGGCTTCCAACTGACGTACCCGGGACTGCCAGCGGAGCACTTCAGCGCTTCGCCCCTCATCGGAAATCGTAAGCAGTGTCTGGCCGGCCCGGACCTGCTCGCCCAGCCCAACCGCAAGGGATTCCACCCGGCCAGACACCTGGGCACTGAGCATGACCGAATTCCAGGGCTCCAGTTGGCCCTGCAACAACAAACCCGGCTCATAGAGCCTTGCCGTCAGGGTTTCCACCTGCACCCGTGTCAAATGCTGGTCTTCGCCGCCCTGGCGTTCCGGAGCCTCATCACGGGCCACCTCCACCTCGCCAGCGGCCAGCCAGACCACCAGGGCAATTACAATCAATAGCGACAGGCCGAGAGAACCCCATTTTGTTTTGGTCATGGAAATTTTGAGTCCTTTCGTGAAGCTGTCAGAAAAAACCGATAATTATCGGTTGCATCAGGCTAAAAACGTGGGGTAGATTCTACACAGAATCTTTTAACGAATTCAGAGCTGACTGTCGATTTTATGAATCTCAACGCAGTGATTGTCCTTGTGAAGCTTGTCCTGGTGGTCGTGGTACCGTCCGGGGGCTTCTGCGTGGACAAGCGGGTGAGATAGCGACAAACCTGACAAGACACCAGAAGCCCCCGGCACCGAAAGGTCCCGGGGGTTTCTTTTTTTAGGGCAAAAGAAAAGGGAAAAACGACCATGAACGGCGCACAGCACATTCTTGACGCGTTCCACCGCCACAACATCCGCACGGTTTTTGGCTACCCGGGCGGCTGCATCATGCCGCTTTACGACGCGCTGGTGGATGATGTGGGTGTGGAGCATGTGCTGTGCCGCCACGAACAGGTCTGTGCCCTCGCCGCCGACGGCTATGCCCGGGCCAGCGGCGAGCTGGGGGTATGTATTGCCACTTCCGGCCCCGGTGCCACCAACCTGATCACTGGTGTTGCCAACGCTCACCGGGATTCCATCCCCATGCTGGTGATCACCGGCCAGGTGCCTTCGGGCCTGATCGGCACCGACGCCTTCCAGGAAACCGACGTACTGGGCATGACCCTGGGCATCGTCAAACACAGCTACCTGATTGACGACGCGGACAGCCTGCCCGCCGTCATGGAAGAGGCGATCGAACTGGCCCAAAGCGGTCGCCCCGGGCCGGTCTGGATTGATATTCCCAAAGACCTGTTGCTGGCCGACGTTGCCGATGCGCCTCTCCCGCAGCCCGAAGCTCAGATCAGCAATTGCCCGGACATGACCGAAGCCCTGGCCATGCTGCGCTCAGCCCGCAAGCCCCTGCTCTATACCGGCGGTGGTATCAGCCTGGCCCACGCCGAGGACAGCTTCCGGACCTTTGCCGAATCCTCCGCCCTGCCAGCGGTAGTGACCCTGAAGGGCATCGGCAACCCCGGCAAACACAATCCTTACAACCTCGGCATGCTGGGCATGCACGGCTCCCGGGCTGCCAACAAAGCCGTGGACGAGTGCGACCTGTTGCTGGTCATCGGCGCCCGCCTGGACGATCGCGCCACCGGCAAACTGGATGGCTTCGCCCCCAACGCCAGAATGATCCACATTGACGCCGATGCCGCCGAAATCAACAAACTGCGCCCGGCCGACCTGGCCATCCGCGGGGAGTTGAATGACATTCTCGAGGCGTTGACCAAAGCATTGCAGGACAGGCCACTGGCCATCAGCGACTGGCAGAAACAGTGCCGAACCTGGCATACCACGGGCGGCTTCCATGCGGCGGATAACGATGATCCGATGGCCCCGATCACCGGCCCTGCCTTTATCCGCCAGCTCTCCCGGATTGCCCCGGATGATACCGTGATCGCTTGCGATGTCGGCCAGCACCAGATGTGGGTCGCCCAGCACTACGAATTCGATCACCCACGCCACCACCTCACCAGCGGCGGCCTGGGTACCATGGGGTTCGGCCTGCCAGCCGCCATCGGCGCCCAGTTTGCTGACCGCAATAGCACCGTCATCAACGTGACCGGTGATGGCTCGTTCATGATGAACGCCCAGGAACTGGCCACCATCCGCCGCTACAACCTGCCGCTGAAACTGATCGTCATGGACAACCAGTGCCTGGGCATGGTGCGCCAGCAGCAGGAACTCTTCTACAACAACCGGGAAAGCCAGATAAACCTGGACGACAACCCGGATTTTGTCGCCATGGCCCGGGCCTTCGATATCCCGGCCCTGCGCATCGAACGCACCGACCAGATCCGCCGCGGCATCGAAACCATCCTGGCCTACAACGGCCCGATGCTGCTGCACGTGGCCATCAGCCGGGAAGAGAACGTCTGGCCCATCGTCAAACCTGGCGCCAGCAATACCGACATGATCGACGAAACCGCCCGCACGTCCAAAGCCAGCAAGGAGCATGTTGCATGAACCCGAAAAGCCAGCCTTCGACACCCAGCTATACCATCAACTGCCGCATGACCCAGGAAGCCGCGGCCCTGGAGCGGCTCTGCCAGGTAGTCCGCATACGCGGGTTCCGGATTGCCACCATGGCAGTGGAGACCGCCGGGGAGTATCTGGATATCGTCCTGACCCTGGAAGGCACTCGTCCGATTGCGATGTTGCAGTCGCAACTGGAGAAGCTGCATACGGTTGCCGAGGTTGCCTTGGGGTCTGGTTCTGTGGCCCGGTCTCGTTCGGCCTGAGGCTTCGGGGGTATCGTCCTTTCTGCAGCCTGAGATTTGTCGGGCAGGTACGGGGGTGGGGGTATCTTGTCTTCGGGGAAAAGCAACTCGCTGCGCTCAGACATCTTTTCCCTGTCAGAAAAGATACCCCCACCCCCTACCGACGGGCAGCATCGATATTTCTGAAGAACAAGTTTGTAGGTCGGATTAGCGAAGCGTAATCCGACAAAAACTGCTGGATTACGCCTGCGGCTAATCCAACCTACAAAAGCACACAAATCTTTAAACCTGTGAACCCGCGTTGCACGTCGGCGCGGGGTGGCTTGTGGATTTTTCGCCGGAAAAAGATGTCTGAGCGAAGCGAGTTACTTTTTCCAAGAAAAACTCCACCTGCCACCCCGCAAGCCCGCCCCTCAACCCACAGGCTACAGGGACGGAAACTCCGAAGTTAAAGACCCTGACGTTACCAGGCCTTATAGGGCAGGAACTTCCCGTTCATGGTCACAACAACACGGTCACCCTTCGGATTCTCTTCCTTCTCGATATCCATGGTGAAGTCGATGGCACTCATGATGCCGTCACCGAATTTCTCATGGATCAGTTCTTTCATGGTATCGCCGTAGACGCCAACCACCTCATACAGGCGATAGATCAGCGGATCCTGCGGAACGGCACCATCCCAGGCTTTCTTCGGGCACACTTGCAGGGCCTCGGCCACGGACTTGTCCAGGCCAAGGGTTTCACAGAGCGCCAGGGCCTTGTCTTCCGTCAAACTATTCATGCCCAGGCACGCCGACGTGGTAAACACCGGGGACATGCTGATGGCCTTGGCCAGGCCCTCCCAGGAAACGCCCTGGGTAGCTTTGGCTTCAAGGATCTTCGCGGTCATCAACTCCTTGTTCATCATGACTGGTTCCTCTCATTGTGATTGAAATAGGGCACGCGCCCCGCCCTGAACGGGCTTTCTGCACTGTTAAGGTGCAGGCTTCCTTGTGCGGGCGCGTACGGGACACACTGAGAGGTTACTCAGCAGAGTTTGTACCAACTTTTGCGGTCAGTTGCGGCCGGCCTGCTCCATGGCAGTCAGCAATTCCATGGTTTTCTCCTTCATCAGGGCGATATCGCCCCGGGATTCCACGTTCAACCGGACCACCGGCTCGGTGTTGGACATGCGGAGGTTGAACCGCCAGCGTTCAAATTCCACGCTCAGGCCATCGACATGGCCGACCGAGACCGCATCGGCGCCGTAGATTTCTTCGATGGCCTCGATCAGCCGGGCGGGATCGTCCACGGTCCGGTTGATCTCGCCACTGGCCGGGTAGGCCTCTATGCGGGCATCAATCAGCGATGACAGGGTCTGGCCGCTCTGGCACAGGCGCTCGGCAACCAGGAGCCAGGGGATCATGCCACTGTCGCAGTAGGCGAAGTCGCGGAAGTAGTGGTGTGCGCTCATTTCGCCCCCATAAAGGGCGTCTTCATCACGCATCCTCTGTTTGATAAAGGCATGGCCGGTTTTGCACTCGATGGCCTTGCCGCCTGCGGCCTGCACCAGATCCCGGGTGTTCCAGGTCAGGCGTGGGTCGTGGATAATCCGGCCACCGCCCATTTTGCGCAGGAACTGGTCTGCCAGCAGGCCGACGATGTAATAGCCTTCGATAAACCGGCCCTTCTCATCAAAGAAGAAGCAGCGGTCGTAGTCGCCATCCCAGGCAATCCCCATGTCCGCACCTTCGCGCAACACAGCCTCGGCGGTTACCGCCCGGTTCTCTTCCAGCAGGGGATTGGGCACACCGTTGGGAAAATGGCCATCGGGCTGATGATGCAGCCGCACAAACTCGAACGGCAGCCGTCGGGCAAGTGCATCAATCACCGGCCCGGCACCACCATTGCCGGCATTCACCACGATTTTGAGCGGGCTCAACGCTCCCTCGTCTACAAGCCCCAGCAGGTGATTGATGTAATCCACTTCAATGGTCAGGCATTCCGAGCGCCCGAACGTCGGCGCATCTTCAAACGGCCCGTGAACCCGGTCGCGAAGGGTGTTGAGACCATTATCCGAACTGATCGGCCGGGATTCCGGCCCCACCAGTTTCATGCCATTGTGGTCTTTCGGATTGTGGCTGGCGGTAACCATGATGCCGCCATCCATGTTGTAGTAACTGGTGGCGAAGTACACCTGTTCGGTGCCACACAGCCCGATGTCGTAGACGTCAGCGCCCGCTGCCTTGAGTCCGGCGCTCAGCGCGGTGGCGATCTCGGGGCTGGAAAGCCGGATATCGTAGCCAACAACCACTCGCTTCGCGGCCGTCAGATCGACATAGGCACGGCCGATGCGCTCGGCCAGTTCGGGGTTCAGTTGATCCGGCACACGGCCACGCAGGTCGTAGGCTTTAAAACAGGACAAATCCATAACAGTGTCTCCCAAAATTCCTGTTAACATCCATCACGCACGCTCCGCCCGGGCAGGCCCGGGAACGGAGTTTGCGAGCCGTTTCACACCCGTTCGGACATCACCGGAATTGCCTGTTCCTTCACATCCGCCTGCGGTGTGGACCGGCCATACCGGTCGTCCAGGCGTTCGATATCGTCTTCACCCAGGTAGGCACCAGACTGCACCTCGATCAGCTCCAGCGGAATCCGTCCCGGGTTGAACAGGCGGTGCACCGAGCCGATAGGGATGTAGGTGGATTCGTTCTCCGACAACAGAAAGGTCTCTTGATCGCGGGTCACCTCGGCGGTACCACGAACAATGATCCAGTGCTCCGCACGGTGATTGTGTTTTTGCAGCGACAGCCGTTCACCGGGCTTGACGGTGATGCGCTTGACCTGGAACCGGTTGCCAGTATCGATGCTGTCGTAGCTGCCCCAGGGGCGATAGACCTGCCGATGAGTCCGGGTTTCCGGGCGCTGTTGGCCGTTCAGCCGGGCCACCAGTTTTTTCACATCCTGGACATTGTCCCGGTGGGCCACCATCACCGCATCCTTGGTGTCGACCACGACCAGATCCTTGACCCCCAGCAGGGCAACAAGTTTGTCCGAGGCATGCACCAGGCAGCCACTGGCACCTTCCAGGCAGGCGTCGCCCACCACTGCGTTGGCCTGGTCGTCCTTGGTGGTCACGTCCCAGATCGTTGACCAGGAGCCAACATCGCTCCAGCCGGCGTCCATGGGCACCAGCAGGGCCCTGGAGGTCTTTTCCATGACCGCGTAGTCAATGGAGTCGTCCGGGCAGTGTTCGAAAATTTCCGGCGGAATACGGGTGAAGGCCATGTCCCGGCTGAAGCTCCGGGCCGCCAGCAGGCAGGTGTCGTAGATATCCGGGCTGTGTTTCTTGAGCTCCGACAGATAGCTGTCTGCGCGGAACATGAACATGCCGCTGTTCCAGTAATAGCCGCCGGCCGAGAGCAACGCAGCGGCCTTTTCCGCATCTGGCTTCTCGATAAAGCGCGATACCGGCCTGGCCCCGCCGGGCGCCGCTCCCGACTGACCGGCCGCGATATACCCGTAACCGGTTTCCGGGCGCGTGGGTGTGATGCCAAACAGCACCAGGCCACCGGATCGGGCCACTTCCTCCCCTTTGACGACCGCAGCGCGGAAAGCCTCGGTATCTTCTATGGCATGATCTGCCGGCAGGATCAACATAATCGCTTTGGGATCCTTGCGGGCGACCTCTATGGCGGCCAGCGCAACCGCCGGTGCGGTATTGCGCCCGAATGGTTCCAGCAAAATCGACATGGGCTCCCGGCCGATCGCCGCCAACTGCTCCTTGACGATGAACCGGTGCTCGTCGTTGGCCACCACCACCGGCGCTTCAAGATCATCAACGGGCAGCCGGCTCAGGGTCTGCTGCAACATGCTTTGCTCTCCCACCAGCGGGAGAAACTGTTTCGGGTAGGCCTGGCGCGACAGCGGCCAGAGTCTGGAACCGCTACCACCTGAGAGAATGACTGGAATCATTGTCCTGCTCCTTTGCTCTTCGATTGGCTGCCCCGGAGATATTCCGTGGGCAGGTTCCGGGGCGACCGAAGACGGCTCCGGGCCCCTCAGGGATATTTATGTGTCACGTAATTTGAGATCGCCCGGCGGGTTGGGCCTCGCGTCGACGGGCCATAACGGGTCAACCCGGTACAGATAGGAAATGTCCCCACCCAGCCGGGTGGATTTCATCGGCCGCAGGTCTTCCAGGAAGCCAGACATGCCCTCGACATCCCCCCACATCACCTGCCAGGGTTCCATCCAGGCGAGTGACCAGGACTTGTAGAGCCCGTCTGTGATCTGTTCATACCCCACCAGGTCACCGACAAGTTCCGGAGATTCAAGTCCGGCAACGACGTTTCTTGCCAGCGCGTGGAACTCACTCTGGTAGTCATCATGCAGCGGGTAGCCGTTCACCTCCGCAAAGGTCGCGATCATCGTCAGGGGCTGCATGGCGTAATTAAGGTATTCCAGGGCCCGGGTTTCCCGGCTGAGCTCTCTGGGCAGGTAACCCTCCGGGTTGATCTGCCCCATGGCTTCGTCAAATTTCGCCAGCGACCAGCTCCAGTCACCACATTCCTGGGTCGCCACCGCCGCCGACATGACCGCCCAGGCAGCCCAGTAATCATGGTTGTTGACCTTCTCGGGGTCTCGGTCGGTGTAGTAGGCGCGAACGCCATCACTGAGCTGCCGGAACCAGCGTTCAATCCGCTCTGACTGAGCGGCGTCAAGCGCCCCTTCGGGCGCAGACGCAGCGGCCCGCAGATAGGCGTTGGCCGCGGCCGCCAAGGCCCATTTCCGCACCGCCTGGCCAACATGATTGATATCGTCGGTCAGCAGCGCATCCGCACTGGCCCAGGCATCCAGATTGTCCATCACGCAATTCAGTGCGGGTATGCCATCGCCGTCCACCTGATAATCGTCCGTGGCGGCGATCACGGCTTTCTCAAAGCTGCGAATCTTTTCGGTGGCCTCCTTGTAGGCCAGCTGGGCCTCCTCGTTGAGTTCGTTTCGGGCATCGTCGCTGCCCTGATACTTGCTGGTGAATGACAAGCCACCCACATGGGGCTCCACCCGCTCGCAATCGTAATCGCCACCGTCATCCCGCGCCGGAATCTGGTAGTAGCCCGCCGGTGCGCGCAGTTCGCCCTCAATGCACTGGCCGGCGTGGACCGTGCTTACTCCGAAAACTGTGGATACCGCTGCCGTCAAAAGTGTCCGGCGCCATTGTCCCGGCCCGGACCGTTGTCGGATCTTCATGGCTATCCTCTCCTTCCACTGGGTGAATGTGCGTCAGATATCCTGACGCCGACATATCTTCGCAGTGACCGTGAGCCCCTCACTGACCTGCTCGGGTTCAAGTTCGAGATCCAGTGACATGAACTTCTCGTCGTTCCAGTCCGGACCTTCCGGGAGCTCGAAAACGAATCGCCCCGGGGTTTCCACGCGATCGCCATATTCCATGTCCACCCGGTCATTGCGACCGAAGACGAACCAGATGGAGGCTTCCACTTCCTTTACGGCGGGGTCACTGAACTGCAGGTCCACCACATAGTCGTCGCTGGGCATCTCGATGAACTGGCCACCGCCGTTGTAGAGCACCTCGTTGACACCGGATTCTATGGTTGTGGTTTCCTGCAATACCGGCTTGGTGCCTTCACAACCGCCACTGACCAACGGCGTCACCTGTCGATAAAATTCGCTGCTGTCCAGGTTGTGGTAGGCGGGCACCTCCCAGATCAGAATCTTCGGGGGTGACTGGCGGAAGTTGTCAGACATCAGATACTCGAACATGGATCCGTCATAACTGCCCCCGGCAACCGCCACGTTGAGGATCTCCACGCCCAGGAATTCCTGGAGCGAGCCCACAAAGTTGTAATCCTGGGCGCCCTTGCTGTTACTGGTTCCCACCAGTGTGATCGGTGGCAGCCCCTGGTCACCAAACAGCGCACTGGCGCCCGCTGCCGCCCCGGTACCGGAAGATTCCGTGCGGAACTCGTCGACATACTGGGAGCCGTAGGCGAACCCACAGATTCGGCGCGCCGCATCCTGCAGCGAACCGTCCTTGCGGATCAGGCCGGACCGGTAGGTAACGAACTCCTGTTTCGAAAGCGACTGGTACACGGGCATTTTTTTGATCCTGTCAGCCACCAGTCTTGCGGTGCGCCGGGCACCGTAGGGTGTCCAGTGGTGATCACGCTTGAAGTAATAGGCCTCCTCGCCGGTCGGCTGCCCCAGCAACGGGGTCAGATCCGGCACCACCAGCCCGGCCTGGCGAAACCGTTCGAGCGCCGCCCCATAGCTATGCCGGGCCAGGCTCCAGTTAAACGGCACCGGTGAGGTGTCCGGCAAGCGGTCGGGATGCACCAGCCCTTTCGTCGGCTGGAATACCATCACCAGCTCCGTGCCGGTGGTCTTTTTCAGGTGCTGCGCAAACCGTTTGAGGTGCCTGAGACCTTCCAGGTCAGGCCCGAACTGCTCCACCAGTTCGGCCTCAGACCTGAACAGCCAGCCGTCCTCCCCCGGTACCAGCATCTTAAAGTTCTTCAGATAACTGGTGTCGTAGCTTGCCGGGGAGGCGGTCGCCGGGCACAAATCACAGCATCGCTGGATGTCGTACTCCGGCGGCTCAACAGCGCTGGACGACGAGGCCCAGCCGCCGACCAGAGCGGCCAGTAACAGCAGCCAGAACCCGCGATATGGCAAACCCTGCTTCATACCGAGGTATCCACCCGGTTCTCAGCCACCACCAAACGTGGCGAACCACCGACATCAATGGCAAACACACTGAATACCTTGCCCCGCTGAAGGCTGATCTGAGGGGTTTTGGCGAGCGGCTCACCACTCTGGAAGGCACCCAGCATGATCTTGACGGCATTGATCTCGCGATTATCGACGTTGAGCGAATCCACCGATTCAATGACAGCAACCTTGCCATCTGCCGTTCTCAGGCTCACACCACCCTCGCTCGTCAGGTTGTAGAACGACAGCAGTGCTTTTCGGGGGTTATCGAAGGTCACGTCCTTGAGCACTTTCGTCTCACCGGAATCCAGCACAACCGCGGTGTAGAACTCGTTTTTTCCCATACGAACCGGGGTTGAGTGGCCTGCAACCTCAAGCTGGTAGGTACCGGCCGGAAGGTAGATGTAGGGGCTCGCCGCCAGGGGCTCCACTTCAGTGATAAGCTTGCCGCCAATCGCAGCCTGGGCCAGCGAGCCGCTGGCATCGGCGTTCACTACTCGGATAAATGCCGCACCGTCCGGTGCTTCGGCCGCGTACAACGCATCCTCGCCGGCCTGGGCTGTGTTAACGGCGACAACAAGACTGATCAAAACTAACAAGGCAGAGTGCATTAGCATTTTCATGGTGATGATCCTCACGGGTTGGTTTCAGAATTGCGGCCGGACTTGGCGGCCAGCAGGTTATCCGCCTGACGGAACCATGCCAGGGCCTGGTCAGACTCCAGCGGCTGCGCCAGGTAGCGCTCAGGAAATTCCCAGATCACCAACCGGGGCGGGTGATCCTGAAAATCGGACGATTGCAGGTAGTCGGTCATTGGCTGGATCGGCCCTTTGCCCTCATCCGCCACATTGATCAGATCCCGTCCCAGGTGCTGCCGTAACGCCCCCGGGAAATTCCAGAGGCGATTGGCACTGTAGCTGGTGCCCACCAGCACCGTTGCGGCCCGGGTTGCGCCAAACAGGGCTCCGGCATTGCTGGCGGGGCTGGCAGCCAATTCGGTTGTCCGTGGCTTGAGCAGATCCGGTTTCGGGCCGAGTTCGGAAAACGCCGGGGCCACCGGGATGTAAGTCAGCAGATCCCCCCGGTGCTTGATCGGCTCCGCCACCGAGGTGACATAGGTCTTTTCTCCCCAGGACTGCTGTGGGAAACGGTCACGGATAAAACTCGCCGCATGCCGGGCAAACAGATCCGCACCCACCGGCGTCCAGTGGGTATCGGTGCGCAGGAACACCCGCTGCCCCTCCCGCTGGGCCTGCTCCATTGCCGGGGCCAGATCCGGCGCCGCGACGTTTGCGGCCGTCAGGGTTCTCAGGAACCGCTGGTAAAGAGATGTCATCACAGGCTGTGGCCGGGTGTCGTCGAGCTTTTCCGAGTAGATGCGGGCCTTGGCCGGCACCACCAGTAGCACCAGCGGGATACCCCGGGCGCGCAGGTACTGGCTGACCCGGGTTACCCGTTCGAGATTAAGGCTAACCAGATGCTGGTCAGGCCTGGCCGGATAGAACTCCTCGTCACTGAACAGCCAGTCCTGGCGGCCAACCACGACCCCGAGCCGGCCCTCCTCAAACAGCGAATAGTTGATGGCAGCCCAGAGATTGGTGCCCAGGTCACGGGCCGGGAACCGGTCGTCGTAGTGGCTCTCCAGGTCCCTCGCCCATTCGCCATTGACCAGGCTCAGGTTGTCCGGCCCCTCATAGCCAGCCAGGGGCCGGACGGACAGCACCCCGAGTACCAGCACCAGGGCGATAAACAGAAAGGCGGTCAAGGTTGCGGCAGATTTGGTCATCGCGCCCTCTCAGAACTGGAAATAAAGGAATGGTGAAAAGCTCTCGGCGGACAACTTGAGCACCGCCAGGGCAAACACCGGAACCAGCAGCGGTCCGGTCGCAGAGCGCCAGGCCGGTGCCATGCCCCCCATGGCACCGGGATCGAGCAAACCCCGCCGGCCCAGGCGATCGCGCAATCCCATCAACGCAATCACACCGTAGGCGAGTGCAAGAATGGCCAGGTTAAGATCACGAATTCCCTGAAGGTACAGGCTACTCAGGCCAGCACCGTCAAAACTGAACATGGCGCCGTAGAACCCGAAGGCGTCACCCAACGTGGCCGCCCGGAAGGTCACCCAGCCCAGCATCACGAACAGAAACGTGCTTGCCCATCGGAGCCACCGGAAATCGGCCGGATTACCCGGGACACCCAGCCGGCGCTCGATCGACAACAACAGGCCGTGCCAGGCGCCCCACAACAGGAAGGTCCAGTTGGCACCGTGCCAGAGGCCACCAAGCAGCATGGTGAGCAGCAGGTTTCGGTAGGTTTTGAAGGTGCTGTTGCGATTGCCACCCAGGGGGATGTAGAGATAATCCCGCAGCCAGGTCGACAGGCTGATGTGCCAGCGCCGCCAGAACTCAGTAATACTCTGGCTGATGTAAGGCTGATTGAAGTTTTCAGGAAACCGGAACCCCATCATCAACCCGAGGCCAATGGCCATATCCGAGTAACCGGAAAAATCGAAATACAGCTGCGCCGTATAGGCCAGGATGCCCAGCCAGGCATCCGCCATGGTGGGATCGGCCAGCGCAAAGGCGTTGTCCGCCAGTGGCGCGATGGAGTCGGCAATGAAGACTTTCTTGATAAAGCCCTGCATGAACCTCACCGAGCCTTCACCAAACTTCTCCAGGGTGTGGGTGCGCTCGTTAAACTGGTCCGCCAGGTCCTTGTAGCGCAATACCGGGCCGGCAATGAGCTGGGGAAACAGCGCAATGAACGCTGCAAAGTCGACGAACCTCCGTGTGGGTTCAGTGTCACCGCGATAGACATCCACCACGTAGGAAATCGCCTGAAACACATAGAACGAAATGCCAATCGGCAGAATGATGTTGGCCATCTCCAGCGGCTCACTGCCCGCAGCCACCAACAGCTCATTCAGGCTCTCGACACCGAAATTGGCGTATTTGAAATACGCCAGGGTGGCAAGATCGCCCGCGACCCCCACGGCAACCCACTTGCGGGCGCCGGCGGTTCCAATACCGGCCCGGTGAATCCCCAGGCCAATCAGGTAATTCCACACGGTGACCGCCACGAACAGCACCAGGAAATCGACCCGCCACCAGGCGTAGAAGGCGTAGCTGCCAATCAGGATCACCAGTGAGCGGTGCCTGAACGGCGTCAGGTAATAGATCCCCAGAAACAGCGGCAGGAACAGGAACAGGAAGATATTGGAGGAAAAGACCATGTCAGTTCTCCACCTGCGTAACCTTGCCTGTCACAGAGGCCGACGGTTTGATGAAAACCGCCTGGTCCTGATTCAGCAGGGCGTCGAAAATCTGCGTCTGGAAGTGCCCGAGCACACCCTCAAAATGAATGCCCGCGTCAGATCTTGGGAACCGCATACCCACGTTGTAGAGGGCAATATACTCAGGGTTATCCGATGAAATGGGCCCGCTGGCATTGGAAGCCAGCTCGCCGCCGACCACCGCCATCGAGACCTCGTAATCGTAGAAATCCTCCTTGAAGTTACGATCGGTGGCCGACAGGTCTTTCAACTGACCGTATATACCCCAGGTGCCATTGAGCACCGCTACGTTGTGGTACAGATCCACGTTGGTACTGTTGCGCACCCGGATACCATTGCGGAGGTTATTCATCAGCCGGTTGCCCCAGAGCAGGTTGTCCGGAGACTCATACAGCCCAATACCGTCGCCATGATTGTCAAAGGAGACGTTATTGGCCACCACGTTGTTACGGCTTTGACGATCCAGCACGATGCCGGACAAGCCGTTGTTATAGCTCCGATTTCCAATAATCCAGCTATTATTGACCTGGCGGGAGATAATGATGCCGTGCTTTTCCCGGGTGCCGTACACCTCATTGCCGGCGATAATCAGGCCCTCGGAATAATCGTGGGGGTCGATGCCGTACACGATGTTGTCCCGGTAGACGTTATTGACGACGGCCACGTCTTTGGCTTCATAGCAGTAAAAGCCGTAGTAAAGGTCCTCGAAGGTAGACTCCACCACCCAGGCATGGGGCGCACTGCGTTGCAGGCGGGCGTTGTCAAAGTCCGAATACTGGGCAATGGCAAAACCATAGGACTTACTCTGGTGGTATCCCAGGCTGGCCATGGTGGTTCCCAGAATGAAGGTCTCACTGCCGCCCCAGCCAACGAAAAACGGGCGGAAATCCGTTTTTTTCCGGAAGGTGGCCGGGCCGTTGGCTTGTTCCCGCCAGCCCAGGATTTTGCTGTCGATGACAAACAACCAGCCATCATTTGCGAAGAACGCCCCCCGCTCCTCGGACAGCCGCAGCGTCTGGTCACGAATCACCAGCGTCGCGCCATGGCGGACCACAAGCGGCAGCCGGACAATGTAAGTGCCGTCGCCCACCCGCTCCATATAGCGGGCGTCATCGACCTGCCGGTAAACGTCTTCCAGCGTTACCTTGCCGCTGTTCACCAGGATTGCCTGGGGGTGGGAGAACTGGCGGATTACCCATTCCCGGGCCCGGCCCTCGTCGACAAAGTCGCCCAGTGCACTGACATCACCGATACGTTCCACCGTGACGCTGGGTTCCTGATCGGGGCGCCCGGCCAGCCGGGACTCTATCGCCTCACGGGTAAAGCGGGACAGGTCCGGAAGCACGGGATCAGGCCGGTACAGGGCCTCGCCGGACTTGATCTGCAAGCCATAGTCTTCAAGCGCTGGCGCCTTTGCCGGAGGCGGGGTGACGGTTTCGCCGGCAATCCCGGCGGCTGCGCTCGCCGGCCCCGGTACCAACAGGACCGTGATCAACAGAGACAGAACCCTCAATGTTTTCGGGGTTTTCATGCGTTCTCCTCAAAACCGTTTGGACACATCCAGAACCACCCGATGCCTGAGGTCATCGGCCTGCTCGCCATAGGCATCGCCCGGCATGAACACGCCACCGCTCAGACGGACATCAAAAGGTGCCCACGAGGTGGCGTCATCGCCGTAGTAACCCAGCACCAGATCCACCGATTGGCCAAGGTCGTCGCTGGTGCCGGTAAAGCCGGGCTCGATGAGATCCGAGCGGAGGGTGCCGGCCTGGTCGGCCAGCCAGTAACGGTGGTAGATCAGGTTGGCATCCCAGGTATCCCGGTCAGATAGCGCGGTGTAGATCGTGGCCACCTTGAGATTGCTCCATTCCGGCTGGATTGCCTCACCAAAGCGCTGGACCTGCGAGCGGGTGCCGGTGAAGCGCGAGCGGTTGCTCGCCAGGCTGGTCTGCCGGAACGCGTCCGTATCGCCCCGTTCACTGCCACCGGAGGCATAGGCACCGTGGGCACCGATAACCCAGCGGGGCGTATCCATCAGTTGGGCCCGCACACCCAGATCCGCCGCCCACCCGGCAACATCCCGTTCCCGGGCCCGGTAGCCACTGGGGGCAGCGCTGTCCTGGCCAACCACGGAATCGGTGCCTCGCACCGCCCCAACCTGGGCGAAATACTGAAAAGCATCATGGGAGTGCCAGTCGAAGTAGGCCTGATCGGCCTGAACCGCCGCCCAGGTGAGTGATTCGGTATACATCTCGTCAGACGACTGGCCACGCTCTGCGGCTTCTTGGGCCTGGTCGCCGGAACCCTGGCCATGGGTCACCAGAAATCCCAGGTAATGATTCTTGCGCCACTGCCAGCGGGTTTTCGCGAAGAAGCGGGTAATTTCCTGTTCCTCATCCTGGAGTTCATTGCTGTCCGTGCGCATTTCGGCGAACTTCCGGGCCACACCGACGGTGCTGTCCAGTAGAGAGGTATCGAAGATCCAGCGGACCAGCGTGATGTCGTCGTCCCACCACAGGCCGGTGTTTTCTTTCAAGCGTTCACGCCCGAAACGAATAGACTCGCCCGGGTAGTCACTGAGCCCGTTGTAGTCCAGCCAGGCTTCCCGCAGGGCAAAAAACCCGTCGGTGGTGGTACCGCCGATTTCGTCGCTGACATCAACCTGACCGGTGGCACCAAAGGCCTGAAGACGCAATTTGGATCGCCAATTCGGTGAGAGCTGCCAGACCCATTCCGGCTTGATATCGAGCCCTGCTTCGGTCGATTTTGTTCCGCCATCCGGGCCCAGGCCGAGGCGCCGGTCGCCCTCACTGATGATGCTGACTTTGGACCGGACGCTTTGCTCCACCAGTCTCGGATAGCTCTGATCCAACTCACTCTCATCATTGGACTGGGCCAGGGCCGGTGTTGCCCCCAGAGTGGCCAGGCAACTGACCGAAAGCGCGAGGCGCTTAACCCGAAAATATTTTGCAAGCTGCATTGAGCTTATCCTCCTTGTTCTGAGTTCATGGCGGCGCCGTGAGTACTTTCTGCGAGCATCTGGCGGCGGGCCGCGCGTTCTCGCCTGTGAAGCGCTTCGGCCGCCATTTCGAGGTCGTGTGGCATGGTCGGGACCATCTCCAGCAGCAGGGCCTTGGCGCGTTTAACGCCACCTTCATGGGCCAGCAGGGCAAAGCTCCAGGCATAGCGCCGATTGACTTCGATACCCTTGGCCTCCCAGAAGAGCTCCGCGAGTGCATAATCCGCTTTCGGGAAGCCCCGGCGGGCTGCGTTCAACAGATAGAACCTGGCCTTCTCCGGGGCCGGCTCGCCGAGATAACCACGCTTGTAGACGCGGCCCAGCAGGTAATCCGCCGAGGGGTACTTTTCCCTCGCCTCCATGGCATATTTGATGGCCTTCTTTGGGTCCGCTGTGACGATATCGCCCCGTTCATAGGCCCGCGCCAGCGACAGCGAGGCCTTCAGGTCACCGTTGGCCCGGGCCCGTTCGAGCATGTCCAGCACCACCTTCGGTTCCGCCAGGTAGGTGTTCTCCATGATCAGCCTGGCCCTGGCGGTCAGCGCCGGGACGTAGTCGGGGATCAGCAGGTTGAAGAGTTCGTTGCTGGTGGCGACCTGCTTCTGCGGCGATTCATCGTCCGACAGCCAGCGGGCAAACAGGTAAAGATCCCGATCCTCGATCGTGCCTTCACGCCACGCGCTGGTGGCCCGGTCAACCAGCGCCTTGAGGTCGTCGCTGCGCCCCTGGGACAGATAGACCCGGGCCAGTAGCTGAAAACAGTCGGGCTGAGCCTCGGCAATGGGCACGCACAGGGCTTCGATCTCTTCCGCCCGAGCGTCGAACTGGCCGTTCAGCAGGTAGTAGCGCGCCAGGGCCATATCGCCACGGGGGTCGCCGGCGGAACGGGCCTGTTTGATCAGTTCCAGCGGCTCGCGGCCGGGAAATTCCCCGGGGTAGTTCATGTACAGGTTCACCAGCGGTATCAGCGCCGACTTGTCGCCTTCCGCCAGTGCTTTCCTGAGGTATTTCGCACCGTTGGCCCGCTGTTCGGGGGTCATGCCCTCCCGGGCATTCATTTTGCCGATCCGGATGCTGGCGCGTTCACTGCCCTGTTTGGCCGCTTTCCGGTACCAGCTCAGGGCTTTTTGACGGGCCTCCGGCGTATCCGCCTCGGCGTATAGATCCCCAAGTTCAACCTGGGCATCGGCCAGGCCAAAACGGGCCAGCTCCTCAAGCTGTGCCCGGGCCTGTTCGACATTGCCGCTGGCCGCTGCCCGCTCTGCCCGCTGAATGTCGGGGAGATTGCCACACCCGGCCAGGGCCAGGGATAGAAGGCTTATAACGCATCCTTGACGGAACATGCTTGGCAACCCCTCAGCCTTCCACAAACCGATCAACCACTTTATCCAGACTCGGCAGCCGGAACTGATCGACCGTGACCCCGATAGGACGCCCAATCGCACCTGTCGGCAGGGGCTGGTCAGACTCAATGAAGGCGCTGATAACATCAATCGCCCCCCCCTGAGCCTGGCTGTTCACATACAGCGAGGTGATGTGGCCGGTCTGTTCCACGCCATTGGGCAACCGCAGTGTCACCTGTTGCCCTTCCTCAAGCTTTTCGCCCTGTTCAAACAGGAAGTTGGCGATCACATGGGCGGTGGCATCCATGGGCGCCACAATCGCGAGCTGCTCACCTTTGCTCATGTACTGGTTTTCCGCCGGCCGGAGATTAAGCACCTTGCAGTCACAGGGGCTGGTCAAGGTTCCGCGCACCCGCTGATCCAGCAATTCCTCGATCTGCCCGACGCTGTAACTACCCTCGCCCACCAGGTCATTGACGTACGACAGCATGGGAGCGTCGAAGGTGGCGATGGCTTCCCCCGCCTTGACCTCCTGGCCCTGCTTGACCAGCGTGGTGACCTTGGCATCTTTGGGAATGCGCACAGGAATCTGCTCGGACGCCACCATCGCGGATTCCGCCTTGGTCACGAAATAGATATCCCACAGTTCAGAGGCCACGAAGCTGATGGCAAACAGCCCGATCAGCATCACAATCAGACTGCCAACCATGGCCCTGAGCTTGCCGAAAAAACCGAGGTCCTGGCTGCCCTTGCTTTTCCGCGCCTTGGTGAAATTCTCGCGGGACAAGGTGTTGAGAACGTCACCGGCAGACACCACTTCGCCACTGAGAAATGCTGTTATCAGGTAACGCAATGCCGAGACCTCGCGGGCTCCCAGATTCTGGAACTCGCAACCGCAACGGTCATTGCCGGAATCGAAATTCCGGGGCACGAAGCTGACTTCTATTGCAAAATCAAAGCCGTCGACCTTGAAAACCAGACGCCCGTTGTAAACTCTCCCCTGGCGGAAGGATTCCAGCCCGGTGTTCACACTGAAGCCTCCAGCAGAGAGGTCGGACACCGGAAATTTGTGCGTGCTGCCGTCAAGTTTCACGAATAACCGTGCGGGTATTCGGACCCGGGCATACTGCCGCTGAGCCTCGGATTCGTGAACGAATTGCGGTGCAATTGCTGCCGTATTCATTGTTCTAGCCCTTATCTGT
The DNA here is from genome assembly GCF_001045555.1 of Marinobacter subterrani. NCBI lineage: Bacteria > Pseudomonadati > Pseudomonadota > Gammaproteobacteria > Pseudomonadales > Marinobacteraceae > Marinobacter > Marinobacter subterrani. The sequence continues at coordinate 1,803,005 of NZ_LFBU01000001.1, forward strand.
TTTCATTCGATGATGGATGCATGAGAGAACATCTCCTGCCGCTTCAGACGAGTTTCATGACGACCGCCAGAAAAACGCTGCCCGCAGACAGAGTCATGATTCGCGACGACCAGCGATTCATCCTTTGCTGGAACGACGCTTTGTCGGAGCTGAAACGGGTTTTCTGTCGCGTCCAGGACTGGCGATCGAGCCGGAAAAAGACATAGATTTTCACCAGTGACCCGAAGATCTGATTGAAATAGAGAATGCATGGGTAGGCCGGCCCCACCGGGTGTCCGGTGGCAGTCAGCAAAAGGCTCAGCAACAACCGGGTCAGACCGATCCACAACAGGTAGGCCACCAACACCAGCCCGGTATACTTGATCGCAGCCACAATCGCGGCGGTCAGGCCCAGAATGCTGGTCCACATGGAGATGCGCTGATCGAACAGCACGTACCAGGTAAACCATCCCAAGCGCCGTGGGCCCAAACCGGTTGCCCTGGAATTCTGGCGCAGTGAGTTGCCGTACCAGCGGAACATCAGTTGCCGGGCAGACCGGAGGAAGCTCGGATCGGGTGGATGTTCCACGGTACGGATGGAAGCGTCAGGCACATAGAAGGTGTCGTACCCCAGGCGCATCATGCTGTACCAGCTGGACTTGTCATCGCCGGTGAGAAACCGGAATTCCCCCAGCCGCCAATGCTTCAGAGAGTCGTATTCCACATCGGCAATAAACTCCGGGCGGGTTACCACACTGGCCCGGAACATCGACATCCGGCCGGTGAGTGTGAGCACCCTGCGTGCCAGCCCCATGGAGCACATATTCATGTGCCGCTGGGCAAACCGCAGCTTGTGCCACTCGGACATCAAATAGCTGCCACGAACCTCGCAGAATTCATTGGTGGTAAGCGCGCCGACATCGGGCATCAGCCGGAAGTAAGGGGCGGTTTTACGGACTACGCCGGGCTCCAGCACCGTGTCGCCGTCCACCACGGCAACAATGGCGTTTTCATCCGGCAGGTCCCTGGAAATGGCGCGGAAGCCATAGGCCAGACCATCGCGCTTGCCGGTACCGGGAATGCGCACAATCTTCAGTTGAACGTGGTCGGGCGGGGCCATCTTCCGCCACAGAGCCCGCATGATCATTTCATCCGAGAGCTCCACCACCGATGCCACAACCGTGACAGGCCACTGGCATTCAATGGCCTCGCTGATAATTGAGCGATACACCATGGCGGTGGTACCAGAATCAATCCGGAAACTGGTCACCATCAGATAGACGTGCGAAGGCGCAGCCAGTTCGCCGAGCGCCCGTGCCTGGCGCCGAAGCCGGGGATACGCCCATTTGAGGAAATACATTGCACGCAGAAAGTGCGTGATACCCACGGAATACCGCCAGATACCAATCACACCGATCACCAGAAGAAAGTGCGCCCCGCCCCTCACGGTGTAGGTGCTTGGCAGGGAAACAGCCAGTGCTCCGAGTGCCGCGAGAAACAGCAGCCAGCCACCGGCTCTGGATACTGGATTGTCGGAAATGTAAGACATGCCGCAGGTTCCTGAAAGTTCGTTCCGTGCCTGTGCCAGTCCAGACGCCCCCCGCCCTTCAACAGGCGCCGGGGGCATCCGCAAACCGGTCACTACCAGCAGATGCCTTCGAGCACATCGTTGGTTGTGGTCTTCATGAAGCCCACCAGGTCGACAACCCGTTTGCCTTCGGGAACCTCCGCGATCACCGTCTCGAACAGTTCATCGTTGTTGCCCACCACAATCACATCGGCGTGGTCGATCACACTCCGCAGATCGCTGTGCATCAGGTTCGAGAGATGGGGAATTTTCTGGTTGATGTATTCCCGGTTAGCGCCGTGGGTTCGGGCGTAATCCACATTGCGGTCAAAGATCTGCAGGTCGTAGCCCTTGCCAATCAGCATCTCGGCCAGCTCCACCAGCGGGCTTTCGCGCAGATCGTCGGTATTGGATTTGAAGCTCAGGCCGAGCATGCTGATCTTGCGGCTGCCGTAACCGGCCAGGATCTTGAAGGCATGCGACACCTGCTCGTTATTGCTGCTCATGATTGAGCTCAGCAGGGGGTGCTTCACATCCATCTGGCTGGCGCGATAGGTCAGCGCCCGCACATCCTTTGGCAGGCAGGAGCCGCCGAAGGCAAAACCGGGGCGCATGTAATAGCGGGAGATGTTGAGTTTCTTGTCCTGGCAGACCACGTCCATCACATCGCGGCCGTCGACCCCCATGGATTTGGCAATATTGCCGATCTCGTTGGCGAAGCTCACCTTGGTGGCATGCCACACATTGCAGGTGTACTTGATCATCTCGGCCACTTCGATGGGCTTGCGGATGATGGGAGCGTCGAGATCCTCGTAGATACTCGCCAGAAGCTTCCCTGAGCGCTCATCCAGCTCGCCGATGACGGTGATGGGCGGGTGATCGTAGTCCTTGATTGCGGTGCTCTCGCGGAGGAATTCCGGGTTCACGCAGACCCCGAAATCGATCCCGGCCTGCTTGCCGGAGGCCTGCTCCAGGGCGGGAATAACCACGTTGCGAACGGTGCCCGGCAGAACCGTGCTGCGCACCACCACCAGGTGCCAGCCACCCTTGTCGCGCAGCGCCCTGCCGATATCACCGCAGACCTTTTCCACGAACTGGAGATCCAGGTCACCATTAGGCTTGCTGGGGGTGCCCACACAGATCATCGAGAGTTCGCTTTCCTGAACTGCGACGTGGCCGTCAATCACGCCGGTGATATAGCCGTTCTTGCGGCCTGTCTGGAGCAGGCCCTCCAGCCCCGGCTCGACAATCGGCGATTTGCCGTTGTTGATCAGGTCAATCTTGACCGGAGAGACATCCACACCAACCACGTGATGCCCACGCTGAGCGAGGCTGGCGGTACAGACCGCACCCACATACCCCAGACCAAAAATACTGATTCGCATTTCCCTAACTCCCTGACTGTCGTTTTAGTGGCCCGCCAACGGTGAACCTTGCAGAGCCCGATCAGATTCGTTGGCGAAAGCAATGCCAGAACCCTCGGGGCGAATTGGGAGAACGCAGTGGCAGGGGCCAACCCGGACATGGCTTTGCCTCACCACCGCGTTCCGACAGCCAGAAACCTATCGTAACGAAACGTTAAACTCCGCTTACAAAAAGATAATTTTTACCATCTAAATCAAATACATGTATTTATTTTAGGTGTGAATTCAGGATGTACAGAAAGCAATCAAGGCACTGATTTTCGGTGATTTATAAATGCCCGATGACACAGCCTGTCGCCATCGAAGATGCATTTTGAGGTAGAATTTTCGGTTTGATATTTCGAAATCGAACAACGGGGGCGGGACGATATTCAGAATTCGTCTCAGGCGGGATTTTTTCGGATGGAACGGAAATCGGAACCAGCTCGTGACATTAGGCTGCCACTCCAAAAAACCAGCGGTTTCAGGCACCGGATTGGCGCCAATAGAGTGCTCATGGGAGGCATTTGTCGGGGCTCGCTCCCGCGCGAAGCGAGCCCCAAACTTACGGAGTGGACTTCTACATCAGTTCAATCGCCACGGCAGTTCCCTCACCCCCACCAATACACAGCGAAGCCACACCGCGTTTGAGGCCACGCTGCTTCAGGGCATTGATCAGGGTAACGATGATCCGTGAGCCGGAAGAGCCAATTGGATGCCCCAGTGCACAGGCACCGCCGTGCACATTAACCTTCTCAGCCGGCAGCTTGAGCTCGTTGATCGCCGCCAGAGTGACCACCGCGAAGGCTTCGTTGATCTCGAACAGATCCACGTCATCCACGCTCCAACCGGCTTTTTTGAGTACCTTCTCGATGGCGCCGATGGGCGCCAGGGTGAACTCGGCCGGCAAACGGGCGTGGGTGGCGTGGGCCACGATGCGGGCCTGGGGGTGCAGGCCGCGGGCGTCGGCTTCGACGGCAGAGGCCAGCACCAGGGCGGATGCGCCGTCGCTGATGGAGCTGGCGTTGGCGGCGGTTACCGAGCCGTCTTTGGCGAAGGCGGGTTTCAGGTGCGGGATTTTTTCCGGTTTGGCATTGCCCGGCTGTTCGTCGGTATCGACTTCGGTGTCACCACCCCGGCCGGACACGGTCACCGGAACGATCTCGTCACGGAACCAGCCATTTTCGATGGCGGCCAGGGATTTTTGCAGGGAGCCAATAGCAAATTCGTCCATGGCCTGGCGGCTGATGTCGTATTTGTCAGCGGTGCGCTGGGCGAAGACGCCCATCAGGCCGCCTTCGTAGGCATCTTCCAGGCCATCGAGGAACATGCTGTCCAGCACCTGGCCATGGCCCATGCGCATACCGGCGCGGGCTTTGGGCAAGAGGTACGGCGCCTGGCTCATGTTTTCCATGCCGCCAGCGATCATGATGTTGTTGGTGCCGGCCTTGATCTGGTCGTGGGCCATGATCACGGCCTGCATGCCGGAGCCGCACATCTTGTTGATGGTGGTGCAGCCGGAGCTGTCCGGGATGCCGGAAGCGCGGGAGGCCTGGCGTGCCGGGGCCTGGCCCAGGCCGGCAGGCAGCACGCAGCCCATGATGACTTCCTGAACATCCGCTGGCTGGAGGCCAGAGCGTTCGATGGCGGCCTTGATGGAGATGGCGCCCAGGTCCGGGGAGCGCACCGAGCTAAGGGAGCCCATCATGCCGCCCATGGGAGTTCTTGCTGAGCCTGCTATTACTACGTCGTTACCATTCATTTTAAATGCCCTCGAATTTGGTGCTGGGCCAAGTGCCAGACGCCTTTCCGGGACACGCTGTGAATACGTCCCTGTAAGCTTGACTGCAGCATCCATGCTGCAGACAGTCCCGGAAAGGCGTCTGGCACTCGGCCCTTCAGCTTGTGAGTTCGTCTGCCTTAATCAGGCTTTGCCCAGCACAGACCGGGCAATAATTTCTTTCATTACCTCCGAGGTGCCGCCGTAAATCCGCTGCACCCGCGCGTCGATGAAGTTCCGGGAAATCGGGTATTCCGTGGTGTAACCATAACCGCCAAACAGCTGCAGGCAGCCGTCGGCGACGCGGCACTGCATTTCGGTGGCGCTGTACTTGGCCATGGAGGCCGTGGGCGCATCCAGCTCGCCGCGGTCGTACTGGTCGATGCACTGGTCCACGAAGGCCTTGTTGACCCGGTAATCGGTTTCCATACGGGCGATCTCGAAACGGGTGTTCTGCAGTTGGGCCAGCTTCTGGCCGAACAGTTCCCGTTCCTGGGCGTAGGCGATGGTCAGGTCCAGCGAACCGCGCGCGGCGGCGACGCCGAGGGCACCGATCACCAGGCGCTCCCGGGGCAGCTCACGCATCAGGTAAACGAAACCCTGGCCTTCTTCACCCAACAAGGCAGACGCCGGGATGCGCATGTCCGAGAAGAACATCTCGGAGGTGTCACCGGAGTGCTGGCCGATCTTGTCGAGGTTCCGGCCCTTGCTGTAACCCGGCAGCGAGGTATCCACCAGGAACAGGCTGATACCGCGGGCACCGGCCTTGGGGTCGGTCTTGGCGGCAACGATCACCATGTCCGCATGCTGGCCGTTGGTGATGAAGGTCTTGGAGCCGTTGAGGATGTAGTCGTCGCCATCCTTCAGCGCGCTGGTGCGGATTGCCTGCAGGTCACTGCCGGCACCCGGCTCGGTCATGGCGATGGCGCCGACCGCTTCTCCGGAGACCAGCTTGGGCAACCATTGCTGGCGCTGCTCCTCGTTGCCGATGTGGCTGAGGTAAGGCGCAACAATGTCGGAGTGCACCATCACGTTGGTGGACAGGGCGCCGAAGCCCATGCGGGCAAGCTCTTCGCCCACCACCACGGAGAACTGGAAGGGTGCACCGATGCCGCCACAGTCTTCCGGCACATCAACACACAGCATGCCGGCGTTGCCCAGGGTGTTCCAGAGTTCCCGGGGTACGATGCCGGACTTTTCCCAGGCTTCGTAGTGCGGCGTCACTTCCTTTTCCAGGACCTTGATCACCGAGTCCCGGAACATTGCCAGTTCTTCTTTATCAACAGGCATGGTCATGAATGTCTCCTGCAATTGAATGCGTCACTTGGGCGCCATGCGAAGCGCGCAGTCGAGGCGAATCACTTCGCCGTTGAGAATCGGGTTGCGCACCATCTGGTCCACCATCATGCCGAACTCCTCCGGTTTGCCGAGGCGTTTCGGGAACGGCAGCGTAGCCGCCAGGCTTTCCTGAACTTCCTCGGGCATACCCGCCATCATGGGGGTCATGAACAGGCCCGGCGCAATCGTATTTACACGGATGCCCTCGCGGGCCAGCTCCCGGGCCGACTGCAGGGTCAGCGATACCACGCCGCCCTTGGAGGCACTGTACGCAGCCTGGCCAATCTGGCCCTCATAGGCGGCCACCGACGCGGTATTGATGATCACGCCCCGCTCGCCATCGGCGTTCGGCTCACGCTGGGCCATATCCGCCGCCGCCAGCCGAAGAATGTTAAAGGTGCCGATAAGGTTGACCTGGATAACCTTGCTGAAGTTCTCCAGGGGCATCACACCGTCACGGCCCAGAATCTTGCCTGCGGTGGCAATACCGGCGCAGTTCACCGCGATACCGCAGGGGCCGTGGGCCTCTCTTGCGGCGTTGATCGCTGATTCGGCGCTGTCTGGCGAGCTGACGTCGCATTTCAGGAAGATCCCGCCGATATCCGCAGCGACCTTTTCACCCTGCTCCTGTTGAAGATCCAGGATGGCCACCTTGCATCCGGCAGCGGCCAGTGCCCGGGCCGCACCCTCGCCCAGCCCGGACGCCCCGCCTGTTACAATGGCTGCCACATTTTTGAATTCCATCGTTCGCTCCCCTTTTCAGGATTCTGTTTATTAAAAATCTGACCAGAAAACCACTTTACGTTTACGTAAACTTTATCTAACCTAAGTCTAAAAAGGAAATCGTCATGATCGAAAAAAGAACCTTCAGCATCAGTGAGCTCTCGCAGGAGTTCGATGTAACGACGCGAAGCATCCGCTTTTATGAAGACCAGGGCCTGCTCAAACCCAGGCGCCGCGGGCAAACCCGCATCTTCAGCACCAAAGACCGGGTGCGCCTGAAGCTGATTCTCCGCGGTAAACGCATGGGCTTCACCCTTGCAGAAACCAAGGAACTTTTCGATCTGTGGGACGAGACCCTCACAGGCAACGAAAAACAGCTTCTGAAAATGCTGGAAATCCTGGAAGGCCGCAGGGCCATGCTGGAGCAGCAGAAGAACGACATCGCACAAGCGGAAATGGAAATTGAGACAGCCGAAACCCGGTGCCGTGAAGCCCTGGACGAGCTGCAGAAAAAAAAGAAACAGCAGGCCCCGGCCAACGACGAAGCCAGGCAGGCCGCTGAACACTAATGACAGAAGATCAAAGGTAGCCAACGATGAAATCACAATACTCAGAGCTCAACTTCGGCCTCGGTGAAACCCTCGACATGCTCCGCGAGCAGGTCAACGGCTTTGCCGCTGCCGAAATCGCACCCCGCGCCGAGGAAATCGACCGCAATAACGAGTTCCCCATGGACCTGTGGCGGAAAATGGGCGACATGGGCCTGCTGGGTATCACCGTGAGCGAAGAATACGGCGGCTCAGCCATGGGCTACCTTGCACACGTCATCGCCATGGAAGAAATCAGCCGCGCCTCCGCCTCCGTTGGCCTCTCCTACGGTGCCCATTCCAACCTGTGCGTGAACCAGATTCACCGTAACGGCACGGAAGAACAGAAACAGAAATACCTGCCCAAGCTCGTCAGCGGCGAGCACGTTGGCGCCCTGGCCATGTCCGAGCCCAACGCCGGCTCCGACGTCATCTCCATGAAACTGACGGCCAAAGACGCCGGTGACCACTACGTCCTCAACGGCAATAAAATGTGGATCACCAACGGCCCGGATGCGAACACCTACGTCATCTACGCCAAAACCGACATCTCTGCCGGCTCTAAAGGTTTGACCGCCTTCATCGTAGAACGCGACGCCCCGGGCTTCAGCCGCCACCAGAAACTCGACAAACTCGGCATGCGCGGCTCCAACACCTGTGAGCTAGTATTCGAAGACTGCAAAGTACCCAAGGAAAACGTCCTTGGAGGCGTTGGCAACGGCGCCAAAGTCCTCATGAGCGGCCTCGACTACGAGCGCCTGGTACTCTCCGGCGGCCCTCTGGGCATCATGCAGGCGGCCATGGACGTGGTCGTTCCTTACATCCGCGAGCGCAAACAGTTCGGCCAGGCCATCGGTGAGTTCGAACTGGTACAGGGCAAAGTCGCTGACATGTACACCTGGATGAACACCGCCAAGTCCTATGTCTACATGGTCGCCATGTCCGCCGACCGCGGCGCGGAAACCACCCGTAAAGACGCCGCCGGCGCGATCCTCTACTCCGCCGAAATGGCCACCAAGATGGCCCTGGACGCCATCCAACTGCTCGGCGGTAACGGCTACATCAACGAATACCCGACAGGCCGACTGCTGCGGGACGCCAAACTGTACGAAATCGGTGCCGGCACGTCCGAGATCCGCCGGATGCTGATCGGTCGAGAGCTGTACCTGAACAAGTAAAACAGCTTCAAGCCACCGGCTCCCGGGGCCTTTTACGGTTCCAAGGAAGCCAGCACCCAAAGTATGACGGAGGGGGCGGTGGCAGGGCAGTCCGGGAATGTAGAGGGCCATGGATGGCCCGAAACAAGCGCACATGGATGTGCTCGTAGCGGTTCCCGGACTGCCCTGCCGCCGGCCCCGACTCCCCGAGGTCAGGAAGTCAAAACCATGACAATACTGCAAAGCAAGATTAACCCCAGGTCCGAAGAGTTCCAGGCCAATCAGGAATCCATGGCCCAGGCCGTAGCCGACCTGCGCGACAAAGTTTCCACCATCCAACAGGGTGGCGGCCCCTCCTACCAGGAGCGCCACATCGCCCGAGGCAAACTCCTGCCCCGGGAACGCATCAACCGCCTCCTGGACGACGGCTCCCCCTTCCTGGAAATCGGCCAGTTTGCCGCCTACAACGTCTACGGTGAAGACGTCCCGGCAGCAGGCGTCATCGCCGGCGTGGGCCGCGTCTCCGGTACCGAATGCATGATCATCGCCAACGACGCCACCGTAAAAGGCGGCAGCTACTACCCGCTGACCGTGAAAAAACACCTGCGCGCCCAGGAAATTGCCCTGGCAAACCGCCTGCCCTGCATCTACCTGGTCGACTCCGGCGGCGCCAACCTGCCCCGCCAGGACGAAGTCTTCCCGGATCGTGACCACTTTGGCCGCATCTTCTACAACCAGGCCCGCATGTCCGCCGACGACATCCCACAGATTGCCGTCGTCATGGGCCTGTGCACCGCCGGTGGCGCCTACGTGCCCGCCATGGCCGACGAATCCATCATCGTCCGCAACCAGGGCACCATCTTCCTGGCCGGCCCCCCGCTGGTAAAAGCCGCCACCGGTGAAGTGGTCAGCGCCGAAGACCTCGGCGGCGCCGACGTACACTGCAAGATCTCCGGTGTTGCCGACCACTACGCCGAAAACGACGCCCACGCCCTGGAAATCGCCCGCCGCTGCGTCTCCAACCTCAACCGCCGAAAACCGGTTCCGGTGGAAGTCCAGAAGCCCCGCGCGCCGCTGTTCGACGCCGAAGAAATCTACGGCATCGTCGGTACTGATCTGCGCAAACAGTTCGACGTGCGTGACGTGATCGCCCGGGTCGTCGACGGCTCCGAGTTTGACGAATTCAAACGCTACTACGGCCAGACCCTCGTTACCGGCTTTGCCCACATTCACGGTTACCCCGTGGGCATCATCGCCAACAACGGCATCCTGTTCGGTGAGTCTGCCCAGAAAGGCGCCCACTTCGTCGAGCTCTGCTGCCAGCGCAATATCCCGCTGCTGTTCCTGCAGAACATCACCGGCTTCATGGTAGGCCAGAAATACGAAGCCGAAGGTATCGCCAAACACGGCGCCAAGATGGTCATGGCCGTGGCCTGCGCCAACGTGCCCAAGATCACCGTACTGATCGGCGGCAGCTTCGGTGCCGGCAACTACGGCATGTGCGGCCGCGCCTACAGCCCCGACTTCCTGTGGATGTGGCCCAACGCCCGCATCTCCGTGATGGGCGGTGAACAGGCCGCCGGTGTGATGGCCACCGTCAAGCGTGAAGGCATGGAGCGCAAGGGCCAGGACTGGAGTGCCGAGGAAGAGGCCCAGTTCAAGCAGCCGATCATCGACACCTACGAGCATCAGGGCCACCCCTACTACGCCAGTGCACGGCTATGGGACGACGGCGTCATCGACCCGGCCCAGACCCGCGAAGTGGTGGCCCTGAGCCTCTCTGCCACCCTTAACCGCCCGGCCAAACCGACACGCTTCGGCGTGTTCCGGATGTAATGGGGGAGACTGACATGACCGAACAGGAAAACGCGGTTCTGCTCAACCGCCGCCCCGAAGGTATCACCGAGGTGGTCCTGAACCGCCCGGACAAGCGCAACGCGTTTGACGACGTGATCATCCAGCAGTTGATCACCGCCCTGACCGAGGTGAACCAGGACGCAGACACCAGGGTGGTTATCCTGCGCTCCGAAGGAAAACACTTTTCCGCCGGGGCCGACCTTGGCTGGATGCGCCGGATGGCCGAGAACAGCCGCCAGGAAAACCTCGACGATTCCCGGGAACTGGCCCGGTTGATGAACGTGCTCAACCACCTGTCCAAGCCAGTGATCGGCCTGGTGCAGGGTGCCGCCTTCGGGGGCGCCGTGGGTCTCGCCGCCTGCTGCGATATCGTCATCGCCACTGAACAATCCAGCTTCTGCCTCAGCGAAGTTAAGCTCGGCCTGATCCCGGCGGTGATCAGCCCCTACGTGCTGCGCGCTATCGGTGAGCGCCAGGCCCGCCGCTACTTCATCTCGGCCGAGGTGTTCACCGCCCGGCAAGCGCAGGAGTACGGGCTGGTGCATATCGTTTGTGATGACCTGGAAGCCATGGACCTGCGCTGCAATGAGCTGCTGCAGCACTTGGCCATGAACGGCCCGGAGGCCATGAAAGCCGCCAAGGATCTGGTGTTCGCCGTCAGCCACAAGCCCATTGATCACACCGTGATTGACGACACCGCGCACCGCATCGCTGACATCCGCGTGGGTGAAGAAGGCCAGGAAGGGCTCAGCGCCTTCCTGAACAAACGCCGCGCAAACTGGACTCCGGAGAGCAAGTAACATGTTCAGCAAAATTCTGATCGCCAACCGGGGCGAAATCGCCTGCCGGATCATCCAAACCGCCCACCGCATGGGCATTCGCTGCGTCGCCGTCTACTCAGAGGCCGACGCCAACGCCCGGCACGTGGCCATGGCCGACGAAGCCTTCCACATTGGCCCTGCACCCAGCTCCGAGAGCTACCTGCGGGCTGACAAGATTATCGAGATTGCCAAAAAGAGCGGTGCCCAGGCGATTCACCCGGGCTACGGCTTCCTCTCGGAAAACACCGGCTTTGCCGAAGCCTGTGAAGCCAACGATCTGGTGTTCATCGGCCCGCCCTCCTCGGCCATTGCCGCCATGGGCTCCAAGTCCGCCGCCAAGGCCATCATGGAAAAAGCCGGCGTGCCGCTGGTGCCTGGCTACCACGGTGATGACCAGTCCCCGGACACCCTGCGCAAAGAAGCCGAAAAATGCGGCTTCCCGTTGCTGCTGAAAGCCGTCGCCGGTGGCGGAGGCAAAGGCATGCGCGTGGTTGAGCGCATGGAAGACTTTGACGACGCCCTGGCCGCCGCCAAACGGGAATCGAAGAACGCCTTTGGCAATCCGGACATGCTCATCGAACGCTACCTGACCCAGCCACGGCACGTGGAAATCCAGGTGTTCTGTGACCAGGACGGCCACGGCGTGTACCTGGCCGAGCGGGACTGCTCCGTGCAGCGCCGCCACCAGAAAGTGCTGGAAGAAGCACCGGCCCCGGGCCTGAGCGAAGAAACCCGCAAAGCCATGGGTGAGGCGGCGGTTAAAGCCGCCCAGGCCATCAACTACGTGGGCGCCGGCACTGTGGAATTCCTCTACGACGTGGACGGTTCCTTCTTCTTCATGGAAATGAACACCCGCCTGCAGGTCGAGCACCCGGTCACCGAAATGGTCACCGGCCAGGATCTGGTGGAGTGGCAATTGAAAGTCGCCTGGGGCGAGCCCCTGCCGCTGGAACAGTCCCAGGTAAAAACCCGGGGCCACGCCCTGGAAGCACGCATCTACGCAGAAGACCCGGACCAGGATTTCCTGCCTGCCACCGGCAACCTGCGCTACCTGAGCACTCCGGATGAGAGCGCGCATGTACGGGTGGATACTGGCGTTACCGAAGGCGACGACATCAGCATCCATTACGACCCGATGATCGCCAAACTGATCGTGTGGGACGAAACCCGCGACCAGGCCATCAACCGCATGGTCCAGGCCCTGGAGCACTACCGTATCGCCGGTGTGAAAACCAATATCCGGTTCCTCCACGCCCTGGCCGACGCCCAGCCGTTCCGGGAAGCGGAGCTGACCACTGGGTTTATTGAGGATCACCGCGACCTGCTGTTTCCGGCATCGAAACTGGATACCCACAAGGCCCTGGTACTGGCTGCCGGCTTCGTGCTGGAACAGCGCAAATCCCGGGAAGTGGTCAGCACCGACCCCTGGTCGCCATTTGGCCGCCAGAACAGCTGGCGCATGAACTCCGAATACGCCCAGCCGCTGCAACTGCAGGTGGGAGAAGACATCCACGATCTCAAAGTGCTGGAGCGGGACGACCGCTACCAGGTCTACGTGGGCGACAGTGTGTACAACCTCACCGCCCGTCTGGATGACGACTACCTGCAGGCAGTGATCAACGGCCACCGCATCAGCGTCCACGGCAACCTGCACAACGACCAGCTGGTGCTGTTCTACGAGGGCGACACCTTCAACTGCACCGTGTACAAGGAAAGCTACGGCTTCGAGGAAATGGCCGGCGAAGGCAGCCTGGCCGCGCCCATGAACGGCGCCATCGTCGCCGTACAGGCCAAGGTCGGCGACAGGGTTACCGCAGGCCAGAGCCTGGTGATCATGGAAGCCATGAAGATGGAACACGCCATCAAGGCCCCGGCCGACGGCGTAGTCACCGAGATCTTCTTCGCCGAGGGCGACCAGGTCTCCGAAGGTGCTGAACTGATTGCCATTGAAGTCGATGAAGAGGAGGCAAGCTGATGGCCTTTCCCAAACAGGTTCGCCTGGTGGAAATGAGCCCCCGGGACGGACTCCAGAACGAGCCCGGCCCGGTGATTGCCACTGCCATCAAAACCGGCCTGATCGACCGCCTGGCCGACAGCGGCCTGAGCCACATCGAGGCCGCCAGCTTTGTGTCCCCGAAATGGGTGCCACAGATGGGCGACGCCGCCGACGTTATGGCCGGCATCAATCGCCAGGCCGGCGTGCGCTACTCGGTGCTAACCCCCAACCTCAAGGGCTTCGAAAACGCCCTGGCGGCGGGCGTGGACGAAGTGGCCGTGTTCGGTGCCGCCTCCGAATCCTTCAGCCGGAAAAACATCAACTGCTCCATCGCCGAAAGCCTCGACCGCTTCCTGCCAGTGATGGAAGCCGCCGGCAAGGCCGGCATCCCGGTGCGCGGCTACGTCTCCACCGTGCTGGGCTGCCCCTACGAAGGCGACATCGCCCCCGAACAGGTCGCCACCGTCGCCAAGGCCCTCTACGACATGGGCTGCTACGAAATCTCCCTGGGCGACACCATCGGCGTGGGCACCCCGATTAAAGCCAAACGCATGCTCGAAGCCGTCGCCGCCCACGTGCCGATGGACAAACTGGCCGCCCATTTCCACGACACCTACGGCCAGGCCCTGGCCAACCTGTATGCGGTTCTGGAAGAAGGCGTCAGCGTGATCGACGCTTCCGTCGCCGGCCTCGGCGGCTGCCCCTACGCCAAGGGTGCGTCGGGCAACGTCGCCACCGAAGACGTGCTATACCTGCTTAACGGTTTAGGCATCAAGACCGGCGTAGATCTCGAGAAACTTGTGGCAACGGGAGACTGGATATGTGGTCAGCTAAAACGTCAAAACGGCTCCAAGGTCGGCCAAGCCATGGGCGGTAACTGCCAATGATTGAACTGGCAGGTGGGGTGCAACCTCCCGGGACTGTCTGCAGCATGGATGCTGCAGTCAAGCTTACATGGACGTATTCACAGCGTGTCCCGGGAGGTTGCACCCCACCTGCCAACGCACCATACAAAAAGGCTGGGAATAACCAATGAACCAGAACAAAAACGTAGTGGCGCTGGATCTGCCAATTCCCGGGATCAGCGACATGCCGGAGGACACCCAGAAGTACTTCCAGATCTGCCAGGAAAAGCTCGGCATGATCCCGAACGTACTCACCGCCTACAGCCAGAACCTGAAACAACTGGAAGGCTTCACCCGCCTCTACAACGAGCTCATGCTCGGCGAAGGCGAACTCTCCAAACTGGAGCGGGAAATGGTGGCCGTGGTGGTCTCCTCCGAGAACAAATGCTTCTACTGCCTGGTGGCCCACGGCGCCGCCGTACGGGTACTGAGCGGCGATCCCCAGCTGGGTGAGCACATGGTGATGAACTACCGCAGCGCCAAACTCGACAAGCGCCAGCGGGCCATGCTGGATTTTGCATCCCACCTGACCCGCTCACCGGCCACCGTCACCGAAGACGACATCCAGGCCCTGCGGGATGCCGGCCTCAGCGACCGCGGCATCTGGGATCTCAGCAACCTGATCGGTTTCTACAACATGTCCAACCGCGTGGCAATTGCCAGCGATATGCAACCTAATCCCGAATATCACAGTCAGAGTCGCTAGCAGGCAAAAACCTGCTCGCCCTCGAATACAACAACAATGGAGGCAGAGATATGAGCAAGACTCTACCAAGCACCTATCCCAGTTATACGAGCGGAACCGCCGAAGCCCCCCTGCTGGGCATGACCATTGGCGAAATGCTCGACCGCACCGCCGAACAGTATCCGGATAACGAAGCCCTGGTGTGCCTGCACCAGGACATTCGCTGGACCTACAAAGAATTCGTTGAAAAGGTCGACGAAGCCGCCCGGGCTTTCATGGCCATCGGCGTCAAGCGCGGCGACCGCGTGGGCATCTGGTCTCCGAACCGCTACGAGTGGACCGTTACCCAGTTCGCCACCGCCAAAGTCGGCGCCATCCTGGTAAACATCAACCCGGCCTACGGCGTGCACGAACTGCAATACGCCCTGAACCTGGCCGGCATCACCACCCTGGTAACAGCGGACAGCTTCAAGGCCTCCAACTACCGGGAAATGATCTACGAGCTGGCCCCGGAGCTGAAACGCAGCGCCCCCGGCAAGCTCAAGGCCGACCACGTACCCGAGCTGCGTGCCGTGATCAACGTGCACGAAGACAAACACGATGGCATGTGGACCTGGAAGGAATTCCTCGGTTTCGCCGGCGACGTATCCCAGGACGAGCTGAACAAACGCCAGAGCGAACTGCAGTTTGATGACCCGATCAACATCCAGTTCACCTCCGGCACCACTGGCAACCCCAAAGGCGCCACCCTCACCCACCACAACATCCTGAACAACGGGTACTTCGTGGGCGAGAGTCAGCTTCTGACGGAAAAAGACCGCCTGGTGATTCCAGTGCCCCTGTACCACTGCTTCGGCATGGTGATGGGCAACCTGGGCTGCATCACCCACGGTGCCGCGATGATCTACCCCTCCGAGGGATTCGAACCGAAAGCCGTGCTGCAAGCGGTCCACCAGGAAAAGGCCACCGCCCTGTACGGCGTACCCACCATGTTCATCGCGGAGCTGGGCGACCCGGACTTCGAAAGCTATGACCTCTCGCACCTGCGCACCGGCATTATGGCAGGCTCCATCTGCCCGGCGGAGATCATGAAGAAAGTAAACAGCAAGATGAACATGAAAGAAGTGCAGATTGCCTACGGCATGACAGAGACCAGCCCGGTGTCCACCCAGACCAGCTCACTCGACCCGTTCGAGAAGCAGGTCACCACCGTGGGCCGCACCCAGCCGCACCTGGAAACCAAGATCGTCGATCCGGCCAACGGCAACGTCGTTCCCCGGGGCGAGATCGGCGAGCTCTGTACCCGTGGCTACAGCGTAATGCTGAAGTACTGGAACAACGAAGAGAAAACCCGCGAAGCCATCGACAGCGCCGGCTGGATGCACACCGGCGATCTGGCCACCATGGACGAAGAGGGCTACATCCAGATCGTTGGCCGCATCAAGGATATGGTCATCCGCGGCGGCGAGAACATCTACCCGAAAGAAATCGAAGAGTTCCTCTACACCCACCCGGCCATCGAAGAAGTACAGGTAACCGGCATTCCCGATGACAAATACGGCGAAGAGCTGATTGCCTGGGTGAAGCTGGCTCCAGATGCTGCGCCCGTTACGGCAGAGGATCTGCAGGCCTTCTGCAAGGGCAAGATCGCCCACTTCAAGATCCCGAAGAACTACAAGTTCGTGGATGAGTTCCCGATGACCGTCACCGGGAAGATCCAGAAGTTCAAGATGCGGGAGATTTCGATTGAGGAGATGGGGCTGAAGAAGTAAGCGCCCCTTCCCCATCCCGCTCCTGACTCAAACCCCAGCCATGTGCTGGGGTTTGTGCTTTGTGTACGACCTCAGAGAAGCTGGAACCATACAAGTCGCGTAAGGCGGACGTCCCTGACGGGCCGCCGCTTCGCTCAGCGTTAAGCC
Organism: Marinobacter subterrani; assembly: GCF_001045555.1. Taxonomy (NCBI): domain Bacteria; kingdom Pseudomonadati; phylum Pseudomonadota; class Gammaproteobacteria; order Pseudomonadales; family Marinobacteraceae; genus Marinobacter; species Marinobacter subterrani. The sequence goes on from NZ_LFBU01000001.1 coordinate 1,819,722, forward strand.
CTATTGTTGCGTGGTGCGCAACATGCTAGCATTCCCTCATGATTAAATCATTCCGTCACAAAGGACTGAAGCGGTTTTACTCGACCGGCCACACGTCTGGCATACAACCCGACCATGCCAAGAAGCTGCGTATGGAGCTGGCTGCTCTGGATACGGCGACTTCAGTGGAAGACATGGATATCCCTGGTTTTCGACTTCATCCATTGAAGGGCAAAGACAAAGGCCGGTGGTCGATTAGGGTTAACGGAAATTGGCGCATGACGTTCGAATTCCAGGACGGCAACGCCTACATTCTTGATTATGAGGATTATCACTAATGACTATGCATAATCCGCCGCATCCTGGTGAATTCATTCGGGAGGTGTACCTGGAGCCTTTCGGTATCAGTTCCCGTCAGCTTGCTTCCAGTCTGGGGGTCTCTCCCTCCACTTTGTCTCGGCTGCTCAAAGGGGATAGTGGTATTAGCCCGGAAATGTCGCTTCGGCTATCCAAGGTTCTCGGACGTTCTCCTGAGAGTTGGTTGGCGATGCAAGATGTGTACGATCTATGGGTGGCCCGCAACACGGTCAACCTGGATGGAATCCATCCCCTGGACTTCGAGGCAGCTTAACCAATGGCTGTTGTCGGACGCGCCTGCGCTGGCGCTCCGGCACGCCGCAAAGCCAGGCGTTATGTGGGCGTTCCCATAGAGAATCCATATGGCATTCAGTAAGTTCGAAGCAAAGAAAATTGAGCGGGCCGCCTCTGAATTTCTTGAAGACCGGAGGCCGCCAGTCGAGATCCGGCCCAGGTTAGATGCTTCCAACTTCGGTTAGAGAGGAAGAACCGAAAACTCCCCTTTCGCCAAAAGCTCGCCTTCCTCTGTGACCACCTCAACTCTCCAGTCTCCCACCATGTGTCGGTCGATATACTTGGCTGAGGATGCGCGCATGGGGTCAACCGACGGCCTGATTTCCACTCGCGCAACCCGTTCATCCTCCAGGTACCAGTCGTGGAAGTGCAACTGACCTTCCATGCCCTGGATTTCGGTAAACAGGTAAATTCGGATCAGTCCGTCACTGTTCATCGTCAAAACGTTCGGGATTTCGTCAATTGGCTCTTTTTCCTCCAGGCCGGTACTCAGTTGCGCCCGGATTATGTGATCAGAAAGGAGCTCGATGGAGGCAGCATCTTCCCGGGACGGTTCGGATTCTCCTGCCGCCGGCGCCGGAAGGGAGGCGGGCTCTACCGATGCAGTTTCGGACACGGCGACAGGCGTCTCGACCACTTCAGTTTGAACTGAATTTGTCTGGTCCGGCATGACAGCGTCTACGCCAGATTCAGATTGTTCTCGTGATGCGGTCTGCGGTAACTGGATAGATGCAGGCTCGGCGGACGCGGGCTGGTCGACAAATACCGACGGGAGAGAAGGCGCCTCCACTCCCTGATTCTCTGCCAGCGCTTCATTTTGCTCGCCGGTGCCAAAGATCTCTAAAGCGCCCCAGATTATGCCCCCCACCACCAGAATTAATACGAAAAGAGCAGCAAAGATGCGCCCCCAAAGATACACAACAATCTCTTCGGGCTCTTTGGGCTCACGCAGGCGGGAGGACTTACCTGAAAAACGTTGATCTTGCGGTCTTGCTGTTTTCACCGGTCGTTCTTCCTTGAAGCGGGAAAAACACACTATAGCAAACTCATGCAAGCAAGAGGTGACGGTGCCATAATTATCGGAGACGATTTGTTTCGCCAAGGGATTTCATCGGGCGTTAAGTATCCGAGTTACCCACGAACAGTAATCTTCAGTAGCCACCGCACAGACGGCGACAACGGCCACGTCGAACTGGTCAACCTTTGACCACTCCGCAGTAAGAACTAGACTAACTAATGCCTCTGATGTTCGCTGGAGAGTCTTGTCCCCGGTGGTGCACAAGACGATTTTGCTGGATGCACACAAAACCGGGGCAGGTTCAGCGCCGGCCCCGTCTGGCGCTGGAAGCCATGGTTTAGCGTTCAAAAAAGAACTTTAAAATGGCCAGCAAAGATAAAGCGAACGATGAATCCCCTCTCTCTGCCTCCGAGGTTGCCGAACGTTTCGACAAAAGTCCGAAAGGCAAAATACCAAAAGATCTGCAGTCCATGTTGCTGCCGGAACCAAAGCCCTACAAGTATAAAGGGATTGATGCCGAACGGGATTCGCAGTCTGACGCAACACCTACCGCGCCAATGATCCCCAAGTGGTTTGGGGTAAGCGCCCTACCCTGCAGGGAGAAGCCGCTAATACCGCCTCGTGTTCTTCTGAATGGAAAAGACCTCCGGCCTCTGACTGTTTTTAATCCGGAGGATCGCAGAATCTACAACGACATCAGCTACCCATGGGGAACCATTTGCAAGGTCCTGACGTCGTCCGGCAGCGGATCGGGTGTCATTGTTGGCCCCAGACATGTGCTGACGGCAAGTCATGTCGTTGACTGGAGCTCAAATGGCGCAGGCACCGTCGAGGTTCATCGATCCGGCGGTTCAGTCCGTGCCGTCACCGCCAGGGTCTGGTTTTATACAAAGGTGACCGGCAGCGTTGGCTGGTTTGAGCTCGACGAGGACTATGCGGTTCTGGTCACTGCTGATCGTATTGGCGATCTGTTCGGATGGATCGGCACGCACGTATAACAGTTCGTGGGATGACGAACCATACTGGTTCAATATCGGCTATCCCGGCAGTATTGGCAGCGCCTTGCGCCCGACCTTTCAGCGCGACAAGACGCTGAATGAGCCCTGGTATGATCTCGGCCCCGCTCGTTCCATGGAAACCCATGCGGACCTGACACCCGGAAACTCCGGAGGCCCCATGTTCGCTTTCTGGAGCGATGGCCCCTATGGTGTGGCGGTGGTATCGGCTGAAGATACCGACGAAAACTGGTGCGCTGGTGGTTCCTGGTTAACCAAACTTGTGCGCCATGCACGGGATCAGGATTCGTAAAGGGCCCGGCCGGATCTGAGTAACGGGATCCAGAAGATTATCGCGGTAATGGGGCGGCAACTGAACCATCGCTTGTCACCCTCCCATCGCCATGCTTCACTTCCGGAACCCGTACCCACATCCCAACTGGAGACTACTGTATGTCCAATCCTGTCACTGTCAGTTCGTTAACGCCGACCGTTGCCCGTCGGCTTTGGCTGTTGCTGCTCAGTGTCGTGCTCCTGGGCGAGTGTTCCACGGTATACTACAAAACCATGTAAAAATTCGGGTATGAAAAGCGCGACATTCTGGTAGACCGGGTGGAAGACGCACGAGACAGCCATCGAGGAAGTGCAGGTCACCGGGAAGATCCAGAAGTTCAAGATGCGGGAGATTTCGGTTGAGGAGATGGGGCTGAAAAAGTAACCCCCTCCCCCATCACAGACGCTACCTTCGGACCCTGGCCAGTTGTCGGGATCCTCTCATTTTGGGCCATTGTATATCCGACAACCCATCATCGTAATAGCTTTCAGCCGGCTGAAGGCAGGTTGCCCCCCAGCATGTTCTCAACCACAGCCGCATTATAGAAGGCTTCAACCGTCTGTATCTTGTCTTCCCGTACACGAAACCAGACGGCAAGCCGCACATCCCCGATCGGTTCAAAGTTGGTCCGGTAGTCCAGAATCGCGAACACGTGCTCGCCGTCGGCACTGAGCTGGCGAAGGACCAGGTCTTTCTGGATGGCAACCATGCCGAACTGGTAAGCCAGCATGTCGTCCCGGCTGAGGAAGCGCATATTCGGTCCGACATATTCAAACCCGTCCGGCGCCAGCAAACTCTTCGCTTCATCAAGACTCTGGGCCTGAATATCGGCAATAAACTGAGCCACAATCTCTTTTGGCTGCATGAATAGACTCCGCTTCTAACAGGGGAACGATCCCGGTGCTTGGATTCAGGTAAATGCCATGAAAGCGTTGCACACCTGTTTCACCTGTATATCAAAAAGCAGGTGATGACAAATGAGTTCGTGGGCAAAGGGCTGCGGATTACCTGAGTTGACTGTCCTTGCTGCCACGGCGATTAATGCCGCTGGCATAGGTTTCCTGCTTTTCGAGGGCTGACTGACACGCAATGCAAAGGCGAACGCCAGGAATCGCCTTTCGGCGCGCTTCCGGGATAGCGCAATCGCACTCGTCACAATGAACCGCGCTCTCACCAATAACCAACTGGCTCCGTGCGCGTTGCACGCCATCGTCAACGCTTGCATCAATTTGATCTTGAACGGCACCGTCCCGTGACCAACCACCTGCCATGGCATTCTCCCATCTCTGAATGATTAATGTAGTCAGGGGTTCAGCTTGACACCAAGTTCTAGCGTAACCAAGCCCCACAGGCGGATGAGGGCTGCCAGCAGGTTTAAGGCGCACTAAAAAAACGGCCTGCGCTGGGCGCGAGGCCGATCAAATAAGGCTCTGGGGGTCCATAGCCATACTGCCAAAGAGAGGCCGCATTAACGGCTCCAACTCACCGAAAGCCGAAAAAGGAAAGAATCACCAAAATGATAACCACGGCACCGACGATATAGACAATCCTGTTCATGTGCAGATCCTTTTCTTCCGAATTCTGGTTACGCCTCATCCTTGCGGCGCGTGATGTAACGTCCTGTTTTGGCTGCTCCATCGCCTCATCTGTAGCTATCATGGGGTTTTGGTGTGGTTCGGTCTGTTCGCTGTCACACGAAGTGCGAAAGAGATCGAAGGCGACAGCGGCAGGCTGTCTGTTACCGAACATACGGCCCTTCGGCTCAAGTTTATTCTCATTCCATCTGACGACCCATTTTTCTGTCGCCAGTGTCAGTAAAGCTCAAGCTTTACGCTGAGCTGAAAGTTGCCATCAATCTGCGAGAATGGAATGACAATAGCCCACATTAACGGGATCGGCACAGCAGTACCCGAACACGACATTCATCAGCCGATTAATGCGGTGCTGCGCACCATGCTCCCCGATGAGCGCACACGTCGGGTATTCGACCGCATGGCTGAGCATTCCGCTATTGGCCATCGTTATTCCTTTATGGGTGCGGACGGACGAACCGATGGACAGGAGGTAGATGCAAACGGCTTTTACCGGCGAGGCAACTTTCCCGGCACTGGTGCACGCATGGCACTCTACGAAACGGAAGCCCCGCGTTTGGCGAAACGTGCGGTGGCGGCACTGGAACGTGAAATCCCAACGGGCGTGCTGGATGGCATCACTCACCTGGTGGTTGCATCATGTACAGGCTTCACAGCGCCGGGCCTGGACCTGCAACTGGTGAAAGATCTGGGCCTGCGACCCGACGTACAACGTACTCTGGTTGGCTTTATGGGCTGCTCTGCGGCCATACCCGCCCTGCGAGTGGCGTACCAGGCGGTACATACGAATCCCGCCGCCCGCGTTCTGGTCGTCAATCTGGAGTTGTGTTCGCTTCACCTGCAAGAGACCACAGACCTGAACTCCCTGTTATCACTGACCCTGTTTGCAGACGGTGCCAGTGCCGCACTGGTAACGGCGCAGCCTGGAGGCATTGCCCTGCTTGATTTCCTGGCGATGATTATTCCCGACAGCGGCGAGCTCATGACCTGGCGTATTGGCGACCAGGGGTTCAGCATGCACCTCTCGGGTCAGGTTCCGCAACGAATCAAGCAGACCTTGCGCGAAGAAATGGAGCAAGCCGGAGCCAATAAGATATTGCGTGGAGAGAAGGTCCAGGATTTTGACTTATGGGCTGTACATCCTGGTGGCCGATCGGTGCTTGACGCTGTTGAGACCGGGCTGGGGCTTACCTCTGACGACCTCAGCAGCTCACGCCGCATACTGCACAACTTTGGCACTATGTCCTCGGCAACCATCATGTTTGTGTTGCAGGACATGCTGCGGCTACACCAAAACCGTCACAACCATCACGACGAAGCGCGAGGTCTGGCGATGGCCTTTGGCCCGGGCATGGTCGCTGAGACGTTCCGCTTCCAGATGGCGGCCTAAAACCATGAGGTTGCTGAGAGAGCGCAGTTCCGAGCCCGAGCTGATGGATAATGACGACATCAGCAACGAAGATTACAACCAATGCCTGGCCGATCTGGCCTCTGTCAATCGTATCACCCGAACTCATCAGGCAACATTGCACTGGCTGGATCAGGCCATACGCTGTTTACCTGTGAACACGCCCATTACCATCCTGGATGTCGCCTGTGGACAAGGTGACTTGCTGCGGGTGATTCACCGTTTTGCCGCTGAGCGAAATTTCAGGATCACACTGCAAGGCCTGGACATGAATCCAAACAGCGCCATAGTCGCGCGGCAGGCCACCCCGTCGAGCATGGATATTGCCTATTTCACGGGTGATGTCTTTACGTTCACCCCTGCACCACCTCCTGACTTCATTGTGAGCTCGCAGTTCACCCATCACCTTAGCGATAGTCAGGTCCTGACCTTCCTGCAATGGATGGAGCGGCATGCAAGTCATGGATGGTTTATTGCCGACCTGCATCGTCATCCACTGGCCTACTATGGCTATTCACTGTTGGCGGGGTTGGCACGCTGGCACCCCATCGTCCGGCATGACGGGGCAATCTCTGTTGCCCGCAGTTTTCGGCGTGCTGATTGGCAGTCTTTTCTGGCACAAGCGGGCATTCTGGCGGATATCCGCTGGCATGTGCCGTTCCGTCTGTGTGTAGGACGGCTGAAATAACGGCCATGGAAACCACTGCTTCCACAAAAATGCTACCAACGACAGCCGAAGTGGTCGTCGTCGGTGGTGGCCTGGCTGGAGCTGGCGCGGCTTGTGTCCTGGCGAAGGCAGGTCGTGAGGTGATGCTGGTGGAGCGTGAGGCCTCTGCCACCCACAAAATTTGCGGCGAATTTCTGAGCGCGGAAACACAAGGCTATCTCAGGCGACTTGGTCTGGATTTGGGTGCACTGGGCGGTCACGTTATCTCCCACTTGCGCCTCGTCCGCCAGAAAACAATCGTGGAAACGGCCTTGCCGTTTAATGCACTCGGGCTTTCGCGCTATCGTCTGGATGAAGCCCTGCTGAATCATGCATCCCGGAGTGGCGCGTTACTCTGGCGTGGCCAGCGTGCCAGTGTTTCTGACATCAGGGGGCCTGTTATTGATGTCGACGTTCAAAGCGCTGGAACGATCAGAACCAACACCTTATTTCTGGCCACGGGCAAGCATGATCTGCGCGAACTGCGGCGTCACCCCGAAACCCCTCCGGAAGACCTGGTCGGCTTCAAGATGCATTTCGACGTTGACAGCGCGCAACGTGACGCTCTCGCCAACCATATCGAGCTGGTCTTGTTTGCGCACGGCTACGCAGGACTGCAACGCGTTGAGGATGGCCGGGTTAACCTCTGTCTATTGGCCGAGGGTAGCTGGCTGAAAGCATGTGGCGGCAGCTGGGAGGGCTTACTGGAAGAATTGTTGCGCACCTGTCCGCACCTGCAGCGGCGCTTATCCAACGCCGTACCCCTGCTCTCACAGCCCCTGACTATTTACCGCGTACCTTATGGTTTTGTGTATAACCCGCCTGCCAATAGTGCGGACAACATCTATCGATTAGGCGATCAGGTTGGGGTGATTCCTTCGTTTTCAGGTGATGGGATGGGCATTGCGCTCCACAGTGGAGTAGTCGCTGCCACCCACTATCTCGCGGGTTCAGGCGCGGGCAATTATCACCGCCAGATTCGTCACGATATTGCCAGCCAGATCTGGCGGGCCGGTCTCCTCTATCGCGCCAGCCGTTGGGCGCCCGGCCAGCGGCTGTTCATGGGCTGGGCTGGTTTGACACCGCGCAGTCTGAGTCTCGCCGCCAGCCTGACCCGAGTACCTCCTTCTGCCGTGACGCGGGCCATGGGGCTTATGTCTTAAGGGAAACCGGGCATACGGTATTTCACCAACGCCGCCATCCAGCCATTGGAAATCACCTGCCAAAAGGTCTAATTTTACCGCAGGGAGGGACGGACCATGCGTCAGGACAATGTCCAGGTATCGGACGACAACTTGCCGGAACACAGCGAGGGCATCCGGGTGGGCCGGGAGTTGCTCGAGGCCACAAGGCCTTACGTTGAAGAATCATCTGTCACAAGCTGGTGGCACGTCAGCTCCACCTTTGTGTTGATGATTGCCGCACTGACCGCCGCCGGAGTGATCCCGTGGTGGCCCCTCAGAGTCGTGTTTTCGGTACTGGGCGCCCTGCTGATGGTGCGCGCCTTCATTACCTTTCACGATTACCTGCACGGGGCAATTCTCAAAGATTCCCGGGTTGCCTACTGGCTTTTCCATGCTTTTGGCGCCCTGATGCTGACACCAACACGCTCCTGGAGTGCCAGCCACAATTATCACCACGGCCATGTGGGCCAGATTTCGGACGCCAGTGTCGGTGCATTTCCACTTATAACCGCTCGTATGTGGCGGGACTCAACACGCTGGCAGCGCTTTACCTATCGCGCCCAGCGCACCCCCCTGGTGGTGCTGTTGAGCTACCCGGTTGTTTTCGGTTTGAACATCACACTGATGCCCTTGCTGAAGACCCCCCGCAAACACCTAGACTCCCTGACAGCCCTGGTCAGCCATTTCGTGCTGATCGCCGTGGTGTGGGCACTGGGCGGGTTCGGTCTGGTCTTCTTTGTCATCCTGCTACCCATGACCCTCGCCGCCGCGATGGGGTGCTATCTGTTTTTCGCGCAGCACAGTTTCCGGTGCATGCAGATTGCCTCGCCGGAAGCCTGGAGCTATTACCGGGGCGCCATGGAGTCTTCGAGCTATATGCGGATGAACCGGGTCATGCAGTGGTTTACCGGGAATATCGGCTACCACCACATTCACCATCTCAACGTCCGCATCCCCTTCTACCGCCTTCCGGAAGTGATGGCGGCCATTCCGGAGCTGCAATCGCCGTTAACCACAACCCTGGCCCCCCGGGACATTGCCGACTGCTTCCGATACGCGCTTTGGGACGAAGACAAGCAGCGTATGGTCTCCTATCAGGAAGCCGGCGGTTGAGGGTTCACCTTGAAAACAATGGCTTTGCCCCAACAGATAGAGAAGTTCAAAGTCTCCGGCCGCGGGTCGGGCATCCTGCCTTTTTCATCCAACCACGTCAGGGAAAGATCGCTATGGGAACCCTTCACACACCGCTTCAGCAGCGGAACTTCTGGCAACTGGCATCGCTGATGGCGCTGGTTCTGTTCCTCAGTGGCTGCGGCCTCAATAACATCCCCACCTACGATGAGCGGGTCACCGCCACCTGGGCCCAGGTGGAAAACCAGTATCAGCGCCGCGCTGACCTGATTCCCAACCTGGTGGAAACCGTCAAGGGCTTCGCAGCCCAGGAGCAGGAAACCCTGACCGCGGTGATTGAGGCGCGGTCGAAAGCCACATCGATTCAGGTGGACGAGAGCATTCTCAGCAACCCCGAGAAGCTGAAGCAATTCCAGCAGGCCCAGGGCGAGCTGAGCAGTGCCCTGAGCCGTCTGATGGCGGTCTCTGAACGCTACCCGGACCTGAAATCGAATCAGAACTTCCTGGCCTTGCAGGCACAGCTTGAAGGCACGGAGAACCGGATTGCCGTTGCGCGCCGGGATTTCATTCAGGCGGTGCAGCAGTACAACACCGAGCTGCGTACCTACCCGGGGAAAATCTGGCACAGCCTCCTGTATAGCGATCTGCAGCCGAGGGCCAACTTCGAAGCCACCGCGGAAGATGCCGAAGAAGCCCCGGCGGTGAAGTTCTGATGGCGGGACTGCCGCGAAAAAGTCTGCTGCTGGCGTTACTGCTGGTGCTCCCGGCCATTAGCTGGGCCCAGTCAACGCCGGACTTTCCCGAACTGACGGGCCGGGTGGTCGACCGCGCAGAGATGCTCTCCCCTGAAGTGGAAGCGCGCCTGACCCAGATGCTTGCGGCCCATGAGCAGGCCAGCACCGAACAGGTGGTGGTGGTCACACTGCCAGACCTGCAGGGCTTTCCGATTGAGGATTTCGGCTACCAGTTAGGCCGGCACTGGGGGATCGGCCAGAAAGGCGAGGACAACGGCGCCCTGCTGATCGTGGCACAGGAGGAGCGGAAAGTGCGCGTCGAGGTAGGTTATGGCCTTGAAGGCCGGCTTACCGACGCCGAATCCTCGGTGATCATCAATCAGGTGATCACCCCGGCTTTCCGCCAGGGGGATTTCCAGGCCGGTATCGTCAACGGCGCCGCCGCCATGATCCAGGTTCTCGGTGGCAAGCCGATGGCAGTTCCCGAGGGCCTGCAGACCGGCTCGGCCCAGAAAAAGCCCCACGCCGGCATGGTGGCGCTGTTTTTTATCATCATGATGTCGGTGGTTTTCTTTATCGGCAGTCGCGGTGGCCGTGGCGGGCGCGGGGGCAGAGCCCTGTTGGGCGCGGCATTGCTGGGCGGCCTCATGGGCGGCCGTGGTGGTGGCGGTGGCTTCGGTGGGGGCGGTTTTGGCGGCGGCGGTGGCGGCTTCGGTGGCGGCGGTGCGTCCGGCGGCTGGTAAACCTTCAAGGCATTCCCGGAGATAAGCTCCCTCACCTGCACATGAGAATCACAGAATCATGACATTACTAAGTAAAAGCGATCAGGAAGCCGTTTCCGGTGCCATCAAAGCGGTGGAACGGGAAACCAATGCCGAACTGGTCACCGTACTGACGGCCCAGTCCGATAACTACAGCTATATTCCGCTGCTCTGGGCCGGCATTCTGGCCCTGCTGTTGCCGGGCATTGGCAATTACTTCGGCAACTGGTTCGGGGCCGACATGCTGATGCTGGTGCAGTGGGTTACCTTCATTGTGCTCAGCCTGCTGTTCCGGATGCCCGCCATTAACACCCGCCTGATTCCCCGGCAGGTACGCTACTGGCGGGCCTCCAACCTGGCGCGGCGACAATTCCTGGAGCAGAACCTGCACCATACCGGGGGCGCCACTGGCATGTTGATCTTCGTTTCAGAGGCGGAACGCTATGTCGAGATCCTGGTGGACCAGGGTATCGCTGATGTGCTGGACAACTCGGTGTGGGAAGCCATCGTGGCGGATTTCACCGCGAAGGTGCGCCAGGACCAGACCCGGCAGGGGTTTCTTGACTGTATTGCGGCATGCGGCACGCTGCTGAAGGAGCACTTGCCCGCCACCCACGAGCGCAACGAACTGCCTGATCATCTGGTGATTCTACCCTGATCACACGGGCAGCCATCAGGCGCCCTGAACTGTGAGCATTGGATTTGTGAAATTGCTACGACGTTCTACTCTGCCGGTTGATGCTATGGTGATCTAAACGGAACAGGGAGCCAAAGCCATGGGGCGCCAAGAGGCCAATTCTGCACTCGAGCCGGTATTAAGGCTGTTTGATAACGCGCTGGCTGACTTTGCCCGTGCCCGCCGCACGGATGCCAAGGCCTCCAGCCTTGGACTGCTGGAGCGCGCCCGAATGCTGATGACATTGCCGGGCGGTTTTGATGCGTTGTACCGGCGGGTTCGCTCGCTGGAATCCGCCGGTATTTTCGGCACCAGCGACTGGGCCCAGCCGGACATCCTGCAGCCCGCACTGGCCAAGTACTCGCTCCGCGAGGCGGGTGCTGTCACCACGATTGTCGAGGCGATCAGCGAGCTGCGGATGCTTGCCGTTAGCCGGGGGGATTACTTCCACCCTGGTATTTCCGCAGAACAGGCCCGCCATTTCCTGACCCAGGTGATGGCACTGAACCTGGACCTGCTGTCTGGCCAGCTCGCCGAGGCAGACAGGGAACGCCCGAAGCAGCTTGGCGTGATTGTTCAGGAACTTTACCGGTATCTGATTTCCCACCTCGGTTATGAAAGCCTGCTGGACAGTCTGGTGGCGGAGGTCTGGCGGTTGCTGGACCAGGGCCCGGTGCAGGTCGACAGCATCTGCGAAATGGTCGGCCAGATCGCCAAGTGCCTGTACGACCCGAAACTGAAAACCACCGGTACCGCCGACGCCACCCGCCTGGTCAATGCCCTGTTTGCACCCACACCGGGCAGCGCTGAAGACCCGGGCCTGCAGATGTATGAGCAACGGATTAGCGACATGGACGACGTAGGGCTCTCTTCCGAAGCCACCTACTTTGCCCGCAGCATGCACGACACCGGTCTTGCCTCCCCTTACCACGCGGTGATGCTGAGATTCCTGCGCACCACTGATCAGGACGATCTGATACCCAGCGCGCTGGGGCTGACCATGACAGGCATGGACGATTTCTACTGCTACACCGAGCTGGTACAGGCACTGATTGACGAAGCCATCTTTCCGGAGACCTGCCAGGCGGTTTATGGCCTGACCATGATGCTGGAAAGGGGCTCGCTGTTCACCCCTTCCGTGGCCCGGGCCCTGTGGCGACAGATCAAGCTGCCCCTGTCACCGGAAACCGCCCACACTCTTCAACAGGCCTTTGGTAATGCCCTTCCGCCCCGGGTGTTCCTGCTGGCCGGCGTGCTCAACCTGCTGGGGCAGCCGCTGGGTGTGGGCCAGGGCAACAACCCCACCTGCCAGTCTGCCATCGGCCTCTCGGTGTGGGCGGAAAACGAGGCCGATTATCTGCTTCAGCTACTGGCCTGGGCTGCCCGGGACAACGAGGTACTGAGTCGCTTTGAAGGCGAAAATGTCTCATCCAGGAATCTGGAACCCGGGCTAGTGAAAGAAACGCCGGTGGATGTGGACCCGGTATCGCTGATCCTTATTCCCCACCTGGACCGCCTCTACGGGGAAATGTGGCGCCGCTGTGAGGACCGTGACGACGACGCCCACCGCTGGATCAACCCGGAGTTCTATGGCTGGTGGGTCAGCCATGGCTTCTGCGTGGTGGCCGATGTCCATACCGGAGAGGTGCGCGACTACGAGGGCTTTATCCGGCACTTCTATGCCAGCTACCATCCGTTCTACAACGGGCAGCTGCCGGTGATCCACGCCCAGCCGGCGGGCATTGCCGTAACAGACAGCGGCGCACGCTTTGTCGGCCGCCACGCCATCAACATCCTCAGGGTCGGGCTCAGCCCCCAGGATGAGATGCGAGTCTACTTCTTCAATCCCAACAACGACAGCGGCCAGGACTGGGGCCAGGGCATCACCTGCTCCACCCGTAACCACGGCGAATTCCGCGGCGAGGCCTCCCTGCCGATTGCCGAGTTCACCTCACGGCTTTACGCCTTCCATTACGATCCGCTGGAGCTCGGCGACCTGTCGGCCATTCCCGATGAGGAGGTCGCCCGGGTGATGGACCTGGGCTACACCAGCTGGGCGGCACCCTCCGACTCATCCCCGGATTAACGCCCGTCGCCAGGCATTGTTTTCATAGCTCGCAGTTAATAGCTTTCGGTCTTTCCGGTAACCGGCGTCAGCGGCTCACCTTCCTCGTTCTGAAGCTGATAGTCGTACGCCGCCTGCAGGCCGGTATCCTCTTCGGTCTCCTCCTCCGGCTCATACTCCAGATACCGCGGGTAAAGCGGCGAGAGCATGGCCACGACAATGCCGATTGTGCAGAACATGGCAAAGGCATCGGCATAACCGACCTCACTCACCAGCAGGCCGACCACCGGTGAGCCCGCAGCCTGGCCAAGGGACACCGCCATGAACGGCAGCACCGGCCCCATGGACAGCCGCCCCGGCAGCAGGCGGATACCGGTCATCAGATAGAGCCCCGTCAGACTCATATAGGCAAGCCCGAAGACCAGCGCGGAAAACGCCGAAATTATCAGGTTGTCAGGGCTGGCAGCCAGCAGTGCCAGGCTCGCCGCCAGCATCATCAGCATCAGAGCCTGGGTAATGGGCGGGTTGTTGCGATCGGCCAGGTCGGCCACCACCGCACCGCCGAGACCGGCGACACCAACCGCCAGCCACAGCCAGCCGGTTGAATCGGAAGACATCTTACCGAGGTTGACGACCAGATCCGGCGCGAAGATCCAGTAGGCGGCTGAGACAAAGCCCATCATGAAGGCAAACAGTGACAGCCTTAGCAGGCGCCACCACTGATCCGCGCTGATCGGAGGTGGTGGAGCGGCATTGGCCGGGGTAACCCGGGATACCGAAGGAATGAAAAGCCAGGTGGCCAGCACCCCGAGGAGCGCGAGGATAGCAAAAGACGCGTAGGCGTAGCGCCAGGCTCCGGCCAGAAACAGAATCGTCGGCACCGCAACCATTACGCCAATACTGGTTCCCGCATTCATCACCGAGCTAACCCGGCCATGCAGGGAACGTCTTACCAGGGCCTGCATCGCCGCGGTCAGCGCCGGCATCATCAGGCCCGTGCAGATGCCACAGGCAACCACCCCCACTCCCAGGGATACCGCGCCAGAAGCCTGGCTGATCAGCGCCAGGCCGACAATGCCAAAAACACCCGACGCCATGGCGGTGTTGCGGGCACCGAGACGATCAGCGGACACTGGGGCAATCATGGTGGCGAAAACAAAACTGATCAGCGGCAGCGCACCGATCATACCGATTGTTTCCGGGGTAAGGCCCAGTTCGGCCCGGATCGGGGGCACAAACAGGCCGAACGCAAAGCGCGCGAGCCCGTAACTGATTGCGATCAGTGCTGCGCCGAGGAGTGCAAATGACGTGCTCGAAGGAAACTTCATATCGCTGTGCTCCTTGCGCTGTGCATCCCCCGTCAGCCTAGACAGCAAACCAGCATTTTTAAAGCATCACTAGCCTCGGCAACGGATATCAGCCGGCCGTCTGTGGCAGCAGCCGTCGATCCCAGACACGCTCAGCGGCTTCGAACAGGCTGTCCACGGTAAGCGCCAGCAGGCCAATCAGGATCGCACCCTGCAGGACATAGGCCGTGTTCCCGTTCACCAACCCGGCGATCACGGGGTCACCGAGGGTGCGGGCACCAATGGTTGAACCAATGGCGGCGGTGGCAATATTGATGGTGACCGAGGTTCGGATGCCCGCCAGAATTACCCTGCCCGCCAAAGGCAGCTCCACTTGCAGCAGCACCTGAACAGGCGACATGCCCATGCCCAGCGCTGCCTGCCGCACCGTGGCATCAACACCCTCAAGACCCACCAGGGTGTTGCGGAGAATGGGCAGCAAGCCATAAAGAATCAGCGCCAGAAGAATCGGTGCTTCACCGAACCCGAGCACCGGCACCGCCAGGGCCAGGACCGCCACCGGCGGAAACGTCTGGCCAATGGACGCGATCTGGCTCACCAGCGGCAGGAAATCCTGGCCAGAGGGGCGGGTTGCGAAGATACCGCCCGCCACCGCAGCGATGGTTCCGACAAAGGCGGAAATCACTACCAGCAGCAGGTGGTTCTGGAGCAGAAACAGGAAGCTCTCCCGATCGTAGATCACACTCTGTTTATCCGGCTGGACCCACTCGAACAATGGCTCCAGAGCCGGCATACCCGCACTGAAACCACACAGCAGCAAGGCCAGCAGAACCGGTGGCAGCCAGATCCGCATCAGGCACCTTCCCCGATAATGCGTTCCCGGGTGATCGTTCCGGTTTCCTGACCCTCGGCATTGAACACCAGTACCTGGTGGCAGTCCTGCCAGAGCATCATCGAGAGAGCCACTCTCAGACTGTCATCTTCCTTGAGGCCCTCGGCGCCCGGTTCCGGTTGCCTTGGCTCCGGGTGAATCTGCATCAGATCACGCACATTGCGCAGACTCATCAGTTTCAGGCCCCGGTCCTGCTTGCCCACAAGGTTCTCCACGAATTCAGTCGCTGGCCGGCGCAGGATATTCTCCGGCGTGTCGTGCTGGATGATACGCCCCTGATCCATAACGGCAATCCGGGTTGCCAGCTTCAGGGCTTCATCGATGTCGTGGGTCACAAACACGGTGGTTTTGCGCACCTGCCTCTGGATACGCAGCATCTCGAGCTGCAGGTTTTCCCGCGTGATGGCGTCCAGCGCCCCGAAAGGCTCGTCCATCAGCAAAATATTGGGGTCGGCCGCCAACGCCCGGGCAACACCCACCCGCTGGGCCTGGCCGCCGGATAATTGCTGGGGATATTTGTTGGCGTGAGTGGCCGGGTCGAGATCCAGCAGCGTCAGCAATTCATGCACACGTTCATCAATCCGCTCCCGGGGCCATTTCAGAAGCTGGGGCACCATGGCGATGTTCCGGGCCACCGTCCAGTGCGGAAACAGCCCCGTGCCCTGGATAACATAGCCCATGTTCAACCGCAGCTGCTCCGGGTTCATGGTGGTAATGTCCTCGCCATCCACCAGAATCTCCCCCTCGCTGAGGGGCAACAACCGGTTGATCATCCGCAGGGTGGTGGACTTGCCGCAGCCCGAGCTGCCCACCAGCACGCACACTTCCCCGGTTTCGACCGTCAGGTTGATTCGGTCCACGGCCACGGCATCACCGAAACGACGGGTCACATTTTTCAGTTCGATCATCCGGACAAATCCTCTTCCTGTCAGGCCGTTGCCGGTATCGGCTTCAAACTGTCCGCAAGCATCGTGAGCAGCGCATCGGCCAGCAGCGCCAGGGCAATCGTCGGCAAGGCGCCGAGCAATACCAGATCCATCGCCGCCTGCCCCAGACCCTGGAAGATAAAGCTGCCAAACCCCCCGGCCCCGATCAGCGCAGCCACCGCCGTCAGGCCGATGGCCTGAATCGTGGTAATGCGAACGCCCTCCACGATCACCGGCAGCGCCAGCGGCAGTTTGAGTTTGAAAAACAGCTGCTTCTCGTTCATTCCCATGCCCCGCCCGGCATCCGCCAAGGTCTCCGGCACTTCGGTCAGCGCGACAAAGGTATTGCGCACCATCGGTAGCAGGCTGTAGGCCACCAGCGCCAGCAAGGCTGGCGCCCAGCCAATACCACGGATGCCCATGGCCTGAAGGGCGGGGAAAGCAGCCGCCAGTGCGCTGAGCGGCGCGATCAGCAGCCCGAACACGGCCAAGCTGGGAATGGTCTGGAGAAAGCTGACAGCGCCCAGGATGGGCCGGCGCCAGGCGGTGCTGCGAATCATCTTCAACGCCAGCACAAACGCCAGACAGGCGCTGATGCTCACCGCACCGAAGGCCAGCGCCAGATGTGTCCAGAGCGCCTGCTCAAACTTCTCTGGCCGGGCGTTGAATTCGCGGACCAGGGACAGACTTTCCAGGCCGTCGCCCTGCAGCATCCACAGCCAGCTGCCGCAAATGGCCGCCAGGATCAGCAGCTGCAGCCCTCGCCCGCTTCCGAGGCGCCCAAGGATTTCGATCAGCATCAGTGACAGCAGGAACAGCAGGCACCAGAAACCCGCACCAATGGACGAGCGCGCATAGGGGGCGTTTTCCGGCAGATGCCGGCTGGCGAAGACATCAAGAAGTAACGGCATCAGCGCCAATGAAAGGCCTACCAGAACCAGGAGCGGCAGGTATCGCCGGCGAACAGGCAGAAGAGACATCAGAACACAGCCAGCCAGAATCACCGTGACCAGGCCAGCCCCTATCCCGCCAACGGCAGACAACAGGCCGTGCCCGGTCCCCGGAACAATCCGGTTGGGCTGGATAACACCCAGATCCAGAAACCAGACCAGCGCCAGGGCAAGCACCCCCAGCACGGGCAGGACACGGTTCGGCAGTGAGTCCGGGGAAACGGAGCTGAAAATCGACAAACCTCAGTCCTGGGCCAGGGAGTCCAGATAATTACGGGCGACCGTGTCTGCCGGCACACCGTTCACCGCCACCTGGCCGTTCAGCCGCTGAAGCGTTTCCAGATCCAGCGATTCGAAGATGGGCCCAAGCACCTCGCGGATCTGTGGATAGGTTTCCAGCACTTCACCACGCACGATGGGCGCGGGCTGATAGACCGGCTGAACGCCCGCGGTATCTTCCATCACCTTCAGATCCAGCGCATCCAGGCCGCCATCGGTGCCGTAGGTCATGGCCCCGTTCACATCGTTGTTGTTCAGGGCCGCCGCGCGGAGGGTGGCCGCCGTATTACCACCCGAGAGAATCAGCAACTGGTCGGATTCAAGCTCGAAATCATAGGCCTCCTGGAACGCCGGCAAGGCACTGGGGGATTCCACAAACTCGGCGCTGGCCGCAAACTTGAACTTGCCGCCCTCATTGATATAGCGTGCCAGATCTTCCAGAGTGGCTAGGTTGTGCTCCCTTGCCAGATCGCCCCGCACACTCATGGCCCAGGTATTGTTGGCCTCTGCCGGTTGCAGCCAGACAATGTTGTGGGCCTCTTTATCAAGGCGAGCAGCGGCCTGGTAGGCTTTGTCGGCATCCTTCCAGATATCCCGCTCAGCCTGATCGTGGAAAAAGGCGGCATTGCCGGTGTATTCCGGGTAGATATCGATTTCGCCGGCCTTGATCGCATTACGGACAATGCTGGTGCCCCCAAGCTGGAGCCTGTTTTCCACCGGAATACCCGCCGCTTCAAGGGACTGCAGTATCATCTGCCCCAGTACCGAGCCTTCGGTATCAATCTTGGAAGACACCACCACCGGATCACCAGCCAATACTGAGCCAGAAATCA
This sequence comes from Marinobacter subterrani, assembly GCF_001045555.1. Classification (NCBI taxonomy): domain Bacteria; kingdom Pseudomonadati; phylum Pseudomonadota; class Gammaproteobacteria; order Pseudomonadales; family Marinobacteraceae; genus Marinobacter; species Marinobacter subterrani. The sequence continues at coordinate 1,838,143 of NZ_LFBU01000001.1, forward strand.
CAAACGCTATCAATGCCGCTGTGCGGCGAACAAGGGTTATGGGAGTCACGGCTGTTCCTCTGGATTTTTGGTTTCTCTATCAGTCTATCGGCCCCGTCTACGAAGGCAAATGCGAATTGGTCTTGCCGTTGCCGATGCTCCGGGGGCGGGGTTCAACATCGTTCATCCCGGACGCCCGATTTGTATTCCAAAAAGCGGCTGCGTTACGCTGTCTAAAAAACGAGCAGCTTGGTAGGTGATCGCTATGGCACAGCCCCTGGAAACAACCCTCGAGCAGACCCCCACCGTAGAGCCCCTGAACCCTGAGAACGTGGCACTGCTTGAGCAGGAAGGCTTGTCTGTCCGGCAGCTTGATCCCATCGGTGTAGAAATCTACGGCGCGGATGTCCGCAATCGCTTATCGGAGGCTGCGATAAAGGCACTGGAAACTGAAATGGCGAATCGCGGATTCATCGTTTTCAAGCGCCAGGCGGGTCTTTCGCCGGAAGAGCTGATCGATTGCTGCAAATGGTGGGGCGGCCGGGAGATTCACTCCACCCACGGCATTCACCCGGCCACACCGGGCCGTAACCGGCATATCTTCCGTTGTTCCAACGATGGCCGCCAGGGCATTCTCGGGGTTGGGCCCCAATGGCACAACGACGGCAGTTTCGAGGCTGCCACCTTTTCCCACAGCGCCTATTACATGGCCCGGGCGCCGGAAAACGGCGGCGGTACCCACTTCGCGCACCAGGGAGCCGCGTTTAATGCCCTTCCGAAAGAGAAGCAGGAATTCTGGGAACGCCTCGTTTCAGTTAACTCAGCGTCAAGCGTGACCCACCCAGTCGTTCATACCCACCCGATTTCCGGTCGCAAAAGCGTGTGGCTGCACCTGGGCATGACCGGCGCAGTCATCGAGCGACTGCCAGACAATGACCTGACACTGGAGCAATTGAAGAGCCTGCCCGCATCCGCCGATAGCTTCCGGCTGCTGGATGAAGCCGCCATGAAGGACCTGTTCAACGATTACAACGACCTGCTGAACGATTCCTTCGAAGCTGGCTACGGCATTCGCTACGAATACGATACCGGCGATCTCCTGTTTATCGACAACTGGGCTGTTGCCCACCGCGCCGCGCCAGAGGCCCACAGGCCCCCGGAACAACAGGGCCTGCGGATTATGGATCGGGTGACCATCAAGGCACCCCGCAACCTGGCGCCTCAGTTCGGCCTGCCCCAATACATCAATATGGCCGGGCACCATCCCTTCAATAAAGATGGAGTCTGGCAGACGGGTGGTGTGGGATTCCGGTGGAAAAACGATATACGCATGCAAAACTGACCCTTGCGTTTACATGCGGTCAGTGTCACTGCACCGGCTGGCAGCCCCTGACGGCCAGAGAAATGTTCGTCGCAGCCTTGATCTGGTCATAGTATCTGGCAGCAGTTTCCACGCCCATACTGGCATAATTTCCGGCGCTCGGACTGATCATCGCACCGAGCTGTGCCCAGGCAGCGGCCGATTGCCGGTCCCGATTATAGGCAGAGAACGCCTGATGGATTTCATTGCAGGTAACGCCATCACCGTCCATGGCTGCAGATGACACTTGAGAGGATGTCTGGCAGCCCGTCACTGCTGCCGCTGCCACGATGATCATCAGACCAATCAACTTCATAAACAGACTCTCCCGGGAGCTATTATAAGGGTTATGAAAACAGTGCCGCCCGCAATTGACCACAGGTGTTGCCCGTCGATTCCTGCTACTGTTGAGGCTGGCTAACGAGGATCACATTATGACAGAAGCACCTCAGAAACACTCCGGCACCAGCGGCTATTCCTGGAAACTGTCTGCAGTTGCCGCGGTGGCATCGCTGATTGGCGCCGTTGTTACCTTTGGTGAGGTATCACCCATCATCACCGGATTGATTCTGCTGGCCGCCGTTGGCTGGGGATTTACCGCCAGAGACAACAAACGGGCCGGGGAACAGGAACACGAGTCCTGAGATCTTCACTCGGCGGTTTCTTGATGAGCCAGCCCATAGTCAATCGCCGCACACACGGCGGCAGCCTGCGCGGCATTACATTGCTCGGGGGTTACACGGGGGCTATCCGGGTAAACCTCGGTGGTGGTCCGGTAGGGAGCGCGGGTAATACCGGCGCACAGGCCCCATTGCGTAAGCGGGTACGCGATCACGCCCCGTGCGACCACCGGAGAGCCAAAGATCTCGCCGCTCTCGTCGGCAGGCGCAATATGCGTAACCTGCTCCACTGCCCTGATTAACGCCTGCTGAAATTCCGGCTGCGGATGCTCGCTGTCGTCGACCACATAGAAGCCATCAGGAATCCCGGCCGGCTCGAAGGGTTTACCGTCGCGCGCAGCCAGCGCCGGGCGAAACTCGGTTTCGTCGGTATCGGTGGTCTCGTGAAGGTCGATATGAATCAGTGCGCGATCACGGACCGGCGCCACCAATCGCCTGAGTGCGGCCGACTCCCCGACCGGGCTGTCCTCGTGGAACGAGCGGTTGGGATCAATCGCGTTCGGGTTCCAGCGATGAATCCGCTCGTAAGCCCAAGGACTGACACACGGTGCAACCAGCAAATTCACGCGGCCCGCATAATCTGCCGCGTGCTCATCGAGGAACTGAAGCGCGCCATGAACCCCGCTGGTTTCGTACCCGTGAACCCCGCCCGTTATCAGCACCACCGGCAGATCGTTGTTCCAACCGCGGCTGCGAATCGCCATCAGCGGATAGTAATCCGGGCCGTAATCCAGAGCGCCGTACTCTTCCACCTCAAAACGCGAGCGCAGGCGCTCGATCACACTCAACACCTCGGCCTCGTAACTGCGCTGACGGGTCTGATGTGACAACCACTCGGCGCGTTCCGCCTCTCCCCAGGGAGTGCCGGGGGTGCCGATTGGATAGGGTGTTGGAGCTGAGTTCATATCGCTTTTTTTCTCCGATGGTTGTCAATGCGACTTCCCAGTAATGACCTTCCGGATCCTGAAAGTAACCGGAGTAACCACCCCAGAAAACCTCCTCCGCCGGTTTGATCAGTTCCGCGGCGGCACCAGTACAAAGTTTCCAAACTGTGTCTTCTTGAGACATTCCTGTTCCGCAATCGCTATATCTTTCAGCTTGAACGTTTTTGCGGGCAAAGGACGTATCTCACCCCTTTCAATGTAGTCGATGAGCTTCGGAAAGATTGGCTCATCCCAGGCCCCTGACAGAATCCAGCTTACTTTCGCCGGCTATGGCGATCACATAGGCACCCCGGCGCTTGGCCAACTGAACAACCGCTGATCCAACACCGCCCGACGCACCGGTAACCAGCACCCGGTCAGCGCTGTTAACGCCTGCCCGATGCAACCTATTTTCCGCCGTTCCATACGCACAGGGAATGTGACTTTGACGTAGCGAAGCGGAGACAAAGGCATCCGAGTGACACGCCTGGTTAGCTGTTCCCAAGCATGAACGCACGAAGCTCCCGCTCCTCTCGCATAACAAAGAGGACGAGAACCCGCTGCTCATCCTCACGATAAAAAATGCGACACGGTGGAATCACTACCTCCCTGTATACCGAATTAGGGAGCTCTGGAGGAATCCGTCCGGATTGGGGGAAATCTTGCAACCGCCCGGTCTTATCGAAAACTTCCTGGACCAGATGACTTGCCGCAGTAGGATTATCCAGGGCAATGTACTCAGCGATGGCGTCCAGTTCTTGAAGGGCGGGCTCTGTCCAGACTACTTCAGCCATTTACTCATTTTCTCCCTGGCCTCACTTTGGCTGTACGTTCTTCCCTCAAGTACAGCACGCTCTCCCCTTGAGAGCCCTTCAAGCAGTTCAAGTCGGCGCTGCATGAACTCGTAATCCTGAACATCGACAAGGTATGCGGATGGCTGACCATGCTCCGTGATCAGTATCGGCTCCTTGGACAAGTGCAGATCTGCCAGAATCTTTGTGGCTTGGCGCTTGAGGTTCGTAACAAGCTCAACTTTCATGGGCTCACCCTGAATCAGACTAATAGTGATACTATAGTATCACTTTGCACCTGAGGCAATCACAGCTAATCGGGATAGGGAGCCACCTCACGATGCCCCTCCTCCCACATCACCGGGCATACGGATCACGTACCACGGCGATTCAGTGATTTGATTCAACTGCGTCCCGTACGGGTTCCCCCTCTGGCAGGATAGTTGGCACTACTTAATTTTTAACCAGTTGGGCGGTTCAGGTGTTGATAGTGCCTCGTTATTCCGATGAACGTAAAGCCGCAGTGCTGGCGAAGTTGTCGCCGCCCCACAGTATGACCGTAGCCGCTCTGGCGCGGGAAGAAGGCATTTCGGATCAAACCCTTTACAATTGGCGGACACAAGCCAGAGATGAAGGACGCCCGGTGCCCGGTTCCAAAGCCAAGTCAGACCAGTGGTCAGCAGAAGCAAAGCTGGCAACCGTGATTGAGACAGCCGCGCTGTCCGAAGAAGAACTCAGCCAGTATTGCCGGGAGAAAGGGCTTTACCCTGAGCAAGTCCGGCGCTGGAAAGAAGAGTCCCTGCAAGGCTTCCAGCGCAGTGCCGAGCGGGACAAGCAACTGCGCAAGAAGAGTCAGGCAGACCAGAAGCAGATCAAGAAACTGGAGCGCGAATTACGCCACAAGGAAAAGGCTCTGGCCGAAACTGCTGCACTGCTGGTGCTGCGAAAAAAGCTGGATGCGCTCTGGGAGAACGACAACGGGGACGACTGACCCCGGTCCCTGAGCGCAGGATAACGATTGACTTGATCCAGGAAGCCAAGGACGCTGGAGCCCGATTATTCCGGGCCTGTGGTGAAGCCGGCATTGGCTTGCGCACCTATCGGCGCTGGTTCCGTGAAGGCGCGGTGCAGTCGGATAAGCGCCCGGAAGCGGTACGCCCCAGTCCTGTAAACAGACTCAGTGAAGAGGAGCGACAGAGGATCCTATCGACCTGCAACTCGGCCCGTTACGAGAGTCTTCCGCCGTCTCAAATCGTACCATCGCTGATGGACGAGGGGCTGTACCTTGCCTCTGAGTCGTCGTTTTACCGGATACTGAAAGCTCACAACCAGTTGAACCATCGGGGGCAAAGCCTCGCGCCGCAGCGCTCCCGGGAAGCGACCACACACCATGCCTCCGGGCCTTGTGAGCTTTGGAGTTGGGATATTACCTACCTGGCTTCGACGGTGCGTGGGCAGTTCTACTACCTGTACATGTTTGAAGACGTCTACAGCCGGAAGATCGTGGGTTACGAGGTCTATGAGGCTGAGAGCGGCGACTACGCCGCCGGACTGTTACAACGTTGCCTGCTGCGGGAGAAGTGTCTCCACCGGCCTCTGGTGCTGCACTCGGATAACGGAGCCCCAATGAAGGCCCAGACCATGAAGGCAAAGCTGGAAGAGCTGGGCGTACTGCCTTCGTATAGCCGACCTCGGGTCAGCAATGACAATGCGTTCTCGGAATCCTTGTTCCGGACTCTGAAGTATCGCCCTGACTGGCCCTCGGCTGGCTTTAAGAGTCTGGACGACGCGCGACGCTGGGTAGACGGCTTCGTGAACTGGTACAACACGGAACACAAGCACAGTAAGTTGAGGTTCGTAACCCCGCAGGAGCGGCACAGTGGCGAGGATGTCGCCATCCTGGCCCAACGCCAGCGGGTACTGGAACAGGCCAAACAACGGACACCAAACCGCTGGGGAAGCCGTCCGATCAGGAACTGCGAGCCCGTTGGACCAACGACCCTGAATCCGGAAAAAAGGGCAGCGGAGAAAGACGCGGCTTAAACAAAAAACAGTGCCAACTAACTTGAAAAACACCGGGTTTCTTGGCTATTGAGGCCGTGGAGATGATGTCCATAGCCTCGTACCTGTAACCCTCGAGTGGAGCCGAACGCGCAATGTAAAGGGCGTCGCCGAGCCTGCATTGGTTAGCACTTGTTGACGCTTGCGTATATGCTGATAATATACTTTTATGATCAATTGGGCACAAGTTACTGGCTTTGACTGGAACGAAGGCAACTCCCGAAAGAACGCGGAGAGGCATGGCGTCAGCCAGTCCGAAGCGGAAGAAATTTTCTTTAATGAGCCGCTTCTGGTGCTGGAAGACTCCAAACACAGCCAGACTGAGGCCCGGTTTCATGCCCTTGGTGAAACCGATGATGAGAAATTACTCCACATCACGTTCACACTGAGGCAGAACGGTACGCTGATTCGGGTGATTTCCGCTCGCGACATGCACCGAAAAGAGAGGGCTGTTTATGAGCAAACTAAAAAAGATGCCTGAGTTCAAAACTGAAGCAGAAGAACGGGAATTCTGGGAGACTCATGATTCCACCGACTATCTGGATTGGAGTCAGGCCAAGCCGGCATCGTTCCCGAAGCTGAAACCCTCAACCAAGACAATCTCACTCCGGTTGCCCGAAACCCTGCTTGATCGGATCAAAATCGAAGCCAACAAGCGGGACATGCCTTATCAATCGCTGATCAAGGCTTGGCTTGCGGATGACGTAAACGACAGTCGTCGCACTTGAGGTGCTAACGAGGCTGTAGAAAAACCCGGTTCCGAGTCGTCCCCAGCGCCTGGCTCCTAAAATTTTTGTAGCGGCCACTGGCCCTGCACCTTCTTCCTGCCTCGCAGGCTGAAGCGATTGAGCCTCTTGTTCGTACCGATGTTACCGAACACCGGTTCCTCAAGCGGGAATGGCGGCAATGACCATAATTTCCACTTTCCATTCCGGTTTGGCCAGATTGCCTGTGACACAGGCACGAGCTGGGGTACGTCCTGGTGTAACCCAGGCATCCCAGGCCGTGTTCATTTCCTGGAACTCGGCCATGTCAGTTACCCAGATGGTCGCAGACAGGATGTGGGATTTATCAGTACCGGCCTTGGCGAGCAGTTGATCGATGCCTTCCAGAATCTGTTCGGTTTGTCCGCGCATGCCGGCACTGGCGTCATGAGCTACCTGACCTGCCAGATAGGCCGTGTTGCCATGCACGACGACCTGACTCATACGTTGGTTGCTGTCGATGTAACGATCACTCATAAAATACACTCTTTCTAGTTGAATAAAGCGGGAAGCCCGCGCCATTAACCACAACGGAAGCCCTGCAAGAAGGCGGCAAGATTATCACCAAGGCTGTCAGTTGGATATCCGCCCTCCTGAACGATCACTTTCGGGCCTTTGACCTGCGCCAGGCGCTGGCCAATGCGGTAAAAATCCTCGGTTTCCAGCGTCATCCCAGCCAGGGGGTCATCCTTATGGGCATCAAGCCCGAGTGCGATGACGATGGCCTGAGGCTGAAATTCGGCAAGCGCTGACAACAGGCGCGACAGGGCCTGTAAAAAATCAATGCCATTGGCACCCAGTGCCAGAGGTACATTTCGGTTATACCCCTCGCCATCACCTTCCCCCACTTCATCCGCCGCACCCCAGTAAAAGGGGTAGAAATCCGCAGGGTCGACGTGGATCGATCCAGTCCAGACGTCGTTTCGTTGCCAAAAAATGTCCTGGGTTCCGTTGCCGTGATGGACATCGACATCGACGATGGCTACGCGCTCAAAGCGCTCACGCAATACGGTGGCTGCCAGAGCCGAGTTGTTCAGGAAGCAGAAGCCGCCTGCCCGTTCCGGCCCGGCATGGTGGCCCGGCGGTCGACACAGAGCATAGCTGGCAACCTCGCCCTGCAGCACGGCATCCGCCGCTGCCTGTGCTGTTGTTGCACTGGCGAGAATGCCGGTATAACTGCCTTCATCCATCGGGCACGCCATATCATTCATGTGCCACCCTGCCTGGCCGATTATGTGGCGAGGGTAAAAACGGGCATAGCCACAAGGATGTACATTGGGAGCAACCACATCGGAAGCACCGGGCATGGCCCGCCAACGCTCCACCACACTCTCAAGGAAGCTAAGATAGCGAGAGGTGTGAATACGCTTCAGCCGGTCCAGAAGTAGCGTATCCCTGGTAAGCGGTGGCAACAGAATCAGACTGGCACTCGTCGCTTCAATCGCCGCTTTCAGGCGCTCAGAGCGAACCGGTTGCTCTGGTGAGGGCGCGGGTTGGCCACGGAGTAAATAGTGCTTGGGGGCGTGAGATTTTTGCGCCTCATGGTAAAAACATTTCACGGTTCACCGCCTAGTGATGATCACCGAGGTGTTTGCTCAGAAAGTTGCGCGTTCGCTCCTGATCCGGATCACTAAACAGCTTATCCGGGGTGCCTTCTTCAACGACGACTCCCCCATCCATAAACATGGCCCAGTCCGAAACATCACGCGCAAATCCCATCTCGTGTGTCACGATCAACATGGTCATATGTTCTTCTGCCAGGCCGCGCATTACCCGGTTAACTTCGTCGACAAGCTCCGGATCCAGTGCTGAAGTCGCCTCGTCAAAGAGCATCACTTTGGGCTGCATCGCCAGCGCCCGGGCGATAGCCACCCTTTGCTTCTGGCCACCCGACAACCAGTTGGGAAACACCTCAGCTTTCTCGGCAAGACCAACCCGGTCAAGCAATTCCATGCCTAACTCCCGGGCCACGTTTTTATCCATACCTTTCAGTTTGCGTGGTGCCAGGGTGACGTTGTCGATCGTGGACAGGTGAGGAAAGAGATTGAAGTGTTGAAACACCATGCCCATGTTCTGACGGATATGGTTTATATGGCGTTCAAATGCCAGGCCTTTCTTATCGGGGCGGTTCACCTGAACGCCGTCGAGAAGAATCTTACCCTGGTCTATTACCTCCAGTTGGTTCACCGAGCGTAACAGCGTGCTCTTGCCGGAACCGGAAGGACCAATAACGGATATGATCTTTCCGCGATTTACCGTCAGGTTGATGCCCTTCAAAACTTCCAGATCGCCAAACCGCTTGTGCACGTTGCGGATTTCGACCATCGGAGTTTCGGTTTGATGTTCAGTGCTCATGGGTTCTCCCGCCTGTCATGCTGCAATAGATTAGGGATTAGCGACGATAGGCCGTCTGCCGCTCCAGCCAGGCTTGGCCTAGCTCCATAAAAATGTTGATCAGGTAGTACAGCATGGCGATAACGATGAAAAACTCGAATGGCCGGAACGTTACGCTGATCGCATACTGGGAGGCATACACCACCTCAGCCACACCAATGGCGGATAAGACGGACGTATCTTTCACCATTAAAATCATATTGTTACCAAGTTGCGGGATCGCGCGAATAAAGGCCTGTGGCACAATAATGTAGAAAATGGTGGCACCATGCCCGAAGCCGAGGGACCGTGAAGCTTCATACTGGCCGTCGGACACTGACTTGATGGTGGCAATGAAAATGTCGGCATTGTAGGCCATGTAGTGAAAACCCAGCCCAAGAATGCCAACCAGGATGGCGGGAATCAGAATCCACTCGCCGAGGCCAAAATACAAAAAGTAGAGTTGCAACAGCAGTGGCGTGGTCATGAACAGCCAGATAAAAAAGCGCAATGGCCAGCTCAGAACCTTATTGATATAAATGGAAATCACCGCCACCACCAGCCCACCCACAATAGACATGAATGCAACTACGAGGGCCACCAGAGAACCCACACCAAGGCCTTTCAGCAAGGTAGGGAAATAGGTTATTACCGGACCGAAATCAAATTCCATCTCTGCGTCCTTCTATTGGGTTGTGTAGCGCGTCGCGCGACGATAGGCCAGTTCGATGATGCCCATCACCGCGTAGACAATGACGATGTACATCAATGCACTGAGGGTGAAAATCTCCAGCGGCTTGTAGGTCGAACCAATCAGGCGCTGAGCCTGATACGTCAACTCAACCACCGAGATAATGGAAACCAGAGAGGAGTTTTTCACCAGTACAATGGCCAACACCCCGACAGAACGAATCATCAGTGCGGAAGCTTGCGGCAACACGACAGACACCATCGTTTGTACCTTGCCAAACCCCAGTGACCTGGCGGCTTCCGCCTGACCTTTATCCACCGATTCAATGGAGCCGCGAATCGCTTCACTCATATAGGCGCCAATATTGAAAGCGCCCACGACAACACCACACGTGAAGGGGTCAAGCTTTAAACCAATACTGGGACCACCATAAAACACCAGCAACAATTGGACGAAATAGGGCGTCCCGCGAACCACGCTGATATAGCCACGGGCAAACCAGCGGATGGGTGCAAAGCGAAAAGACTGCAAAAAGACCAGCCCACAGGCGACGAAAAACCCAAAGAACAGTGCACGGGCTGAGATGTCGATCGTGACCAAAGCCGCCCTGATCAACAAGGGTGTGACCTCGGCCATCAAGCTGAAATCCATGGTCTTACCTTTTTCGCTGTTATTGGTAATACAAGGTTCGACGTGTTGACCCGGGGGTGAGCCTTAAAGTGCAGACTGCAACTGGCTCCCCCCTGGCCTGGCCTTTACTGGATGTTGGCGCCTTCGCCAATCCACTTATCGACAATGTCCTGGTAAGTGCCATCAGCCTTGATCTCTTTCAGGGCCGAGTTCAGAGCCTTCAGCAGCTCAGGGTGATTCTTTTGAATGGAAATGGCGGCAGGCCAGCGTGGCAAATCACCAACGTCTACCATCTTGATGTCGGGTGCGTTTTCCTGCATGGCAACCAGTACGGGCACGTCGTCAGCGATCATGGCATCGATGCGGCCTGTGGTCAGGCCATTCATCATGTCAGGTAAGCCCTGGAAGGTCTGGTTACGCCATTTGCCGTCCGCGTTTTCCACCGCCCACTGGTTACCGGTTTCACCCAGAGTGGAACCAATACGCTTGCCTGAAAAGTCATCGATGCTATTGATATCGTCGGTATCTCCTTGCACCCAGACTGAGAGACCCGCGCTGTAGTAGGGATCGGTAAAATCAACCGCCTGCCGACGTTCTTCGGTGTTGCTCATGCTGCAAATGCAGGCATCAAAACGGCCACCGACCAGGGCGGCGATGATGCCGTTCCAGGGGGAGGACTGTACGTTAACCTCAACACCCATCTTTTCAGCCAGAGCCTCAGCAATATCAACGTCAAAGCCAACCAGGTTGCCCTGGGTATCGACAAAACTGAAGGGAGGGTAAGCGCCGGAATTTACCACCTGGAATACGTCGTCACGAATTTCAGACAGATCACGCGCCTGTGCCGGCATGGCAACCATGACCGCTGCGCTTGTGACGATTGCTGCGACAGCCAGAGATTGAGAGAACTTTTTAGTAAGAGCCTTCATATTATTCTTCCTGTTCAGACTTTTTTATAAAGCAATGCACACATCGATGCATCGCACCTCTTCACACTGGTTAATGACCGTACCCGTTGAACCAGGATTGATCGTTTTCATGCGTCCAGATCAGTATAGGTTTAACTACCTTGTATGCTGCGATGGTCACCTCCTCTCACGTGGCAAACGTCAGCTCCGCTTCGGTCCGGGCCTGCAAATCGGCGTCACTGATCTCGACCAGTTTTTCGCGCACCACCAGACCTTGCGGGGTAACATCCATTACAGCGAGGTCGGATACTATGCGGCTGACGCAGGCTTTGGCAGTCAACGGCAGGCGGCAAGACTTCAGGATCTTGGGTCGCCCGTGTTTGTCGGTATGGGTTGTCAGCACGACGATGCGCGGCGTCTTTTGTGCCAGCTCCATGGCACCACCAATCCCCGGCGAAAATTTGCCCGGAATTTTCCAGTTGGCTAGGTTGCCCAGCTCGTCGACTTCGAAGGCGCCAATCATGGTCAAATCCAGGCGAGCGCGACGAATCAGGGCGAAAGAGACAGCGCTGTCGAACAGACTGGCGCCTTCGCGAAGGGAAACATAGGCACCGGCGGCATCAATGAGGAAGGGGTCCATTGCCTCTGGTGGACTCTGCTTCCAGGCACCCAGAATGCCGTTCTCTGAATGGATCTGTACATCGAAGTCGTCCGGTAGGTAACGGATAACCTGCGTGGGCAAACCAATGCCCAGATTGACAATGCTGCCCGGGGTGATTTCATTCACCGCCCGGCTCAAAATGCGCTCAGCGGCGGACATGATGTTCCAGGACCCCGTATTCAGAGGTGAGTGATTCCAGCGGTACAATGCTGTCGACAAAGGCACCCGGCGTATGCACGTGTTCCGGCTTGAAACGGCCCGGCGCACCGAGATCCGGCGTCTCGACAATAACGTGGTTCGCAGCCATGGCCATCAGAGGGCTGAAATTGATAGCCGAGCCCTGATACACCAGATTGCCGATCCAGTCCGCCTGTGCGGCATGAATAAGTGCGTAGGCAGCCGGCAACGCCATCTCGACCTTGTAGGTCTGGCCTTGCCATTCGAGCAGATCTTCTGGCCCGGTAATCTCGGAATCAATACCGATGTCAGTTAGGAAACCAAAGCTGCCGGCACCGGCAGTGCGAATCTTTTCGGCCAGCATGCCCTGGGGATGAAACGCGACCTCGAGGTCGCCCTGATTCATCAGCTCAATCACGCCTTTGTTCAGGCCAATGTGCGTGGTGATCAACTTGCGCACCTGGCCATTCTCGATCAGCCGGCTCAAGCCATGACCGGGTTCATTGGCATCGTTCTTGATGATCGTCAGACCGGTCTGCCCCTGACGCACCAATTCGTTGATCAGGCTAAAGGGCGTACCCGGGTTGCCAAAACCACCGACCATGACCACAGCCCCGGAGGGAATGGCGGCGATGGCATTTTCCAGGGTCTGGTTCTTTTTCATGAACAGACCTCCAGCTCCAGCGACGCTTGTTCGAAGGCCGCGAGGCTGTCATCCAGCAGGGCGATTATGTCGTCAATGTCTGAAGCGGTGACCGTCAGTGGCGGCGTAATCAACACATGATCCCCCTCCAGGCCATTCAGGGAACGCCTCGGGTAAATCAGCAGGCCACGGGCCTTGGCCAGGGCCGTGAGCTTGTCGAAAGCATTGAACGAGGCCGGGAACGGCTGTTTTCTGGCCTTGTCCTGCACCAGTTCCACCCCCTGCAACAAGCCAACCCCGCGTACATTGCCAATGCAATCGTACTTCTGAGCCAGTTGGTCAAGTTGCTGGCGAAGATAGGTACCCTGCTCTGCGGCATTGCTAACCAGCCGCTCCGAGTCCATCACATCAATAACAGCAAGGCCCGTGGCACAGGCCAGGGGGTTACCGGCGTAGGTATGACCGTGCATGAAACCACCACTGCGGCTCACCTCATCAACCAGCTCCTGACGCGCCATCATGGCGGCTATGGGGTAATAGCCGGAACCGAGCCCTTTGGCCAGCGCGATAATGTCGGGCACCACACCAAAATGCTGGTAAGCAAACCAGGCGCCGGTGCGACCCATGCCGCTGAGCACTTCGTCCATGATCAACAGGCAACCGTAACGGTCACACAAAGCCCGCACCCCTTCCATATAGGCCCTGGTGACCATGCGCCCTCCAGTGCTGGCACCGCCCACCGGCTCCAGCGCCACGGCGGCAATGGTTTCCGGGCCCGCCGCCAGAATGGCGCTTTCGGTCTGTTCCAGCACCGATGCAATGTGTTCTTCAGCGCTGGCTTCCTGGTAACGGTACAAGTCCGGAGAGGGCACTTTGACCGAGCCAAGAGTGATTGAGCGATAAGGTGCCTCCAGGGGTTCGTATCCGGTCAGCCCCAGTGCTCCGATGGTACTGCCATGATAGGAAGGGCGCAGCGACACAAACTTGCAACGCTCCGGCTGCCCTTTGGCGACGAAATACTGGACCGCCAGTTTGATTGCACTCTCGACCGCTTCTGAACCACTGCCGACAAAAAAGACTTTGTCGAGCTCACCGTCGGTGAGATCGACCAATCGAGCTGCCAGGTCGAGCGCGACCTGGCTTTCGAACTGGGTGCGATAGCTGAAAGCAACCTTATCGAGCTGCTCAACCATGGCGCGTTTTACGGTGGGGTGATTGTGGCCAATATTACAGGTGATGGCGCCTGAGCAGGCATCGATGTAACGACGACCTGTGGTATCCCATATATAGATGCCATCGGCATGGCTGACCAGCGGCATGTCATTACTGGTCAGGTAGAACAAAGCGTTGCTGGACATTGCATCAACGGCCCTTGAAAAATCGGTGTTTTTTTAATCTGTTTTCATTAAAGAACAGCTATAACTTAATTTCAATGCATAATGTTTATTCATTATTTGATGATTTATACTCATGTTTTGGGCCAAAAAAACACCGCTCGGGACCAGCCACTATGAGCGACATAAATCTTAACTCTCTGAAATCTTTGCTCATTTTTAAAACGCTTTATGAGACCGGCACCGCCACACGGACCGCCAAGGATTTAGGCATTACCCAGTCCGGCGTCAGTCGATCTCTGGCGCAGTTGGAAGAAAATATTGGAATTCCGCTGTTCATGCGGCACAAGAAGCGGCTAGTCGCTCTGCCGGAGGCCGATGAGCTCTATGGTGAGATTCTTGGTTTGCTGAGCAACCTGGAGAACATGAAGCACAGCATTGTGTCACTGCGAGAATTTGGCGCTTCGCGCATCCGCATCGCCTCGGCACCGGCTCTGGGTTTTGCCTATGTCCCCAAAACCATCGCCCGCATCCTGAGTGACAACCCTAAATACAGCATCTATCTGGACATCATGCCCAGCCCGGAAGTGGTGCGGGCGGTTGAAGCGGGTTATTTCGATGTCGGATTTGTCACCCTTCCGGTTACCAGTCAGGTGTTGGCGGTTGACGAGTTGATCTCAACCGAAGCCGTGTGCCTGATGCCCAAAAACCACAGCCTGGCCAAAGCCGAAATGATCACAGCAGAGGACCTGAAAGGCCAGCATCTGGTCATACCCAACCAGCCCAACCTGGCAGCCGACCAGCTCCTGCTGCACCTGTCGGAGAAGAACATTCGCATTGCCGGTAAAACCGAAGCCAACATCGCTGCCATTTGCTCACTGGTCGCAAACGGGGTCGGCATCACCCTGATCAACCCCATTACAGCTTACGACCACCAGGCGGCCCGCAATGACCTTCTGATAAAGCCGTTCAAGCCGGCCTTTCACTATCGTTTTGGACTGGTGTACAAGCAGAAATGGGCGAACAATCGGTTGGTCGGTTTACTCAAGGAAATGATACCGGAGTTACCGGACCACCTCGTGGCGAAACAGATGCACTCCGGAGTCATGGAAACTCCGACCACCTGAACCATTTAGCTTCAGCTCTCAGCCAAAGAAAGTAACTCGGGACCAGTTAACTGATAGCCAATCCATTCACTTTTGGGTTTAGCACCAAGTGATTTATAAAATTCAATAGCAATTTCGTTCCATTCAAGAACACTCCATTCAAGCCTTCCACACTGATTATCCAAAGCAATCTTAGCCAAATATTTTAGAATGCACTTTCCTGCCCCCGTACCTCGCTCCGTACGAGTGACATACACATCTTCAAGGTAGAGACCATGCCTTCCTAACCAGGTTGAATAATTGAAAAAATAAACAGCAAAACCAATTGGCTCACCTTTTTTCTCACAAATAACAGCTTTTGTAGGAGAATCTTTAGCAAAGATCGAATTCTCAATAGACGACTCAGTAGCGAGGACTTCATTTTCAGAGTTCTGATATTTTGCTAATTCTTTAACAAACCTGAGAATTAAACCTGAGTCATCTTTATTTGCTTCTCGTATTACAACTGACATTGCCGCTCCGATCTGGTTATTTTATAAAGGACATGCTCAGAAATTGGGTGACTGGGTGCTATATCCGGGTGCTTAAAACCATTGTGAGTGTTGGTCATGCCCAACGGCGAGCGACGCAGTAGCGAGTCCGGGGAAAGCCGTAGCGAATTGATGCTCTTTGTTAAACATGGCTTCATTCCTGCGAAGAACTATCTATAGGCACTATTTCGAATTTGGTTAGGTCTTCCCACTGGCTCGTCCACTGGCTAAAGAGTTCGAAATCGGAGGTTTCCATAAGCTGATAGCATACGCCGAGCTCCTTGTTAACCCATGAGTTCACGTAATGAAGCCCCTGTGGCAACATCCTCCCTTGAGCGCCGAGCCGTTCATACACATCCCCGACGCACCCCGGCTTGAAGCGTTCTATCACCATGTACTGCTTCATATGCAAATGCTCATTTGCTTGCTTAACGCCGCTAACCACGCGCGGTTACGGAATGGAGGCGGAGCCGCAATGCAGTAACTGTCGCCGTGACTTGCCTGGTGTACGCCCAGCATGGGCATGAACTAATGGGGTGAACGTCCCCTGTGGGAAGATCACCGTTCAGCCGGTTTTACCCGATTGAACGCTAACCACTAGCGAATGGCAAGGGCCGATCCGCGAGGAAAGGTCTGGAGGAAGCCGCTAGCAAAACTGCGAGCTGATGAACAAGAACATCATACGAGGCGTAGGCTGAAGGCGAGTTGGCACCAGACGACAAAGCCACGTGATCTAACGGCCACCGTAAATGATGCAAGAGCCGGGTGGTCAGAACCAATGACAGCAAGTTCCTGGGCTTCACCTTCAAGGGAACCCAGATCCATTGGCACCCGGACACGCTACGCAAGTTCAAGCAACGTATCCGGGAACTGACGAATCGGAACTGGGGTGTGTCGATGCACTACCAGCTTTTCAAGGTAAGCCAGTACCTTCAGGCTGTCCAACTGATGGGGTCCACCTCAGAGCTCCTCCACGCCATCAAACACTAAAATACCAAAATTCATGCCCCCTCCTTGAGCAGTTAACGCTGGCGTAACGGGCCGATTTGTGGAGCGACAGCGGAACAAAACGGTCCCGTTGGCGCACTTGATACTGATTGAGCCTTCTCCCCAGCCTCGCGGTTGCCCGCTAAGCTGGAAGGCGACCAAGCACTACAAGGGAGAAGACTCATGAACTTTTACCATAGCACTCACCGTTATTATTGTGGAATCGATCTGCACGCCCGCAGCCTGTATGTCTGCATCATCGACGAGCAGGGTGAAGTGTTGCTGCACAAGGAAATCAAAGCCCGCCCGGAACCGCTACTGGCCCTGCTTGAACCGTTTCGTGATGATCTGGTGATCGGTGTCGAATGCATGCACTGCTGGTACTGGATCTCGGATCTGTGTGAAGAACACGGCATCCATTTTATCCTGGGCCACGCCCTGTACATGAAAGCCATTCACGGCGGCAAAACCAAGAGCGACCGCATCGATTCTTTCAAGATCGCCATGCTCATGAAAGGCGGCAACTTCCCTCTAGCGTATACCTATCCCAAAGAGATGCGGGCCACACGCGACTTGCTACGCCGGCGTACCCGCATCGTCCAGCACGGGGCCATGCTCAAAGCCCATGTGGTGAATACCACCAGCCAATACAATCTGCTGCCCAACAAGGCCAACCTGAAGAATATCGGTGCCCGGGAACAGGTCCGGGCGACGTTTGCCGACCGGGATGTCCAACACAACATCGATCTCGACCTGGCCATCATCGAGTGCTATCACCGTGCACTCAGCAAGCTGGAAGAGCATCTGGAGCGACAGGCCAAACAACACGATCCTGCCTCCCTGAGCGTGTTGCGGATCATTCCCGGTGTGGGCCGCATCCTCACCCTGACGATGCTCTACGAAATCGGCGATATCCAACGATTTGAGACAGTGCAGAAGTTTGCTTCTTACGCCCGGCTCATCAAGTGCAAAGCCGAATCTGCCGGCAAAGTCTGCGGCACTCAGGGCAACAAGATCGGCAACGCCCATCTGAAGTGGGCGTTCTCGGAAGCCGCCGTGCTGTACCTGCGAGGTAATGACAAAGCCCAGCGCTACCTACAGAAACTCCAGAAACGAATGAACAAGCCCAAGGCGCTGTCCGCGCTGGCCCACAAGCTGGGCCGGGCCGCCTACTTCATGCTCAAGCATCAGAGGGTCTTCGATGAACAACGATTCCTGAAGGGTTAGTCACGCCACGGGGTGAGCATGACGTCTAACTGGATCAAACAGGATGATGACCGAAAGCCGGGAGTCCGCTGACTGGTACTCGATGCCAAACCGGCCTTCTATCACTGCCGTTGAAGCCAGTCGCTTTGATTAGCCACCCCGTGGGCGTGCCTTAATACCATGAGCCAGTGCGCTTACACCGGTCCTGAGCCTGGAACTAACTGGAGCTATGCAGCCCGACACCTTGAATAGTGCCAGTGACCGGTTAACTGATGAATGTCTGGTGCCCCTGACCAACCGAAGGAACGACTGGTCAGGCCGTGGTCTAAAGCCACGTAAGAGAGCCCCTATATGTGTTTGCTGTGAGTGCCTGACAGCCCCGCGAGACTGACGAAGCAGGCGTTCTCGCTCATGGGTTTAGGTTGGCCGCTGGCGCGGCCAAAAAAATGACTATTGCCTATTGATTCCGAGAAGGCTCATATGAGTTATGCAACATGTAGCGGCTTGATCCGATCCACTTCTTCCTTGACCGACTGAGCGGCCGTCCAAAGATCAACAGATCGCTGCGCATTCAGCCAGAATTCCGGCGAATTACCAAACAAACGTGCAAGCCTAAGCGCCATTTCAGGACTGACAGCACGACGCTCGCGCAGTAATTCATTAACTGACTGGCGAGAGACACCCAGAGACTCAGCCAACCCCGAAACAGTCAGGCCATAGTCCGGAATAAAATCCTCCCTCAGCATTTCGCCAGGATGAGTCGGTTTGCGCTGCATACCGGCAGTATTAAGAATAGCCATAGTCATCACCTCACTCAGTGGTAGTCACACACTTCGACTTCATACGCATCGCCGTCTTCAAAACGAAAACAGATACGCCACTGATCATTTATTGAAATTGCGTGCTGCCCCTGCCTGTTTCCGGACAGTGGGTGAAGGCGATTGCCGGGCGGCACTTTCAAATCCTCAAGCTGTACGGCCAGATCCACGTATTCAAGTTTTCTAGCGGCTCTCGGTGTAACATCCGCAGGAAATTTCTTTGACTTTCCCTTAGAGTAGAGTTCTTGGGTTCGTTTGTCAGCGAAGGATTTGATCATGAGGAGGAGTGTATTGTGTCACGTGACGCTTGTCAACATGACCTGGAAATGAAAGCATAATCGGGATAGGGAGGCACCTCACGATGCCCCTCCTCCCACATCACCGGGCATACGGATCACGTACCACGGCGATTCAGTGACTTGATTCAACCTGTTACCGTACTGCCAATTCCGGCAGTCCATAGCTCCGGAACAACCGGGCCGGTAAGGCGTGCCGCAGTGCCGGCGAATGACTCAGCCGCCACGGGCCGTGGGCCGATTTGGCGGTGTTCCAGGCCAATCGGACCGAGACACCCCGCTTTCTGAGCTCACGATACCCCCTTCGACCCCATTGCTTCCACACGTAACTTCTCATTCTCCGCCGTATCCACTTGTCCAGGTCCCGCAGCGGGCTCAGTTCTTCGGCTTCGTCGAAGTACGCTTTCCAACCAAGCAGGGTCTCTTTCAGATCTGCGATCACCCGGGCCAGTGAGTGGCCCCGTGTTCGGCGGCTCAGTATCCGGATCTGGGTTTTCAGCTTCGTGATGGCTTTGCTAGCCACCTTCAAGCGCTGCCCTTTCCGGCTGAGGGTGAAGCCCAGGAAGCTACGCTTCCAGGGCCGGTCCACCGCGCTCTTTCGTGTATTCACTGTGAGCCTCAGCGAGTCCTCGATAAAGCGCGTCAGACTCACCATCACCCGCTCTCCTGCACGGCAACTGCCAACGTGGATCTGGCAGTCATCCGCGTAGCGGGCAAAGTGCAGGTTGCGCCGTTCCAGCTCCCAATCCAGTTCATCCAGAACCACACTCGCCAACACCGGAGACAGTGGCCCACCCTGCGGTACGCCTTCGAGTGTGGGCTCTTTGTGATGGTCGATCTGGACGCCTGCTTTCAGGTACCGGTTGATCAACCTGAGCAGCGGCCTGTCCGGCGTGTGCCGTTTCAGCCGTGTCATCAGGCGATCATGGTTTACCCGGTCAAAGAAGGCTTCCAGGTCCAGATCCACCACCGTCGGGATACCCAGAGGGCGGGAACCGCCGTTGGCTTTGGGGATGGTGACCCGCCGGACCGGTTTGGGTCGGTAGGTCTGCTGGAGCAACTGCTGCCGGATCTCCGGCCAGTGTTGGCGCAGATAATCCGGCAATCCATCCACGTTCATGCCGTCGATGCCCGGCGCTCCCTTGTTACGTCGAACCTGTTTCAGGGCGCGATTGAGGTTGTCCCTGCTCAATACACGCGCCATCCACGGTGAGGGTTGAACGGAGTGCGAGTTCTCCCGCTTTCCGGCAACGGGTTCATCCCCTGGCTTTACCAGGGGCAGCGCAAGCTGCTTTGCGGATGCCATCCCGTTTCCCTGCACGGACACTCGACTCCTGTCTCTGTTCGGGCCTTCGGTTCACGGGCGAACCTACTATGCCCTCTGCTGATTTCTGCCACGCGATCAGAGGCGATCGCTCGTCTCTCAGTGGGTCCGTCCACACATGGCAGACCTCCCGGGGTAAGGCACAGAGCTTTCACGGCGTGAACGCCCGATTTATAAAGCACATCCCGGTCGCAGAAGGAGGGCTTCGCGGTCACGTGCCCGCTCGCCCCGGATGTACCACACCTCATATCGGGTTCCTGTTCGTCGCCCCGCCGCTTTGGATTGGGCTTACTTCCGGCCGGCGCCCCGGAGACCCCACCTCGCGATGACGCCCTTGCCCTTCTCCTAGCCTTCGGCTCTGCGAACACCTGGCAGGAGGACTTTCACCCGGGCGGCGCTCCGCTCCCTAGTTCTGTGCCATGCCCGGCACACACGCCAGCCATAAGCGGCGGCCTGACAAGGGCGTCCGGTGGAGGCCCATCGGCCCGGAACAACCTTAATGGCCTTGTTATGTGGATTTAGTCGACAACGAATAACTTGGCTCCTTGCTCCGTCGAAGAACGGTGAAGCTCCGCATTATCTGCGACCTGATAGCTCGAACCGGGACTGAGCACGAAACGCCGGCCGTCTTCCAGTTCAGTATGAAGCTCGCCTTCTAGACAGAGAAGTATGTGCCCCTTGGCACACCAATGATCGGCGACATAGCCTGGGCTGTACTCAACCATCCGCACTCGGATATCGCCGAAGTTCCGAGTTTTCCAGTAAGCCACACCCTCTTCCCCGAAGTGCTCGGTCTTCTCAACCTCCGACCAATCAGTAACCCCAAAAGGCAAATCCGTGATCTTCAAAATTGCTCCTCCTTAAGCACATAACGCTGGCAACATGCGCGCCCACGGAATGGAGCCGAAGGCGCAATGTAGTGGGCGTCGCCGTGCCTGCACTTGTCAATTGTTTCTTGTAGACAAAACGGCATCTCTTTTAAATGCCTTGATATATATAAATCTTAAAGCGTAATAGAGCGAAATACAAACAACACACAACGTACTTAATGGCATTAAATATAAAAATAGTACAATTGGATGACTTGCATTGTTCATATCGATTTCTATCCCTGAATTTTGATAGAGAAGAAATAAAGAGACAAGAATAATCGCTATTTTCGCATAGAATAGCGATTGCTCTAACATTATCCTGCTTATTAGCATACCTTCTCGAGGCGTAGGACTAACAGTGCTCCCCAAGCTTTTAATTAGAAAATTATCTGGAAAATATTTGGCGATCACTAGAAATATTGCTGGAACTAACTGAAGTAGAAATGAAATATAATGCCCTCCAACGAGACTCAGAATAGCAGCCAGCAATAATCCTATTGATATACCAATTATTACGAAATGCACTTTAATCCTTAGCGGTACTTAACATGATTTTACGTGAGGTCATATTACAATTAACATTTGTATATGAGTCCCAACAATCACTTCTCCCACGACTCATATCTCAATTCAACAGTCCTCAAAAGCTAGGCAGAAAATCCCTTCAGGTCAATAACTTCGAGTGGTTTTCAGCTCTTTGGCTCCAAGCAGAAATGATCATAGAGACTAATATCCCGTCTCTTCCAGGAAAACCTAACCAACTGATTAATTTGAAAAATCATAAAACCTACAGGGCTATCATCAGTTCGTGATCACCGTGGCCATTTTTCGTGCCCCCCGGAACGTTCGAGGCGTCAGTAATAGTCCTCGCCGTCTTCGTGGCTTCCACAGCCACCCTGTCCGGCGGCGTTGTGGGCTGGTATTGTCTGGCCCCAAATTCGCACGGTACTGGAGATTCACTGTGAAAAGTTGGTTATTTCTGGGCATTGCCATTGTGGCAGAGGTGGTGGCAACCAGCGGGCTGAAAGCCAGTGAAGGGTTTACCAAACTCTGGCCCAGCCTGCTGGTAATTGCAGGCTATGCCGTTGCGTTTTACTTCCTCTCGATCACACTGAAGGAAATCCCGGTGGGCGTGGCCTATGCCATTTGGGCGGGGCTTGGGGTTGTGTTGGTGGCGCTTATCGGCTGGCTGATTTACGGGCAGAGTCTGGATGCTGCCAGCGTGATTGGTATGGTGCTTATCATCACCGGCGTTGCGGTGATCAATCTGTTTTCCAAGTCAGTCGCTCACTAAACTGTCGATAAGACCGGAGCCTCCCGATGCACCTCCCTTTCTGGCTGACCACCGCCCTGCTCTTCCCGGTACTTCTGTACCAGGGCAAGCGGGCTCGCCGCACAACGCCCAGGCTGCCAGAGGCCGAGGGCTCGCCGTACGGTCAATACGGTGAAGGCGCCCCCGCCAGGCGAATCCTGGTGATTGGCGAGTCCACGGCGGCCGGTGTCGGTGTTGAAACCCACAATCAGGGTCTGGCCAGCCAGTTGGCACGGCAGATTCACGAGCGCACCGGGCAGACCATTGCCTGGCACACCTTCGGGATCAACGGCATTCGGCTTGGTGCCTTGGTTCGAGAGCTGGAAACCACCGAATTGCCAGAGGCGGATGTAGTGCTGTTGAGCATGGGGGTGAACGACACCACGGGGTTCACACCCCGTTTTCGTTTCCGCAGGCAATTGCGGGAATTGCGCCAATTGCTCGCACCGCGGCACTCGGGGCCCATGCTGCTGCTCAACGTGCCGCCCATGCATCTGTTCACGGCGCTGCCTTCGCCACTTCGGTACGTGTTGGGTTGGCGGGCCCGGCAGCTGGATAACCTCTATATCCGCGTGGCAAAGCAGTTTCCCGAAGACTTCCGCTACGTGAACTACCCGGTGGTCACCGACCCTGAGCTTCTGGCCCGTGATGGTTATCACCCCGGCCAGCGGGGCTACCAGTACATTGCGGAAGCGCTGGCTGCCGGGTATGCATTGGGTGACGGCTCTCCCTAGCTTCAAGAGGAGGTCCAGCCGTCAGATGGCGCGCCGCAGGTAACGCCGGTAGCGCGGTCGCCAGAAATTGCGTTCGATGGATTGGCGGATGGTCTCTTCATCAGATCTCAGAGCGACACCCTCCTCCTGGGCCTGCCAGGCCACATCGAAGGCGATGGCGCGGCTGATTTCCTGGATACCGCCCAATTCCGGCAACAGCCGATCCCCGGTGCCCTGCACGATCGGGGCCCGCTTTGCCAGGGCGTTGGAGGCGGCTGTGAGCATGGTGTCCGTTACCCGGGAGGCGCCGACCGCCACCACACCCAGGCCAACGCCGGGAAAGATGTAGGCGTTGTTGCACTGGGCGATGGGGTAGGTTTTGCCATTGAGTTCCACCGGCTTGAAGGGGCTACCGGCAGCCACCAGCGCCTTTCCGTCGGTCCACTTCAGGATATCCTCGGGTGTGGTCTCCACCCGGGAGGTGGGGTTGGATAAGGGCATCACCACGGGTTGCTCACAGCCATGGTGCAGCGTTTTGATCACGTCCTCGGTGAACAGGCCGGGTTGGCCGGAGACACCAATGAGCACCGATGGCTTTGCCTGTTTGACCACATCGATCAGTTCCCGGCCTGACCAGTCCTTGAGCCGCTCCGGATCCTGGGCCAATGCTCTCTGGAAATCCTGCAGGCCGTCCTGATCGTTGGTCAGCAGCCCGTACCGGTCGATCATGTAGACACGCTGGCGCGCCTCATGCTCTGACAACCCCTCGTTGGTCATGGCAACAATGATCTGCTCGGCAATGCCGCAGCCGGCGGAACCGGCGCCCAAAAACGCCACGGTCTGAT
This sequence comes from Marinobacter subterrani, assembly GCF_001045555.1. NCBI lineage: Bacteria > Pseudomonadati > Pseudomonadota > Gammaproteobacteria > Pseudomonadales > Marinobacteraceae > Marinobacter > Marinobacter subterrani. The sequence continues at coordinate 1,862,127 of NZ_LFBU01000001.1, forward strand.
CACTGACCTTTTCGTTCTTCGTTTTGCAGGCGGCCAGCAACGTGGCCAGGCATACCGAGGCGGTACCCTGGATATCGTCGTTGAAGCAGCAGGCCTGGTCCTGATACTTGTTCAGTATCCGCATGGCGTTGTTTTGCGCGAAGTCCTCAAACTGCACCAGCACGTTGGGCCAGCGACGCTTCACCGCCGCCAGGAAGTCGGCCACGAAGGCGTCGTATTCTTTCTGGCCGATGCGCTTGTGCCGCCAGCCCATGTACATGGGGTCATCCAGCAAGTCCTGGTTGTTGGTGCCCACATCCAACATGATGGGCAGGGTATTGGCCGGGCTGATGCCACCACAGGCGGTGTACAGGGACAGTTTGCCGATGGGTATGCCCATGCCGCCGATGCCCTGGTCCCCCAACCCAAGAATGCGCTCACCATCGGTGACCACGATCACTTTGACCCGTTCCTTGGTGGCGCTGCGCAGCAGGTAATCCAGGTGCTCGCGGTCCGGGTAGGAGACAAACAAACCGCGATGGTTGCGATAGATGTTGGAGAACTCCTGGCAGGCATCACCTACCGTCGGCGTGTAGATGATCGGGAGCATCTCCTCCAGATGATCTTCGAGCAGTCGGAAAAACAGGGTTTCGTTGTCGTCCTGGATCGACCGCAAGGTGATATGGCGGTCGAGATCGTTCTGGCTCAGTTTGTACTGCTTGTAGGCCCGCTCGGCCTGCTCCTCGATGGTTTCCACGTGCTGTGGCAGCAGGCCGATCAGGTTGAAATCCATGCGCTCCCGGTTGGTAAAGGCACTGCCTTTGTTCAGCAAAGGCATCTCCAGCAGGGTCGGGCCGGCGTAGGGGATGTAAAGCGGGCGTTTTTCCGTATCTGTCATGATCACCTCGTGAAGCAGGTGGGCTACGAACGAATCGAAGTCGCCACTCCGTATGTGATTGGTCGCACTATAATTAAAAGCATAGTCGCTGACGTCCAGTTCGTCCCGCGGCGGCTTCTGGCATAGAAATCAGGTGGGCTCAAAAAACCACTTCCCGGTTTTGAAACTGGTGATATATTAATCAAACCCAGCCAAAACCTGTTCTGGTGGTAGTGAGACCAAGCGTGCCCAACGGTTGCGTGTTTGCTGCTGTCACCCCGCCCGCTACTTGTGATCTCGTCGGAGTCAGCCCGAAGGGCGATGGCTTCCCGGCCATTATGGCCTTTGATAATGCCGAACGGCTCTGTCATGGAGGAATGAGATCATGAAGCCTTCTGTCGGTTTGTTTTGTCCTGCCCGCACACTTTGCGTGCTGGCATTTCTCAGCTTCGCGGGTACCACCCAGGCCGCTGAGCCTGCGCTTCATACCGGCACGCCCGTAGCGGTGGGTAATGGCACCGCGCGGGTGGTGGTAGCCACCAACGGAATGAACGAGCCTGAGTCTGTGTCTGTCGTTATGACTAAAGACGCACTGCAAGGACTTCCTGCGGTTCAGGGCGAAAAGATGGTTTGGGAGTTTTCACTACCCATGCCGGAGACCGGTCCGCGCACGGGCTACGACCACGTGATGCTCGACTGGAATCCTGCCGGGCATATCCCGGAAGGGGTCTACAACGTTCCCCATTTCGACGTGCATTTCTATCTGATCAGCGGGGGTGAGCGTGAAGCCATAACCTTCCACGGCGAGGGCCGTGAGCTGGCCATGACGGCGCCAGACCCACAACTGGTTCCGGCTGGCTATGTCATCCCCCCGGATGCGGCCGTGGATCGGATGGGAATGCATGGCCTGGACCCCGCCGGGCATGAGTTCCATGGCCAACCGTTCAGCCACAACTTCATCTACGGCTATTACAAGGGCGAGCTGATGTTCGTTGAGCCGATGGTATCGCTGGCCTTTCTGGAGTCGCTTCCGGAAATGACCTCACCGGTAAAGCAACCCCAGCGGTACAGCTACCCTGCCTGGTATCCGGCCGCCTACCGGATTGGATTTGATGCCGGTAAGGGTGAGTACACCATCGCGCTCCAGAACCTGGCCAGGTCTGACTGAATCTGCCTCAGGGCGCCAGCTTGCGCTTCAGCGCCCTGGAGACCGACAGCGGCAGACTGGGCAATGAGCGCAGCATCCACGGCAGTATGCGGCGCTTCACTCCGCTCAGGGATTCCGGAATCACGGCCTCAATGAGATGTGGTCCCGGCATTCTCTGGGCGTATTCCACGGCTTTTGCCATTTCCTCGGCCGAGTGTACCCGCACCGCGTGAACGCCCATGCCGTTGGCCATTTCCGCGAAGTTGATCACCGGCCCACGCAGGTCCAGCTGGGATTTGGCTTTCTCACCGGCCTCTTCCGCGCCCACCCGCTCCAGTTCGATGTTGAGCACGGAGTAAGAGGCGTTGTTGAAGATGATGGAGGTTACGTTCAGCTGTTCCCGGGCCATGGTCCACAGGGCCTGGATGGTGTACATGGCGGTGCCATCACCAATCAGGGCGATGACCGGCCGGTCCGGGCAGGCTACGGCAGCGCCCACGGCGTTGGGCAGGCCCTGGCCGATGGCGCCGCCGGTGAGGGTGATCATGTCGTGGCGGGGCGCGCCGGCGGTCATTACCGAGAGCATCAGGCTGGAGGTGATGCCTTCATCCACGATGATGGCGTTCTCGGGCATCAGTTCACCCACTGCTTTGCAGACTTTCTCGGCGGTCAGCTTGCCTCTGGGCCGGCCCGGTCGCTTTGCCGGTTGCAACTTCGGCTGCGCCTGGCTGGCGCCTACGGCGTCGTTGAGTTTGTTCAGGCTGGCCAGGATGTCCTGGTCGGGCGCCACCAGCGTGTGCACCTGGCAGGTATCCGGCACCAGGTAGCTCTTCTTGCCGGGATAGGCAAAGAAGGAAACCGGTGCCTTGGCGTCCACCAGAACCAGGTGTTCCACGTCCGTCAGTTGCACCGTGGCCAGCTCGGCCAGGTAGGCCAGGCGTTCGATGTAAGGCAGGCCGGCGCCCCGCTCCATGCGGGTGGGGAAGGTTTCCGCCAGCAGGGTAACGCCGCTGTGCGCGGCCAGCTTGGCGGCCGCCAGCATGCTGGGCTCACGCAGGGAATGGCCGCCCATCAGCAAGGCAGTTTTCTTGCCGGAGCGGATGGCCGAGGCAATGGCCTCCACCGTGGCATCGTCTGCCGGTGCTGGTGTCGGCGGGGCCAGGGGCGCGCTGGGCACACCGCCCTCCCCCCAGGACACATCGGCCGGCAGTATCAGGGTCGCGACCTGCCCGGGCGCCGTGCGGGCAGCGGCGATGGCTTCGGCGGCATCCTGGCACAGGGTTTCCGTGCTCTTGGCTGTGCGTACAAACCCCGGCGAAACGTTGCGGGCAACGGTCTCGATGTCGGATTGCAGCTGGGCATCGTATTTGACGTGGTAGGTGGCGTGGTCGCCAACAATGTTCAGCACCGGCACCTTGCCCTTGCGGGCGTTGTGCAGGTTGGCCAGGCCGTTGCCCAGCCCGCAGCCCAGGTGCAACAGGGTGACGGCGGGTTTGTCGGCCATGCGGGCATAGCCGTCGGCGGCGCCGGTGGCGACTCCCTCGAACAGGGCAAGAACAGCCCGCATCTTGGGCTCGTCATCCAGCGCTGCAACAAAGTGCATCTCACTGGTGCCGGGGTTGCTGAAGCAGACCTCAACACCGGCGTCCACCAGGGTTTTCATCAGGGCTTGTGCGCCGTTTGTCATTGTTGTTCTCCAGCTTGTTCACTTGCAGTGTGTTGGTTTCGGGTGCAGTGCCTTCCCGGCTTCAGAGTCCCGATCATGGCGGTCATCCTCCTGCCACAATGGAGCGCACCGACGCCCGGGCAGTCATGATGCACCCGGGCAGGAAGGTGCCTTCCAGGGAGCGTTTTCCGTTAGCACCGCCGCCACCAAAGCCGGCGGCCTCGCCGACACAGTACAGGCCTTCAACAGGCGTTCCTCCGGCGTTGAGGATGCGGCTCTGAAGATCGGTTTGCAGCCCTCCCAGACTCTTGCGGGTAATCAGCTGCATGCGGATAGCGATGTAGGGACCGGAACCCGGTTTCTGCAGCGGCGCGGGTTTGCAGGTGCGCAGCCGGTCCGGCTTCCATTCCCGGGCGTGCTGGATCTTCCGGATCTGAGCATCGTTATGGAGACTGGTGCCCCTGGCGAAATTGGCATCGAAAGCATCGGCGGTGGCCTGGAGCGTGCCCGGGTTGATGTCGTGGGAACAGGTCAGCGCGTTCATCTTGCCGGCCAGCTCGCCGAGGTTATCCGCCACCAGGAAATCCCGGCTTTCATGCTGCATCTGTCGCACCAGGGCGTGGTTGCCCAGCAACAGCTCTTTTACAAACTGAGGGAACTGTTTGTCCCGAATCCGCGCGTTGTGTTCGGCGCCGGAGATGGCAAATTCCTTGGCGGCAATGCGCCAGTTCAGCAGGTGCCAGGTCCAGGGTTTTTCCTGTTCTGCCACCCGCTGGCACAGCCAGTGGGTATCGAAACCGGTCACCAGGGGCTCCGGGCCAATCCGCTCGCCCCGATGGTTCAGCCACAGGGCCGATTTGCAGGGAATGGTGGAAAGGCCATGGCCGGTAAAGTGCGGGTACGGATGCGGGAAGCCCGCCGCGTAATTCCACATTTCGCCGGCGTGGGTAATCTGGCCCCCGAGAGTGTTGGCCACCCAGTGGTGCATGTGGCCGTCCGCATAGGGGTGCGCACCGTTCAGCATGCGGGTGGGTTGTGGCCGGTCAACCGGCCAGTTGGCGCGGCATTCCTTGTGGCTGCCGTTGATGCCACCGGTGGCCAGCACCACGGCCGGAGCGGCCAGGCGGACTTCCTTCCCGGTTGCCTCGTTGATGGCCAGGGCGCCACTCACTTTGCCCGCTTCGTGGTCCAGTTCGGTGATGCGGTGCTGGTGCAGCAGGGTGAGTTTGCCGCTGGTGTTTTCCCGGTGCAGCGCCGTCACCAGGCAACGGACCAGCTCCCGGGCGGTGCCCCAGACCACATGGTAGCGGGGCAGACGGTTGCCATCGCCAAAGCGGCCACGCTCAACCCAGTTCACCGCCGGCAGGAATTTTATGCCTTCGTTGCTGAGCCAGTCGTAAACCTCTGCACGGGAATGCTCCACGTAGTACCGGGCCCACTGCAGGGGCAATTCATCGTCGGGGGCCAGCTCGCCAAAGCTGAGCCAGTCGCCCAGGGCAATCTCCGGTGTGTCGGCAATCTTCATGCGTTTCTGCAGTGGCGTGCCCACCAGCATCATGCCGCCAAAAGCCCACAGCGCCAGGCCGCCCATCCGTTCTTCGGTATCCCGGTCTGCCAGGGTCACGGATTTGCCGGCGCGCAAGCCTTCAAGCGCCGCGACAATGCCCGCCAGCCCGCCGCCAACCACCAGAATATCTGAGGAAATCACCTTGGCCATAGTGCATCCGACCTGATCGCAATGAGTTGTCAGCTTTAAAGATATACCGGTACCATGGCTTTAAAATTGACTTCAGAGGCCAGCAAAATTGACATTAGAGGCCACGGTTTCCATCGGCTGGGTAAATACCGTTATCGCGGCGGCGCAAAGGCTGTCTGTGAATGAGGGTACTTTGCTGACAACCGCCGGTATTCCCGAGGCTGCCGGTACCCGGGAACGCTGGCCCATTGATGACATCACGCGGCTGTGGCACGCGGCAGAGCGTTGCACCGGCGATCCCGGTTTTGGCCTGAAAGTCGGGGCCGAGTTCACCCCGATGAGCATCAGTGGTGTGGGCTTTGCGCTGCAGTCTGCGGCTACCCTGCGCGAAGCCATTGTGATGGGGCAGCGCTTCCAGCGGCTGATCTCCGACGGCGGGCGTTTCCAGATCCTGGCAGGCCATTCCGCAACCTGGCTGGTTTACCATCCCCGGCAGGGGAAGCTGGCTTTCAGCCCACATCAGATTGAGGCGGTGCTGGCCGCGGTGGTCGGGTTTGCCAGTTGGGTAACCGGTACCCGCATGCAGGCTTCACGGGTGCAGTTCAGCCAGCCGCGGCTCGGGCCCCTGGCGGGATACCAGGCCGCGTTTAACTGCCCGGTGGAATTCGAGCAGGCGTTCAGCGGTGTGCTGGTAGACAATGCCATTCTGGACCAGCCCCTGCCCCAGGCAGATCCGGAACTCGCGCAGGTGCACGAACGCTACACCACCGCCCGGCTGGCCGCGCTGTCCATTAACAGCGCTTCCGTGCCGGAGATACGGAGGTGGCTGATGGCTCGCCTGGGCCCGACCCTTCCCCGCCGGGCCGAGGCAGCCGAGGCGTTAGGTATCAGCGAACGGACTCTGGCGCGGCGGCTGCAGGAACAGGAGCAGACGTTCGATGCCCTACTGGACGACGTGCGCCGTGAAAAAGCCCTTCACGCGGTTGCGGATACCACGACTACCCTGCCCGAAATCGCCGAGGCACTGGGCTTTGCAGAAGTAAGCACCTTCTACCGGGCCTTCCGCCGCTGGACTGGACTGCCTCCGGTGCGCTGGCGTAAGCACCGCGGCAACACTACCTGATCGCTATCCAACCGAAACACAAAAGTCACTGACTTGTCACCTCCGTGACACGGCACTGTCACCTGCCAGGTTTACCTTTTGCATTGTAAGTCGCAATCAAGCGCGCTTATTTATTGCAAAAGGTGATCTTATGACACCCGCTCCTTCCTCCTTCAACACCATGCTCCGGATTGACGGCATGGGGGTAACCTACCCCGGCAATGTCCTGGCATTGCGACCCACAACCATTGAGTTCAGCAAAGGCGAATTCACCGTGCTGCTCGGGCTGTCCGGGGCCGGTAAATCGACCTTGCTTCGGTCGCTCAATCACCTGGTCCGGCCGACTTCGGGCAAGGTTATTTCCAGCGAGTTCGGTGTGCTGGATAACCGCAGAACGGTGCGACAGCATCGCAGCCGCACGGCCATGGTTTTCCAGCACCATCAACTGATCGAGCGCCACACTGCGCTGCAGAATGTTCTCACCGGCCGGCTTGCATATCACAGCACCTGTCGCAGCCTGCTGCCCCTTCCCAGGGCCGATCTGGAGCTTGCCTACCATTGCCTGGAACGGGTCGGGTTGGCCGACAAGGCTATAGCCCGGGTGGACCAGCTTTCCGGCGGACAGCAACAGCGCGTTGGCATTGCTCGCGCCCTGGCCCAGCAGCCATCCATGATTCTGGCTGATGAACCGGTCGCCAGCCTGGACCCGGCAACCTCGGCACGGGTACTGGGCCTGCTCCGGGACATCTGCCGCGAGGACGGCATCACCGCTGTTATTTCCCTGCACCAGCTGGAATATGCCCGGCGCTTTGCTGACCGAATTGTAGGCCTGGCCAACGCCCGAATTGTGTTTGACGACACACCAGCCCATCTGCGGCAGGAACACCTGAATGAGATTTACCAACAGGAGGCGAACCCGGCGTCCGGCCCGGCCCGAACACCTGCGCTCGCCCCTGTAGCCATCACCCCCCAACCCAAGCAAATGGAGATAGCCCGATGAAACCGATACTGAATGCTCTTATCTTACTGTGCCTGATCACCGGCCTTGCCCCCCATGCCCAGGCGGCCGATCCAGACCCGGATGTGCTGAAGGTCGCCCTGCTACCAGATGAAAACGCCTCGGCACTGATCAAACGCAACCAGCCCCTGAAAGACTACCTGGAAAGCACCCTCGGCAAGAAAATCGAGCTGATCGTGACCACCGATTACTCCTCGATGATTGAAGCCATGCGGTTCGGCCGCATTGATCTGGGCTACTTTGGTCCGCTCTCCTATGTGATGGCCAAGAGCAAAAGCGACATCGAGCCTTTCGCGGCCATGATTGTGGACGGCAAACCCACCTACCGTTCCGTCATCATTGCCAATGCCGATTCCGCCGTGGAGTCCTACGCCGATATCAAGGGCAAGAATATGGCTTACGGCGACCCGGCCTCGACGTCCAGCCACCTGATTCCCAAGACCGTGCTGCTGGAAACCGCGGGGCTGGAGGCTGGTCGTGACTACGAGGCGCATTTTGTTGGCTCCCACGACGCCGTGGCCGTGAACGTTGCGAATGGCAACGCCGAGGCGGGCGGGCTGTCCGAGGTGATTTTCCAGCATGTAATGGATCGCGGCCTGATCGATCGGAGCAAGGTTCGGGTACTCGGTTACAGCGGTGAGTTTCCCCAGTACCCTTGGGCAATGCGCTCCAACCTGAATCCAGAGCTCAAGGCAAAGGTGCGTGATGCGTTCCTGAGTATTGACGACAAAGAGATCCTCAGCAGCCTGAAGGCCGAGGGCTTCGCTGCCATCAGTGACTCGGACTACGACGTCATCCGCCGTATGGGCGGCCTGCTGAATCTTGATTTCGCGAAGATGTGAGGAGCCTGATGTCTCAGACCACGACGGACCCGGCGACACTGTCGCCGGTGCCGTCAGCCTCCATTCTGGATGATCACGCCCGGGGCTGGCGGAAAAAACTCTGGCGGGCGAGCCTGGTTGGGGCGGTGATTCTTGTGGCCAGCTGGTACGTGGGGCTGCTCGATTTCACAACCCTGGCCAACGGTGTACCTGCCATTGCCACCCTGTTGGGAGAATCCCTGCCGCCGGATTTCACCAACATCACGGACTGGGTGGCGCCGCTGATCGACACCCTTGCCATGAGCGTTGCCGGCACTGCCATTGCCGTGGCCGCGTCGGTTCCGCTGGCCTTCCTGGCGGCCCGGAACACTTCCCCTCACCCGGTCGTATTCCACGTCACCAGGACCTTTCTCAACGGCCTGCGCTCGGTGCCGGAGCTAATCATGGGCATCATCTTTGTCGCCGCCGTCGGCTTCGGTGCCTTGCCAGGCGTGCTCGCCCTAGGCTTGCACTCCATAGGTATGGTGGGGAAGTTCTTTGCCGAAGCCATCGAGCATGTCGATGAAGCGCCAGTGGAAGCGGCCGACGCCGCCGGCGCAACCCGGCTGCAGGTTCTCTGCCATGCGGTGTTGCCACAGGTCCTGCCCCAGTTCGCGGATGTCTCGATTTACCGCTGGGAATACAACTTCCGGGCCTCCACCGTCATGGGTATGGTGGGCGCTGGCGGCATCGGTTTCGAGCTGATGGGTTCCCTTCGAATCATGCAGTATCAGGAAGTCAGCGCCATCCTGATTGTCATCCTCCTGATGGTGACCCTGGTGGACAGCATCAGCGGTTACCTCCGTAAACGATTCAAATAAGGACAGCAAATGAAACCCAGAGTCGTCATCACCCATCGGGTATACGATGAAGTACTGGCAAAACTGGAGCCCTACTGCGAGCTGGTGACCAACCAGTCGGTCACCAGCCTGCCGGCGGACTCCGTGCGGGCAAGCGCTGCCAAGGCGGACGCCATGATGGCCTTCATGCCGGATACCATCGGCGAGGATTTCCTGCGGGCGTGCCCGAACCTGAAAGTCATCGGTGCAGCGCTCAAAGGCTTCGACAACTTTGATGTAACGGCCTGCACCCGGCACGGTGTCTGGCTGACCTTTGTGCCGGACCTTCTGACCGTGCCCACGGCCGAACTGACAATCGGTCTTACGGTTGGCTTGACCCGCCGGGTCCGCGCAGCGGATGAATTTGTCCGCTCCGGCGAATTCCGGGGCTGGCAGCCAAGGTTCTACGGCCTTGGCGTGGAAGGCTCCACCATTGGCATCGTAGGTATGGGTGCCATCGGCCAGGCCGTGGCACGTCGTTTCCAGGGCTGGGGGGCAAATCTGCTTTACTCACAGCCCGAAGCCCTGAGTGCACCAGGTGAAGCGGAGCTGGGCGTTACCCGCGCCAGCATCGACGACCTGCTGTCCCGCTCTGACATCGTAATCCTCGCCCTGGCGCTCAACACCCAGACGCTTCATATCATCAACGCCACCCGCCTGGCCCAGCTCAAACCCGGCGCCTTCCTGATCAATCCCTGCCGCGGCTCCGTGGTAGACGAACACGCGGTGGAAGATGCGCTCGTATCCGGGCAACTTGGTGGCTATGCCGCTGATGTGTTCGAGATGGAGGACTGGGCCCGAACCGACCGGCCACAGCAGATCAGCCCCGCCCTGCTGTCCCACCCCAACACGCTTTTTACCGCCCACATCGGCTCGGCGGTCCGGGACGTACGCCTAGCCATCGAACACCGCGCTGCCGACAATATCCTGCAAGCGCTGTCCGGCCAGCGCCCGATGGATGCCATCAATTCACCCGCCGGCTGCGAGGGCGCTTCATGCTGAACCTGGTCTGGCTCAAGAGCTTTTTGTCACTGGTCCGGCACCAGAGTTTTCAGGTAGCAGCGGAGCACCTTGGTATTGCCCAGCCCACGCTGTCTCAACACATCCAGAAACTGGAACAGCAGCTCGAGGTGATGCTGATCCGTCGTGGCAAGGCCCGATGCGAGCCCACCCGGGCCGCACTGGCGCTGGTTCCGTTCGCGAACAGCATGCTTCGGCTCGACCGGCAGGCCCGGGCGGCCGTACACGGCTCGGGGCTTCGGGTAGGCGCAAGCTCCAACATTGGCATCTACATGCTGCAACCCAGCATTCGCGCCCTCCGGGATTCACCGTCAGCGCCTGCGGTTGACCTGGTGATCGACACCAACCCTGCAATCGCCCGCCAGCTGTCCAATGGCGAACTGGATGTGGCGGTTATGGAATGGTGGCTGCCGCAACCAGGATTCCGCTCCATGGAGTGGCGCCGAGAACCGGTGGTACTGATTGTACCGCCCGAACACCCCTGTGCGGACCTGCCGGAGATTGACCGGGAAACCCTTGCCGGTATGACGCTGCTGGGCGGGGAACCGGGGACAGGCACCGGCCGCCTGTTGGCGGAGTTCTTTGGCAACGAGGGTCCTTTTCCGACGGTTTCCATGCAACTGGGCAGTACCGAAGCGGTCAAACAGGCCATCAAAGCGGGCCTCGGCATCTCCCTGGTGCTGGCCGCCTGCGTGCGGGAGGAAGTCCGCAGCGGCAGCCTGAGGGCCATCCCGGTGAGCGATCCCGGCTTGGCCAAAGAGCTGATGGTGGTGTGCCCGGACGCGTTTCTCGATCACCCGCCGGTGGCCACTTTTGTCAGCCACCTCTGCCATTGATTGATTGCCCTTGCGTCCGCTACCAGGGCAGCTCTTCACCATTGCTGTGCCAGAAGGAGCCGGTGTTCTCCAGGCTCAGGCCTTCAATCCTGGCCGCCAGGCCCTTGGCTGATTCCTCGGGTGTGATCAGCCCGCCGAAATTCACCATGCGGGTTTGCACATACCCTGGGTGCAACTGCGCCACCGCAATCCCCCGGGGCTTCAGGTCCATGGCGAGGGATTTGCCAAAGGCGTTCAATGCCGCTTTTGAAGCACGGTAACCGTAGCGCCCACCGGAATCGTTATCCGCAATCGAGCCCATGCGGCTGGTAATATTGGCAATCTTGCCGCCAGAAGGAATTTGCGAGACCAGCGCTTCGGCCACCCGCAACGGCGCGTAGGCGTTGATCTCCATCTGGGTGCGGATGGAATCGAAATCGATGCTGCCCAGCTTTTCATCCTGTAGCAGGCCGGCGTTGTTGATCAGCAGATCAATGGGTTGCCCGGCCAGCTCTTCGGTGAGCTTCCGGATGCCTGCGTCAGTCGTGACGTCAACGCCATCGATCATCCTGGCCGCAACCTCCTCAAGCTCGCTGGAGGATTGCCGACAAACGCCGATCACCGCCCAGCCTTCGGCGGCATAATGCCGGGCAAGCTCCAGGCCGATGCCGCGATTGGCGCCGGTAATAATTACAGTTTTGTGGTCTGGCATGGAAACCTCCTTTGCTTTGGTAAAGACTTAAATAAGGCATTAAAACCTTTTCATTGGTACAAAGACCACGTTCTCATCGGCGCCCGGGAAAACGGTCTACCGACCGAATACATTGCACAGATCGAAGCCGTTGAATCCATCGATGATCCCAAACCTGAACGGCATGAACGCGAACTATCCATTTACAGTCATTCCAGGGCCCGCCGGTGACTCAAACCCCCAACCTGTCCCGCAACGCGTAATACCAGGCTCCCATTGCTGTCAAAGGTACCCGGAAGGTCCGGCCGCCCGGAAACGGGTAATGCGGCAGGCTGGCGAAGGCATCAAAGCGCTCGGCCTGGCCCTGAATGGCCATGGCCAGCGCCTTGCCCGCTACGTGGGTGAAGGTAACGCCGTGGCCGGAACAGCCCTGGGAATAGAACACGTTGTCCTGCAGCCGGCCCATTTGCGGCAGGCGGGACAGGGTGAGCAGGAAGTTGCCGGTCCAGGCGTAGTCGATGTTCACGCCGGCCAGCTCGGGAAAGGTTTTCAGCATGTTAGGGCGAATCAGCCGTTCGATGTTGGCTGGGTCGCGGGCGCCGTAGACCACACCGCCGCCGTAGATCAGGCGTCGGTCGCCGGAGAGGCGGAAGTAATCCAGCAGGTAGTTGCAGTCTTCCACGCAATTGTCTTCGGGCAACAGCCGCTTTGCAGTCGCTTCATCCAGCCGCTCCGTGGCAATAATCTGCGAGCCGCAGGGCATGGACTTGGCGCCCAGCTCAGGCACCAGCCCGCCCAGGTAGGCATTGCCAGCCAGAACCACGAACTGCGCCCTGACCTCACCGTCACGGGTCTTGACCGTCGCGGGGTCACCCGGGACGATCCGGGTAACCTCGGAATGTTCGTGAATCACCCCACCCCGGGATTCCAGCGCCGCCGCTTCGCCGAGAGCCAGGTTCAGCGGGTGGATGTGCCCGCCGGTATGATCGATGGCGCCACCCACATAACGATCGGTTCCGACCCGGGCCCCGATGCCGTGCCCGTCCAGCAGTTCCAGCTTGTCGTGGCCAAACCGGCGCCATAGGGCCTTCTGGGATTCCAGATGCTGGAGTTGGCGTGTATTCAGGGCAGCGAAAATGCCCCCCTCTTTCAGGTCGCATTTTATGCCGTAATCCCGCACCCTCTTGCGGATGATCTGGCTGCCCTCAAAGGCCATCTCCGCCAGCAGGCGCAGGTGGTCCGGCGTGGTCTGGCGCTCGATCGTGTCCAGGTCCCGGCTGAAGCTGTTGACGATCTGGCCGCCGTTGCGGCCGGAAGCACCCCAACCCACGGTCGCCGCTTCCAGTAACACCACCCGGAAGCCTGCCTCCGCCAGAAACAGCGCCGTGGACAGCCCGGTGTAACCGGCACCCACAACGCATACATCCGCGCTGCTCTGGCCTTTCAGCGCTGGCCGAAGCGGCGCCCGATTGGCGGACGCGGCGTAATAGGAGGGAACCGTGGGGTGCTGGGTCATAAAGTGGCGCCATGAAGGATAACGGAACGTGCCGGAAGCGGCCGCAACAGACGCCGCCGAGGCCAGTCTATGCCAGGCCCCGGCATTCGGGAAGACACGTTCTTCTACCTATACTGGAGGCCGCGATTGCCGGCAAAACTGCTGCTATGATGAGTCCATTCCCTTGCCTGCGAGACGGCCATGAATCATTCCAAACCTTCCCACACACCCACCGATCAGACTGGCTGGCAAGCTCTGGCCAGTCAGCTCACGCTGGAAGGCCGGGCCTGGCTGGATGGCGGCTATCAAGGGGCCAGCAGCGGTGAAACCTTTGCTTGCATCAGCCCGGTGGACGGGCGTGAACTTGCCCGCGTTGCCAGTTGCGACCAGTCCGACGCAGACCTGGCGGTTGCTGCCGCCAGAAAGGCTTTTGATAGCGGCGTGTGGAGCCACCTGGCGCCCACCAAACGCAAGGCCGTTCTGCTCCGTTTCGCCGATCTGATCGAGGCCCACGGCGACGAACTGGCCCTGCTGGAAACCCTGGATATGGGCAAGCCCATTCGCCATGCCCGCACCGTGGATGTGCCGGCCACCGCGCGCGCCACCCGCTGGACTGCCGAGGCCATCGACAAGGTGTATGGCGAACTGGCGGCCACACCCCACGACCAGATCGGCATGATCTCCCGGGAGCCTATCGGCGTTGTGGCGGCCATTGTGCCCTGGAACTTCCCGATGATCATGGCGGCCTGGAAGATTGCCCCGGCCCTGGCCACCGGTAATTCGGTGATTCTGAAACCCTCCGAGAAATCTCCGCTCACCGCCATACGCCTGGCGGCCCTGGCAAAAGAAGCGGGTATTCCCGATGGCGTATTCAACGTGCTGCCCGGCTATGGCCACACCGTGGGCAAGGCCCTCGCCCTGCATATGGATGTCGACTGCCTGGTGTTCACCGGCTCCACCAATGTCGCCAAACAGCTGATGATCTGCGCTGGCCAGTCGAATATGAAACGGGTGTGGCTGGAGGCGGGCGGCAAGAGCCCGAACATCGTCTTCGCCGATGCGCCGGACCTGAAAAAAGCCGCCGCCGAGGCCGCCAGCGCCATTGCCTTCAACCAGGGCGAAGTCTGCACCGCCGGCAGCCGGCTGCTGGTGCAGGAAACCATCCGCACCGAGTTCATCGGCCTGATCCGCGAGGCCCTGAAAACCTGGCGCCCCGGCCATCCCCTCGACCCTGCCACAACCTGCGGCGCCATTGTTGACCAGGCCCAACTGGATCGCATCATCGAGTACATTGGCATCGGCCAGTCGGAAGGGGCAACTCTGGTAGAGGGCGGCAAGCGGGTAATGGAAGAGACCGGCGGGCTGTTCGTTCAGCCCACGGTGTTTGATGGGGTAAACAACCGCATGCGCATTGCCTCGGAGGAAATCTTCGGGCCGGTGCTATCGGTCATCGGGTTCAGCACCGCCGAGGAAGCTGTCGCCATTGCCAACGACTCCATCTATGGCCTGGCAGCGGCGGTGTGGACCTCCAACATCAACACCGCCCACAAGGTTGCCAAGGCGTTGCGGGCTGGCAGCGTGTGGATCAACCATTACGACGGCGGAGACATGACCGCCCCCTTCGGCGGCTTCAAGCAATCCGGCAACGGCCGCGACAAGTCCCTGCACGCTTTCGACAAGTACACCGAAGTCAAGGCCACCTGGCTGGTACTTGAATAGCCCCCAAAATGAAACGGCGCCTCGCGGGCGCCGTTGATCACTACGGCTTAACCGTTTACACGGTGTGCAGATACCACAGGTATTCCAGATCCGAGATGGTCATCTCGAACTCGTTCAGCTCGTGCTCCTTGCAGGCCACGAACACATCCAGGAACTGGCTGCCGAGATAATCCGCCATCACGGTTGACTGCCCCAGCTCCCGCAGGGCATCCCGCAGGTTGTTCACCAGTGTTGCCTCGTGCTGCTCATGGGCATTGCCCACAGTGACAGGTGGCGGCTCGATCCTGTTGGAAATGCCGTAATGAATGCCGGCCAGCACGGCGGCCATCAACAGGTAGGGGTTGGCATCGGCACCGGCTACGCGGTGTTCAATGCGCAGCGCTTCTGGGTCGCCGCCCGGCAGCCGCAAGGAGGCCGTACGGTTGTCCACCCCCCAGGTCGCCGCACTGGGTACGTAATACTCCGGGCTGAACCGGCGGTAGGAATTGATGTTGGGGCAGAAGAGCCCCATGGCGTCGTTCATGGTGGCAACCAGCCCGCCTATCGCCCAGCGCAACATGTCGTTGGGCTGCTCGGCATCGCCGGCGAAGATATTGTGCCCGTTCCCGTCTACCAGACTCACATGCAGGTGCATGCCGCTGCCGGCCTGATTGTGATAGGGCTTGGCCATGAAGGTGGTGTCCATCTCGTGATCGTAGGCCATGTTCTTGATCAGGCGCTTGAGCAGAGTGGCGTGGTCACAGGCGCGCACGGCGTCGTCCACGTAATGCAGGTTGACCTCAAACTGGCCGGGAGCAGATTCCGCCACCAGGGCATCGGCCGGCAATTCCTGCTCATGGGCCGCATCTAGCACATCTGCCAGGAATTCAGCGTACTCATCCAGATCATCAATGGAATAGGCCTGGGTACCCGCCGGACGCTTGCCGGAAATGGGCGACTTGGGCGGCTGGGGCCGGCCTGCCAGGTTCTCCTGATCGATCAGGTAAAACTCCAGCTCAAAGGCGGCAACCGGCGTCAGCCCCAGTTCCTCAAAACGCCTGACGATGTTCTGCAATACCACCCGTGGATCGGCAAAAAACGGTGTCTCGCGATCCAGCTCATACATGGTCAGCAACAGTTGCCCGGTAGGGCGCTTCTGCCAGGGCTCCATCGTGAGGGTGCCCTCAATGGGCAGGCACACCCGGTCGGCTTCGCCGATATCCAGGCCCAGGCCGGTTTCTTCCACGGTGGTACCCTGGATGTTCAGGGCAAAAATGGAGGCCGGCATGGCAACGCCGCGCTCAAATACCTTGAGCAGCGTGGACGGGTCCACCCGCTTGCCGCGAACAATGCCATTCATATCCGGAATCAGCAGATCAACAAACTGCAACTCGGGGTGCGCCTGAAGGAACGCATCAGCGCTCACAAAACCAGAACCCATAGGAAAAGCCTTCCAAAACTGACACAGGCCTGTGGCGAGGGGCCGGCACAGGGCATTTTACCGCTCCTTTATCCGGTTTTTCTGCGCGTTTTGCAAGATAGGCATATACCGTATGCGTTGGCGATGGGTGCATTGGCAGGCAAAGGCGGGCAGTTAACGCGTGACAGAAAAGTCATAGAGGAACGCGTTTAGAGCATGTAAGGTTCATAGCTAGCCATTTACCTTACATTCACTGTCTTTCCAGGGAGTCACACCCCATGAAAACAGCCATTGGCCTAGCCGTATTTCTGGTCGCATTCAGCCTCAACAGCCAGGCCCAGGAGATCGATTACAACAAGCGCAACAAGCATATTTTCTGCGCGTCTCAACTCGCGGTCGTCAGTGAAACGCTTGATGAGAGCGCTGATCAGCGCGAGGCTCTGCTTTACCTGTCGGGCATGCACCGCGATGAAGCCAAGAAGCTGGGCGCCACCAAGCAGCACTTTCAAGACGTCTTCGATTACCTGGAAAACATCCGAATCAGTAACAAGCCGAAGTGGCAAGAGCTCTCGGCCCAGAGCAAGCGGGTCTGCTTACCGAATTCCTGATACCGGAGCAAAAAAACGGTCAGCGCCTTTTGCCCAGATACATGTTCGCGTCGGCCTTGCTCAGCAACTCCCGGGCAGTAGCGCCATCCTCGGGATAAAGCGCGGTGCCGATGCTGCATGAGGCATGAAAGGTCTTGCCGCCAATCTTCATCGGCAACGACATGAACTCACGGATCTTGCCGACGGCTGCCTCGACGGAAGCACGGCCATGCACATCGCTCAGCAGCACCGTGAATTCATCGCCCCCGATGCGGGCGACCGTATCCGTGTCACGGGTGCAATCCTCCAGCCGGCGGGCCATTTCGATAAGCATCTTGTCTCCCGCCTCGTGGCCCTCTGTGTCGTTGATCTTTTTGAAGTCATTGAGATCAAGGTACAACAACGCCAGACGGCCCTCGTTCCGGCTGGCCGATCGAAGGGCCGTTTCCAGGCGATCATAGAACAATGAGCGGTTGGTCAGTCCCGTCAGGGGGTCATGGTGCGCCAGGAAGCGCAGACGCTCGTCCGCCCGCTTGCGCTCAAACATAATCGCAAGCTGGGTCGCCATGAACTGCAGGAGCTCCTGGTCTGCCACGCCATAGCGCGTACCCGGTGTCGGGCTTTCAATAACCAGTGCACCAAGAACCGCATCCCGGGATATCAGGGGCACACCCAGCCAATCGGCGGCTGCCGACTCTGACGGGTTGATCCGGCCCATGCCCGGGCGAGCCGGATCACCGGAGGCCACCAAAACCCGGCCCGTACCGATCACCTCGGCAATAGCCGTTCCTGGCTCCATGGGGCTCTCTGCCCAGCCCTTCCCCTGGTCGACCGACCAGTCCGGAACGCTGAGGGTGTTTTCCTCGGCGTCGTTAAACGCCAGGTACAGGCTCGAATTCGGGAACAGCTCGCTGATCACCTCACGCACACCATCGCACAGTGCCCGCAGGGTTTCTGCCGCATGAGCGGCTTCAGAAATCCGGTACAACGCGTTCCGGGTCTGCTCTGCCTGGTACAAAGCCGTGACATCCCGCGCCACGGCGATCCGTAACTGGTCCTCCCCCGACCAGCGGGCGGACCACAGGATATGCACCACCCGGCCATCCTTGTGAATATAACGATTCCTGAAATCGGTGTGG
Source organism: Marinobacter subterrani (assembly GCF_001045555.1). Taxonomy (NCBI): domain Bacteria; kingdom Pseudomonadati; phylum Pseudomonadota; class Gammaproteobacteria; order Pseudomonadales; family Marinobacteraceae; genus Marinobacter; species Marinobacter subterrani. Next base: position 1,880,176 of record NZ_LFBU01000001.1, read on the forward strand.
GGCTGGCCCCGCATCACTTTGCCGGCGGCAGCGACGGTGCCTTCCCGATCGTCAGGATGGATGTAGTCCAGAACCAGCGTGCCGGTAAGCTCTGCAGCGGAATACCCCAGCAACTGCTGGCAGGCATCACTGACAAACACAACGTTGCCGAGCTTATCCACAACGAACACGGTATCGAGCAACAGGTTAATCAGCTTGGGAAAAAGGGCGTCGATGTTAATGCTCACAAACCGTCCCCTTTCACGCCGAGCCGGTCCAGGTAGAGGTGAAGCTCCGCCTCACTCATATCCTCATACTCCAGCACCCGCCCGTACAGCATGGCAGTGGGGACGTTACGGCCGTTGCGTTCCCGTTGGGTTTCCCGGAGTACGTAAAGGACAATGCGTTCGGTGCGGGTGAGGCCATCGCGGACATCCGGGATGACGTCCAGAAGGGTTTGCAGGCGGTCTGAGTCGGGCATTGTACACTCGGCGCGAAGAGCTGACCGGTACATAATAGCAGCATGGCAGCGGCACGCCCAACACGGGTGCCGCTGCCTTTTTTTACCAGATCAGATCTGCTTGTAAACAACCTCCGACAGCCGGCTGCGGTTACCCGCCGTATCCAGGGTGCGGATGGCGAAGTACCAGGTACCCTGGGTGAGCCCATCGACCAGCAGTTGATCGACCGAGGCATCGCCAATGGCAATGCTCTGATCCAGAGTGTCGGCGCTGGCACCGTAGACCACTTCAAAGCCGGCAATTTCACCCATGGCGAGACTGTCACCGTTCTCGCGGGTCAGTGGCGCAGTCCAGCTCAGCAGGGCCGCATCAGCGGGAATGGTCTCTGCCGGGGCAGTCTCCGTGACCGGTGGCTGGGTAGTTTCGATGGCGCCGACCGTTCCGGTCGTGCTGTCCGTGTTCACGTCGGCAATGGTCTTGAAGCGCTGAACGTTGCGGCTTTCAACCACCGCCAGTTTCTGGCTGATGATGCTGGAGTCTGTGGTGGCCTGCAGCTCGGAGGCCTGCAGCGCTGCCGCAGAAACAAGGTCCGCAAGCGCTATGTTGGTGGCATCACCCACCACACTGATCTGGCCGGCGGCACTGACCTGGGCGGTAAGGTTGTTCAGAACATCAGAAATCGAGCTCCACCGGGTATCACTGTTCACCAGAGCCAGGAAGGCGGCGTTCGCGATCGCAACCTGAATGGCATCAGCGGAAACACTGGTCATTGCATCAAGCCGGCTCAAGTCGGGCGGGGTAAGGCGCAGGGCGCCGGCCGGGAGCCCGAACCACTCTTCCACCGTCGTGTAGGCGCCTGCAAGTGCGCCTGGCGACAGCCCGTTGCCACTTCGCTCGGCCAGGGCAACGGCCAGGTGTGTCAACGGTGTGAGGTTGACAGTCTCCATGCTCAGGTCGCCAGCGCCACGCAGGCGGAAGTCGCTGTCCAGGGCCATTGGCTGGCCGAATGCAACGGGTGCCGAGCCGGCCTGGTCGCACTGGGGCACCACATCGCAGATCATCCGGGTGCTGCTATCCGCGCTGAGCTCTACCAGGGCCCAACCTTCGGCCTTGCCCCGAAGCTGCCATTCATAACTGCCGTCCTCAGCCGTACGCACGGGTTTGGCGGCCTGGCGCTGCGGGGCGTAGTTGCCCTGGTTATCCGCGATCAGGCGATTTGCAACCACAAGACCCTGCTGGATAACACCTTTCACGGCCGCACCGGCAATATGAACGGTCGGTTCGGTCACACTCGGGGATTGCGCCTCTGTCGTGGTCGCGTCGTTAGTGATGTCCAGACCGCAGCCCGAAAGCAGAACCGCCGCCGGTAACATCAGCAACCATTGCATTGATATTTTTTTGCCACGAAATGACATTGTATGCACCAATTTATTGACGGATTTCGACGAATCATACCGCGGCGATTTTCAGGTATGTGCGGCCTGGTTCCGGATTTACCCGGTTGAAATCGTCAGGAAATTGGCGCTTACGGAGGGATACACGCTGTCATTGAGCGTTACATCTTGAGGGCCGGGTTATTTGCGGTTAACACCCTGTTTTGGCTATTTTTTATTCAATGATGACCGGTCGATCCAGGAACCGGCCCGGGAGAGGCCGGCGGAAGGTGGTTACAAATTCAAACAGTGGTGACCGGGCCGGGATAAGCACAAGCCCCCATACCGGGCACCAAAAATTTTCTGGCGTGCCGGAAATTCTCGTGCTAAATATCGCGCGAATACGGTCGGATATTCACCACCGTTTCCAGGACAAGCCTCAAAGGAGTTGCCCGAAGGCGACCTTCCCTCAGCAGACCTGCACAACACCGCGTGCGTCCTGCACGTTTTGTATCAATCCCTTTTGAGTGAGGGACACCATCCAATGTTCAAGTTGTGTAAGCCACAGGCGCTGGCCGCCTCTGTTGCGTTGTCTCTGTGTGCGTTCTCCGCGGCTGCGGCTGAGGAGGTGCGTGTCTACAATTGGTCTGATTACATCGCTGAGGACACCCTGGCGAAGTTCACGGAAGAAACCGGCATCAAGGTGATCTACGACGTTTACGACAGCAACGAGATCCTCGAAGCCGCGCTGCTCTCCGGCCGCTCCGGTTATGATCTGGTTGTGCCCTCCAACCACTACGTCGCCAAGCAGATCTCTGCCAAAGCCTTTGTACCACTGGATCACAGCAAGCTGCCGAACATGGCAAACCTGAATCCGGATCTGATGGACGACCTGGAAAAGGTTGATCCGGGCAGCCAGTTCTCCCTGCCCTACCTTTGGGGCACGAACGGCTATGGCTACAACGAAGGCCGCATCCAGGAAATCCTGGGCGACGACGCGCCGACCGACTCCTGGGCCCTGGTGTTTGATCCGGAAGTGACCGGCAAGCTGGCCGCCGGCGGCTGCGGCATTGCCATGCTGGATTCCGGCGAGGAGATGGTGCGCGCCGCCATGGCCTACATCGGCCTGAACCCGAACAGCAACAACGCCGACGACATCAAGAAGGGCGGTGAGGTGATCAAGGCGGTTCGTCCGAACATCACCTACTTCCACTCTTCCCGCTACATTGGCGACCTGGCCAACGGTGACCTGTGCGTCGCTGCCGGCTACTCCGGCGACATCCTGCAGGCCGCTGCCCGCGCCGAGGAAGCCGGTAACGGCAACGTGATCCGCTACACCATTCCCAAAGAAGGTGCGGTTCTGTGGTTCGACATGATGACCATTCCGGCCGGCGCCCCGAATGTGGAGAACGCCCACAAGCTGATGAACTTCCTGATGCGCCCGGAGATCATTGCGGAGATCACCAACTACGTGTGGTACGCCAACCCCAACAAGCCGGCCAACGAATTCGTTGCCCCGGAAATTCTGGCGGACACCAGCATTTACCCCACCGATGAAGTGATGAAGAAGCTGTACATCATGGAAGGCCGGCCGCAGGACGCCCAGCGCCTGATGACCCGCACCTGGACCAACGTGAAGTCCGGTCGTTAAGGGGTGGAAAACGGCACGCACACCTCCGCGCAAGCGGAGGTGTTACTCAGCATCCGGGGCATCTCCAAGAGCTTTGATGGCACGCTCGCCGTAGACAGCGTGGACCTGGACATCCACAGGGGTGAGATCTTTGCTCTTCTGGGCGGTTCCGGTTCCGGCAAGTCGACCCTGCTGCGCATGCTGGCAGGTTTCGAAGCACCCAATGCCGGCACGGTTGTGCTCGACGGCCAGGATATTACCGGCCTGCCGCCCTACCTTCGGCCCACCAACATGATGTTCCAGTCCTACGCCCTGTTCCCCCACATGACGGTGGAGCAGAACATTGCCCTGGGCCTGAAACAGGACAAGCTGGGCAAGGATGAAATCCGCGATCGGGTGGCGGCCATGCTCAGGCTGGTCAAGATGGAGCCTTACGCCAAACGCAAACCCCACCAGCTTTCTGGCGGCCAGCAGCAGCGCGTCGCCCTCGCCCGATCACTCGCCAAGCGCCCGAAACTGCTGTTGCTGGACGAGCCAATGGGCGCCCTGGACAAGAAGCTGCGCACCGAAATGCAGCTGGAACTGGTGGAAATTCTGGAAAATGTCGGCGCCACCTGCCTGATGGTCACCCACGACCAGGAAGAAGCCATGACCATGGCCAGCCGGATTGCCATCATGGCCCAGGGCCGCATCGTTCAGGTGGGTTCCCCCATTGATATCTACGAAAGCCCGAACAGCCGCATGACGGCAGAGTTTATTGGCTCGGTGAACATTTTCGAGGCAAATATCCGCGAAGACGAGGCCGACAGCGTCACGCTCACCAGTGGCCTGCTGGACGCCCCGGTATTCATTGACCGGGGGGTAACCACACCGGCGGAAACCACGGACACGCTGATCGCGCTGCGCCCTGAGAAAATTTACCTGACAACGGAGAAACCCGATAGCGACCACAACTGGAGTTGCGGCACGGTGGACAACATTGCCTACCTGGGCGACATCACCTCCTACTACGTGAAACTGGCCAGCGGCAAACGGGTTCAGGCGACCATGGCAAACGTGGAGCGCCGGGGCGAACGGCCAACCTGGGGCGACAGGGTCTTTGTCTCCTGGGAAGCCTCCAGCCCTATTCTGCTCTGGAACTGACCATGAACCGGAAGCTGCTTCCTGCCCGCCTGACCGAGCAGATCCGTGGGCTGCTGTTCAACCGCAGGGCAGTATTTGGCGTCCCCTTCCTGTGGCTGCTGTTGTTCTTCCTGCTGCCCTTTGCGCTGGTACTGAAGATCAGCCTGACCTCGGCGGTGATGGCCATTCCCCCTTACGAGCCGGTATTCAGGTGGATGGACAACACGCTGTCGGTGGTAGTGAATACCGGGAACTATCTGTTTCTGCTGTCCGACAGCCTGTATATCGATGCTTACTGGGGCTCGGTAAAAACCGCGTTCCTGGCAACCATAGCGTGCCTGCTGATCGGCTACCCCATGGCTTACGCCATGGCCCGGGCTCCGAAACACTGGCAACTGGTGTTGCTGTTGATGGTGATGCTGCCCTCCTGGACGTCGTTCCTGATCCGGGTCTATGCCTGGATGGGCATCCTCGGTAATCAGGGCCTGCTCAATAGCTTCCTGATGTGGCTGGGCGTGATCGAGGAACCCTTGAAGATGCTGAACACCAACTTTGCGGTGGTGCTGGGCATTGTCTACGCCTACCTGCCATTCATGGTGCTGCCCATCTACACCAACCTGGTGAAGCTGGACGTGCGCCTGCTGGAGGCGGCATCAGACCTTGGTTGCCGGAGCCTCACCACCTTCTGGGCCATTACCCTGCCATTATCAAAGGCCGGTATTCTTGCCGGTTCCATGCTGGTGTTTATCCCGGCGGTGGGCGAGTTCGTGATTCCGGAACTGCTAGGCGGACCGGACACGCTGATGATCGGCAAGGTGTTGTGGGAGGAGTTCTTCAACAACCGCGACTGGCCGGTGGCGTCTGCCCTGGCGATTGTCATGCTGGCGCTGCTGCTGGTGCCCATTGTGCTGTTCCACAGGTTCCAGGCCCGGGAGATGGAAAAGCATGGTTAGGTCCCGTTCGTTTAGTTTCTCGAAGGTCATGCTGGTTCTCGGCCTGCTGTTCCTCTATCTGCCGATGTTCGTGCTGATTGTGTATTCGTTCAATGCCTCCCGACTGGTGTCGGTGTGGGCCGGGTTCTCCACGCACTGGTATGGCGAACTGTTCCGTGACGAGCAGATTCTCTCTGCGGTGTGGATGAGCCTGCGGATTGCCTTCTATGCCGCCAGCATGGCGGTCTGCCTGGGTACACTGTGCGCGTTCGTGATCACCCGGTTCAAGAACATGCGCGGCCGCACCCTGCTGTCCAGCATGATTACGGCACCGCTGGTTATGCCGGAGGTAATTACCGGCCTGTCGCTGTTGCTGCTGTTCGTACAGATGGCCCAGACCATCGGCTGGCCAGTGGATCGCGGCATGGCCACCATCTGGATTGCCCATACCACCTTCTGCAGTGCCTATGTGGCGGTGGTGGTGTCGGCCCGGCTACAGGAAGTGGACCTCTCGATTGAGGAGGCGGCCATGGATCTGGGGTGCACGCCCCTGAAAACCTTCTTTGTGATCACCCTGCCAGTGATTGCCCCGGCGCTGGTTTCCGGCTGGCTGCTGGCCTTTACCCTGTCCCTGGATGACCTGGTGATCGCCAGCTTCGTGTCCGGCCCGGGCGCCACCACCTTGCCGATGGTGGTGTTTTCATCGGTGCGCATGGGGGTTTCGCCCAAGATCAATGCCCTGGCCACACTGATCATTGTCGCCGTTTCGCTGATCGCACTGGTTGCCTGGTATGTCATGCGCCGGGCGGATAAGAGGCGTCAGGAGGGACACTAACGCCTCACCACTTCCCGACAACAAATCCCAATTGCTCTGGCAGCCAGAGGGCAATGGCCGGGAACAGCATTACCAGCAGCAGACTTACCGCCATGGCCGCAATAAATATCGCGGCCCAGCCCAGGGTATGCTCCAGGCGGATATTGGCGATACGGGTCGTCACCATCAGGTTGACCGCCACCGGCGGCGTGAACTGGCCAATGGCGATGTTCATGGCGAGCAGGATGCCGAACCAGACCGGGTTCCAGCCGAAGTGGTTCATCAATGGAATGATGATGGGGGTCAGAATCAGGTAGATCGACACTGCATCCAGTAACATGCCAGCGATCAGCACCAGCACCATCACCAGGCCCAGCAGCACCCAGCTGTTTTCAGAGAGCGACAGCAGAGCATTGGCCAGATGCTGGAAGGTGCCCAGAGTAGTACCGGCCCAGGCGAAGATTCCTGCCAGGGCAATGATAAACATCACGACACCGGAGGTAACGGCTGCCTCCGTCGCCAGGGTGTATAAGTCTTTGAGGCTGAGGTTGCGATAGACCAGGCAACCGACGGCCAGGCCATAGGCCACTGCAACCACCGCCGCCTCGGTCGGAGTGAACAGGCCGGATCGCAAACCACCGAGAATGATCACCGGCGCGAACAGGGCCGGAATCGCCGCTCTGAAACTGGGCCAGAACTCCGGCCGCTCAACTTCTTTCGGGTCTTCCCAGCCGTACCTCCGGGCCAGGTAAAGCGCGGGCACCAGCAGCGACAGGCCGGCAAGGATACCCGGGAATAGTCCTGCGGCAAACAGCGCGCGTAGGTCGACACCCGGTACCACAATGGAATACAGAATCAGCGCGATGGAGGGAGGAATCAGGATTGCGGTAGAGGAGGACGCGGCAATCAGGCTGGCGGAAAACGGTTGTGGGTAACCCGCCTTGCGCATACTGGGTAGCATCACCATGGCCACTGCCGCCGCATCCGCCGGCCCGGAGCCACTCATGCCGCCCATAATCAGACACACCAGCACGGCGACGACTGTCAGCCCGCCATGCCGGGGACCGATAATCGCCTGGGCAAACCGCACCAGGCTGGCCGCCACGCCGGCCCGCTCAAAAATCAGCCCGGTGAAAATGAACAGGGGAATGGCAATCAGCGGGTACTTGGCCACGCTGTTGTAGGTGTTGGTACCCAGGGTCCCCAGCATCACCGTTGGCAGACCGGCCACAATTCCGACCACGCCGCCCAGCCCCAGGGCAATAGCCACGGGCACCCCCAGCAGCAAAGCGATCAGGAAGGTGCCGATCAGCAAGAGGTCAGGACTCATGGATGACCTCCGGATCTACCCTGCCCCTGAGACGATCCACCAGGTTCTGGGTCATCCGGACCAGAATCGCCGCTGACAACAGGGGCAGCCAGACCACGTAGATCCAGTTGGGCAAACCCAACCCGGGGGAGAGCGAGTGCCATTGGTACTCCTCAAGCGCAAACTTGCTGCCGTACCAGGTCATCAGCCCGAGCACCACCACGCCGGCCAGCCACTGCAGTACGAAAACAACTTTTCTAGGGCCCGGTGGCAGGTAGTGTTCAATCAGCTCTATCCGGATGTGCTGGTTGTGGCGTGCCGCCACCGAAGCCCCGGCAAAGGTCAGGATAACCAGCAGGAACACCGAGAATTCCTCGGTAAAGGCAAAGGAGGCATCGGTGGCATAGCGCACGATCACGTTGCCGAGGCTGATGGCACAAATGATGATCAGGGCCAGGGAGGCGAGCAAAGCGTCCAGGCGGAACTTCGGAGGGCGGGCAGACATGAAGGCTCCGTATCAAACAACGGCGCCCGCCATGAAAGACGGGCGCGGAAACACTACGGGCTTATCGGGAGCGGTTGGCGACGGCCTCTTTCGCCATGTCCACCAGATCTTCACCGATTTTGGGCGTCCAGGTATCGTAGACGGATTTGGTGGCTTTCACAAAGGCATCATGCTGTGCATCGGTCAACTCGGTAACCTGCACACCGCGCTCCTTGATTTTCTCCAGGGTCTCGTCCAGTTCCGCGCGAGATTTTTCGATCTCCCATTGCCCGGCGTCGATGGCAGCCTGCTTAAGCAGCGCCTGGTCTTCCGGGCTGAACTGGTTCCAGATGCGGTTACTCACCGCGAACACCAGAGGGTCTGCCATGTAATGCCAGAGCGTGAGGTAATTCTGGCCGACCTGATCAATACGGGCCACATCGAACACCGACAGCGGGTTTTCCTGCCCGTCGACGGCACCGGTGGTAAGCGCGGGTTTGGCATCTGCCCAGCTCATCTGCGTGGGGTTTGCGCCCAGGGCGTTGAAGGTATCCTGGAACAGGGGCGAGCCGACTACCCGGATCTTCAGGCCATCGAGGTCCGCGGGCTCGTCAATCACACGCTGGGAATTGGACAGTTCCCGGAAGCCATTCTCGCCCCAGGCCAGTGGCGTCACACCACGCTCCTTGATGGCCTCGAAAATAGCATCTCCGGCGTCACCCTGGGTGATCGCATCAATGGCTGCATAATCCGGCATCAGGAACGGCAGGGAAAACAGGTTGAGCTGAGGCACCTGGGGCGACCAGTTGATGGTCGAGCCAACCGCCATATCAATCAGCCCGGACCGCATGGCCGAGAACTCCTTGGTCTGGTCACCCGAAACCAGCTGGGAGTTGCTGTAGATCTTCATGTTGATCCGCCCGTCCGAGCGCTCTTTCACCAGCTCGACCCACTTGTCGGCAGCCTGCCCCCAGGGAAACGCGGATGGCAATACGGTGGATACGGTGTATTCGTCCTTATACTGGGCAGATACCACAGAGCTGAACAGCACTGACACGGCAGCGACAACAAGAAGCGTTTTGGATTTCAGCATCAGACCTTCCTTTTTTGTCAGGGGCATTACCCCAGGTTCTTCTTCACGAACTTCTGGATCTCACCCACGATACCGCTGCGGAATGCCAGAACCGTCAGCACAAAGATACCACCAAGAATTGGATCCACCCAGTCCCGAAGCGGGCCCTGGGACAGCTGATACTCGATATTGACCACAAAGGTCGCCCCGACAACCGGACCAAGCAGAGTGCCCATCCCGCCAACCAGGGTCATCAGAATGACTTCACCGGACATGTGCCAGTGTGCGTCGTTCAGCGACGCCAACTGGAATACCACCGATTTCATGGAGCCGGCAAGGCCTGCCAGTGCCGCGGAAATCACAAAGGCAAGCACCTTGTAGCGATTCACATTGTAGCCCAGTGATATCGCCCGGGGCTCGTTCTGCTTGATCGCTTTGAGGATCTGGCCGTAGGGGCTGCTCACGATTCGCTGGACCAGCAGATAGCAGCCAAGGAACACAGCCAGAACGAAGTAGTACATGTTGTAGTTGTCGTCGAGATTGATCAGGCCGAACAGTTTGCCGCGCGGAATGCCGTGCATTCCATCCTCGCCACCGGTGAACTCCGACTGGACAAAGAAAAAGAACACCAGTTGTGACAGCGCCAGGGTGACCATCGCAAAGTAGATACCCTGCCGGCGAATGGACAGCAGCGCGAACGCCAGGCCCAGGGCGGTGGCAACAGCGGTGCCGGCAATGATGCCCAGCTCGGTCGTCAGGCCGGAATAGTTGCTTAGCAGATAGCCGGTTGTATAACTGCCGGTTGCCAGGAAGGCGGCATGGCCAAAGGACAGCAGCCCGGTAAACCCGAACAGCAGGTTGAACGCCACGGCAAACAGGGCGAAACACAGGATCTTCATCAGGAACACCGGGTACATGGCAAACGGGGCTGCAAGCAGAAGCAGCAGAAGCACACCGTTGAGTATCATTTTTTTCCGGTTGTCCGCATTTTGCTGTTCCAGGATGGCCTTCTGGATCTCGGCTTGGTTGACTGGCTGAGTCATGGTTACGCCTCCTTTCCAAACAGGCCACTGGGGCGGAACATCAGGACGACCACCATGACCAGGAAGATCACCGCGGAGGACGCCGGCGGATAGAAGGTCTTGGTAAGCCCCTCAATCACACCCATTAGAATACCGGTGATAATGGCGCCGCCAATCGAGCCCATACCACCAATCACCACCACCGCAAACACGGTTATCAGAATGTGCGATCCCATTACCGGCGTGACCGAATAGATGGGCGCCGCGAGAACGCCGGCGAACGCTGCCAGCATTACGCCAAAGCCATAGGTAAGGCTGATCAGCAACGGCACGTTGATGCCGAAGCCCTGCATCAGCTGTGAATCTTCCGTTCCGGCCCGCAGATAAGCCCCGAGCTTGGTTTTCTCGATCATGAACCAGGTGCCGAAACAGATCAGCAACGCAAGCACGATCACCCAGACCCGGTAATAGGGAAGGAACATGAAGCCAAGCTTCATTCCCCCCTGGAAAACGTCAGGCATGGAATAACGGAGCCCGGATACTCCGTAGATGTTCGTTAACACCCCCCCGATAAGCAACGCCACACCAAAGGTGAGCAGGAGGCTGTAGATATGATCCTGGCCCGCAATCCTGCGCAGCAGAAAGTATTCGATCACCACACCAAATGCACCGACCAGAAGTGGCGCGACGAAAAGTGCGACCCAGTAATTGATACCCAGCGCATCAAAAAGGATGACCGTGGACATGGCGCCCAGCATGTACATCGCGCCATGGGCAAAATTGATGATCTTGAGCAGGCCGAATATAACCGCCAGCCCGAGGCTCAGGAGCGCATAAAACGCGCCATTAATGACCCCGATCAGCAGCTGGCCAGCCAGCACAGCAAGGGGGACGCCAAAAATCATGGACATGTTGCTCACTCCAAAAGCAGCGCAAACGTGGTACCGGGAAGCATCGTTGCGAGTTCCCGGGGCGACCCTTCCCGACGGGAAGGGGCCCCGAGGATTACCATCTTCTTTCTATGCGTTATTTGCTGGTCACCAGCGGGCACTTGCTCTCGGAAAGCGGACGGAAAGCCTCTTCCGCCGGGATGGTGCGGACGATGTCGTACAGGTCCCACTCGCCCTTGGACTCGGCCGGGGTCTTGACTTCGGCCAGGTACATGTCGTGCACCATGCGGCCGTCCTCACGAATGCGGCCGTTCTTGGCGAACATGTCGTTGATCGGCGTCTCCATCATTTGCTTGCGCACAACCTGGGCAGCGTCGGAGTCAGTCGCATCCACCGCTTTCAGGTACTGCATGGTGCTGGAGTAGATGCCGGCGTGAACCATGGTCGGGCGAACGCCGGTTTTTTCCATGAAGCGATCGGCCCAGGCGCGGGTTTCCTCGTTCATGTCCCAGTACCAGCCGGTTGTCAGTTGAATTCCCTGAGCGGCTTCGACGCCCAGCGCGTGTACGTCCGTCAGGAACAGCAGCAGAGCGGCAAGTGTCTGGCCGGACTGGGTCACGCCGAATTCACTGGCGGTGTTGATGGCGTTGGTGGTATCCGAACCGGCGTTTGCCAGGGCAACCACATCCGCGCCAGATGCCTGGGCCTGCAGGATGAACGAGGAGAAATCAGGTGTCGGGAACGGATGGCGCAGGGTACCGATGATCTCGCCGCCGTTGGCCTCAACCACACGTCTGACGTCGCCTTCAAGGGCATGACCGAAGGCGTAATCCGCGGTGAGGATATACCAGGTTTTTCCACCCTCTTTTACCACCGCACTGGCGGTACCGTTTGCCAGCGGGTAAGTGTCGTACACATAGTGGATGTGGTTGGGCGTGCAGTGCTCATTGGTGATACTGGAGGCCGCGGAACCGGAAACAATGCCGAGTTTGTCGTTCTCCTGGAGAATGTCACTGACGGCAATGGAAACCGAGGACGCAACGAGGCCGGCCACCATGTCGACGTTTTCGTTCTCCAGCCAACGGCGAACCGTGCTGGAAGCCACATCCGGGCTGTTCCGGTCATCGGCGCTTACCACCTCAATTTTGGCGCCGTTCACCTTGCCACCGAAATCGGCGATGGCCATTTCCAGGGCGGCCAGACCATTGGGGCCGGCCAGGTCCCGGTAGGTACCGGACATGTCCGCCAGGTAGCCAATCTTCACGGTGTCATTGGAAATTTCCGCCTGGGCGCCGCCCACCATCATCGCGGTTGCCACGGCTGATGTCAGAAGCTTTTTAATCATTGTCATTGTTATATCTCCGCTACTGTCTTGCGTAGGTTGTTCGGGTTGTTGTTGCTGTTCTGGTTGTTGCTCTCAGCTATCCGGTGCTACACACCCAAATAGTCGTTCAGCAGCGACTGCTTGGCTTCAAGCTCGTCGGCGCTAATCTCTTCCACAATCTGGCCGTGCTGCACCACGTAGTGGCGATCGGCCAATGGCGCAGCAAAGTGGAAATTCTGTTCCACCAGGACAATGGTCAGGCCCTTGTTCTTGAGCTTGATCAGCACGTCGCCAAGCTTTTCGACAATGACCGGTGCCAGCCCCTCGGTGATTTCGTCAAGCAGCAGCATATTGGCGCCGGTTCTCAGAATCCGGGCCATGGCCAGCATCTGCTGTTCGCCGCCGGACAGCTTGGTGCCCTGGCTGAATCGGCGCTCATAGAGGTTGGGGAACATGGTGTAGATTTCTTCCAGGCTCATGCCGCCGCTGCGCACCACCGGTGGCAGCGTGAGGTTTTCCTGGACATTGAGTGCGGAAAAAATGCCCCGATGCTCAGGGCAATACCCGACACCCAACCTGGCAATATGGTGCGGCGCACAGGCCATGGTCTCTTCGCCGTTGATCATGATGGAACCGGTACGGCGGCCGACCATGTTCATGACTGCCTTGAGCGTGGTGCTCCGGCCGGCCCCATTGCGCCCGAGCAGGGTGACCAGCTCACCGCGATGAACCACCATATCGATGCCATGCAGGATATGGGACTCTCCATAAAACGCATGCAGCCCGGAAACCCGCAACTGCTCGTATTCTCCGCCCGGACCGCGACTCATTGTGTTGCCTCCTGCTCTGCAGGGGCTTTGTCCTTGGCGGTGCCCATGTAGACTTCTCGCACCCTGGGGTCGGCAGACACTTCGCCATACTCTCCTTCGGTCAGGACCGCGCCCTGGGCCAGCACGGTAATGCGATCGCAAAGCTTGCTGACCACGCTGAGGTTATGCTCCACCATCAGAACCGTTCGACCTTGAGCAGCCTTGCGGACAAGTTCCACCACACTGTCTACGTCTTCGCCGCCCATACCCTGGGTAGGTTCGTCGAGAAGCAGCAATTCGGGCTCCATGGCCAGGGTGGTAGCCAGTTCCAGCGCCCGTTTTCTGCCATAGGCCAGTTCCACGGTTGTGGTGTTGGCAAACTCGGCAAGCCCTACCGAATCCAGCAGCTCCATGCAACGCTGATTCAGCTTGTTCAGCGATGCCCCGGACTTCCAGAAGCTGTAGGAATTGTTTTCTGCCGTCTGCAGGGCCACCCGGATGTTCTCCAGTGCCGTCATATGAGGGAAAACCGCGGAGATCTGGAACGAGCGGACAATGCCCCGACGGGCAATGGCCGCGGATTTCAGAGGTGTGATGTCCTTTCCCTTGAACAGGATCTGGCCCCGGGTCGGAATCAGGAACTTGGTGAGCAGGTTGAAGACCGTGGTTTTGCCGGCGCCATTGGGGCCGATCAGGGCATGAATATGGCCTTTACGAATCTTCAGATTCACGTCGTCGACCGCAACGAAGCCCTTGAACTCCTTTACAAGGTTACGGGTCTCCAGAACGTACTGTTCACTCATGAGCCAATCTACCTTTGTTATTGTTGTACATGTCATCTATTTCACAGATTAGATTGACGTATACGTAAACGTCAATACTTAATTCTGATTTCTCAGTACCATCTCGCTGCGCAAAAAGTCCGAGATCAGAGCCACCACCTGGTCGGTTTTTTCCAGATGAGGCGAGTGGCCGGCGTCCTCCAGCAAGACTTCCCGGGCACTGGCACCAATACCGGTCGCGATATCAGCCACCTGCTCCGGCACACCGTACTCGTCGTTCTCCCCCTGAATGATCATAGCCGGACATTTGATCGCCGCCAGCCAGCGGCTGAAATCCATGGACGCCTGAAATCCCTCGTCGCGCCAGACCGTCTGCCAGGCATTGAACAGATCATCGGTGCGGGGGCCGTGGTAGCGGGCCAGCCGCTCCCGGATATCGGTCTCCCGGTAGCGAACGGCCATTTCTTCGATTCCGGCAAGGGTCAGGTGGTCGGCGTAGATATGCGCCGCCATTGTCACCAGTGCCTTCACACGGCGCCCCATGGCGCCTGCACCAGCCAGGGCAATGGAACCGCCGTCGCTGTGGCCGATCAGCACAACATCCCTGATTTCAAGCGCGTCCAGCAACCGGGGCAACCACTGATGACCGGCAACCTCAAGGTAATCGTGCGGGCGCGGGAGCTCTTCGTCGGAAGAACGGCCATAACCCTGCCGGTTGTAGATCAGCGCATCGCAGCCGGTGGCTTTCGCCAGCGTTTCCGGAAACTTGCGCCACAGCGCGATGCTGCCAAGAGACTCATGCAGAAACACCAGCACCGGCCCTTTCGGCTGCTCATGCTGTATCCGCCTGACCTCCAGTTCAACGCCGTCACCCACCGGCACCATCATGTCTCTTACGTGCATGGGATTACCGGTTCGGAGGAATCGAGTAGGTCATGGTGGAATGAGCCACCGGCTCTTCCGCACCTTCGGAGTAAACGAACACTTCGCCCACACCCATGGTACGGCCCACCTTCAGCATCGTGGCCCGGGCCCAGATCGGCTGGTGTGCCACCGGTTTGCGCAGGAAGTTGATGTTGAGATTGGTGGTTACCGCCAACGGCACCAGGCCGATCTTGCTAAGTAGCGCGGCATACAGGGTGACATCCGCCAGCCCCATCATCGCCGGTCCGGAAACGGTGCCCCCGGGCCTGAGATGCTCCTCATCCACTTCAAGCTTCATTTCCGCCCAGCCGTCCCCGAGCTTCTGCAGGGAGCCGTAGGCGGCCCCCTGCGGAAACTGCTCATCCAGGAAGGCCTGCAACTCTTCGAACGTGATAATCATGCGCCGGTTTCGTCCTTGGCCTGATTACGCAGGACAAACCGCTGGATTTTCCCGCTGGGCGTCTTCGGCAGCTCATCAACGAATTCGATTTCCCGGGGGAAGGCGTGGGTGGACAGCCGGCGACGCACCAGTTCCTGAAGTTCGTCTTTAAGGGCCTGCTCGTCTCCGCCGGCATAATCGCCCTTGATCACCACATACGCCTTGATGATGGAACCACGCTTGTCATCCGGTTTGCCGACAACACCGGACTCCGCCACGGCGGCGTGCTCAAGCAGCGTGCTTTCAACATCCGCCGGGCCCACACGGTAGCCGGCGGTGGTGATGATGTCATCATCCCGGCCGCTGAAGGAGAAGCAGCCGTCGCCATGACAGACCACCATGTCACCAGTGAGGTAGTAACCGTTCACGAACGGATCCTTCTCACCCCAGGTGTAGCCGTCAAAGTGGAACAGCGGCGAGGCTTTAACGTCCACCGCCAACTGGCCAACCTCGCCAGCGCCCACTTCCTCGTTCTTCTCGTTCAGGGCAACCACTTTATGGCCGGGGGAGGCATAGCCCATGGAGCCATCGCGAACGGGATGCGCAAGTTCGTGGAAGTTGCAGCAGGTCATGCCGGTTTCGGTCTGGCCATAGTGATCCTTGACCGGGCAGAAATGACGATTGCGGATCCAGTTTACTACCTCCGGGTTGAGGGGTTCGCCGGCACTGCTGGCAACCCGCAGGCCCAGGTTCTCACCTTCAGGCAGTACGTGATCGTTGGCCTTGAGCAGACGATAGGCCGTCGGCGCCGCTGCCAGGTTGGTGATCCGGTATTTACGGATCATGTCGTAAGTGGTTTCCGGAGTGAAGCCGCCCGGGTTGAAATGCGTGGCGTGCCCCATCAGCAGCGGCCCTACCACCGCATAATACAGACCGTAGGCCCAGCCGGGGTCGGCGACGTTCCAGAACCGGTCTTCGTCCCGCAGGCCAATGGCGTATTTCATGTACACATAGAACGCCAGCAGCGCCTTGGCCGGCACGGCAACGCCCTTGGACTTACCCACGGTCCCCGAAGTAAACATCTGAAGGAACGGGTCATTGCCCTTGATCATCACAGGCTCAAATTCGCTGGACTGGGCTGCCAGGGTTTCTTCGAAATCGGGAATGGCTGCACCGATATCACTGGCGTTGACACCAACAACCGGCGGGCAAACCTTGACATCGTTCAGCTTGGGGTAGTTTTCCGGGTTGGTCACGACCAGCCTGGTGCTTGCCCGTTCAAAACGGTACTCGATAGCCCCGGAACCGAATGCCGTGAACAGGGGCTGATAGACAGCACCGGCGCGCAGGGTACCGGCGATAACGATCAGAAGTTCTGGGGTACGCGGCAGGAGTGCAGCCACCCGGTCGCCCTTCCCGATCCCCTGGGATTTCAGGTAATTGGCAAAGCGCGCCGATGCGTCTTTCAGCTCGGCGAACGTGAGAGTGCCGTCACCACCCCCCTCTTTTTCGTAGTAGAGCGCGACCCGGCTGGGGTCACCCGCCCACTTGTCGCAGATTTCGTGGCATACATTGAGCCCGCTATCGAGACGTCCATCCAGGATGTCCGCTTCCAGAGCAGCAGGATCGAAGTTGTTGTAAACGTCGGTATATTCCGGAAGGCTCATTTTCAACTCCTGTTGTTTTTATCATTGAAAGCACGGATCAAGGTTTAGCATAGGCTTCACTTTACGTAAAGGTAAACTTTAGGCCAAATAGTAAGGAAGTCTGCAGGCGTTATAAGCTGGAAAATGGGCGCCGCGGTCGACGGCGCCTGGCAGGGGAATCAGGATTGTGGCGTGATCTTGCCCGGGCGACGACTGGACAGGATATGGTGCAAGGAACCGCACTCCACCATGGGGTCATCACAGTTTACAACGATGTCTGACCGGGCGATGACATAGCCCTTTCCGGTAATGCTGTTCCTGATCACCTGGTACTCGCCCTCATCCTCCACCGAGGTAAATTCGCCGATAAACCCGGTTTCTCTCAGTGATACGGTTTCCAGTTTATCGCCGGGCCGGATACTGCCCTCGTAGTTCATCAACGCCAGCCGCGCCGAGGTGCCGGTACCCGTGGTGCTCCGGCAGATAACGCCCGGGTGCACATAGGTGGCGGAGCGGGAGCGATAATAGCCGTCCGCCACATGCTCCACCGGCCCCATGAAATGCAAGAACGGCAGCGGGCCGACATCGCCCAGGGTGTAATGGGAGAAGCCCCGTTCGGCCTGAATGGCCTCAACAATGGCGTGGGCGGCTTCTGCCAGCTTGCGTTCTTCGTCCAGGGTCAGATCAAACCCCATGCTGGCCGCATCCACCAACGCATAAAAGCCGCCACTGTAGGCCACGCTGTAGGTGATCTCACCCAGCGAAGGCACATCAATGCTCGCTTTGTAGGTATGGATATAACTGGGCAGGCCTTCACAGGTGATGGCCTCCACCACGCCGTCGTGCACAGTCGCCTCGATCTGCACCAGGCCAGCGGGAGACTCCAGGATAAAGTTCTGTTTGCCTTCCTGCTTCGGCACGATGCCCGATTCCAGCACTGCGGTGGCCGTGCAGATGGTGTTGGAGCCGGAGTAGATCGGGTACCCCATCACCTCCATGATGATATAACCGGCCGCGGCCCGGGGGTCCGTAGGCGGCACCAGCAAATCCACCGACATTTCCGGCACGCCGTAAGGCTCCTCCAGCAAAAGCCTGCGCAGGCCATCGGCATCATCACGCAGGTATTCCATCTGGGCCCGCACGGTGTCGCCGGGTAACCGATCAATACCACCCGTCACGATACGGCTGACATCACCTCCGGCATGGGTATCCATCAGCTGAATGGTCAGTTCCGGTTTCATCAGGCGCTCTCCAGAGACCAGGGTTGGCCATGTTCTTCCCATTGTGAGTCGGGAACAATCACGATCTTGCCGAGATAATTGCTACCCCGGTTCATAAAGTAATGCTCCGCCCTGTGCAGATCAGAAAGTTTGAAGGCACCGTGCAGAACGGGTTTCAACTGCCCGCCCCGGATCCAGGCCATCAGTTGCTCCGCTTCCTCACGGGTACCATGGGATACGCCAAAAATCTGTACCTGGTACAGGTAGATCCGGGTCCACAGGATTTCGCTGATATTACCGCCACTGGCGCCGGCAATACTCAGGCGGGGATAGCTGCTGCGGGCGTTCATATCAAAGATCATGGTGTCGATGAACACATCGGTCATTTCACCGCCGACCAGATCCATCACCGCATCAATGGGTTTGCCGCCGGTTTCCGCCCTGACCCGCTCCACAAAGGTGGTCATGTCGGAGCGGTCCAGCACCGCCTCGGCGCCCAGCTTCAGTAGTGGTTCGGCCTTGTCCTGTTTGCTCAGGGCGTAGGGAATGGCCCCCATGATCCGGCAGAGCTGGATCAGCGCCGTGCCAACGCCGCCACTGGCACCGGTAACCAGCACCCGTTCGCCAGCCTTGATGTTGGCGGAAGTGAGCATATGCATGGCGGTCTGATAGGAGCACATGCCCATGGACGCGACTTCGGCATCCGCCAGTTCCGGGTTGGGAATGTGATAAAACTGATCCGCCGGAAGCACAACGTACTCGGCGTAACCGCCGTCTGCCCCATGGCCGAAGTAATCGGGAGTGAGATTGATGTCTCGCCGGTCATTGGCGTAGATGTTGAAGTCCAGCAGGCCACGTTCGCCAATGCGGGACTCATCCACACCATCACCAACGGCCACGACACGCCCGGCAATATCCGCGCCCTGTATCCGCGGGAAAACCAGCGTGGGCTTGCCACCCATCTGGAAGGATGTCATTTCGCCTTTTTTGGTAGGGTAAAGCCCTTCCCGCGCTTTGCGGTCGGTGTTGTTCTTCGCCGTAGCCGTCACCTGAACAAGCACCTCGCCAGCCCCGGGCCTGGGTACAGACACGTCCTGATATTCGAGTTTGTCGATATCACCGTGACCGGTGAGAACCATGGCTTTCATGGTATTCGGGATCATGGGCAGACGATCCTCCCTGGCTACTGAATGTAAGGTCTCCAAAGAGGATAGGTGAGTTTCCGCAACGTGTCAGTGCGTCTTGCGGGTATCCATTATGCTTGCCGGCTCACTTTCAGAGGTGTACCCGCGAGCTCAAGCAGCGATCCTCGGCAAGAAGGAGGTATCGACCCAGTAGCGTTTGGGATTTTCCGGGTTGATGTAGACCGGTATCGACTCCCTCTGGATATGCTCCGACGGGTCAAACCAGAGGTTGCCGCTTCTGAAGACATGGATATCGGACGTGACCGGATTCTGCCACTGGCAGACGATCTGATAGGGACTTTTGCCGTTCATTACGATCATCTGGTTTTTCTCGACGCCTTGAAACATGCCCTGAACCAGCTGTCCGGTTTTTCGAAGTTTGGCCGCCCCACTGTTTCTGACAGCGGACACAACAAACATTCCTGCTCCGATCATGAAGAAAACACCGCCCAATACGCCTACGATCAGGGTCGCCCCCCACAGCGAAAAGAATCCGTCGATTCTTGCCGACTCAGCATCGCCAGGCATGAACAACACACGCACCGTCTCCCCGCGGCTGTAGCTGGGCGGATTACTGCCGCTGGACGAGAGAAACTCAGTGAGCCTGCCCTGCTCGTCTTCAAAGCGGACGAGTGGATAATAGGCATTTGAATCGCTGGAGCGCGATCGAATCAGATCGGTGACAACACCTGGCGTGGCTGTCGCGGTTTCAAGAAAGGTTGAAGTGCTCTGGAAAGAGAAAAAGGCGCCGACAAGCATGCCGACACCCACGAGCGCAAAAATCACCCGCAGCGTATTGAAGGTTTTCATAGTCATTCCTTTGAAGGTTTGTTTCTTCCTTGCCCGAAAACGCCCTGTTTTCGGGAGCTGAAATTATACTCGAAACGGAAGGGCTTGAAAGGCACAAAGTGAGACCTGTCTCGACCAATGAGCACAAACTGTCTCTACGGTAATTCTGTTACATCACGCGAATTGGTAGAATGAAGCCAACACATGGAGTGTTAATCCCAATGCACGGAGCAAGCATGCGTTTCCTCGTTTTTTCTTCCCTTGTTGTTACTTCTGCCCTATCAGGCTGCAACCTTTATTACGAATCCCAGGCTGAAGACATGGTTCAACGGCAGATGGATGCCATGGTTTTTGTCGAAGGTGGGGAGTTTATGATGGGGAATCCCGGGGGGTGGGATGGAAGCAGGGACAGCTGGCCGCCCCATAAAGTGATTCTGGATGATTTCTATATTCAGAAGTACGAAGTAACACAAGGGGATTTTGAGTTGTTTATGGCAGTTACGGGGCATGAACCCTCAGATACCCGTTATGAGCAAATGCGTGATGAAACCCCGAAGAGATTCTCGGATGGTTTGCCGGCAATTGCATCATGGAGAGATGCAAAGGCGTTTTGCCAATGGTTGAAACAGGAGACGGAAGTAAAAACGTCATTGCCCACGGAAGCACAGTGGGAGTTTGCAGCTCGTTCACGGGGAAAACTGACTAAATACGCGACCTTGGAAGGCCAAGCAATACCAAATAAGACGATGGCCCCTGGCCCGGACCTATTTGAACGAGATGGTCACCCGTTTGAAGGAATGCTACCCCTAAAACCGGGGACATTTCCGCCAAACGCAATCGGTTTGTACGACATGTCCGGCAACGTGAGTGAATGGGTAAACGACAAATATCTCAAGGACTATTATGAACGGTCCCCGACAAAGAACCCCAGAGGCCCAGACGAGGGCCAGAAAGATATCTTTGACGGAGAACTCTACCGTGTCGTTCGTGGCGGCAACTTTCACGATTTTGAAGGAAACACTACTGTTAGCCGTCAAAAAGGTTCGGAAACCCTGGCTGCAGAAACCAGAGGGTTCAGGTGCGCGATGAATTAAAAAGGATCCAGATTAAGCGACTGGGGCGGCATATAAATCAGACAACCATCTTTCAGCTGTCAGAGCATGCTCTGATCGAAACAGGCGCTGCACAAATAGTTTAACGTAATTCTTCTTTAGGTCCTGAAAGCTGCCTTTTTGTTGAGCGCCGTTCCCCATAAGCTTCAATATTTCTATCAACTCCCTTTGACTCTTTACAGAGCTTACAACTTTCATGGCCGCTTGATCTGCCACTTTTCGGTAGGGGTCATCAAAGCTAAAAGAACCAGCTCCATCTCTCACGAGAATGGCCAAAATATCAGCCTTAGCACCAGGCGTGAGGTCAGAGACGTTTTCGCTATCTATGACACGTGCTGCAACATTCTTCAGGTTTGTATCTGGCGAGCTTAAACGTTGCCAGAAACTCTCGATTTTATCCAACCCTTGTTCGACGATCTCCGAGAAATCCGTACTCGTGAAGACAAACGTTTTGAGCAAAAGCTCAAGCTGTGCGAATGCCCCTCGATCAATCCAATCCAAAAATCGGAAATCACTACGTTCTAGAGACCACCGAACGAATTTCGCCAATTCCCAAATCTGCTCCCCATTCAGTTCTGCCGCAACCCCACCACCTCCGCCGGGTCCGATTACGAGGCGCCCCTTCAGAGTCATGTGCAATTTGCCGTCAACAAGAAAAACCCGATAGTCGAAACCGGCTCCTATCCCGGTTGATATGGCGAATTCAGGTTTAACCTCCAACAAAGATCGAAAATCTGAATCTACATTACGCTGACTATCTGTGACCTCTGAAGTCGTCTTCTCCTCATCTTGATAAGCCGCCTTCCACTTGATCCCAAATCTGGCCTCATTACTCAATGTCGCTCCGGCAAACGCCTCTCCATTCGTCTCTCCGGAGACACCAACCTCCCCGGGCGCGCTGGATAACCTTGCATTTGCAGAAAGCGAAAGACAGGCGCCCGCGAACCCCTGAATTCGGTACTCCGCATCGGCCCTGAAGTAACCACAATGAAGCCTTTTCTGATTTCCCTGATAATCCTCGTATTCGAGGACTACCTTTGCTCCGGTTTCATCCGGTATCCGGGCGGCAAAGGTTGCCTCTCCCTGCAGCAAACTGTAAGCACCCTGCATTTGAGTGCCGATGTAGGCCTCCCCCTTCCGGGGATCGTAATTGGCCTCCAGGCTGCACTGCGCTGCAAACCGGAACATCTGGGCTTCTGCACTTGCTGCGAAGCGCCCATCTTCGGTCGAAATTTCTTTCTTAAATAATTCGATTTCCAACTGGTTGAAGAAATTGTCCTCTTTGCTCTTCCATTCGGCGAACTTCAACTTTAGTGATCGATTATTCTTCAGCGCCTCCTTCGCCTCGCCCCAGGCTCGCTCAAAGTCGGCAGCCCTCATCACTGCACGAACATCCGACGCCTTCAACGGCTTCCAGTTATTGCGTAATTGATTCAGAACTTCCTGGCGGGCGTAGCGGTAACCCCCGCCACCGGTGTGCTTTAGTTCAACCAGGGGGCGCGCCTTCATTGAGCGAAGGTTTGGTTTGGCAACAACCTCGACAATTGATGGAGGACTTGTTTCCACAAGCCGCCTGATCGTCCTCTCAATATCGACGATCAAATCCCGACGCTCTTGCTGCTCCCGACGATGTTTCTCCACTTCTTCGTGATGAATGAGATTCCAAAGCCGCACGGCCCAGGAGACTTTTTCGGCATATTCGCTGACGTAATCCATATATGGAATCAGCTCATCATCAAGCTTGCTCAGCCGCTTCTTCTTGTTTACCAGGGACTGGATATCAGACTCTGCAATGAAGTCCGGCCAACGAGTGTATTTTTTCAATTCTTCAGCTTCATACCTGATCTGGCGAATTTGCTGGCCGTCTAAAGTGTTATCACCCTGAGCCAGCCGGAACTGAATTTCTGCCTCCAGCGCCGCCCGAAAAAACCTGAGCCTTTCATCCATTGCGTCCAGGTCTAGCTTGCTGACATTAGTGATCAGTTCGTGGGCCTCAACCTTGGCCTTTACACCAGGCAGTGTCGCCTCCAGTTCTGCACAGTGCGTTGCAAACACTTTTACTGAGAGCTGGTCCCTGATATCTGTCAGAGTCCGTTGGCTGGCCGGAAACAGAATCTGGTTCCGGACCTGATTGATCTCATATTCAATCCGCTTTTCCCGTCGGCGTTGATGTTCAAGCCGCCGCTGCTCTCTTCTCCAGCGAGCCTCGTAGTCCCTGAGCAGCTCCTTTGCGGTGGAGCTGTGTTCCGGCCTGGGGAGCGCCCCCAACTCTCTGAGCTTGTTCCAGGCCGTTTCCCGGGCCGCCGGTATGTTCTCTTTCGGCCCGGCTTCCGCGGCTTTCAGATCAATCAGTGGCCCGTTAAGTGTTTCAATCTCCCGCTGCAGATCTTTTAATTGGGTCCTGGTCGGTGCATAAACCGTCTCTTCCTCGCCCGTGAGATGGACAAGCGCCTCACACACGATCGAGCATTGGGAGCATTCGAGATCGTCTCTCGTATCATCGTTGGCAGACTGGGCCGGGGGCAAAGAGGTGGTATTTGACGGGGCTTCCCCGGGCTGAATTTTATGCTGTGACATCCATGCTCTCCGATAGGCTTTCCATAGCGTTCAAACGGTCCACCGGCGTCATATCCGGCGCTTTCATGATTTCTTGAAAATCCGCCTTCCCAAGTAGACTGGAGCCAATGCGAATATTAAGCCGCAACCAGCGCTCTTGTAGTGAGGTAGTTGCAAAACCAAGGTCTGAAGCTTCCTGGAGCCGCTCCAACACCCAGATTCTTCGGTTTCCGGTTTCTGGCAGACAGTTCCGATAAACTTTCTCATAAGCCATTGCGCGATCTGCCGATCGAAAGGCCGGTAACTCCGAGAGTTCAGCCTGGACCAGCAAAGGTTGTTTCGGGAGTTCGCTTCTCCACAAATGATCAGGAGACTGGTATCCCTGCCAATCCGTTCCGCTATACCAATGGATTGTCGCTCCAGGAAACACCCACTGCTTGGCGTGCTCTGCGAGCGTAGCCAGCAGTGGCCGAAAAGACCTTGGATCGTAAAAGCGGAAAAGACGTTCATCCGACTCTGCGAGTCCTAGCAACCACCACTGAGCCCAGTCAAAAACCTGCTTCGAGCTTCCAGGTGATGCAATCAAAACTCCAAGTGGCAACCGGACCAAGCGCGCTTTGAGCTTTTCCAGGAATTGACCATCACTACCGAAGGACAGAAGCACCGGCCCCGTTTTCCACGAAGCCTGCCATCGGGTATTTTCCAGAAGGCTCCACCACTGAACGGTGCCCTGCTGGTCAGCTTCATAAATAAACTGAAGAAGCCGATCATCGAGTGCCAGGTCAATGATGGCATAGTCTGCGTGAAAGGGTTCCTGGGACAGCAACTCCAGACTATCAAGCGTGCTGATGTAGTTTGCAGCGTCCATTCTCATCAAACTCGCAATCGGAAACGACAGACGCTCCCTGGTTGGCTGATTCCTTCAGCAATGTTGAGTGATCTGACAAAACCTGTGGAGCACTCATCCCTGTGTAACGTTGGTTGGTTGTCCCAAGTCGAGTGGAATCCGAGCGCTCCTTATTGGCAGCAATCCCCGCAGGTAGCTCCGGGAGTTTATCTGCCATCCCACTACCACTACCCGGCCCACCCCCGGAATTCATCCGTACCGAAGGCCCCGATACCGTCACGCCACTGGGATCCACCTTCACAAAGCTGCCCCCAGCTTTAAGCGTCACTTCCGCACCGGCTTCAATAACGATCTTCATACCCGCCTTGTGATGAATCTCGCTGCCAGCTTCGATGAGCTGGTTTTTTCCCTGTTTGCTGTGGCGACTGCCGTTAACGGTGAGGCTGCAATCGCCGCCCACCGATTCCCGCTTTTCTCCATCAACGGTGCAGTGGTCATTACCTTTGATATGGCCGAACCGGTTGTTCTCGACAGTGAGGTGGCTATCGTTTTTGATGACCTCGGTGCGATTGTGTTCGGTGAGCAGGTCCAGATCCTTCTGGGCATGCACGTAGATCTGTTCCTGATCCGCTTCGTCCTCAAACCGAAGCTCGTTGCTGCCCTCGCCCTTGTGGGTTTTGGTTTTCAGGGTGGTGCGGGTCTTGTGTTCCGGCAGCGCATAGGGCGGCTTGTTGGTGATGTGATGGGTGCGGCCGGTGATGATGGGTTGGTCCGGGTCGCCGTCAAGAAATGAGACAATCACCTCATGGCCGATTCTTGGCAGTGCCATGAAACCATACTGGCCACCGGCCCAGCCCTGGCTGACTCTGAGCCAGGCGCTGCTGTGTTCGTCGTTCTTGCTGTATCTGTCCCAGGGGAAGCGGACTTTCACCCGGCCGTGTTGGTCGCAGTGAATCTCTTCGCCTTCAGGCCCCGTGACAATGGCAATCTGCGGGCCGTCCATCAGGGGGCGATGCGGAGTCTGCGGGCGCCAGGTGCGGTCGGCGGGGATGGCCGTGAAACGATTGTGATAGGTGGTGGGTTCGCTGCCACCCTCCTCTTCCAGGGCCTGGGGCTGGGTCCCGGTGTGGGTAACTGCGGTCAGCAGCCATTCCCGGTTCAGGGCGTCGCTGTCGTGCTCCGTCAGTTCAATCTTGGCGCCGGCGCTGAAGTCCGGGCGGTTACTCTCACCGGAGGCGGTGCTGGCGTCGTTGCGCAGGGCCTGAAGCCGGGCTTCGGTAAAAGGCTGACCACTGGCGTCGGCCTTGAAGCGGCCGGGGTAGTCGTAGTGCTGGTAGTCTTCCCGATGGGTCAATCCTCCGGCCGCTTGTTCGTGCAGCAGGGCGTAGGCGGGATTCTGGAAGGTGTAATCCTTCATGGCCACGGAGGCGACTCGTACCCGCTCTTCATAGCGGAAGCGATAGATGGCCGGTTGCTGGCTGCTGCCGCCAGCACGGGCGTTGTATTGGGCCGACTCAAGCACCGGCGCATCGCCGTGGTGATCGGCGATGACCAGCGCTGGCTGGGTCTCACCATCCACACTGCCGTGTTCGTAGCGGTAGTGCCAGCCTTCCTCGGCGGCCAGGCGTTCGAGAAAGGCCAGGTCGCTTTCCCGGTGCTGGACGCAGTATTCCCGCTGTTCCGGGGGACGCTTGAGATCAAACACCGAATCGATGATACCGCGCTCTTCCAGCAACGTGCGCACGATGGTGTCAGTGCTCTGGGTCTGGAAAATGCGGCTGCTGTGCATCAGGCCCAGGCGCCAGAGTGGTGGCTGGATGACCAGTTCATAGCGGGTGCGCCGGTGGCCGGAGTCGCCCCGGGCAAATTCGTTGACCACGCCGGTAAAGCGCCTAAGGGGTGCACCGTCCTGCCAGACAACGAGATCCACCGGTTGTTCAAGAATCTCCGGTGCCTGGATCGACGGGTCGGTACTGGCCAGCTCAAGGTGGCCGTGGAACACCCCGGAGAGGCGCTCGGTCAGTGTGAAGCCGACCACAGAGAGTAAATCAGAGGGGAGTTCGCCAACACGGGCGGTAAACTGCAATCCGCTTGCCTGGGGCATATCTTCGGTCCCTGAAGATGAATATGACTTTCCGGCTCATCCTGAGCCAGTCGCGATTATAACCACCTACCCTGGCAATGTAACCCCCAGGGCGAGGTCGGGGTCAGATGAAATCTTCATCTGACCCCATCTTCAAGTCTTCACGTTAACGTCACCACCCTCAGCCTCAGAAGAACCGCTCTCAGCCTCCTTCATCAGCACCATCCCACCCTGCAGCAGCAGCGACCGAAGGCGAGGATCGCTCTGTTCAACCACGCCAAGGGCAAACGCGGTCATCGCCGATTCAAGTGGATTTTCGCGAATAAGTTTCCGTAACTGACTCACCGGCGAGGCACCTTCCTTCCCAGAGTGATCGGAGCGCTTGGACGCAGCACGCCCCGGGCGAATCAGTAGCCAGAAAATACCAACAACGAGCACCAGGCAGACAGCGCCCGTCACCGCCAGTGCGGCGGGTTCACCCCACACGGGAATCAGCGCCAGAGTCAGGGCGCGCAGCAACAGGTAAAACCCCGCCAATACGAGTGCTGTCAGCAAAGCCACGGCCAGCAAAATTCCGACAATGGCCGCCACGCCCCTGCGCAACAGGCTCTGGATACGTGCGGAATCCGGCATGGTTAGCGGTCTAGCAGCTTACCGACCAGCAAACCCGCCAGGAACATGATGATAATACTGAGGAATGGGCGCTCTTCAATTTTATGCTCAACGTCGTGCACCGCCTTCTCGCCCGCGTTACGCGCAGAATTCAGCGCTTCATCGCCAGTCTGGCGGACACGGTCGAATGCTTCCCGGCTTTCCCGCCGGATCTCATCCCGCAGGCTGCTGATATTGCCCTTCTGATTGTCGGCAACCGATTTACTGAGCCGGGCAAGGTCTTCTCTGAGCATGCGCAGATCGTCTCTTACCTGATCGTATTCGGATTGAGCGGGCTTGGCTTCCATAATCTGTCTCCTTTTTGGATTTGGTAACCGGGTTTGCTCAGTATTCAGGGTAGCTTGGGAATGGCGCTTCGTCCATGACGCCAGGATTGCCGCTGGAGCTGCCGGCCCAGACGGCTTTCCTGCCGGGCTTTGACCACTCCGGTGGCAGGCAGATTTCAGCTGGCTTATGAAAGTCAGGCTGGTGCCTGTCCATGATCATCAGCCGAATCTGCTCCGGTCCTGCTTGGCATGATAAGCTTGAGCGGATGGATTATCAGAGGAAAGAACATGCCAGATCCGGATATTCGTTGGCTCCAGCGCCTCAGTAACTTCAATAAAGCATTCAACCAGCTGGACTCCGCAGTGCAGTTGTGCCAAACACGGGAGTTGTCCGATCTGGAGAAGCAAGGGCTGATTCAGGCGTTTGAATATACCTACGAACTGGCCTGGAACGTTATTCGGGATTATTTCCGGTGGCAAGGCAACACTGGAATCACCGGCTCCCGGGACGCGATACGCGAGGCTTTCGCCAACGGCCTGGTTGAGGACGGTGATGACTGGATGCGAATGCTGCAAGACCGGAACCGCACGTCGCACACCTATAACGAAGATACCGCCCGCGCCATACTGAATAACATACTCGCGCAGCACCACAGCCTGTTCAAGAAACTACGAGCGCGCATGGACGATGAGGTAAAGAAACATGGCCTTGCCTGACCAAGCCGAGCCTGCAGACAAGTTCGGACTACCGAGCCATGTGATGACGGAGCTGAAATCCCTCTTCGCCAGGCACCCTGCCATAGAAGAGGTCACCCTGTACGGCTCCCGAGCCAAAGGCAACTATCGATACAACTCCGATATTGACCTAATGCTGACCGCACCCGGACTTTCGTGGCCAGAGTTCAATGAAATCGAGCTGGAAATTGATGACCTGTTACTGCCCTGGAAGGTGGACCTGGCACTGAAACACCAGGTTGATAACCCCGAACTGCTCGAGCACGTTAGAAGAGTCGGCATTCAGGTGGTAAACGCGAAGCCCTGCTGGGCGCGCTAGTTGAGCGCCAGATCGCCGGTGAAGGAGATCCCCTGAAGTTCTGGGCGAGCAGGCTTGGGGTCAGAAGAACGCCTTCTTCTGACCCCATTTTCAAAAGCCCAGAAACAGCATGTCCAACGCCGAGGAAATTTCATCTTGCTGCTCAGCAAGGCTTCCAGCTCCAAACCGCAATTCGCCTTCAGGCACAGCCGCCATATACTGAGTGGCCATTACTAATTCCTGGCCCTCGACGGTAAATACAGGATTCAGCCCCTGGGCAGGGAACGGCGCCGAGGACTTGGGCAGCAGTGGCACGACAACTCGAGTGTTCAAGCCACTTAGAAGATCTGACTGAACGTCCAGCAGATACCCAGCCCCATCATTATTTTCAAAGATATCGAAACGAGCCATCAGAACTGACGGTGCCGTTCGAGAGGCAGACCGTTAGCTTCAACATATGCGTTCGAGCTCGCGAGCGCCCTGGCATTATCTTTCAACCACTTCCTCTGCTTATGAAGCTTCACGGCCTCCGCGATCCCTGCCTCTGCTGACCGCGATACATTGATTCCCAACATTTTTGCCTCTTTGAGAAGGGCACTATCAAGCGACAGGTTCGTTGGCTTTCGTATGGATTTGGTAGTTTCAGCAGCTTGCATGGCTCAGTCCTCACGCGAAATGGCACACCAATTATATGCGCATATTGTTTGCGCATCAAAACTGCACAATAAAGGCCTTGGTGCTGGCGTTAGAGGATAATACTAGTGCCGGACGCAAGGCTGTGCCTGTCCATTATCTATACTGCCTGTAGCCACTGCCTGTGGCCCAAACGCTCAAAGCGGAATGGCGTGATGAGTCCCGTCAGGAAGCTCAATATCCAAACGGACTTTCGCACCCGCACTCTCGACGTATCGTTTAATGGATGACAGCTTCAAGTCTCTACCGGCCTTTTCCATATTCGCGATCGTAGGCTGGGTTACACCCATGGCTTCCGCCATATCTTTCTGGGTTTTCTGCAACAAAGCACGCACTTCACTGAGTCGAATCTCCAAAAGAATGCGATCTGCTTTGATCTGCGCTCGTCTGACAACGTCTGGATTTTCATTAGCCAGCAGTGCGTCCAAAGAATTCGCCATCTCAATTGCCTCCCTTGAGCTCTTCCAAATGGGCGGTGAATTCTCGATCTGCCACTGGAATCATCTCATCGTAAAACCGGATCAGCCGGAGTGACAAACGCGGCGCTATTGATGAGAAGGCGCTGCCAATTCTTGGCCAGGCTAGTGCCTGTCCATGATCCAATGATCCATGTCCACTACCCCAACCTTTCGACATCCGACTGGCTGTGGGTTTTAAGGTATTCCTGCAATGCCTTATCCATACGGGTTTGCCACCCGCTGCCAGTAGCCCGGAACTTTTCAACGACTTCCGGTGAAAGCCGGATGGTTATCCGCTCCTTAGTGACCTCAGCTTTTGGCCGCCCCAAAGGCCGAAGCTGCTGAAACTCCTGGTCTGTGAGCTCCCTGGTATCTGGGTCTCTCGCAATGCCGGCATTAATATCAGACTCTTCCTGATCCGACGGCAGCTCAAACACCCGCCCTGATTTAGATTTTGTCTGCATATAGCCTCACCTCAAACAGTCCCACTCGAGCATCGCAGCATCAGCCAAAGAAACACCCTGTTTCGTGGTGTTTATGGAATCCTTCCCTGGATCAAATTCGATTTTCATAGCTCTTATTGTACATACAAAAAGTACAACAATAAACGGTATGGCGTTAAAGAACCGCTTCTTACACTTTTGGACATAACACTGAAATGGACGCAGAGAGACCGAAAGCCAGAAACGACAAAGGCCCGGAGGTCGAAGCCGCCGGGCCTTTTGGGATCTGGTCAGACTAGAGCCTGTCCATGATCACTCTTACGTGATGCTTTACTTACATCCGGTAGGCATCAGTTCCGAAATCGCAGCATTTGTGGGCGCACAAGTGAAGGCGTTATTAGCAGTGTCATATGTCAAGTCTACTGTCTCACTTTGGAGATCAGCGCTCACACCTGAAGCTGCAAAAGTCGCAGTGTAAACTGGTTTGGCTGGATCGGTCAGGTCAGATGCCATACTCGCAACGTACTCTCCTGACTGTGTTACATTTCCCAGATCTGCCAAAGCCGGAGCAGTACCCTCCGTCAGATAATATTCAACAATCGGTGTTTTCAATGCACCCAGCAGAGAAACCGCTTCTGACGCTTGCGCACGAGCCGTATAATCTTGATAAGCCGGAATAGCTATCGCCGCCAAAATACCAATGATCGCAACAACGATCATCAGTTCAATCAAGGTGAAACCCTTCTGAGCGTGATTAATTTGCATGTTTTTCATTATTCGACCTCTGTGTTTGTCGTTGATCAACTCTCTTTGGCCCGGGCCCGGTGGAGTCGCGCCCCGTGACCGGTGATTTGAGCCTGCAGGAGCTAATGCACTGGGTATGCCAATGTTGATTATTCGCAACATTCCGATATTTTCTGGATTGAATTCAGGGCCCTGCAGCACTTTGGGACGCAGTTCACAGTGCGGAAATTGACTGACTCAGCTGCCCGGTGGCGTCAGTGGGTGACAAATTTGGTCACCATTTGTGGGTTGGAGGCGAGCTTGGTGAAAGGCTGAAGGCGGGGTCAGATGAAAGCTTTCATCTGACCCCTATGACCCCTGATGGCTTTCCAAAGCTGCGCCAGCCATCTAAACTCACTGCAATTGACAAAACTCCCGATTCAGTTACTTAGGCTGCGTTCTTTACTCAATTTATGTCTACCAATAAAAGCACTATCACGCTCACCGGCCTGGCAAGGCGTTTCGTGGATGACGGCCTGCTGGATGAGGCCACGGCGAAAGATGCCTTCATTCAGGCTTCCCAGAACCGGATTCCGCTGATCACCTACCTCACTCAGAACCAGTTGGCGGACAGCTCAAAGCTCGCATTTTCCGCGGCCATGGAGTTCGGGGTGTCCGTGCTTGATCTGAGCAGTTTTCTGCCGGAAATGATGCCGGAGAAGATTGTTGACGAGAAGCTGATCCGCAAGCACAACGCCCTGCCGCTTTATAAACGGGGAAACCGCCTGTTCATTGCGGTTTCAGACCCCACCAATCTTCAGGCGCTGGATGAGATCAAGTTCAACACCGGGCTGAGTACCGATGCGGTTCTGGTTGACGACGCCAAGCTTCGGGAGGCCATCGACAAATACCTGGAATCCCACGACACCACCATGGGTGACCTGGACGATGCCGACCTGGAGGGCGTGGAAACCGAAGGCGGAGAACAGGACGACGAGGGCGCGGTTACCGCCGCCAATGAAGTGGACGATGCGCCGATCGTTAAATATGTCAACAAGATGCTGCTGGATGCCATTCGCGGCGGGGCTTCGGATATTCATTTCGAGCCGTATGAAAAGGTGTACCGGGTAAGGTACCGCACCGACGGCATTCTGAAGGAGGTTTCCCGGCCCTCCATCAAACTGGCCCCGAAGATTTCCGCCCGCGTGAAAATCATGGCCCAGCTCGATATTTCCGAGCGGCGAGTGCCCCAGGATGGCCGCATCAAGATGAAGCTGTCCAAAACCAAGGCGATTGACTTCCGGGTGAACACCTTGCCTACGCTGTGGGGCGAAAAGATCGTGCTGCGGATTCTGGACCCGAGCCAGGCCAAGTTGGGCATTGACGTGCTTGGCTATGAGGAGGATCAGAAGAAGCTGTTCATGGATGCCCTCGCCCAGCCGCAAGGCATGATTCTGGTCACCGGCCCCACGGGCTCTGGTAAAACGGTGTCTCTCTATACCGGCCTGAACATTCTGAACACCCCGGGCATTAACATCTCCACGGCGGAAGACCCGGCGGAAATCAACCTGGAAGGTATCAACCAGGTAAACGTGAACACCCGGGTGGGCCTGGGATTTGCTGAAGCATTGCGCGCTTTCCTGCGGCAGGACCCGGACGTGATCATGGTGGGCGAGATCCGGGATCTGGAAACCGCCAACATTGCCATCAAGGCCGCGCAGACAGGCCACCTGGTGCTCTCCACCCTGCACACTAACAGCGCCGCAGAAACCCTCACGCGGATGATGAACATGGGGGTACCTTCGTTCAACATTGCCACCTCGGTGAGCCTGATCATTGCCCAGCGCCTTGGCCGGCGGCTGTGTAGTGCCTGCAAACAGCCCTTTGAGGTGCCAAATGAGGTTCTGGTAGAGGAAGGGTTCACACCGGAACAAATTGATACAGGCTTCACGTTGTACCGCCCCAAGGGCTGTGATAAATGCAATGGAGGATATAAAGGCCGCGTCGGTATTTACGAGGTGGTCAAGATTACCGACGAGCTGGCGAACATGATTATGGAAGAGGCCAGTTCCATCAAAATTGCAAAACAGGCTCAGGCAGAAGGCTTCCGCACGCTGCGGCAATCCGCTCTTCGCAAAGTGATAGAGGGGGTTACCAGTCTTGAGGAAGCCAACCGCGTGACGAAGGATTAAGCATGGCAGAGAAAGCGCAGAAGCTGGAATCGTACGTTTGGGAAGGGAAAGACCGCAGGGGCAACAAATCCAAGGGTGAGCTGACCGGCTCGAACCTCGCGCTGGTGAAGGCACAGCTTCGCAAGCAGGGCATTATCCCGGACAAGGTGAAGAAGAAACCCAAGCCGCTGTTCGGTGGCAGCAAGAAGATTACGCCGTTTGACATCGCCATGCTGACCCGCCAACTGGCGACCATGATGAAGGCGGGCGTACCTCTGGTGCAGAGTTTTGACATCGTTGCCGATGGCCTGGAGAACAGAGGGCTTCAGGAGCTGGTGATGAGTATCCGGAATGATATTTCTTCGGGTACCAGTTTTGCCGGGGCGCTTCGAAGGCATCCCAAGCACTTCGACAATCTGTACTGCAACCTGGTGGACTCGGGCGAGAAAGCCGGTGCCCTTGAGACGATGCTGGACAGGATCGCCACCTATCTTGAGAAAACCGAAATTCTCAAGAAGAAAGTCAAAAAAGCAATGACCTACCCCATTGCGGTTGTTGTTGTGGCGATTATTGTTACAGCCATTCTGCTGGTGAAAGTTGTGCCGCAGTTTGAGAGCCTGTTTCACGGCTTCGGGGCGGAATTACCGGTGTTTACCCAGATGGTCGTCAACTTGTCTGAGTGGATGCAGAAATGGTGGTTTGTGGTTCTTCTGGGAATCGTCGGTACCATCTTCCTGTTCAAGGAGGCCGTTCGCCGGTCCCAGAAGTTTTCGGATCTGGTTGATAAATACGTTTTGAAGCTACCGATAGTCGGCGAGATCCTCGACAAATCCGCCGTTGCCAAGTTTGGCCGGGTACTCTCGACCACCTTCGCGGCCGGTGTCCCTCTGGTAGATGCACTTGATTCCGTGGCTGGGGCCACCGGTAACGCGGTTTACCGGGATGCCATCGACCGCATCAAGAACGATGTTTCCAGCGGTACCCAGTTGCAGGCTTCCATGCGCCAGCAGGATGTCTTTCCGGTGATGGCGGTTCAACTGACGGCGATTGGTGAGGAATCCGGTAACCTGGATGAGATGCTTGCCAAGGTTGCCGAGCATTACGAAGGCGTGGTGGATGATATGGTGGATAACCTCACCGCACTGATGGAGCCGATGATCATGGCGGTTCTGGGTGTGCTGGTGGGTGGCCTGATCATTGCCATGTATCTGCCGATCTTCCAGATGGGTCAGGTTGTTGGTTAGTGACGTTGGGGTCAGATGAAAATGGGGTCAGATGAAGGCTTTCATCTGACCCCGGGTTCAAGCCCGCGTTCACAGTTTAAAAGTGGGGTCAGATGAAGACTTTCATCTGACCCCGGGTTCGCTCGCCAGATTCCCGGATAATTGATGCTCACTCTTGAAACTTTTCTTGCCACTCCCTGGCTTGTTTACCTCACCGTTACCCTCGTTTCCCTCTGCATCGGCAGCTTCCTGAACGTCGTGATTCTTCGTTTGCCGAAGATGATGCATCAGGACTGGCGTTGCCAGTGCGAGGAGTTTCTCGAGCTGCCGGAAAAACAGCGGAAACAGGAGGAGCGGATTACACTCTCGAAACCGGCTTCCACCTGCCCCGCCTGCGGCCATGGCATTCGTGCATGGGAGAATATTCCGGTGGTGAGCTGGCTGTTGCTGCGGGGCAAGTGTGCTTCCTGCAAGGCGCCTATCTCACCCCGTTATCCGATCATCGAGACGGCGACGGCCATTTTCTCGGTGGTGACGGTTGCGATTATCGGGCCCAACGAAGCCGCGCTTTGGGCGTTGTTGCTGGTCTGGGCTCTGGTTGCCCTTACCGTGATTGATTTCGACACCCAACTGCTGCCGGATAACATTACCCTGCCCCTGATGTGGCTGGGGCTGGTGTTGAATTATTTTGGTGTGCTGACGGACTTTACCAGTGCCTTCTGGGGTGCGGTGGCGGGTTATCTTTCGCTCTGGTCGGTTTACTGGCTGTTCAAACTGGTGACTGGCAAGGAAGGCATGGGGCATGGGGACTTCAAGCTACTGGCCGCGCTGGGCGCCTGGTTGGGCTGGCAGTTGTTGCCGGCGGTGATTCTGCTGTCGTCGGTGGTTGGCGCGGTTGTCGGCATCAGCCTGATGGTGTTCAAGAAACATGGGCGGGAGGTGCCGATTCCGTTTGGGCCTTATCTGGCGACGGCCGGGTTGATTTGTTTGTGGTTTGGTCGCGAAATTCAGGCGTTCTGGTTTGGGTTTTTGGGGGTTTGATGGTGGGGTCAGGTGAAAATGGTGCGGGTGAAAATGGGGTCAGAGCAAAAGCGCTTCGCGATTTTGGTCTGACCCCGTCGGGCCTAAGCATTGTTGGCCTGACCGGCGGAATTGGTTCCGGCAAATCGACTGTGGCCCGCCTTTTTGGCGGTCTCGGCGTGCACTGGGTGGATGCGGATGATGTGGCCCGGGAAGTGGTTGAGCCGGGGGCGCCTGCGCTGGCGCGGATTGCGGAGCATTTTGGGGAGGGGATTCTTACTTCCGAGGGCGCTTTGGATCGGGGGCGGCTTCGGGGGATTGTTTTTGAGAATCCTGAGGAGCGGGCCTGGCTGGAGAGGCTTTTGCATCCGGTGATCCGGGAAGAACTGGCTCGGCAGCTTGAACAGCCCTCCTCTGCTGGCGCCTCTCCCGCGAGTGACGAGGGAGACAAGTATTCGCTGCCTTATGTAATTCTGGTATCTCCCCTTCTGCTCGAAACCGACCAGCACCAACTGGTCGATCGCATTGTGGTTGTCGATGTGCCCACGGACGTCCAGATTGAGCGGACCATGGCCCGGGACACCAACTCCCGGGAGCAGGTTGAGCGGATTATTGCAGCTCAGATGCCGAGAGAGCGGCGGCTGGAGCGTGCGGACGCTATAATTGATAATAACCGCCCAATGGATGAGGTGGTGAGCCAGGTGCGGGAGCTACATGAGCAATTTTTGGTGGACTTTGGCTGACTGTTCGTCTCGCTGCCGGCTTGCCGGTTTTGCCGCCGCGCTTACCCTGATGTTCCCTTCTCCAGGCTACAGCATCGAGCCGGAAGCGGAGGTTCCGCAGCCGTCTGTGGCCGAGTTGCTCTCGCCTGAGCGGCTTCCCATCGGGTTTTATACCTTTGAGCCGGCTGAGTACTGGGCGCAGCCCCGGGATTCCTACTGGCTGAAATTCAGCAACTGGGTTCTGCGCCAGGAGCGCATCCAGGGGCCGAGGGTGCAATCGCTTGGCCAGTGGGCGGATCGCACGCTCTCCGGCACTGAGCAGAGCCTTCCCAACAATGAAAGCTATCTGCGGATCGGCTTTGCCACCGAATCCGAGTATGGCAATCTGGCGCAGTTTGAGCCGGAAGCGCGGTTCCGGCTGGATATTCCGACGACCAAGAAGAAACTTCGACTGGTAATTGAGAGCGAAAGCGAGGATCTGATTCCACTGGCAGAGCGCCAACGCAACCGGCAACTGATCGAAACCCAACGGTCTGATACCCAGGCCACCGGTGCATTTCGCTACCTCACCCAGATCGGCGACGCGATCAATTTCTCCAATGACCTGGGTGTACGCCTTCGGCTTCCCCCGGACGCATTCTGGCGGGCGACGGCAGGGAAACGCTGGCGCCTGGATGAAGACTGGGTTCTGAACGCGCAACAGCGCTTCTACTATTTCCACCAGGATGGCTGGGGCGAGCGCACCTGGATCGGCGTTGGCCGGGCGGTGGGGAACGGCTGGCATTTCAGTTCGTCATCCGAGCTGGAGTGGGTGCACAATGACCGCAAATTCGTGGCCGCACAGATTTTCAGCCTGCGCA
Source organism: Marinobacter subterrani (assembly GCF_001045555.1). NCBI lineage: Bacteria > Pseudomonadati > Pseudomonadota > Gammaproteobacteria > Pseudomonadales > Marinobacteraceae > Marinobacter > Marinobacter subterrani. The sequence goes on from NZ_LFBU01000001.1 coordinate 1,917,203, forward strand.
AGCGTACCAATAACCGCCTGATCATTGCGCCCCGGCTAGGGGTGCTCGGCGAAAGCCAACCAAACTGGCGCACCACCTCGGCGTTTGCAGACCTGACCTTTCGCTACCGGCTGCACAGCAACTGGCTGTATGCGGAGCTGATTCCGGCCCTGGAATTCCCGAGAGAGGAGGATTTCAGGGACCAGGCTTCGGTGGTTTTCCGGATTGAGATGTTCTTCTCGGGCATGATTGAAGAGGATCGTCTGTAACTCTGAGGGCGGGGTCAGATGTGAAGGTGGGGTCAGATGAAAGCGTTCATCTGACCCCGTGTTCAAGCGTTAAATTGGGGTCAGATGAAGGCTTTCATCTGACCCCAGATGTTCCGTTCCGGAGATCAGATGTCCCGACACCCATCAAAACCTGCTGCTGAAGCGCTGACACTGACGCCGATTGCCATCACCCGCTCCTGCTTCCGGGACAAGTTCGGTGTGCCGCGGCAGCCTGGGCTGACCCGCCATGCCAGGGCGGATCTGGTTATCCAGCCGCCGTTTGACCGGGAAGATGCCTTCCGGGGCCTGGAGACCGCCAGCCATCTCTGGTTGACCTTCCAGTTCCACGAGGCGGTGCGCGCTGAATGGCGGCCGGTGGTGCGCCCTCCCCGCCTGGGCGGTAACCGCAAGATGGGCGTATTTGCCAGCCGGTCGCCCTTCCGGCCCAACAGCCTGGGCCTGTCAGTGGTTCGCAATGAGGGGTTGGCCCGAATTGATGGCAGGCTGGTGCTGCGCATCCGCGATCATGACTTGATCGAGGGCACGCCGGTTCTGGATATCAAACCTTACCTGCCGTTTGCCGATTCGGTGCCTGAGGCCACCCTGGGCTGGGCTGATTCGCCGCCCACGGAAAGACTGGAGGTTGTGTTTCTGCCGGAAGCGGAGCAGCAGATCCGCCAGCTTGCACCGGAACGTTACCCGGAACTGCGCCCGCTGATTGAAGACGTGGTGGCTTACGACCCTCGCCCGTCGTTTCGCCGCGGGCGGGAGGAAGATCGCATATACGGCGCCCACCTGTACGACCTGAACGTGCGCTTCCGGTTTGTGAGTGATCATTCACCGAAACGTGTCGAAGTGCTAACGGTCTGTTAAACTCATTTTGATGATTTTGTAGTCGACACAGGGAATTTGTGCCTTGCCTTCAACGCGGTTGTTCAAACGATTGGGAATCCGGCCACTGGCGGCAAGGCTGCTCGTCTACGTACTGCTGTTCAGCCTGCTGTTATCACTGGTGGCTACCGGCGTTCAGATGATCGGCGAGTTCGAACGCCGGAAAGCAGACTTGCTGAGTACCCAGACCCGGGCCGCGGAGCTGGTTTCCGGCACCATGAGCAATAACATCTGGCTGATGAATTTCAGCGAGGTAGCCAACAGTCTGGACGATATGAAGGCCGTTCCTGCTGTCCAATACGCCCGTGTAATCACCAGCACCGGTGAGGAATTCAGTACCGGCACCTATCCCGCAGGCCGCGTAATTTCCCAGAGCTTTCCCCTGGTTTTTGATCGCTCCATCAACCGCAACCCCGAAAAGGTAGGCACGCTGACGCTTACCTCCTCCATCGATCAGATTTACGCAGAGCTGCGCAACCGGGCCCTGCTAAACCTGTTGTTCCAGTCTATCGTGGTGATGCTGGGCACCCTCGGGTTATTGGTGATCGTACGCCTGACCCTGTCCCGGCATCTGGAAGCCATGGCCGACTACGCCGCCCGGCTGAACCTGGATGCCCTGGTAGACCCGCTCAAACTGAAACGCAAGCCCCGGAAAACGCCGGACGAACTCTCAGAACTGGAGCAGGCCCTGAACAAGATGCGCCTGCAGATTCTGGAAGACACCCGCTCCCTGCGCCAGACCACGATCCAGTCCCAGGGCGAGCGGGACCAGGCAGTGCGGGCCAATCACGCCAAGAACCAGTTTCTGGCCAATGTCAGCCACGAACTGCGCATTCCCCTGCAGTCCGTGCTGGGTTATGCCAACCTGCTGACAGACACGCCCCTGGATCAGGAACAGAGCGAGTATGTCCAGACGCTGTTGAGTGCCTCGGAGAGCCTTTCCGCCATCATCAACGACCTGCTGGATATTTCGAGTATGGAAGCCGGCAAGCTGGTGCTGGATAACATTCCGTTTGATCTGCGGGAAACCCTGAACGACCTGGTACACATGCTCGGCTCCCGGGCCCGGGAAAAAAGCCTGGCACTGGAGCTGCGCATAGACGAGAACCTGCCCTGGGCCCTGAAGGGCGACCCGGTGAGGATCCGCCAGATCCTGCTTAACCTCACCTCCAATGCCATAAAGTTCACCGATTCCGGCCACGTACTGATCAGTATTGAAGTTCTGGGCCGTCGGGACGACAGGGCCCGGCTTCGTCTGGCGGTGGAGGATACCGGCGTCGGCATCAACCCGGAAGATGTGCCCCTGGTGTACGAGCCTTACGTGCAACTGGGCCAGCAGTTTCAGCGCCAGCTTCCCGGTGCGGGCCTGGGCCTCACCATCTGCCGGCAACTGGTGAACCTGATGGATGGCTCACTGGAGCTGGAGAGCCGCCCGGGCGAAGGCTCCACCTTCTGGATGGAACTGACCCTGCCGGTTGCACCGGAGAACGCCACCCGGGTCAGGCCGGACACCCGCATGGTCAAGAACCGCCGGATTCTGGTGGTGGACTCCTACGAACTCTCCCGCAAGATCACCCTGGAAATGCTGTCGCGCCACGAGGTGCATATCGAGGCGGTAAAGTCCGCTGGTGAGGCACTGACATCCCTGCGTACCGCGTTCGATGGTCAAGAGCCGTTCGACGCCATTATTCTCGACGGCTTTGTGCCGGATATGGACAGCGACCTGTTGTGCCGGCAGATTCGTAGCAATCCGCTGTGGGCGGATATGCGCCTGCTGATTCTCTCGTCCAACCCGCAGCGGGGCGATGCCGAGCATTTCCGGCAGGCCGGGGCCGATGCCTTTCTCAGCAAATCCCTCCGGGAATCCTGCCTGCCCCCCATCCTGAATCAGTTATTTGCCGACACTGCGCGGCATGAACGGCGTTTCCTGACCCGTTTCTCGCTGCAGGCGACCACTGACTCGGCCCGGCGGCGCGAGTTAACCTGCGGTCGCATGAAGGTACTTCTGGTGGAGGACAACCCGGTAAACCGCACCCTCACCCGACGGCTTCTGGAGAAACTGGGGTGTGATGTGATGACCGCCAATGATGGTGAGGCCGCCACCAGCCTGTGGCAATGGCACCCCTTCGACCTGATATTCATGGATTGTGTCATGCCCAGGGTAGACGGCTTTGAGGCCACCCGCCGGCTCCGGGAGTGGGAACAGACCCAGAACCAGGAACGTATTCCGGTCATCGCCCTGACCGCAAGCGCCATGGAAGAAGATGAAGAACGCTGCCGCCGCTGCGGCATGGATTTATTCGTTGCCAAGCCTGTCAATATTGAAATGCTACGGGCAGTACTGGAACAATACTGCAAAGCGTCCGCCGCCTCCTGAATCCCGGAGCGGGGACACCCAGTTACGTTTCGATAACCCAAGGCAGCCATGAACGTTCAATGCCCTACCTGTAAAAAGTCCGTGGAATGGATTGAATCCAACCCCTGGCGCCCGTTCTGCTCGGAGCGCTGCAAGATGATCGATCTGGGCGCCTGGGCCAATGAGGAATACCGGGTACCCGCCGAAAACGCCTCACCGGAGGATCTTGACCAGGGCGGGGAAACCACCCGGCACTGAACACCGGCAATCGGAAGCTGCAGGTTAACGGCGACTTACCGCCATTTAAGTTGAGTGGTTTCTGGCGCCCCGTTAACATACGGCCAAATCTATTAATAACTTACCGAAGGTGCACATATGAAAGCGTCCCGGATTTCCCTGATGATTCTGTCTCTGGCAGCCACACCCGCGTTTGCCGCAGATCTAGACCTGAGCCTGACCAACGAATCAGTAAAAGGTCAGGTCAATTTCTTTGGCGCCAGCAATGATATCCAGGTCGGCACGGGTTACACCTATCACGAAGGCGGCCGTGACATATTCAATGCCGATTTTCACGCTCAGGGTCGAACCGCCATTGGCAACCTGCCAACCACGGCCGGCCTCGGCCTGCGCGGCATCTACTGGGATCAGAGCCGGGCAAACGGCGGTGCTGTTGGGCTTGGCGGGTTCGCGACCGTGAATATTCCAAGGGTTCCTGGCCTGTCGTTCACCGGCGGCCTGCACTACGCGCCCAGCATTCTTTCCTTTGGCGACTCTGAAGACATGACCAGCCTGGAACTGCGTGGCAGCTACCGGGTTATCCGGAACGCAGAAGTGTTTGCCGGATACCGTTACCTGAACACCGAACTGGATTATGCCGGTAGCGGTGACGTGAATCTGGACGAAGGCGTCATGGCTGGTTTGAAAATTTTCTTCTGATTACTCACCTCGGAATCGGGCGCCCTCCCGCTCTGGACGCCCGATTCGTGCCTTCCCTCACGCTTTCCCTGGAATTCGATTGTTAGACTGCGTTTCTGTACTTTCACCATGGACAGTCACGCATGCGATTTCCACTCGGTTTGCTCCTCTGCACCACCCTGTTGCTCACGGCGGGGTGCGGAAGCGGCGAAGATGCCATTGAAGGCGCAGGTGCCCAACCTAACGACTTTGCCGACAGCAAGAATCCGGCAAACGACTTCAGCCCGGGCAGCACCGGTGACTCCACTAACGCGGGCGGGCTGGCAACCAACGAAGTCCGGGTTACCATGGAGGTACCGGGCGGTGTCACCACCGAGGGCACCCCAACCCGCCGCAACCTCAGGATCGTCCAGCCCGACAGGGTGAGTGTTTACTACACCAACACGGCCCTGCAGAACCTGGGTGAGCCCCCGATTTCGACCCGCACCGATAGCGACGGCTTTACCATCATTGAGTTTACTGAGGGCCTGCCCCTGGGCCCGAACGTGATCATTGAGGCTGTCTACGGCAACACCCGCATGCGAGCGCTCGCCGCCGATGCGGACCAGGATGTGAAGGTTAACCCCTTCTCCGAATACCTGGTGGCTACCGCCCTCAGCAACTACACCTCAGGGGAGTTCCAGACCATTCTCGATTGCGTGGCAGACCAGGGGGGCGAGCTGTGCCTCAACAAGTATGTCTGGTCCACCCTGGCGGATCAGGTTCACGATTTTGAGATCGACATTCCCTCCAACGCCGATTTGCAGGGCGCCTTGAGCCTGCTCTCCGAACGGGCTGATTTCGCCCGCTACGTGAGTGCCATGGCGGGATACGCCGTACTGGATGCCTCGTCTTCCGGCAAGATCAGCGCCAGTTCGGCGGACTACAACGCGGTTTTCCTGGGGATCGAGCTGGACCAGACCTTTCTGGAACCCTCCCTGGCCGGGTCGGGCCAGTGGGGTACTCGCACGGCTCAGGAAGAAGTGCTCAGCGATGTTAACGGCACGGGGTATGTCTATCCGGCCCTCACCCTGACCAGCTTCGATGCCTTCAACATCCGGGTCACCTCCCTGGCGAATGATATACCCTATGGCCGCGAAGCCCTGATTCATCAGGATGGCAACAATTTCTACGTGCGCGGCTCTGAAGCCTGGGAGCTCAATGTTCACTCCTCGGCTCCCGGCGCCGCCACGCTGCTGGACAACACACGCTTGCTGGCAGGCCGGGCGCTGTTCCAGAGCATCACCGGCAGGGGCAGCTCAAAGGTCATTGGCTGGACCCGCAATCCCTATTACCTCAACGCCTTCACCAGCGTCCCGGTGGATGAAACGACCGGGCCGGACCGGGTGGTCAGCGGATATTTCAGCGCCGGCAAGGCCATCGAACTGCAGGCCGAGGGCGACCAGTTACGGCGACTTGGCACTCTGGAAGAACAGTACGTCTCGGTACTCGAGATTGACCTTTTGCGCAAGCAGGGCTTCGACGCCAGCTCACTCAATGGCCGGGATTACAACATGGTTTACCTGGCTACCCGCTTCAGTGAGGGCAGCGTGCCCATGGCGGTGGAAACCGGCCTCGGCCAGTGGCAGATCGTCTCCGGCACCGTCGACCAGTCCAACACTTCCACAACGGTCCAGCGCGGCAGCGCCGGCGGGATTACCACAATTACCACCGGCCCCGGCACCGAGTCCTGGACCCTGAGCAACCGCACGTCCCGGCTGAGCACCAAAGACGCGAATATTGGCCGGCTGAACCTGGATATATCCGACCCCTCCGGTGACTTCGAGCAGCCGGATATCGGCATTGGCGCCAGCACTCCGGACGGCTCGCTGCTTGCCTTCAACCTGGATGACAGTCCCATGGGGGACGGTTTGCTGATTGCCGCCGAACAGACCAGCCTAAGCGCCCCTGCCAGCGGCCGCTTCCGCTTTCAGGGTATGGCGCTGGGGCTGGCGCCGGGCTCAAACCGGCTCAGGCACTTCGACAATGCGCTGCTGACAATTGACTCAGCCAGCACGGCAACGCTCTCGCCCGTTACCCTGACCAGCAAGCATTCGGTGGACAACGAGACAGTCACACCTCCGCGGCTTGAACAGAATCCGAGCATCGCCCTGACCTACACCCAGACCGGTGACGGCCGCGTTCAGTTCAGTGCCGGCAATCTGGTGCTCGAAGGGTTTTATACCGCCAGCCAGGACCAGTTCTACCTGAGGCTCCTGGCTGCAGACGCGTCCGAGGAACAGGCAGGGCTGGTGATCGCCACGCGAGCGCCCTGAGCCGGCCTTCGCCCGGCCATAAAACCCAACTGGCAGTTTCGACCGTATAACCTGTTATAATTATTGCCATATCGACGTTGACGAGAGGTTTTATGTCTGCAGGTACACGGGCGATTATGCTAATGGTCCCGCTGATTGCGTTTGCCATCGGGGGTGGACTTTATACACCGTCTGAAAGTTCGGGCCAGAGTCGTTCCGACAACAATGGGTCCGAGCCCGCACTGTCATCCCTGCCCCCTCTTCCCGAATGGGCCAACGATGAGTTGCCGGATTTCACACAGTACCAGGACACCACCGAAAAGAAGGCCGCGTTCTTTGCATTCCTGTATCCCCGCATTGTTCTGGCCAACTCGCGAATTCTCATCGAGCGCGATTACCTGGAGAGCCTCTCCAAAAAAGAGAAACTGACAGCCCGGGAGTACCGCTGGCTGGCGCAGGAATCCGAACGGCTGCGGGTGGATGCCGAACCTGGCAGCAAAGAGCAGTTTGCCCTGCTTCGCAAACGCCTTGATGTGATTCCTCCGTCGCTGATCATGGCTCAGGCTGCCAATGAATCCGCCTGGGGCACTTCACGCTTTGCCATCAAGGGCAACAACCTGTTTGGCCAGTGGTGCTTTTCGAAAGGCTGCGGGCTGGTGCCTCGCGGGCGGGCCGAGGGCGCCAGCCATGAGGTGGCGGACTTCGCCTCACCCTACCGCTCGGTGCGGGCCTACATCCAGAACCTGAATCGCCACCCCACCTACCAGACGCTTCGGGATGTGCGCCTGAACGATCGCCGCAACAGCGAGCCACTCTCCGGCGTTGAGCTCGCCGAAGGGCTGCTTGGCTATTCCGAACGTGGCAAGGAGTACGTTGAGGAAATACGGGCGATGATTCACTACAACAATCTGGAATTTTACGACGATGACTTCCGGAACGTGATCCGGGATCTGACGCCGGACAGCCTCGAACGACTAGCCTCTACCGAGGCGGAAATCCGCCTGCTGCCCCGCCAGTCGTCACTGAACAGCACCCCGACGGAAGGCTAGAGACACCCCTGCATGCTTGATTTGCTCCCTGCGCCGCTGAAGGGAACTCTGGCGGCCCTGCTCATTCTTTGTAACACGTTTATCCTGTTCCCGGTTCTGCTGGTGTTCGCCCTGCTCAAACTCGTTCTGCCTCTGGAGGCCGTTCGCAAAGGCTGCACGGTGATCCTGAACACGATCGCCTGGCTTTGGATTGGCTTCAACAATCTGCTGATGGACCTGCTTCACCGGGTAGCCTGGGAGGTGCGGGGAGCGGAGAACCTGAGCCGTGAGCACTGGTACTTCATTACCTGCAACCACCAGAGCTGGGCCGACATCCCGGCTATTCAGTACGTTCTGAACAGCCGGATACCCTTGCTGAAGTTTTTCCTGAAAAAAGAGCTGATCTGGATACCGTTTCTGGGCATTGCCTGGTGGGCCCTGGATTTTCCGTTCATGCACCGGCACACCAAGGAGCAAATCGCCAAGCGGCCAGAGCTGAAAGGCAAGGATGTCGCCGCCACTCACGCTGCCTGCGAAAAATTCCGCTACACCCCGGTCACCATTTTCAACTTCATGGAAGGGACCCGCTTTACCCCGGAGAAACAGCGCCGCCAGAACTCGCCCTACCGCCACCTGCTAAAACCCAGGGCCGGTGGTACCGCCTTTGTGCTTGGCGCCATGGGCGAGATGATCCACACCATGCTGGATGTCACCATCGTATACCCGGAGGGACGAGCGGGGTTCTGGGATTATCTGTGCGGGCGCATCCGCAGGATCATCATCGACATTCGGATTCGTGAGATTCCGGGGGAATATCTGGGGATGGATTACGAAAACAACCGGGAAACGCGGGCCTCGTTTCAACGCTGGGTCAGCGAAGTGTGGGCTGAGAAGGATGCGCGGATTGAGGTGCTGCGGGCCGAAGCTAAAAGCTGAAAATGGGTTCTGACCCCGTGGGGTCAGACCCCTTCTTCATAGCAAGCCGAGTTCTCTGGCCCGCACGATCGCCTGAGTACGGGACTTCACCTCCAGCTTGGCATTAATCCTTCGCGCGTGGGTTTTCACGGTGTGAAGGGAGATGTGAAGCTTGTCGGCGATTTCCTGGTTCGATAGCCCTTTAGCGATCAACTCCAGGACACCCTGCTCCCGGTCACTGATCGGTTCTGCCAGGGCTTCGGCACCGCCAACCGCCGGTTTCAGTTCGAACAGTTCGCCAAGGGCATCCTTGAACGGGCCTTCAGGAAGCTGGCCGAAACCCTTCTCCATCAGCCCCTGAAGCTCGCCCCGCAACTCCGAAAACGGGCTGATAAAGTGCTCGCGGGCGGCTTCGGTAACAACGGCAACCAGAATTTTCTGTGCAACCACCGGGCCTTTCTCGTCCTGGACAATGACCGCCTCAAGCAACCGCATATGCAATTCAACTCCCCACGGGATCGCGCCTTCGTATCGCTCGCGAATGCCCTGCAGGGTTTCCCTGGCGCGTATCAGGTCGCCACGAGCCAGATCAACCCGGACCTGCAGGCAATCCAGCAGGCCTGGCATCATGGGGAACAGTTCCGGCACGCAGCCCGCCTCACGGTAAGGCGCCAGTTTGCTGACCGCCTGACTGGCGCTATCAACCTCATTCAGGGCCAGCCAACAACTGGCCTTCAGGGCCTCCAGAACCGGCACAAACAGCGATTCGTCCACCTGCCACGAGTGCATGGTTCGCTCGGCCCGGCCAATCCAAACAAAGGCATCGTCCAGCCGGCCCTGGGCCCGGCACATCAGCACCCGGATGGTCATTGCCAGGAGCAGCCCCAGATCCCGGGTCTGTTCAGCATGCCGGCCGCAGTTAACCAGCAGCCTGTCAGCCTCGGCTTCCCGGCCCTGATGCCAGAGCACCAGCACCAGATTCAACTGAAGCCGGGTTTCGCCAATCCGGGCCGGGCGAGCCAGCTCCTGCATTGCCGTATCCAGTCCAGTACGCAGCAGTTGCTCAGCGTGTTTGAGGGCACCCTTGCCCAGCTCGATACGGGCATGGGCGTATACTGCCAGCGCTTCCGAGCCGGAATCGCCCGCTACCCGGGCCAGCCGCGCCGCCGCCCGGTTGGCGTCCCGGGCCTCCTGAAAACGCCCCGCAGCACACAGGGCGCTCGAACGCACCATCTGGGTGACCAGTTGGCCCTGGGTACTGAGCTCACCTTCGGCCAGGGCCCTGTCGGCCATGGCCAATGCCGGGGCAACGCTGCCCTCTGCCCTGAGAATAAAGGCCTCAAGAGCACAAATCCGAGCCACGTGCTCTTTCCGCTCGGTCTCAGACAGCCCCTCGATAAGTGTTCGGGCCTGGCGGAACTGACCGCCAATCGCATGAACCCAGCTGTATACGATTCTCAGGCGGGCACTGCGCTCCAGAAGCCGGGCTGGCATGCTCTTGCGAAGCCTGAGCAGTGACGCGGTATCCTGGCCCAACAGCAGGGCCTCGGAACCCTCGGAGGCGATTCGGATAACCTCGTCCGCATCGCCCGCCAACAGCGCATATTTCAATGCTTCCGGGAACTGATCACGCGCGCCAAACCAGCGACTGGCCTGAAGCATTCGCTCGGCGTAACCCACCATAACAGGCTCTCTGAGCCATTCCTGCAGCAGCGGGTTGAGCCGGTACCAGCGGCCACGGCCCGGCATGGGTTTGAGCGGGAGGCCTCGCTCGACAGCCTGGGACGGAATGATACCGGTATCCGGCAACAGCGGTGCCAGCGCCAGGAACAACTCATCGGAACATAGCTCCAGCTCGGCAATACCACGCATGGAGCGGAACTGGCCCGGTGTCAGGCCGCCAAGCACCGACTCCTTGAGGAACCGCTCAACACCGGCCGTTTCCTGTATCGGTTTGCGCTCGGTATTGCCCGCTAATTCCCGCCGATAAAGCGCCAGTGGCGTTGCCCAGCCTTCGGTTATGTCGTAAAGATTGTCGACGGCTACGCTGGTCAGCTGGCTTGCTGTCATGGCCGGTTTGAAAAACTCGAAGGTTTCCGAGCGAGAGAACTCCAGAACTTCGGCGCCTATTCGGGTAAACCGGTTTTCAAGTTCGAGACCATGGGTTTCAAACGGCAGCGCCTTTCGGGAGATAAGGACGATAGAAGAGTCGGGCGGGAAGTCTGCAATCAGCTGTTGGAGCAGCTCGACCACGGCCGGGTTGCCCAGGTTCTGCAGGTTGTCAAGAACCAGAATCCGGGGCTTGTCATCACTCTTCCGCGCCAGCGCCACCAGCATCATCGCCAGGGTATCGGCGAAGTTTGCGCCACTCTGGTGCCCCTGATCAGGTGTTTCGGGCAGATCCAGGGCAATGGCAAGCAGTGCCAGAAAACGCGACGGTGCGTTGTCCTGGGTATTCAGCGATATCCAGCGCACCTGATCGCTCGACACACCAGAACCACCCAGCGCACCGACCACCGCATGGGATTTGCCGTAACCGCAGGGCGCTTCCATATACAGAACGCCACCTTCGTTCAGCGCCTCGGTAATCCTGCCTTCAAGCTTGGGCCTCGCCAGTGAGTCCGGTGGAACGGCTGGAATCTGAACTCTTTGCCTGAGCAGGTCTCTGACCAGTTCACCCCGCGGAAGACCACTGTTTGCTGATTGAAATTCATCGTTGGCTGCACAGCCATCATTGAATGGTTTCACGCACTGCCCCATTTAAATCCGGCTGAAATGCCTTGAACTGCCGGAAAAGTGGATCTTTGCACTGACTTTTGAGTGGCGACCGGCTTCGGGTACGCCTTTAGTATGATAGGAAGGTTAAACCAATTGAGGGGCGGGCTGCAAAATTTTGACGTGAAAGGATTTTATTACATGATAAAAAACGGCAGGCCCGAAGGCCTGCCGTATTCAACAACATCACCAGTAGCGCTTACCGGACACCCGCTCGGCGCAGTGCTGCCGGCGTATAGTCCCTCGAACTGCGCTCAATGCCGAAGACGTAAGGATCCTCTTCTTCGTTGGTCAGGCCCAGGGCCAGATAACGGCCGGAGAGAAGGTCATACAGAACCTCGATCGCGTACCAGGGTACAACCTGATCGTAAAACTGCATGGCATGGGCTTCCGCAACACGCCAGAGTTCGCCGCGGCCATCGTAATGGTCAATCACCGAGGCTTGCCAGGAGTCTTCATCGATGTAGAAGTCACGTTGGGCATAGACGTGGCGCGCGCCCTCTTTCAGGGTTGCCCGCACATGCCACACCCGGTGCAGTTCGTAACGGGTCAGCTTCTGGTTGATGTGGCCGGCATTGATAATCTGATCATAGCTCAGGCTCGGATCAACCAGCTTGTAGGAGTTGTACGGAATGTACATTTCCTTCTTGCCAACCAGTTCCCAGTTGTAGCGGTCCGGCGCACCGTTGAACATGTCGAAGTTATCAGAGGTACGCATGCCATCAGCCGCAGTACCCGGCCCGTCATAGGCAACCTGGGGCGCACGGCGAACACGGCGCTGACCGGCGTTGTAGACCCACGCACGGCGTGGTTCAGCCACCTGGTCAATGGTCTCGTGCACCAGCAGCACGTTGCCCGCCAGTCGTGCCGGACCAGTGATCGCCTGCTTGAAGTAGAACAGCACGTTGGGATCTTCTCCCGGATTGTAATCTTCCAGGTAGGTACGCCAGGTCAGCTCATCCTGGAATTTCACAACTGAGAAGTCACCATCAACCGTAGGCGTTACCTGGCCGACATTACGAAGTACAGAGCCACCGCGATAGCGGGTAATGTGGTTCCAGATCACTTCAAGACCGTTCTGGGGGATCGGGAAGGGCGTGGCAGACTGGTAGTTACCAAGACCATTACCGTCCTTGATGAGCTCGACAGTCGTTGCATTCTCGACCGTCTTCTCCATGACCTCCTTCGGGTAGGCCGCAGAACGATGGGTCTCGTACACCGGCATGAAGTAGTCATCGTAACGCTTGATCATGGCAACCTGCCCCGGGGACAGCTTGTCTTTGTACTGATCAACGTTACTCTGGTCAATAGTGAACTTCGGCTCTTCGTTGGGGTACGGGTTAACGTAGATACCGTCGCCCTTGTAGTTGGCCGGAGGAGCGGTCAGGCCACCGGTCCAGGCCGGGATTTCACCGCCATTGCCGGCTTTCATTGCGCCCATCGGGGTCAGCGATTCACCCAGCTTTGCCGCCTCTTCAGCAGAAACCGCACCCCAGGCCTGGCCTGCAAACATGCTTGCAGCCAGTACACCTGTAGCCAGTAGTTTCTTGTTCAATTTCATTTAAATTCCCTCGTTCAACGAATTCTTGCCGATTCAGAATGAGTACGAAACGCTGGCACTCACAAAATCACGGTCAGTCAACTCGTTATACGGCTTGCCGCCGAAAAAGTTTGTGTAGCCGATTTCACCGGTGATCTTGTTCTGATACACCGCCTCCAGTGACAGGCCGATCGCCTTGCTACCCTCGTTGAATGCACCTCCGGGTTGCGGGCTGTAGCCTTCCACGTCGTGACTCCAGGCCAACTGCGGTGACAGGTTCACACCGGCAAGGGCATTCGGATAGTCCCAAACCAGCCGTGTACGGTAACCCCAGGAGAAGTCGGTTGTGAAGCCTTCATTGTTGCAGTAGGAAACATTGATGTTTTCGGCACCCGCGCTCCCCTCACCGCTGCAAAGATCTCCGACTGTACTCGGGATGACACCCACACCAAAAGTCCCGGACCGACCATAACGTGCCTCATCGTAACTCGGTAGATCATGAACGTAAGTGGCACCAAATTCAGTGATCAGAGAAAGGCGGCTGGCACCCATTACCTGATCGAAGAATTTGATCAACGTAAACTGGGCTTGCGATACGTTGAACCGGTCGTAACCGGAAACCGCCTCGCCGGCAAAGTTACCATTACCGGAATCGTCAAGCAGCTGTTGCTCGAGAAGGCTCAGAACCTCCCCATTCGGTCCACGTTTCTGTGCACCACCGTAAAGCAACTCAAACGCGTTCCACTGCAACGGCATGTTATCGCGGAAGCTGTACTCCGCGCCCAGCGACCAGCCACCCGGGGTAGTGGTGTTGATGCTGATCCCGTAAAGATTGATATTTTCCGGATACTCGATGAAGTAGCTCGGGAAGGTGGAATATGGTTTTGACGGGTCGTTTTTCTGCGTCCCAGTTGGACTGGAAGGATTACTCACGACGCCACTGACGTAGGGCAGACGGCTGTTGTACTTGATGTAGTAGAAACCCAGCTCGGAATCGTTCAGGGCAGGTACATACCAGCGCAGAGCTACACCGAACTGGTCTTTCGCATCGGCTTCTTTATCGCCAAGGCGCGGGGAAACAAAACCCTGTGCATACGCCTGGGAATCCGACAACTGACCAGCCAGGAGTACCGGGCCACAGCCATCGGCGGCGAAGTCGTTAGTGGAGAAGAAGGTGCCACAATCGTCCGGGCGTACTGGCTCCCAGTCGGTCTGGACGAACGTTTCCAGGGTAATGTTTTCCAGTATGCCGGCCGACATATAGAACATCTCAACGGGCAGCAGCGCGTCTTTCAATTGGGAGCCCGGGGCCCGGAAGGCCGGAACATCCACCGGGTTGATGGTATTGATCCCGCCTTGGATGAACGTACTCTCACCCCAGCTCAGAACCTGCTGACCATAACGCAGACTGACCGGCACGTTGCCAAAGTACCAGTCGGAAAACACGTAGGCATCCAGAAGCTCTCCACCGGAGGCATTATCCGCGGCTTGGGGGTTGAGCTCCCGCTGCTGACCAACGTAATCCACAGCGCGCTGCTCGTCTTTCAATTCGAAATCGTACCAGTAGCGACCACGCAGCAGACCGCCTACCCGCGTCAGCATATCGCTGTTCACGTCGTAGTTAAGAAAGAGTTCACTGTTGCCTTTGACAATCTTGGAGTAGGTATCCCATTGCTCGAAGTTCAGGTTACCGTCATCGTAGTTGTTGGTTGAAGCACCGGTAGTGGTGTTCGCGAATTGCGGGCCCAGGTTACCCTGGGCGATCAGCCGGGCATCACGATCGGCAACCCGCCAGCCTACACCGGCAGACAATGTGGTGTTGAACTGGGCGTCCACGTCTCCCAAATAGAATGAATAGGCAGCCGCCTGACCGGACATTCCGGCTGCAACTGCGACGGCCAGCGGCAATTTGGTCCAACGCTGCCATTGGTGTGTTTTTCTTGTCATTGGAAGGCTACTCCATTGTTGTTCTGAGTCGCTGCTCTGATTATTGGTGTTCACGATGTTTTGGAGGCTTCATGCACAGTGCTCGTGATGTTGGCACTATAGCTAACGCCTTCGGGCGCTTTGATCAGTCAAAAGTATGATTTTGCCCTCACACCCCGTTTACCGCCGGGATTCGTCGCACTGAATCACTATAGACAACAATGTTGTGGGCAACCAATAAAGCGGAACCCAAGAAAACGGGGTCAGATGAAAGCTTTCATCTGACCCCGTTTTGAAGCCAGCTCCGCAATCAGCCTTAGAGCATTTCGATAGCCATAGCCGTGGCTTCGCCGCCGCCAATGCAGAGCGCAGCGACGCCCTTCTTTTTGCCGTACCGCTGCAGAGCATACATCAGGGTAACCAGCAGGCGGGACCCGGTTGACCCGACGGGGTGCCCCTGGGCGCAGGCGCCACCGTGGATATTGACTTTTTCAGGGTCCAGGCCGAGTTCGCGGATGGGCATCATGGCCACCATGGCGAAGGCTTCGTTGATTTCGAACAGGTCGACGTCCTCCTTGCGCCAGCCGGTCTTGCCGAACAGGGTTTCGATAGCGCCAACCGGCGCGCAGGTGAACTCTGAGGGGTGCTGGGACTGAGTACTATGGCCGGCGATGCGAGCCAGGGGCTTGAGGCCGCGCTTTTCGGCCTCGGATTCGCGCATCAGGACCAGTGCGGAGGCGCCGTCGGAGATGGAAGAGGCATTGGCCGCAGTCACGGTGCCGTCTTTGGCAAACGCCGGGCGCAAGCTCGGAATCTTGTCGATGTTGGCGTTGTGGGGCTGCTCGTCATCTTCAACAACCACCTCGCCTTTGCGAGCCTTGACGGTAACCGGAACGATCTCGTCCTTCAGCAGACCTTCTTCAATGGCTTTCTTGGCGCGGGTCAGTGAAGTAATGGCGTACTCGTCCATTTCTTCCCGGGTGTAGCCCTTTTTGTCCGCCATTTCCTGGGCGAAGGCACCCATCAGGCGGCCGGTTTCGGCGTCTTCAAGTCCGTCCAGGAACATGTGGTCCTGTGGTGCCTGCCCCGGCCCCATGCGATAGCCGCTCCGCACACCCTGGAGTATGTAGGGGGCATTAGACATGCTCTCCATACCGCCGGCCACCATGATGTCATTGCTGCCGGCCTTTATCAGATCATGGGCGAACATGGCGGCTTTCATGCCGGAGCCGCAAAGCTTGTTGATGGTGGTGGCACCGGTATGATCCGGCAATCCGGCCTTGCGCATGGCCTGGCGGGCCGGGCCCTGCTTGAGGCCGGCAGGGAGAACGTTGCCCATGATGACTTCCTGCACATCCGCAGGCTGAAGGCCGGCCCGTTTCACAGCTTCGGCGATGGTGATGGCACCCAGGTCAGTGGCACTGACACTGGCCAGGCTGCCCTGGAATCCGCCCATCGGAGTACGGACGCCGCTTACGATCACTACGTTGTCACTGCTCATATCTGACTCTCTCCTAAAAGTGGGGTCAGATGAACTTGGGGTCAGATGAACTTTTCATCTGACCCCAAGTTCATCTGACCCCGATTTCATGGTTTGTGGGGTGCCTCGAGGTATTCTCTGGACTGCATCTCCAGCAGGCGGGATTCGGTGCGCTCGAATTCGAAACTCAGCCGGCCGCCGGTATAGAGCCCAGTAATGGGGGCGGCTGCGGAGATGATGACCTTGACGTTGCGGTCGTAGAATTCGTCAATCATGTTGATAAAGCGGCGGGCCTGATCGTCATTGTCCTTGCCGAGAACCGGAACGTTGCTGATGATGATGGCGTGGAACTGGCGGGCCATTTCGATGTAATCATTCTGGCTGCGGGGGCCGTCGCAGACGGCCTTGAAATCGAACCAGACCACATCATCCGCGTGGGCCTGGGCGGGAATCTTCCGACCATTGATTTCCATGGTTTTACTGTGTTTGCCGGCTTCAACCGCCAGTCCGTCGAAGCTCTTCCGGAGGCTGATGTCCGCGTCCTCATCCAGAGGCGAATGGAACAGCTCCGCCTGCTCAAGGGTCCGCAGCCGGTAGTCCACACCACCGTCAACGTTCACCACATCGGTGTGCTTTTTGACCAGTTCAATCGCGGGCAGGAAGCGGGCACGCTGAAGCCCGTCCTTGTAGAGCCCGTCTGGCACGATATTGGAGGTACACACCAGGGTCACACCCCGGCTGAACAGGCCGTCCATCAGGGTCGCCAGTATCATGGCGTCGCCGATGTCCGAGACGAAGAATTCATCAAAACAGATAACCCGGGTCTCGTCCGCGAACTTTCTGGAAACCAGCTCCAGGGGGTTCTTCTCTCCCTTGAGGGATTTGAGTTCGTTGTGAACCCGCTGCATGAACCGGTGAAAGTGCACCCGCATCTTGCGATCGAACGGCAGCGACTCGTAGAAAGTATCCATCAGGTAGGTCTTTCCGCGGCCTACACCGCCCCAGAAATACAGCCCCTTGACCGGCTTTTCGCGACCTTTTTTCAGTTTGCGGCGCAGTTTGGTCATTGCCTTGTTACGATCGCTTTCGGCTTCCACCAGTTTGTCGTACAGTGACTGCAGGCGCCTGACGGCATCTTCCTGGGCCGGGTCCTTCTGAAAATCCGGGCGCTCAAGATCCTTCTGGTAACGTTGCCAAGGGGTCAGGGTCGCACTGGTTTCGGAGGACATCGCAGCTGTCATCAAGGTATTCCCGGAAGTTGGTCGAAAATTTGGGCGCCGTATTGTCTCGCATTTGGCGATTTTTCGCCACGTCGGACGTCAGAGGAGCAATACGACGATTGGCGCAAGCGACAATCATGGGATGATGGCGCCCGGGGCGTTATACTCGTTAAGCAAGGGCTTGGCTCATTTCTAGGTAAAAGGACGACACAGCATATGACAAACCTGATTCTGGCAGCGATTGCCGCATTGGTTGTTGGCATTGTCATCGGGGTATTTGTTGGCCGTTCCGGGCAGGGAACGACGCTTCGGCAGCGCCGGGCGGAACAGCAGATTGACGAACTGAGAAGCGAATATACCCGCTACCAGGCCCAGGTGAATGAACATTTCATGGAGTCGGCCCACCTGCTGCGCCGGTTCAATGATGTCTACCGGGATGTAAACCAGCATCTGGCCCGTGGTGCCAATCGTCTTTGCAATGACGAGGACTGGATGGAGGAACTGGCGCAGGAGACCTCCAAGAAGCGCCTGGAGGAAGTCCGCGAGGATGCGGCCGAGCCGCCACGGGATTATGCGCCGAAGTCGGATCCGAAGGATACCGGGACGCTTGCTGAGGACTTCGGTCTGAAGAAGGGTGATAAGGCTCAGCAGGCCTGATTACTGCTAAACCCTCTAGAGCCTGTTAGCTTTTGTGCAGGAGCGGGCCAGAATGTGCTTTCCAAAACCCGCTCCTTGCGGCACGTCCCTGTGACGCTTGGGCTCCGCCATCCATGGCTACGCACAGTTTTGGAAAGCACATCCTGACCCGCTCGTTCTGACTGCAGTGCTATTCGCCTTTGAATCAGGGGTCAGATGAAAGCTTTCATCTGACCCCGTGTTCGCCGCTATACCGGATTGTCGCAATCGATGAATTGATGATTTACCCCGAACGCCTCAGCTAATGCCTTTCCGAGAGCCTGCACGCCATAACGCTCAGTGGCGTGATGACCAGCTGCATAGTAGTGGATACCACATTCTCTGGCCGTATGCGTCGTCGGCTCGGAGATTTCACCACTGATATAAGCGTCCAGGCCAGCATCCAGCGCGGTATTGATAAATCCCTGGGCAGCACCGGTGCACCACCCTACCCGTTTGATAGTTGCCGGACCCTCGCCAACCCAGAGCGGTTCCCGGTGAAGTTGCCTTGCGAGATGGAGACCGAATTTCTCGGGAGACATTGCCTCGTCCAGCTCACCTTCCCAGACCAAACCACCGAGTGGACGCGGATTCTTGATACCCAGAACGTCCGCTAACTGGCGATTGTTGCCATACTCCGGATGATCATCCAATGGGAGGTGGTAGGCGACAAGATTGATGTCGTTGTCCAGGAGTTGCTTCAGGCGTTCACGCTTCATTCCCTGAATGCGTTGGTCTTCGCCTTTCCAGAAGTAGCCGTGGTGAACGAGGATCATATCTGCGTTCGACTCGATGGCGGCTTCGATCAGCGCTTTTGAGGCGGTGACACCCGAAATAATAGTATTGATCTCGGACTTGCCTTCAACTTGGAGTCCGTTGGGGCAATAGTCCTGAAAGTCCCCCGGCTGCAGCCATTCGTTGATTTTATTCAGGATGTCGTTTCGGTTCGCCATAAATGCTTCACTCCGGACTATTTCAGAAAAGCTCAGACGAGCGAGGTAGGCGCCCCTTTCCGGGAATGTAGAGGGCCAAGGATGGCCCGAAACAAGCGCACATGGATGTGCTCGTAGCGGTTCCCGGGAAGGGGCGCCTACCTTGCTCTACCCGCCAACTAAACAGGCTAGAGAGACCGGAGCCCCCCAATCAATGCGTCATTCTGCTCGACCGTGCCAATGGTAATTCGCAGGAATTCGCTAATTCGGGGCTTGTTAAAGCGCCGGACAATAATGCCCTGCTCCCTCAGGCCTCTGGCCAAAACTTCCCCCGACTGCTCTTTATGACGGGCAAAGACGAAGTTCGCCTTTGAGGGTAACACCTCGAACCCAAGATCCTCGAGGGCGGCGGTTACACGCTCGCGCTCGGAGATCACGCCATCGCAGCACTTCCGGAACCAGGCTTCGTCCTCGTAAGCTGCTTTCGCACCGGCCAGGGCCAGGCGATCCAGCGGGTAGCTGTTGAAACTGTTTTTGACCCGGTTCAGGGCTTCGATCAGATCCGGATGGCCGACTGCGAAACCTACCCGTAAACCGGCCAGCGACCGGGCTTTGGAAAGCGTTTGGCAGACCAGCAGGTTCGGGTATTTGTCGACCAGGGTGATGGCACTCTCGCCGCCGAAGTCCACGTACGCCTCGTCAACCACGACGACGCGATCCGGGTTGGCCACCAGGATGTCTTCCACATGCTGCAACCCAAGATATCGCCCGGTCGGGGCATTCGGGTTCGGGAAGATTACCCCGCCGTTGGGCTGTTTGAAATCATCCGGGTTGATTTCGAAGCTTTCCGTCAGCGGTACTGTTTTGCTCTCGATGTTATAGAGGCCGCAGTAAACCGGATAGAAACTGTAGGTAATGTCCGGGAACAGGATTGGTTCGCCGTGCTGGAACAGGCCAAAGAAAATGTGGGCCAGCACTTCATCCGAACCGTTGCCCAGGAAGACCTGTTCCGGTTTCACCTTGTGGTAGGCCGCGATGGTCTGGCGCAGGCTTTCGCCTTCCGGGTCCGGATAAAGACGGAGGCCATCATTCACTTCGGCCCGGATGGCTTCGATGACTCTTGGTGAGGGGCCGAAGGGGTTTTCGTTGGTGTTCAGCTTCACCAGGTTGGCCATTTTTGGCTGCTCGCCTGGGACATAGGGAACCAGGTCGTTTACCAGGGGGCTCCAGAATTTGCTCATCGTTTTTGCACTCCATTTGGTGCTGACGGTCGCCTGTCAGGTTCCCTCCCGAGAACCGCTACAAGCACATCCATGTGCGCTTGGCTCCGGCCATCCATGGCCTCCGACATTCTCGGTAAGTGACCTGCCCGCCACCCTGCATACTTTGGGAGATAAACCACAGTCGGATTACGGCTTCGCCTAATCCGACCTACGGGATACCTGCGTCATTGGGTGATGTCGTCATGTAGGTCGGATTAGCGAAGCGTAATCCGACAACGAGTCCGACACTTAAACTTAATCCTTGATCCGATATTCCGCCGACCGC
Source organism: Marinobacter subterrani (assembly GCF_001045555.1). Lineage (NCBI taxonomy): Bacteria > Pseudomonadati > Pseudomonadota > Gammaproteobacteria > Pseudomonadales > Marinobacteraceae > Marinobacter > Marinobacter subterrani. Next base: position 1,937,946 of record NZ_LFBU01000001.1, read on the forward strand.
GCGTGGGCTGTTAACCCCTCGCCCCTGGCCAGAACCGATGCCACGCGCCCCATCCGGTCAGCACCACTGGCACTAAAGCCGATGATGGAGGACCTCTTCTGGAAATCGTAGACACCCAGAGGTGAGGAGAACCGTGCTGTGCCACTGGTGGGCAGCACGTGGTTCGGGCCTGCGCAGTAGTCGCCGAGCGCTTCCGCGGTGTAGCGGCCCATGAAGATGGCGCCGGCGTGGCGGATGTCTTCGAGCATCGCCTCCGGGTCTTCTACCGACAGCTCAAGATGTTCCGGCGCGATCCGGTTGGAGACGGCCGCGGCTTCTTTCAAATCGGCGACCTGGATCAAAGCGGCGCGGTCGGTGATGGAGGTACGGATTATGTCGGCACGCTCCATGGTTGGCAGTAATTTGTTGATGCTGGCTTCCACCGCATCCAGGAATTCGGCGTCCGGGCTGATCAGGATGGACTGGGCCTGCTCGTCGTGCTCGGCCTGCGAGAACAGATCCATGGCGATCCAGTCCGGGTCGGTTTTGCCGTCGCAAATCACCAGGATTTCCGAGGGGCCGGCGATCATGTCGATACCGACCACGCCGAAAACTTCCCGCTTGGCGGTGGCAACAAATATGTTGCCTGGGCCGACGATTTTATCGACGGCAGGGATGGTTTCGGTGCCATAGGCCAATGCGCCTACGGCCTGAGCGCCACCTACCGTGAATACCCGGTCGACACCGGCTATCGCTGCGGAGGCCAGCACCATGTCATTCACCACACCATCCGGTGTCGGGACGACCATCACTACTTCGCTCACCCCGGCAACTTTCGCGGGAATGGCGTTCATCAGCACAGACGACGGGTAAGCGGCCTTACCGCCGGGCACATACAAGCCGGCTCGATCCAGAGGTGTAACCTTCTGGCCAAGCACCGTGCCGTCTTCGTCTTCATAGTGCCAGGACTTCTGGTTCTGCCGCTCGTGATAGTCCCGGATCCGCTCAGCCGCCTTCTCAAGGGCGATGCGCTGGTCCCGGGGAATCACTTCCAGAGCTTGCTGCAAACGGCTTTGATCCATTTCCAGCTCGGCGACAGAGCCAACCTTCAAGCGATCAAACTTCTCGGTAAATTCAAGAACCGCCTGGTCACCGCGGGTTTTCACCTCATGCAGGATATGACGTACCGCCTCGTTCACCTGATGATCAACGCTGTCGTCCCAAGCCAGCAGTTTGGCCAGAGAACTGTCGAAGTCACTTTGGGAGGCGCTCAATCGCTTGATGGTTACGTCGGTCATTTCATCGTTCCTGCTGCAGGAGAACATTACTTTGGTCTTGATGCTGCTGCCAAATTTCCGGGGTCAGAAGAAAGCTTTCTTCAGACCCCTACTTCCACACGGGGCTTTCCAAGCAAAACTGTCTGACGAAGTGATCGGGGCAGGCATTCCAAAACTGTGCGGAGCCATGGATGGCGGAGCCCAAGCGTCACAGGGATGTGCCGCAAGGAGCGTGTTTTGGAATGCCTGCCCCGATCGCTTCAGCCCCAAGGTTCAAGTTGGAAAGCCTTTCTGAAGCCAACCCTACCTCAGAGCCGGCGCTTGTCCACAGCTGCAGACATCTTTTCGATTATGGGATTAATACGCTCGTGTTTCATCTTCATGGACGCGCGATTCACCACCAATCGGCTGCTGATATGCTCAATCAGCTCACGGGCTTCAAGGCCATTCGCCTTCAGCGTGTTCCCGGTATCAACAATATCCACGATCTCATCAGCTAAACCAAGAATAGGAGCCAGCTCCATGGCCCCATAGAGCTTGATGATATCCGCCTGCCGGCCCTGGGCCGAGTAGTACCGGCGAGCGAGGTTCACAAACTTGGTTGCCACCTTGATACGACCGGGGGGCGGCGCCTGATCTTTCGGGCCGGCGGTCATCAGACGGCAACGGGAAATATTCAGATCCAGCGGTTCGTAAAGCCCCTCACCACCGTGCTCCATCAGCACATCCTTGCCGGTCACACCAAGATCCGCGCCGCCGTATTGAACATAGGTCGGCACGTCCGTGGCCCGGATAATGAGCACCCGCACGTTGGGGTCCGTGGTCGGGAACACCAGCTTGCGGGACTTCTTGACGTCGTCAATCAGTTCAATACCTGCTTCTGCAAGCAGCGGCAGGGTTTCCTCAAGGATTCTTCCCTTCGACAAGGCGATGGTGATGGAATCTGTCATGGATTCTTCCGGTTTCCCGTTAATGTCTTTCACGCCGGCAGGCGGCGGATGGTGGCACCCAACAGCTGCAGTTTCTCTTCGATGCATTCGTAGCCGCGATCTATATGATAAATGCGGTCTACGATGGTATCACCGTCTGCCATCAGGCCGGCGATGACCAGGCTGGCGGACGCCCGGAGATCGGTCGCCATGACGGGAGCGCCGGTCAGGTGGTGAACGCCTTTGATGATGGCTGCGTTACCTTCCAGGGTGATGTCCGCGCCCATGCGGATCAGTTCCTGCAGGTGCATGAACCGGTTCTCGAACACGGTTTCCACAATCGTGCCGGTGCCCTCGGCGACGGCGTTCATGGCCGCGAACTGGGCCTGCATATCGGTCGGGAACGCCGGATAGGGCGCGGTGCGCAGGCTTACCGCTTTCGGGCGGTTACCTTTCATGTCGAGCTCGATCCAGTCCGGGCCGGTGCTGATATGGGCACCCGCCTCCTCGAGCTTGAGCAGCACCGCTTCCAGCAGTTCTTCGCGGGTATCCTTGAGTTTCACCCGGCCGCCCGTGGCCGCCGCGGCAACCAGGTAGGTACCGGTTTCGACACGGTCCGGCAGCACGTTGTAGTGGCAACCGTGCAGTCGCTCGACGCCGTTGATTTCGATGGTAGCGGTGCCATGCCCCTTGATATCCGCACCCATGGCGATCAGGCATTCAGCAAGATCAACCACTTCCGGTTCACGGGCGGCGTTCTCCAGGATGGTTTTCCCATCCGCCAGTGCCGCGGCCATCATCAGGTTCTCGGTGCCGGTGACGGTAACGGTATCCAGGAAGATGTGGGCACCTTTCAGGCGACCATTGGTTTTGGCCTTGATATAGCCATTTTCAACCTTGATATCCGCGCCCATCATTTCCAGTCCGTGGATGTGCAGGTTGACCGGCCGGCTACCGATGGCACAACCGCCAGGCAGGGACACTTCCGCTTCACCAAAGTGCGCAACCAGCGGCCCCAGCACAAGAATCGAGGCCCGCATGGTTTTCACCAGCTCGTAGGGCGCGTGGAAGTGCTTGATGGTGTTGGCGTGAATTTCAACGCTCATCTTTTCATCAATGATCACCTCAACGCCCATGCGACCCAGAAGCTCGATCATGGTGGTCACGTCGTGCAGGTGCGGCAGGTTGCCGACGGTTACCGGCTCGTCCGCCAGCAGGGTGGCCGCCAGGATTGGCAGTGCTGCGTTCTTGGCGCCGGAAATACGGATTTCGCCATCCAGAGGCGTGCGGCCCCTGATCAGAAGTTTATCCACAATAAATATCCTGTCTTTTAGGGGCTCTTCAGCCCTGGCGCGCAGCCCATTCAGCCGGAGTAAATGCTTTCGGATGAAGTGCGTGAATTGCCCCATCCATGATCTGCTGGAACAGCGCCTTGTTGATCAGTTGCTGGCGCTTGATGGTTGGCAGGCCTTCAAACACATCCCCCACCACCACGACCATATAATGGGTACCATCAACCTGTACCTGAACCTCGCAGCCGGGCAGTGCTTGTTTGACCAGCTCGGTCACTTCGGTGGCATCCATAAGAATCCTCGGGCGTTTTGAAATCAGGGGCGAGATTGTAACCAATTCCGCGGCCCGGGTCAGCTTTACTGTCCTGTAACCCGGAGCCCACAAACCGGAGGGATCAGTGGGCGGGATGGACCGATTCGGCGCCGAAGCCGGCAAGCTGGTCGTCCAGGTTGCTCAGCGCAGCCAGTGAGGCCAGGCGACCGCTAACGCCCCGGAAAGAAAGGGAAATGCCCGTCTGGTGCGCCAGCCGCTGCCAGCAAAGCAGCATCGACAAGACGACGCTGTGGGCGGTCGCGAGGCCGCCCAGGTCGACCACCAGATTGCCAGAGGCGGCGGCGATAAGCTTCTCACCCTGGCCCCTGAGGGCAACTACGGTATTGGCGTCCACACCTCCGGTAACCACCAGCGCTCCGTCCACCAACCGGGCCTGCGGTGCAGCGGAGGTCACGACTTGCCCACGTCGTGCTCGAGATTCAGGGACTTCGCCGCATCACTCCAGCCATCAATCACGACCTGAACCTGCCCCCCGTTCGCTTCCATTTCCTGACTGAAACGGTCCCGGAACGCGAGCCCGATGTTGACCCCTTCCACAATAACGTTCTCCATCAGCCAACGGCCCTCGGAGTTCTTGTACATGGAATAGGTAACCGGGTAACGGTTGCCCGAGGCACTGATTACCTCCATCTGAACCGATGCCCTGCCCTCATCGCTGGGATGAATAGTCGCTTCCTTGACCTCGATCTCGAAATCTTCAGCGCTCACCAGTGCCTGGGCGTAACTGTCAAAGAGGCTGCGCTTGAACCGCACTACAAACTCATCCCGCTGTTCCGGAGTGGCCTGACGGGCATAACGCCCCATCACTCTCGCGGCAATCCGGCGGAAGTCGACAAAGCCTGCCAATGCCTTGTCCATGCTCTCGTAGAAGGCTTCGGGATCTCGCTCATACAGGCCGCGTTCCTGATTGAGCTTCTCTACCAGCCGCTGCGTGTTCTGGTCAACATATTCGCGCAACTCCTCGGCCTGGCCAGCCTGAACCGTCGCCACCAGAAACAGGGCCATAAACAAACCAGCAAAGCCGGCAAAAAAGGGGTGTTTCTGTGCAAACATCTGAGTCTCCTGTCTCATCGCTATCGACCGGTCCATGCTCACCGGCCGGAAGCAAAGTTGCTGATCAGTCGCTCAAGGTTCATGGCCGACTGGGTAGAGTAAAAGGTATCGCCCGCTTTCAGCGAATCCATCTCGGCACCAATGGATATATCAATGTACTGCTCCCCGAGCAGGCCGGATGTACGTATAACTGCGGAACTGTCCGACGGAATATTGTTAACGTCAGAGGAAATCGACATTTCAACCCGCGCCTGAAAGGTTTCTGTATTCAGCGTAATAGACTCGATGCTGCCAATGGTAACGCCCGCCATCGATATCCGGCCACGGGGCGTCAGGCCACCGGTATCGTTGAAGTTGGCATACAGGGTGTAAGTGCTCTCAGCGGACTTTGCCGACAGGCCGCTTACCTGAAGCGCCAGAAACAGCAGGGCCGCGCAGCCTGCAACCATGAACAGGCCAACAATGATTTCAGTCGTTCTTTGTGCCATTTCCGGCTCCGGTATTGTCTCGTTAATCGATAATTCAGAAATCGCCAAACATGACAGCGGTCAGTACAAAGTCCAGCCCGAGCACCGCCAGTGAGGAATAAACCACGGTTTTGGTGGTCGCCGAACTGATGCCCGCGGAAGTCGGTGCGCAGTCGTAGCCCTGGTAAACAGCAATCCAGGCACAGACAAAGCCGAATACGATGGTTTTGATCACGCCGTTGAGTACGTCGTCAACAAAGTCCACCGACGACTGCATGTTGCCCCAGAACGATCCCTCGAACACGCCCAACCAGTCCACGCCCACCAGCATACCGCCCCAGATGCCGATAACCGAGAAGATCACAGCGAGCACGGGCATGGCAATAAAGCCGGCCCACAACCGGGGCGCCACAACCCGGCGAAGCGGGTCCACCCCCATCATTTCCATGCTGGACAACTGCTCCGTGGCCTTCATCAGGCCGATCTCGGCCGTCAGCGCCGAGCCGGCGCGTCCGGCAAACAACAGCGCGGTAACCACGGGCCCAAGCTCACGGACCAGAGTCAGGGCTATCATCTGGCCGATGGCAGCTTCAGAACCGTAATCACTGAGAATGGTAAAGCCCTGCAACCCCAGCACCATGCCGATGAACAGGCCGGAGACCACAATAATCGGTAGCGACAGAACGCCGACCGAGTACAACTGCTTCATCAGCAAAGGAAACCCCGTGGCCGGCCTGGGAACGCCTGCGAGTACGCCAGACAGGAAGCGGCCGGATCGACCGAAAGATGAGAGTATGTCCAGGCCCAGGCGACCGAACGCGGCAATTCTGTCAATCAAGCGACACCTCCGGAAAGCCCGAAATCCTGCGCAGCACCGTCCGCAGGATAATGAAAAGGCACCGGACCATCTGGCTGCCCCTGCAGGAACTGCTGGACCTGCTCGGACGGATGCTCCCGAAGCTCCTCCGGCTTGCCTTCACCTATGATTTTGCCATCGGCGATGATACAGGCGTAATGGCAGATGCTGAGGGACTCCGGCACATCGTGGGACACCAGAACACTGGTCAGCCCCATGGAACTGTTCAGATCCCGGATCAGCTTGACCAGAACCCCCATGGCGATGGGGTCCTGGCCGGCAAAAGGCTCATCGTACATGATCAGCTCCGGATCCAGCGCAATGCTTCGCGCCAGGGCCACACGCCGCGTCATGCCACCGGACAGTTCCGACGGCATCAGGTGCCGGGCGCCTCTTAGCCCCACGGCTTCCAGCTTCATTAATACGATGTCCCGGATCATGTCTTCCGGCAGACCGGTGTGCACTCGCAGCGGGAAGGCGACGTTCTCGAATACGCTCAGGTCGGTAAACAGCGCGCCACTCTGGAACAGCATTCCCATTCTTTCACGGAACGCATACAACGCCTTCCGCTTGAGCTTCGGGACCTCATGGCCGTCCACCATGATGCTGCCGGAATCCGGCCGGATCTGACCGCCGATCAGACGAAGCAGTGTCGTTTTACCTGTGCCGCTAGGGCCCATGATGGCGGTAATCTTGCCACGGGGAATGTCCAGGCTGACTCCGTCGAAAATACGGCGCCCCGAGCGGGAGAACACAACGTCCCTGAGCGATATATAAACCGATGAATCCATAGTCCTTCCCTTTCAAAGAGCGGCTACATTATGCCAAGGAGCGCCCAAGCTCAATCCAAACAGCCCAAAATCTGCTGACAACCATGATCAGTCTGACTGAACTTTCGGTAACCGGGCATCGTTGCCGGATGAAAATGATATACTCGTTCAGCCATCTTCCAATTTCCAGACAGTTAGGCCCAAAGCCCGATGACCGAACAGACTCCGATTGATTTCAGAACCCCTGCCATTCGCGCCATCCGTATCGAGCGCGACGCCATCGATGCGCTCGAGAGCCGGATAGGCGACCACTTCAGCCGGGCCTGCGAACTCATCATGAACTGCAAAGGTCGCGTGGTGGTTACCGGCATGGGGAAGTCCGGCCATATCGGCAACAAGATTGCAGCGACCCTGGCCAGCACCGGTACGCCTTCGTTCTTCGTTCATCCGGGCGAAGCCAGCCATGGCGACATGGGCATGATCACCTCCCAGGATGTGGTCATCGCGATTTCCAACAGCGGAAACACCAGTGAGGTGGTTACCATTCTGCCCCTCATCAAGCGCATGGGTGCACCGCTGATCAGCATGACCGGCAATGCCAATTCCACTCTGGCCCGGGAGGCCCTGGCCAATCTGGATGTCAGCGTCCAGGTGGAAGCCTGCCCGCTGGGCCTGGCACCAACCTCCTCCACCACCGCGACACTGGTCATGGGCGACGCCCTGGCGGTTGCCCTGCTTGAGGCCCGCGGCTTCAGTGCCGAGGACTTTGCCTTTTCCCACCCGGGTGGAAGCCTGGGTCGTCGCCTGCTGCTCAGAGTCTCCGACATCATGCACACGGGTGACCGTATTCCCGTTGTCGACCCGAACACCACGCTCAGCAGCGCCCTGCTGGAAATTTCCCGCAAGGGCCTCGGCATGACCACGGTCGTCGACGATCAGGGCACGCTTGTCGGAATATTTACGGACGGCGATCTGCGCCGGACCCTGGACCGCGCCGTGGACATTCACAACACGCCGATCCATGAGATTATGACCCGCCACGGCAGGACCATCCAGGCCGACCATCTGGCGGCAGAGGCGCTAAACGTAATGGACGAGCTGAAGATAAACGCTTTGCCGGTCACCGATGACACCGGGGCCCTGGTGGGCGCCATCAATATGCACGACCTGTTGCGGGCCGGGGTTATCTGACATGCAGAATCAATGGCCCGAGTCCGTCCTGGCAAAGGCGGCGAATATCCGGCTGATCGCCCTGGATGTCGACGGCATCATGAGTGATGGCAAGCTCTATTTCAGTGCCAGCGGAGATGAACTCAAGGCCTTCAACATTCTAGATGGCCTGGGCCTGAAACAGTTAATGGCAGCCGGAATCACGGTCGCTGTTATTACCGGGCGCAAATCTCCCCTCACGGAAAAGCGCATGGCAGACCTGGGCGTCCCGCACCTGATGCAGGGCCGGGAAGACAAGAAAGAAGCCTTGCTGGAACTGGTTCGGTCCATGGACATCAGCCCGGAGGCAATCGCCTACATGGGCGACGATCTGCCAGACCTGCCGGCCCTGAACTTCGCCGGCCTGGGCATAACCGTACCCAACGGCTACTGGCTGGTTCGCCAACATGCGGATTACTGCACCCGCACCCCTGGAGGAAGTGGTGCCGTCAGAGAGGCCTGTGACCTGCTGCTCAGTGCCCAGGGCAAGCTGGACGCGGCGCTCGCGCCCTACCTTCGGCAGGACCAGGAGCCTGGTGCATGAGCTGGCTTCCCGACCGGCCCTGGCTGCGCACCCTGGCACTGGCTGGCACCCTTGCCGCCGTAATGTTTTTGATGTGGCAAAGTGATGAACCTCCGGTGACTAACCAGAAGGCCGCCGAGTTGCGAGGTGATGCCGAACCGGACGGATTTGTCGTCAATGGCGAGTACACCTCCTTTGATGAGACCGGCAATCTCAAGATCAGTTTTACCAGCCCGCGGATCGAGCAATTCGAGGAAGGTAATCTGGCCACCATGGTTTCCCCGAAGGCCAAACTGTTCGGCAACGAAGGCAATGCCAACGCCGAGCCCTGGATTATCGAAGCCGAGAATGGCAGTCTCCTGCAAAATGAGAACTTGCTCTACCTGACCGGCAATGTCCGGATCCTCCGAAGTGTTGGCGGCCGGGACACCACCCTGACAACATCAACACTGACCCTGGATAACGACCGCAGTATGGCTTACACAGATGCTCCCGTAGTTATCCGCGACGTTACCGGAATTACCCACGCCGTCGGCATGAAAGCGTGGATCGACGAGCGGGTACTGGAACTGAACTCCAAGGTGGAAGGACGCTATGAAACCGGAAACTAACCGATACCGGGGCCTGATCGCTGCCCTGCTAACCCTCGCCATGACCGGGCCGGCAGCAGCGTTCGACCTTAACTCCGATCTTCCCATCAAGGTCACTGCAGACAACGCCCGCCTCGATGATGGCAAGGGCATCGCCACCTATACCGGCGACGTGGAACTGGTGCAGGGCAAGACCCAGCTGAATGCTCAGCGCGTGGTTCTGTACCGCGACGCAAAGGGCCTGAGCCGGATTGAGGCGTTCGGAAGCCCGGCCCATTACCGCCAGCCAACCCGCGAGGGTACGGGTGAAACCGACGCCAAGGCCCTGAACATCACCTGGTCCGCCTCCGACCAGCAACTGACCTTTGAACAGAAGGCGGTCATCGAACAGAATGGCAATGTGTTCCGGGGTGATGTCATCCATTATGATACCGCCCGCCGGGTCGTGACTGCCGAGGGCGGGGCCGCTGATGGCGAAGGTTCCGGCCGGGTAGAAATGGTGATTCAGCCGCGCAGCACTAACACACAAGGTTCCGATGGCAATTCTGAGAGCCAGTAATCTGGCAAAGAGTTACAAACAGAAAAAAGTGGTGCTCGACGTTTCCCTGGAAATCCGCAGCGGGGAAATCGTTGGCCTGCTCGGCCCCAATGGCGCCGGCAAGACCACCTGCTTTTACATGATAGTCGGGCTGGTGCCCGCCGACAGCGGGCGGATCACCATCGACAGCCGCGATATCACACCGTTGCCCATGCATGGCCGCGCACGCCAGGGAATCGGCTACCTGCCACAGGAGGCGTCGGTATTCCGAAAGCTTTCGGTGCGCGACAACATCATGGCCATTCTGGAAACTCGCAAGGGGCTGGCCAGGGCAGAACGGGAAAAAAAACTGGAAGAACTGCTCGAAGAGTTTCACATTACCCATATTCGCGACAGCATGGGCATGGCCCTGTCCGGCGGTGAACGCCGGCGCGTGGAAATTGCCCGGGCCCTGGCGATGGAGCCGGCTTTCATCCTGCTGGATGAACCGTTCGCCGGTGTCGACCCCATCTCCGTGAGTGACATCAAGCACATCATCCGCCACCTCCGGGACAAGGGGATCGGCGTGCTGATCACTGATCACAACGTGCGTGAGACCCTCGATATCTGCGAGAATGCCTACATCGTCTCCGGCGGCCACATCATCGCCTCCGGGAATGCCGACGCCATTCTGGCCAATCAGCAGGTGAAGAAGGTGTACCTGGGCGACGAGTTCCGGCTGTGAAGCCGGAGTCAGATGAAATTGGGGTCAGATGAAAAGTTCATCTGACCCCAATTTCATCTGACCCCGAGATTGTTTTGATGATCTGTAGCAAGTAAACTCGGCAAAGAACTTGCTAGGGTAAACGCAATCCACGGCAAGTAACGGGCATATAAAGATTTTTTCACCTCTTATGACACAAAGCGCTGATGAGTGACGGATCCTGAACCATGGTGATGAAAGCCTCCCTACAGTTAAAGCTGGGTCAGAGCCTGACCATGACGCCCCAGCTGCAACAGGCGATCCGGCTTCTCCAGCTCTCTACCCTCGACCTTCAGCAGGAAATCCAGCAGGCCCTGGAATCCAATCCGATGCTGGAAACCTCCGAGGACGATGACTCGGCCGAAGCCGACGCCGCGAATGACGAACGCGAAGCGAATGCCGCCGAGTCCGCCGCTGAAACAACGCCAGAGCCCCCATCTGACTGGGATAAGTCCGAAAACGGTCCTGACTGGTCCTCGGAGAACGAAATCCCGGACAATATCCCGGATGACCTTCCGGTCGACACCGCCTGGGAAGATATCTACCAGTCGGCCCCGGCTACCACGGCCCGCAACGACGACGAAAACGATCACGATTTCGAAACCCGGAATTCACCCACCGAAACCCTTCAGGACCATCTGGAATGGCAACTGAACCTGACCCCCATGAGCGAGCGGGACCAGGCCATTGCGCATGCGCTGATGGATGCGGTGGATGAGCGTGGTTATCTGACCAGCGATCTTGACGAGATCCACGCCGGGTTGCTGGATGAACATGACGAAGATCCCCTCGAACTGGATGAAGTTGAAGCCGTTCTCCATCGCCTGCAGCACTTCGACCCACCCGGGGTTTTCGCCCGCGACCTGCAGGAATGCCTGCTGATCCAGCTCAACCAGCTACCACCGGATACCCCCTGGCTGGCCCAGGCACGACTGGTGATCACCCACTACATCAATCTTCTCGGCAACCGTGATTACGCCCAGCTGCTGCGCCGCAGCCGCCTGAAGGAAGACCAGTTGCGGGAAGTCCTGGCCCTGATTACCGGCCTGAACCCGCGCCCGGGCGACGTGATTGACCGCGCCGAACCGGACTACGTTATCCCCGATGTGATCGTCCGCAAGCACAACGACCGCTGGCGGGTTGAGCTGAATCCGGAAATTGCCCCGCGCATCCGGGTAAATGCGAGCTATGCTTCACTAATAAGGCGTGCCGACAGCAGTGCCGACAACACCTACCTGCGGGATCAGCTGCAGGAGGCGAAATGGTTTATCAAGAGCCTGCAGAGCCGCAATGAGACTCTGCTGAAAGTGGCAACCCGTATTGTCGAGCACCAGCAGGGCTTCCTGGATTACGGCGAAGAAGCCATGAAGCCGCTGATTCTCTCCGACATTGCCCAGGCGGTGGAGATGCATGAATCGACGATTTCCCGGGTGACCACCCAGAAATTCATGCACACTCCCCGGGGAATTTTCGAGTTGAAGTATTTCTTCTCCAGCCACGTGAGCACTGACGAGGGCGGAGAATGTTCCTCTACGGCCATACGCGCGATGATCAAGAAACTGATTGCTGCCGAAACGCCCAAAAAGCCGTTGAGCGACAGTAAAATTGCAGCCATGCTAGGAGAACAGGGAATCAAGGTTGCGCGACGTACCGTTGCCAAGTATCGGGAGGCGATGCACATTCCGCCTTCCAATGAACGCAAACGGCTAGTCTGAACACCACGGGCGGGAAACGCGACACCGTATTCGCCGGCGCACAACGCGCCAGCACCCAGGCCGGCTCCCGGGAGCCGGCATGATGACAACAGGAGACGCCTATGCAACTCAATATTTCAGGCCATCACGTAGAACTGACTCCCGCACTCAAGGATTATGTCTCGGAAAAATTCCAGAAGCTCGAACGTCACTTTGACCACATCAGCAACAGCCAGGTAACCCTGGAAGTGGAAAAGGTGCGACAGATTGCGGAAGCCACGCTGCACGTGGTTGGTGGTGAAGTTCACGCAAAGGCAGAAAATGAGGATATGTACGCGGCCATTGATGCCCTGATCGACAAGCTCGACCGCCAGATTCTCAAGCACAAGGAAAAGAATGTAGACCGGATGCACGGAAACGGCTCGCGCTAACTGGCTGTTTTCATGCAAGTCATCCAATCGAGCTGCGACACGGCTGACGTGTCGCAGCCTTTTTTTAACGGAAATGCAGTCGACCTATGAGCGACACATCCCTGACCATAGACAACATTCTTTCGCCGGAGCTCACCCTTTGCCGGGTGCCCGCCTCCAGCAAGAAACGGGCCCTGGAGTTTATCGCCGAGCAGATAAACCACCAGGACAATACCCTCAGCGAGACCGAGATCTTCAACAACCTGATCTCACGGGAACGTCTGGGCAGCACCGGCATTGGCCAGGGCATCGCCATCCCCCACTGCCGCCTAGACGGGCTGGATCATGTGGTGGGTGTCTTGATGACACTGGAAGAGAGCGTCGAGTTCGATTCGATCGACAACCAGCCTGTGGACCTGATCTTCGCCCTGGTCGTTCCCAAAGAGGCCACCAGCGAGCACCTGGAGCTTCTCAGCCAACTGGCCGAAAAATTCAATGAACGCTCGTTCTGTGACCGTCTCCGGCAATGCGAGGACGCCCGCACCCTGTACGAACGCATGACCGCCTCGGGCGGATGACAGTCATTGCAGTGGAGGTAAGTTGGTCATGAAGCTGATTATCGTCAGTGGCAGGTCCGGATCCGGCAAGAGTACCGCGCTCCATGTGCTGGAGGACCTCGGCTTCTATTGCATAGACAATCTACCGATCGGCCTGCTGTTCCCCCTCACCCGGGAAGCCACAGGCCAGACCAGGCCGGGGAGACTCGGCAAGATGGCGGTGAGCATCGACGCTCGCAACCTGTCCGGAGAACTGGCCAACTTCGAGGAGATTTACCGTCGCCTCCAGGAGACCGGGGTTACAGTCGAAATCATCTTCCTGGATGCCGACGAACAGTCCCTGCTGCAGCGCTTCCATGCTACCCGGCGCAAGCACCCGCTCAGCGATGACAAAACCTCGCTGAGAGAGGCAATCACCAGTGAAAAGAAACTCCTTGAGCCTCTATCCAAGCTCTCCGACCTTTATGTGAACACAACCGGCATGTCCATGTACGAACTTCGTGACATGATCAAACAGCGGGTTGTCGGGCGCAAGGATCAGGAACTGGCCCTGCTGTTCCAGTCGTTCGGTTTCAAGCACGGCGTACCGCTGGATTCCGATTATGTCTTCGACGTTCGGTGTCTGCCAAACCCATACTGGGACACCAGCTTGCGGAAGTATGTCGGCACCGATCAGCCGGTCATCGAGTTCCTGGAGAAGGAACCGGCGAGCCGTAAGATGATCGATGATCTGAAAGCGTTCCTGGACACATGGCTGCCCTCTTTCGCTGACAGCAACCGAAGCTACATGACCATATCCATCGGGTGCACCGGCGGCCAGCATCGGTCCGTGTATGTCTGCGAGCAGCTGGGCGCTTACTACCGGCAACGTTACAGCAACGTGCAAGTGCGCCATACCGAACTGCCCCACCTGCAGACCCGCGAAGAGATCTGATCTGCCCATGATTCGTCGCCCGATCACCATCATCAACAAGCTGGGGCTGCATGCCCGTGCCACGGCCAAGCTGGTTGCGACCGCCTCGAAATTCGATAGCAGCGTCCGGATCAGCGGCAAGGGACGGGATGTGGATGCCAAAAACATCATGCAGGTGATGATGCTGGCAGCCAGCAAAGGCACGGATGTCGAGCTCATTGCCGACGGGCCGGATGAAGAACAGGCCGTCGAGGCTCTGGCGGAGCTGATCAACGATTATTTTGGTGAGGGCGAGTAAACGTGCCATCCGACAAACCGAATCAGGCAGCAATATGAAAGATCATCACGAAGATCACGACGCGCCGGAATATGACGGCCCCAGCAAATCCCAGCTCAAACGGGAAATGCACGCACTGCAGGACCTTGGTAAACGGATGCTCGATCTGAGTAACGATCAGTTGGAGACGCTGCCGGTCAGCGATACCCTCAGGGCGGCCATCGAAGAATCCAGGCGTATCCGCCAGAACGAGGCCAGGCGGCGGCACCTGCAGTACATCGGCAAGGTCATTCGCCAGGAAGACGACCCCGAAGCGCTGGAAAAAGCCATCGACGCCTTTGATGCCGGCAGCGAGGAACACACCCGCCGACACCACCTGGCCGAACGCTGGCGCGACCGGATGATCGCGGAAGGCGATTCCGTTGTGGGCGAATTCTTCAACTATTGCCCCGGCACAGACATGCAACACCTGCGCAACCTGGCCCGGAATGCCCGCAGGGATGTCGAAAAACAGAAAAATACCGGCCAGGCCAGGAAACTGTTCCGCTATCTTCGCGAATGCATCGACGACGCTGAAGCAGTGTGAAATCGGGGTCAGATGAAAAGTTCATCTGACCCCGATTTCATCTGACCCCAATTTCAGGCTTTCAGGCGCCGGTGGTCCCAGACCGGCATGCGGTTACGGAGGCTGGTTAGCTGCCCGGCGTCCAACTCGGCAACAACCACACCCGGACCTTCACCAAGTTCCGTCACCACGCGACCCCAGGGGTCGCAGATCAGGCTGTGGCCATAGGTCCGCCGCCGCGAACTGTTCTGGCCACCCTGCCCCGCGGCCACCAGCCATACCTGGTTTTCAATGGCCCGTGCCCGGATCAGCGGGTGCCAGTGGGCATCCCCAGTCTGCCAGGTGAATGCACTCGGCAGGCAGACCCAATCGGCTCCCTGTGCTCTCAACGCCCGGAACAGCTCGGGAAAGCGCAGGTCATAGCAGACTGCCAGGCCCAGTTTCCCTGCCGGCGTGTCCACGGTAACCACCTGCTCGCCCGCCTCGAAAGTGTCTGATTCACGATACTGGCCATGGGCATCGTCAACCATGGCATCGAACAGGTGAATCTTGTCGTAGCGGGCAACCTCTGCGCCCTGGTCATCAAAAACCAGGCAACTTGCCCGGACCCGGCCCGGAATATCGGAGCCATCCGGGCGCTTTGCCAGCGGCATGGAGCCACCCACAATCCAGAGGCCAAGCGCCCGGGCCTGTTCGGTAAGAAACGCCCGTATCACCGGCTCTGATCCGGCCTCCGTGCGGCCGCAGTCGATCATCTGTCCGGTTGCCAGAACCGCAAAATTTTCCGGCAGCACGGCGACCGTTGCGCCCTGTGCGGCTGCTTCCGACAGCAGGCGTTCCGCTTCGGCCAGGTTGGTCGGGATATCGTGGCTGCTTACCATCTGAATGGCGGCTACCCTGCCGGAAACACGCTCGCTCATGACAGTCTCCCGTCGTAATTCACCAGAACCGATTATTTGCCAGTATCGAATACCCGCTCCAACTCTACCACCGGCTCTTCCCATGTGCCCGTAACGCTGTAGGTTGCACTGGTCAGTCTGCTCAGCGGGTCGCCCAGAATCTTGTCCAGAACAAACAAGGCGCCGCCAATGGGCGCACTGGCGCCCATAAGCAGGGCCGCCAGGGGCAGATTCTGGGTGAGCGGCAGGACAACCACCAGGCGCATATCCAGCTGCTCGCTCGCCATATTCGTTGTTCCGCTGAGTTTAAAGGCACCAGAAGGCCCCACCACCTGGAGCTCGGGATCCAGCGTCAACAGGCCGTTGGTGAGCCGTGCCTTGCCCGAAATCGCATCGAACGCCACGCCCCGCTCATAGAGGTCGGAAAAATCGAGCTTGAGCCGGCGCCATAGCGTATCCGAGTTCAGCAGATTGAAAATACGGAATAACTGGGCGGAACTGCTGCTTTCAAGAATTACGCCCTCGTCGAGTCTGATACTGACCGAACCATTGAGTTGCGACACCGCAAATTCATCCGGACGACCCGGCCAGTCCAGATCCAGCTCAATCCGGGTGGCCTTGTTGGCAACCGGCACATCGGTATCAAAAAGGTCATTCAGGTCAGCCAGGGCACCACCGCTGATGGAACCCTGGAATCGAGTTGTCTCCCGCGAATCGACAATGCTCCAGCTCATATCACCCAGCAGTGTCAGCGAATTGAGCCGCCCCTCTATGGCATTGACGTTGAGCCGATTGGGTTCGGGGCGGAGCCGAAATGCCCAGCTTCCCAGAGAATCGGCATTCAGTTGGAGGTCGGCGATGGTCACATCAATGTCTGGCCAGTTGCCCATATCCAACGCCCGGAAGGCTTCGAGCTGCTCCTTGAGCGTGAGCAGCTCCGCAGAGGGTTTGACGTCGCCGTTGCCGCGCATAAGCCGAAGAACCTCAAGATCAACCTGTACCGCCCCGGCATCATCGGGGATCACCACCCGTCCTTTGGCGCGCTTGGAGCTGGTTGTGACCACCCACCGATCGGGGAGATCCAGGGCATTGATATCGATATCCCTGAGTACCTGGCTGCCGAGATTGAGGCGGCCAAGGTGAAGGTCAAACCCGGTTTCCTTCCACAAAAAATCAAACGCCAGCCGGTTTTCCCACTCCCCGGTAACGCCTAACCCGCCGGCTGCGGAAGGATTAATGACAGCGCGCAGGGGCGCTACCTCGCTAACAGATTTAGATAACGGCTCGGGCCAGTCAACTGCCAACCCCTGGAGACTCGAACGCACCCGGATACCGGAGGCCGAATCCGCCCCCACATCAAGTTCAGCGATGTAGGGTACCTTCCCGCTGAGGCCAAAACCGGCGTTCGCTGAGAGCCCGGCGCGGGCAAAGATACCCGGCACCGGAAGGGTTCCTGACTGACGAATACTGAGCGCCTCCCCTGATTTGGCGCGACTGAAAGCCACAGCGACGGGATAACCAAGGAACGTCGCCGCCAGGGGCCCGCCAGAAAAGCCGTCTTCGCTGTGATAGGTGAGCGCGCCGTGAACATCCTCCCAGGAGAGACCGGCAGTGGCATAAGCCACCGAACCGTTTTCCACAGCGACCTTCGCCTCAACCACGGGTGGCTGCCCGGTGGCCAATGGCAGATCAATCCCCAGGGCCAGTTGATACTGGCCGCCATAGTCGAGTTTCCGGGCTTCAGTTCCCGCCATGTCCCCCAGCGGGCTATTGTCCATCCAGTAGCCGATCGACTCACCCGGCACCATGGCCGATACATCCACTTTAATCCTGGCGCCCTCGTCTTCGGGCACGACTCTGACGGTGCCCGGATTCAGGTTCAGTCCCCCAGTCTCGCCGGCTTCGAGCTTGACCAGTGCGTTGCCGTTGTGGACCTCAACCCGGCCCCGGGCAGAGCGGACCTCCGGCCAGTCGTCGGAATAGCGCACGGTCGCCTGGTCGAATTCGTAGGCCATTGAGGAAACAAAGGAATCTCTTGGGGCACCAGAACCTATCTGGCCATGACCGAAGTAGGTTCCGGAGCTGATATCCGCTTCAAGGATGGCCGTGGTCAGCCAGTCATAAAGCCCGGGGCTGACCACCTTGACCGGAACAAAGTCCGCCAGCATCGCTGCAGTGCCGTTTTTCAACGCCACTTTCAGGCCCAGATTGTCTTCACCCTCGCGATCCAGCTTCAGATCAAATGCGCCCTCGATTTGCGTGTTCTCTCCGTAGACCATGCGAATGTCATCCGAGAACACCCGGGTGATGGGGCCGTCCAGTCGCCAGGCAACCCGGCCGTCGAGTACCGGAAAGCTCCAGGCACTGCCGAAGAGCTGGGGAAAATCAAGGCTCACCGGTGTCTCACCAGCCGCCAACTGAACGTAACCGCCACTCCGGTCCAGAAAAATACCACCGTTCACCGAACCGACGCCCGGTGCGCCGCCATGGGCCCGAATACTGACATCCCGAAGCCGGCCGGTAAGCTCGAACTTTCCCGGGGACTGGTCGGGCAGGAAAACTTCAAGCTGATCAAGGAACCCGGCCGGCCGATAGTCGCGCAGTGCCCTCAGCGCCGGTTCGGGGAGAATCGGAAGCTGCGCTGCAAGGCGGCGAGCAGGCGCCAGTGGCAGCGCATCAGCGACGATTGACATGCCCCCCTTGGAAGGGGCCAGTCGCAGGCTGAACGGGGACACAATACCGCCATTCCAGGTCCATTGGAGCTGCTTGAGATGCCACTCGCCAAGGACCGGCGAACCCGGATCCTCCAGGTTTTCCCCGGCCATGACCTTTTCATGACGCCGCCAGCCAAATCGAGCCTGTATATCCTCCAGGGGCGCCAGCGACTGCTGCCCCACACCGAGCTGGAGGTAAGGTGTCTGAACGCTTCCATTGACCTGCTGCAAAACGCCATCCCTGAAGGTCAGCCAGGCTTCACCGCCCAGATCAAACCCTTCCACGCGAAGCGTCCGCCAATGGTATTCGTCAATCAAGCCGTCGAACAGCCGGCCGGAGTCCACGTCGAGATAAAGCTGCCCGGTGAAGTCGCCCCGGAAGAAGTGCCGCCCCACCAAGGCAAAACTCGCGAGTTGCTGGGTGGTGCCGGACTGCATGGCCCGGCCAGAGGCATGGAACAGCCCGCGGCGGTAAACCAGATCCAGTTGGGGAATATCCAGTTGGCGACGATTGCCCTGGCTGTCCCGAATGCCCAGATCCACCCGAGTAATCTTGACATAGGGGTCAGACAGCCAGTCCCCGGCAAGCTCCAGCCACTCGCGCAGCTGGTTGCTCACCGGCTCCGCCATTTCAGCACCGCGCACCGTCATATCGCCGCTCGGGCCTTGTTTAAGCGTCAGTTCCAGTCCGTCGGCTTCGAAATCCTCAAACACAATCCTCATTCGCATCAGCGAGGCAAGGGCGTCAAACCGGATATTGAGGTACTGCAGATTTGCCACAACATCGCCGGTTTGCGGATGGCGAACCCGGATATCACGGGCGGTAAAGGCAGGGTCAAGCCAGTACCAGCGGGACGACAGGCTGCCGATGCTGACCTCATGGCCCAAACGGTCGGAAAGCTCGCTGGCCAGATCATCGCGAAAGCTGTCAATGTTCTGGGTCAGCTGGCGCCCCAGCCCGGCATAGAGGGCGAAAAGCACCAGCACCAGAAGAAGCCCCCACCAGATCAGGCTGGAAAGGCGAGCCGCCAGACGAACCGGGGGGCTCTCTGGCAGATTTTCCGGAAGCGGCGGCTGTTGGTCGGCGGGGGACATCCGGGCACCTTACGCCACTGGCCGGACGTGTGCCCCGGGATCAGAGCAATACAACATCGTACTGCTCCTGACTGTAGAACGGCTCTACCTGGAAGCGAATGGTTTTGCTGATGAAGGTCTCCAGGTCGGCCACGTTGTCGGATTCCTCGTCCAGCAGACGATCGACCACACTCTGTGAGGCCATGACCAGATAACTCTCAGCGTCGTAGGCGCGGTTGATCCGCAGGATTTCCCGGAACACCTCATAGCAAACGGTCTCCGTGGTTTTCAGGAATCCGCGACCATCACAGACCGGACAGGGCTCACACAGCACCTGGCCGAGACTCTCGGTGGTGCGCTTGCGAGTCATTTCCACCAGACCCAGCTCGGATACGCCGGTAATCTTGGTTTTGGCGTGGTCCCGCTCCAGCATTTTCTCCAGCATGCGGTGCACCTGGCGCTGGTGCTCGGGGTCTTCCATGTCGATAAAATCAATAATGATGATGCCACCGAGATTTCGCAGACGCAGTTGGCGGCTGATGGCCCGGGCAGCTTCAAGATTGGTCTTGAAGATGGTTTCTTCCAGATTCCTGTGGCCGACAAACGCACCGGTATTGATATCGATGGTTGTCATGGCTTCGGTCTGATCAATAATCACGTAACCACCGGACTTGAGCTGAACCTTACGGCTCAGCGCCTTCTGGATTTCGTCTTCCACAGAGTAAAGATCAAATATTGGCCGCTCGCCCGGGTAATATTCGACTTTGTCAGCAAATTCAGCCACAAACTCATCAACAAAATCCATGACCCGCTGATGGCTCTCGCGGCTGTCAATGCGGACCTTCTCGGTCTGCGGCCGGATCAGGTCCCGGATGGTACGAATGAACAGCGGCAGGTCCTGGTAGACCGCGGCCGGTGCCTGAACCCTCGAGATCCGTTCGTGGATGGACTGGCTCAGCCGGTGCAGGTAGATCATGTCGCCAATCAGATCGCCCGCCGGGGCGGCTTCAGCGGCGGTCCGGATAATGTACCCCCCCTGCACCTCCGGATCCTCTGCTGACGCTTCCTCGATCAGGGATTTGAGGCGCGCCCGCTCATTCTCATCCTCGATCCTCTGGGAAATACCGACATGACTGACGCCGGGCATGAACACCAGGTACCGGGAGGGTATGGAAAGCTGGGTCGTCAGCCTCGCGCCTTTCGTGCCGATGGGGTCCTTGGTGACCTGAACCACCAGGGACTGACCCTCGCGGAGCAGACTGCGGATGTCAGGCACGGTTTTCGGTGAATCTGCCGGATCATCGCCATTGGACTGGCTCGGAACCACATCGGAGGCGTGAATAAACGCCGCCCGCTCCAGACCAATATCGACGAACGCAGCTTCCATACCGGGCAGCACCCGAACCACCTTACCCTTGTAGATGTTCCCCACGATGCCTTTCCGGCTGGTGCGTTCGATATAGGCTTCCTGCAGCATACCGTTTTCGACCAGAGCCACACGGGTTTCAACGGGGGTAACGTTGATCAGTATTTCTTCACTCATTTCGTTTGGCTCTCCAGACTGCGTGGCCAGTGTTTCCAAACCGGGTAGCCGGCATCTGCCAGCAATACGGCGGTTTGCTCCAGTGGCAGACCAACCACGGCACTGTAGCTACCCCGGAGTTCATTGACAAAAATACCACCAAGGCCCTGAATTCCATAACTTCCGGCCTTGTCCATCGGTTCACCGGTGGCGAGGTAGGCGCTTATCTCATCAGCAGACAGTCGCCGGAAGCCTACTTCGGTCACCACCAGTCGGGAATGACACTGGCCATCGCAAGCCAGCGCAACCGCGGTCATTACCTGGTGGGTGGCACCTGAGAGCCGGGCCAGGGTTGCGCAGGCCTCTGCTTCGCCAGACGGTTTGCCGAGGATCATGCCATCCAGAACCACGGAGGTATCCGAACCCAGCACCAGACAGCCCGGTGACGTTTGCGAGACCACCAGCGCTTTCTCCCGGGCCAGGCGTTCGACATAGTGTTCCGGCGCCTCACTCACTTCCGGCGTTTCATCGATATCGGCCGGAAGAACCGAAAAGCTGAGCCCGATCTGCTGCAACAGCTGCGCCCGACGCGGCGAGGCCGAAGCAAGAATGATTGACGACATGGCTAACCCAGTTTGCGGTTAATATTGTCCAGCAGGATGGAGAATACCGGCCACGCCAGGGCGCTGGTCAGGGCCGGCCAGAGGTAGCTGAACCCGGCATCCTCGGCGCCCAGCAACTGCTTGATGAAGTGCACCAGCATCTGGTTGATGCCCAGCAACAGGAACACCATCAGACACTGCTGGGGCATCGGGTACATGCGAAGGCGCTGGTGGATCGTGAGCACCAGGAAGGCAATGAGCGCCATGGCCATGGCATTTACACCGAGGGGCGTGGCTTCAAGGACATCCAGCAGCAGGCCGAGACACCAGGCCAGTAGAATGCCGAACTGGGCCGGCGCCCGGAAGGTCCAGTAGAAAACCACCAGACCCAGCCACTCAGGCCGGAATTCGAACCAGCCGATGGGAAACAGTGAAATGCTGAAAACCAGGGCGACGATAACGGAGAGAACAAAAACCGGATAGCTGATCACCGACAACATCAATCCTGCCCTCCCTGCTCGGTACCTGCCCCGGAGGCACTTTCAGCAACCTGATCGCCTGCCGATTTCCCTTCTGGCGGAAACACCACCAACACCAGGCGACTCTGGTTCAGTTGCGCCTTCGGGGTCGCCTCGATGGATACAAACGGCTCACCGGGTTCCATGGTAATACGGCTCACTTCAGCCACCGGGTAGCCCCGGGGGAATCGGCCACCGAGGCCGGAACTTACCAGCAGGTCGCCCTCGCGGATGTCGGCGGTATCTGGAACATGAACCAGATCAAGCGTATCGCTGTCGCCGGTGCCCAGCAGGATGGCCCGTAACCCGTTGCGCACCACTTCCACCGGAACCGCGTGGCTGCTGTCTGACACCAGCAGAACACGGGAGGTCAGCTGACTGCTCTGCACGACCTGCCCCATCAAACCGTGGGCATCGAGAATGGCCTGACCGGGCTTCACGCCATCCCGCCGGCCTTTGTTGATGATAATCTCATGGGAAAACGGATCCGGAGAGACGCCGACGACCTCACCGACGATGACCCGGTCGTCCAGCACTTCAGAGGAGTTCATCAGGCGGCGCAGTTCATTGTTCTCGGAAGCGAGGGCCGCGTACTTGAGGGCTCGGCGCTCAAGAATCAGCAAACGGGCCCGGAGGTCTTCGTTCTCCTCCTGCAGGTCCTGTTTATTGACAAAGAGCCCCGCCACCCAATCGGAGAATTCGTAGGGCGCATTGCCAAGCCAGTACACCGGCGCCAGGCCCGTGGCAATGGTGCTGCGCACGGATGAGAGCTTGTCGAAACGCGCATCGGCAACCACAAGGGCTGCCGATACGAGAAGAACCAGGAAGAGCCTGAAACCGGGAACAGGCCCCTGGACAAAGATCGTTTTAATGGCGAACCCTCCCCTGCAGGATTATCCCTCCTGGGAGAACATTCCGATGCCACCCCGGTCAATCACTTCCAGCGCCTTGCCGCCACCACGGGCGACACAGGTCAGTGGATCCTCAGCGATGATCACCGGCAGTCCGGTTTCTTCGCTGATCAGTTTGTCCAGCCCGCGCAGCAGTGCCCCGCCGCCGGTCAGTACGATACCACGCTCGGCGATATCGGAGGCCAGCTCAGGCGGTGACTGCTCCAGTGCGCTTTTAACGGTCTGGACTATCTGCGCCAGGGATTCCTGCAACGCGTCGAGAATTTCTTCGCTGTTCAGGGTAAAGGCCCGGGGCACCCCTTCTGCCAGATTGCGGCCGCGAACGTCGATCTCGCGAATGTCGAGGCCTTCGTAGGCGCAACCGATTTCGTGCTTGATGCGCTCGGCGGTAGAGTCGCCAATGAGGCTGCCGTAGTTGCGACGCACGTAGGTGACGATGGCTTCGTCGAACTTGTCACCACCGACCCGGACTGATTCGGCATAGACAATGCCGTTCAGGGAGATGATGGCGATTTCAGTGGTGCCACCACCAATGTCCACGATCATGGAACCGCTGGCTTCTTCCACCGGCAGGCCGGCACCAATGGCTGCGGCCATGGGCTCTTCAATCAGGAAGACTTCACGGGCACCGGCACCCAGGGCGGATTCGCGAATGGCCTTGCGCTCGACCTGGGTAGATTTGCTGGGTACGCAGACAAGTACCCGGGGGCTCGGGGTAATAAAGCTGTTCTCATGCACTTTATGGATAAAGTGCTGGAGCATTTTTTCAGTGACCACGAAGTCTGCGATCACGCCATCTTTCATCGGGCGGATGGCGGTAATATTGCCCGGGGTGCGGCCCAGCATGCGCTTGGCTTCGGCGCCGACGGCGGCGACCATTTTCTGGGATCCACTCGTGCGGATGGCAACAACGGAGGGCTCGTTCAGCACGATTCCGCGCTCGCGCACATAAATAAGGGTGTTGGCGGTGCCCAGGTCGATGGACAGGTCGCTTGAGAATAAGCCTCGGAGTCTTTTTATCAACATTCGTGTAGTTTCAACCTGAGAGTTGCAGTCGCGTAGAAAAGATGCGGCAACTTTAGCAGTGAGCACCCCCGCAGGCAAGGCGTGAACGGGCCTCGCGCCTTACGGTTCACACATTTACCTTGTGGCCCGGGGCCTCCCGCGATTGTTCGAATCTGTTACCATAGCGCTTTAATTTTTTACCTTGGGCGGAGGGCCGCTCGGAGATTGCCTTTCAAAACACGCTACGAGCACATCCATGTGGGCTTGTTTCGGGCCGTCCCTGGCCCTCAACCGTTTTGAAAGGCAATCTCCGACCGACCCCGAACTTCAGATTCACCTTCAAACTCTAAAGATTTATTACCGACATTTCATTTATCTGGGAGGTAATGCGTGACCATTTCCCGCAAGGACATTGAGAAAGTCGCTGTGCTCGCCCGCATTCGTGTGGATGACGAGCAGGTTTCGGCACTGGAAAAGGATCTGGGCAATATCCTGGATCTGGTGGATCAGCTGGGTGCGGCCGATACCGATTCGGTGGAGCCCATGGCCCATCCGCTGAATGCCGTCCAGCGTCTGCGCGCCGATGAGATGACCGAGACCAATCAGCGGGAGGCGTTCCAGGCGATTGCGCCAGCCACCGAGAACGGGCTTTATCTGGTTCCCAGGGTTATTGAATAAGCAAACGAGTGAATGAGCTACAGAGCGATTCACGGGAATTGAGTGATCTGACGAACAGCGATTTCAGGATTCATCATGCATAACAAGTCCGTAGCAGAGCTTTCCCGGGAACTGGCAAGCGGCCAGGTTTCCAGCTTGGAGCTGACCCAGCAGTTCCTCGACCGCATCAAGCGGGAAGATGGCAAGTACAACAGTTTTATTACTGTGACCGAAGAACAGGCGCTGGCCGATGCCCGGGCGGCGGATGAGCAGCGGGCAGCAGGGAATACCACGCCCTGGACAGGCATTCCGTTCGCGCACAAGGATATCTTCTGTACCAACGGTGTTCGTACTACATGCGGTTCCCGTATGCTGGAGAACTTTGTTCCGCCCTACGATGCCACCGTTACGGCGAATTTCCGCCAGGCGGGTGCGGTGTGTCTGGGCAAGACCAACATGGACGAGTTCGCCATGGGGTCTTCCAATGAGTCCAGTTATTTCGGGGCGGTGACCAACCCTTGGGGGCTGGGCCAGGGTGAGAAGCGGGTGCCGGGCGGCTCCTCCGGCGGCTCGGCAGCAGCAGTGGCGGCCCGGCTGGTACCGGCGGCCACGGCGACGGATACCGGCGGTTCGATCCGCCAGCCGGCGGCGCTGTGTGGTGTGACCGGGCTGAAGCCGACCTATGGCCGGGTATCCCGCTACGGGATGATTGCCTTTGCCTCCAGTCTCGACCAGGGCGGCACCATGGCTCGCACAGCAGAAGACAATGCGCTGATGCTGAATGTCATGGCGGGCTTTGATTCGAGAGACTCCACCTCCATTGATCGTGAGGTGCCGGATTACACCGCCACGCTGAACGAGCCCTTGAAAGGTCTGAAGATCGGCTTGCCGAAGGAGTACTTCAGTGACCAGCTCAGCCCGGCGATGGAACAGCAGGTTCGCGACGCGGTAAAAGAATACGAGAAGCTGGGGGCCACTGTTAAAGAGGTGTCGCTGCCCAACGCCAAGCTGGCCATTGCCGCCTATTACGTGATTGCACCGGCGGAGGCCTCGGCCAACCTGTCCCGCTTCGACGGAGTTCGCTACGGCTACCGCTGCGACGACCCGAAGGACCTGATGGACCTGTACACTCGATCCCGTGCCGAGGGTTTTGGCACTGAGGTGAAGCGCCGGATCCTGGTGGGCACCTACGCCCTCTCTGCGGGTTATTTTGATGCCTATTACCTCAAGGCCCAAAAGGTTCGCCGGCTGATCCAGCAGGATTTCATCAACGCCTTCAAGGGAGTGGACGTGCTGATGAGCCCGGTCACGCCTTCGCCTGCGTTTATCCAGGGCGAAAAGACCAACGATCCGGTCACCATGTACCTCGAGGACGTATTCACCATTGCCATCAACCTGGCGGGCGTGCCGGCCATGTCGGTGCCGGCCGGTTTTGTGGACGGTCTGCCGGTGGGACTGCAGATCATCGGGGATTATTTCTCCGAGGCCCGTTTGCTGAACGCCGCCCATCAATTCCAGCAGGTGACCGACTGGCACCAGCGTGAACCGCAATAAGCCCGGGACAGGAGAATGACTATGCAGTGGGACATTGTGATCGGGCTGGAAATTCACGTTCAGCTCGCCACCAAGACCAAGATTTTTTCCGGCTCCAGCACCGCCTACGGTGCCGAGCCCAACACTCAGGCCAATGCCGTTGACCTGGCCATGCCCGGCACCCTGCCGGTGCCCAACGAGCAGGCTTTCCGCTATGCGGTGATGTTCGGCCTGGCGGTGAATGCCGAGATCGAGCGCCGCTCGGTATTTGAACGCAAGAACTATTTCTACCCGGACCTGCCCAAGGGCTACCAGACCACCCAACTGGAGCGCCCGATCGTCGGCCCCGGCTATGTCGACATTGATCTGGCCAATGGCGAAACCAAGCGCGTGCGCATTCACCACGCCCATCTGGAGGAAGACGCCGGTAAATCCCTGCATGAGGATTTTCACGGCATGACCGGTGTGGATCTCAACCGGGCCGGCACGCCGCTGATTGAAGTGGTCACCGAACCAGACATGACCAACGCGGAAGAAGCCGTGGCGTTCGCGAAAAAGCTGCACGGGATTGTGACATCCCTCGGCATATGTGATGGCGATATGTCCCAGGGGTCCATGCGTTTCGACGTCAACATCTCCCTGAAGCCCAAAGGCTCGGACACCCTGGGCACCCGCACCGAAACCAAGAACCTGAACTCGTTCCGCTTCATGGAGCAGGCCATTGCCCACGAAGTCGAGCGACAGATGGACATTCTGGAGGACGGCGGCCGCATTGTGCAGGAAACCCGCCTGTACAACGGTGACCGCGACGAATCCCGCTCCATGCGCACCAAGGAAGAAGCCAACGACTACCGCTACTTCCCTTGCCCGGACCTGTTGCCGGTGGAAATCGATGACTCGTTCATCGAAGAGGCCCGCAACCGCCTCCCCGAGCTGCCGGACGCCCGCAAAGCGCGCTTCAAGGAGCAGTATGGCCTGAACGACTACGACGCAAGCCTGCTCAGTGGCGATTCAAAACTGGCCGCCTTCTTCGAAGAAGCGGCCAGCCACTGCAAAGACGCCAAGCTGGTGGCCAACTGGATCCAGGGCGAATTCTCCGCGCGCCTGAATGCTGAGGAAAAGTCCGTTGCCGACTCGCCCATCACCGGCGTCCAACTGGGTGACCTGGTGGTAAGAGTTGCCGACAACACGATCTCGTCCGCCGGTGCCAAGAAGGTCTTCGAGGCGCTTTGGTCTGGCGAGAACGACAATGTCGACGCCATCATCAACGCCAATGGCCTGAAGCAGGTGTCCGACACCGGCGCCCTCGAAGCCATGGTGGATGAGGTCCTGGCCGGCATGCCGGATCAGGTGGCCCAGTATCAGCAGGAATCCGATCCCAAGAAACAGAAGAAGATGCTTGGCGGGTTTATGGGGCCTTTAATGAAGGCGTCCAAGGGTCAGGGGAATCCGAAGCTGTTTAACGAGATTCTGGTTAAGAAGCTTGGGGGCTGACTTTTCGGTTCTCCTGCTAGCTGTGGGTCGTGGTATTGATTGCGGCCCCAGCTTCGTTATTGCGGGGGAGGCCTTGGCAGGAAGCTTCTCCCAAAAACCGCTACGAGCACGTCCATGTGCGCTTGTTTCCGGCCATCCTTGGCCTCCAACATTTTTGGGAGAAGCTTCCCGCCAAGGCCTGCGAACTCCGTAGGTCGGATTAGCAAGGCGTAATCCGACACCGCATTAATGATCGAAACCGCTTGTCGGATTACGGCTTCGCCTAATCCGACCTACATCAGGAATTTGGCGATAACTGTCTGTTCGACCAGCGCGGGCGGGGACGGCTTTCCAAAACTGTGCGGAGCCAGGGATGGCGGAGCCCAAGCGTCACATGGGTGGGGCCGAGCGCTTATGAAGCGTAGCTTCATGCGACAGCCTCACGACTGCAATCTTCGATTGCAGGCCGGACCCCGGAGGGGTGCCGCAAGGAGCGTGTTTTGGAAAGCCGTCCCCGCCCGGGCGTCAGTTCCAATCCAAAAACGCCAGGAGCCCCACAAGAGGCCAATTACACCAAACGGGCCCAAAGGTCATGCTCATCGGCATGCTCAACAACAGCCTGAACAATCTCCCCGGGAACGAGGTCAGTCTCGTCGTTGAGGTAAACCATGCCGTCGATCTCCGGCGCATCGGCCTTTGATCGACCAATAGCGCCCTCTTCGTCAACTTCGTCGATCAGAACGTCGATGGTTTTACCGATTTTAGCCTGCAGGCGGGCGGCGGAAATCTGGGCCTGTTTTTCCATGAAGCGGGCCAGGCGCTCTTCTTTGACTTCTTCCGGAACCGCGCCTTCCAGCTCATTGGCTTTGGCACCTTCCACCGGGCTGTATTTGAACGCACCCACGCGGTCCAGCTGCGCTTCGTCGAGCCAATCCAGCAGGTACTGGAAATCTTCCTCGGTTTCGCCGGGGAAGCCGACGATGAAGGTCGACCGGATGGTCAGCTCGGGGCATATTTCCCGCCACTTGCGGATGCGCTCCAGAGTTTTGCTGTCGTGGGCCGGGCGTTTCATGGCCTTGAGGACTTTCGGGCTGGCGTGCTGGAACGGGATGTCCAGGTACGGCAGGATCTTGCCTTCGGCCATCAGGGGAATGATGTCGTCTACATGGGGGTACGGGTAAACGTAATGCAGGCGCACCCAAACGCCCATTTCTCCGAGCGCTTCGCACAGCGACTGCATTTTGGTCTTTAACGGCCGCCCCTGCCAGAAACCGGTGCGGTATTTTGTGTCAACTCCGTAGGCCGAGGTGTCCTGGGAGATCACCAACAGCTCCTTTACACCAGCGTCCACCAGGCGCTGGGCTTCATCCATCACATCGCCGATGGGGCGGCTTACCAGATCGCCACGCATGGAGGGAATGATGCAGAAGGTGCAGCGGTGGTTGCAGCCCTCGGAAATCTTGAGATAGGCGTAATGCCTTGGCGTCAGTTTGATACCCTGTGGCGGGACCAGATCGGTGAATGGATCGTGCTGCTTCTTCTGGGGAACAAACTGGTGAACAGCTCCCACCACTTCCTCGTAGGCATGGGGCCCGGAAACCGCTAGAACACCGGGGTGGGTCTCACGAATCCTGTCGGCTTCGACGCCCATACAGCCGGTCACGATGACTTTACCGTTTTCGCTGATGGCCTCGCCGATGGCATCAAGGGATTCCTGTTTGGCGGCATCAATGAAGCCACAGGTATTCACCACCACGATATCAGCGTCGTCATAAGTGGGAACCACATCATAGCCATCCAGCCTCAGTTGAGTAAGGATCCGCTCCGAATCCACCAGGGCCTTCGGGCAGCCGAGGCTGATAAAGCCGACCTTGCCATGACCGGTTGTGGGCGCAGGGTTCTGGGTATTGTCTGTCATGTAAGTAAGAAGTCCCGGAGCTGGATAAAAGCTCGCCAATAAATGAAGCGGGCATTTTACACCAGGCACGGTGCCGGCTGCAGCAAAAGCCGGACCGGCCGGACCGGTGGAAAATACTGACACGTGTCATTTTTTGTGACGCTTCGTTCAGAAATAACTGATAAAACAGCGATAATGGATGGCAGACTTCTTGCTGATCACAAAGTAAACAATTACACTTTCATGTGCTTATCGTGAGCTTGAGTGTTTTTCTGGAAGGGACTTATGGGAAAGGCAGCCTCCTTTGCAACCGGACACGCCAGAAGAGTAAAAATGAAACCTGTCGCCGCCAAACTGAATCTGCGCAACCAGCAACGGGTAGACGTTGCCACTGATATCACCATTGAAAAGCCGGACGGCTGCTGCCTGACCTGTTCGGTTGCCAATCTTTCACGCACCGGAGTCATGATCTCCTGCAATCAGGATACCATCAAGCAGTTGATTCCGGAGCAAAAAACACCCGCACCCGGCAACTGGATTGCGGTCAAAACCCGGTTCTCCGTGCCCGTGGTTGCCACTCAACCGGTTTCCATAATTGCCGACGGCAACATCGTGCACATGCGCCGGATTGCCAGAGACGAATTCCAGTTGGGTATTCAGTTCGCAGAGTTTGAGGGCAACGGCTTCGATTATGTCGATCGCTACGTTGCCAAATTACTGGCCGACTCCCGCAACCCGGCCTGAGCCCCGAATTTCCCCAGCCCGCACCGGTGCCTGCTATATTGTTATAACGCCAATGTCTAGTTGGCCGTCTTCTTATGCCCTTACCGGCTCTGGTATAGTTGCATAATCAATTAGAGTTGCACTATCAATTCGCACAGCCATAACGGCCCGCAAGGCGGCAACGGATTACCATGACCACATACAACCTTACGCATCTGAAGCAGCTGGAAGCCGAGAGCATCCACATCATCCGGGAAGTGGCAGCCGAGTTCGACAATCCGGTGATGCTGTATTCCATCGGCAAAGACTCCGCAGTCATGTTGCACCTGGCCCGCAAGGCTTTTTATCCGGGCAAACCTCCCTTTCCCCTGATGCACATTGACACCACCTGGAAATTCCGGGATATGATCAACTTCCGGGATCGCAAGGTGAAAGAGTACGGGCTTGATCTCATCGTTCACAAGAACGAGGACGGCATCAAGCAGGGCATAGGCCCGTTCACCCACGGCAGTGCCAAGCACACCGATGTGATGAAAACCCAGGCCCTCAAGCAGGCCCTGGACAAATACAAGTTTGATGCAGCCTTCGGCGGCGCCCGCCGGGATGAAGAAAAATCGCGGGCCAAGGAGCGCGTGTACTCCTTCCGCGACGAATACCACCGCTGGGACCCGAAGAACCAGCGCCCGGAGCTCTGGAACATCTATAACGGCAAGATCAACAAGGGTGAGAGCATCCGGGTGTTCCCGCTGTCCAACTGGACCGAGCTGGATATCTGGCAGTACATCTACCTGGAAAACATCGAGATCGTTCCCCTGTATTACTCCGCAGTGCGCCCGGTCGTGGAGCGTGATGGCACCCTGATCATGGTGGACGACGACCGGATGCCCCTGAAGGAAGGCGAGAAACCGATGATGAAATCCATCCGCTTCCGCACCCTCGGCTGTTACCCGCTGACCGGCGCCATCGAATCCGAGGCCGACACGCTTCCGGAGATCATCCAGGAAATGCTGCTGGCCACCAGCTCCGAACGGCAAGGCCGGGTGATTGACCATGATTCAGCCGGCTCCATGGAGCAGAAGAAGCGCGAAGGTTACTTCTGAAGGAGAGGTCAGATGAAAGCCTTCATCTGACCTCGGGATAGCAACGAATACAGGGCCCGGTGAAAATCTTCACCCGACCCGGACTTTATCTCCAAGGGTTCCAAGCATGTCACATACATCAGACCTTATCGCCGAAGACATTCAGGCCTACCTGAAGCAGCACGAGAACAAGGAACTCCTGCGCCTGCTGACCTGCGGCAGTGTCGACGACGGCAAAAGCACCCTGATCGGTCGCCTGTTGCACGACACCAAGATGATCTATGAAGATCACATGGCCAGCCTGAAGACCGACAGCGCCAAGATGGGCACCACCGGCGAAAAACTGGATCTGGCCCTGCTGGTGGATGGGTTACAGGCGGAGCGGGAACAGGGCATCACCATTGATGTGGCCTACCGCTATTTCTCCACCGACAAGCGCAAGTTCATCATTGCAGACACCCCGGGCCACGAACAGTACACCCGCAACATGGCCACCGGTGCCTCCACGGCGCAAGTGGCGATCCTCATGATCGATGCTCGCCACGGCGTGCTGACCCAGACCCGGCGGCATTCCTACATCGCCTCCCTGCTGGGCATCCGCCACATCGTAGTGGCGATCAACAAGATGGACCTGGTGGATTTCAGCGAAGAGCGTTTTAACGAAATCAAAGACGATTACCTGGCGTTTGCCGCCAAGCTGGGCCTGAAGGATATCCGCTTCGTACCGATTTCCGCCCTGGAAGGCGACAACGTGGTAAACCGGAGCGAGAGCACGCCCTGGTTCACCGGCCAGCCCCTGATGGAAATTCTGGAAACCGTGGAAGTGGGCCGGGACAAGAACCTGGAGCATTTCCGCTTCCCGGTGCAATACGTCACCCGCCCGAACCTGAATTTCCGCGGCTTCTGCGGCACCATCGCCTCCGGCGTGATCCGCCCGGGCGAACAGGTCATGGCCCTGCCCTCCCGGCGCACCAGTACCGTGAAGGAAGTCGTCACCTTCGACGGCAACCTCGAAGAAGCCTATATCGATCAGGCGGTCACCCTCACGCTGACCGACGAAATCGACATCAGCCGCGGTGACATGCTGGTAAAAGTGGAAGACGAGCCGGAAGTGGGCAATCGCTTCAAGGCAAACATCGTGTGGATGACCGACGCAGCGCTGGAAACCGGTCGCCTGTACGACATCAAGCTCGGGCCCACATTTACCTCGGGCACAGTGAAGAAGATCCATCACCAGACCGATGTGAACACCCTTGAGAAGAACGAGAATCCCCTGGCGCTGCAGCTCAATGAAATCGGCCTGTGCGAGCTGACCCTGAGCCAGCCGATCGCTTTTGATGCCTACCAGCGCAACCATGCCACCGGCAGCTTTATCGTCATCGACCGGCTGACCAACGTCACCATCGGTGCCGGCATGGTTGCCGGCCTGGCAGAAGGTGGCGAATCCCTGGAGCCGGTATCCGCTGACGAACGTGAGCGCCGCCTGGCACAAAAACCGGCGATCATTGCCTGCAATGGCAAGCAGGCGCCGGCGCTGGCTTTCGCACTGGAACGGGCACTGTTCGATCAGGGCAAAACCACTGTCGTGGTCACTGAAGAGAACGCCGGCGATGCCGACGAGCGCCGCCGCGTTGCCCAGCTTCTGACCTCCCATGGGTTGGTTGCCATTGCCGTCAACCTCGGCACTGACATCGCCAATGCTTCTGCCTCTGCCGACAGCGAACAGGAGGTTCCTGAGGCGGTTAATACGGTTGTTCAGGACCTGATTCGCGGTAAACGGATCTAACTTCTGACTTCTGAGTAGATGCGGGATACCTCTGCTTCGGTGGCCGGCTACTTCGGTGGCTGGCGTCGGGGTGGGGGTATCTTTTTCTTTGTGAAAAGCAACTCGCTTCGCTCAGACATCTTTTCCCGGCAGAAAAAGATACCCCCACCCCACCGCCGGCGTACTCCGGTGTTAGCGCCCCAGGAAAAAATGCGGGAAACGATTCAGCCACTCTGCAACGCGGACCACTGAGAGGTTCGTGGACGTAGGGTAGGTGCGTATTTTTCTCTAGAAAAAAATGTCTGAGCGAAGCGAGTTGTTTTTTCGTAAGAAAAATACGCACCTGCCCTGCGGCCCACCCCCAGAACCCGCAGACTACGAATGAATCCAACACCAATACATGGCAGAATCCCGCCTCTCTGAGTTAACCGAAACAACGAACAGGAGCCGAAAATGGCCATCAAACACCTCCGCACTGCCTTTGCCAGCCAGTACCAGCCGGGCCAGCCCGCCCGACTCGTTGCCGGTGAGGCCCTGCAGGAGCCCGGTGGCGATTACGAGGGTCTGCACAAGCAGATGAAGCGGCTGTTCAATAGCAAACCCGGCAAGAAATACGGGCGGTTTTCTGAAGACCTTGGCGAGTGCCCGTTCAGCGCCTGGCTAAAAGACTACCTGGAAGACAAGCAAACCTTTGGCGCTATGACCGACCGCCTGTTCGGTCAGTGGCAGGAACTGCTGAACGGCAGCCAGGAGGAGTTCGATGGTCACCTGA
Source organism: Marinobacter subterrani (assembly GCF_001045555.1). Classification (NCBI taxonomy): domain Bacteria; kingdom Pseudomonadati; phylum Pseudomonadota; class Gammaproteobacteria; order Pseudomonadales; family Marinobacteraceae; genus Marinobacter; species Marinobacter subterrani. The sequence continues at coordinate 1,972,065 of NZ_LFBU01000001.1, forward strand.
TGATCGTGCACGACGCCCTCGCCGACTCAGAGGTGCTTTACCTGTTTATCCTGGAGAACGACAGCGCAATGCGCTTTGATGGTACCGAAACCCTGGATGCCACAGACGTTCTCAGCCTCTCCCGCCTGAATCTGGCCGTTCGCATCGAACTGGACGACTGGCGTGGCAACAACCCGGCGGAAAATTACCTCACACTGGTCCACGGCCGCGGCACCGGTGAGCCGGGCGAGCTGTTTATCCGGCTCTGCGGGTTTACCAATCAGGTGGACGTGGAAAAAGAAACCATCACCTTCCTGGATGCGGTGGAGGCCTTTGCCAAATCCTCCGAACCCGAAAAGGCCGGTGAGGTGCGCAACAAGGCCTATGAATTCTGCAAGGAGCAGCATGCCCTGGGCGAGCCGGTGGAAATCGAGGCGCTGTCCGGCTATCTCGACGAAAGTGAGCCACAACGCTTCAAGGAATTTGCCTCGAAAACCGCAGAGTTGCCAGAAAGCGGCGTGCTGCACCCGGATCATCGCAAGGTCAAGAAGCTGGTACGGATCGCGGGGTCTGGCGGCGGCATGAGCGTGTCGTTTTCCTCCGACCTGGTGAACCAGGCGGTGTACTACGACCGTGACAAAGACGCTTTGACGATTACCCGGCTTCCCAAGGCTTTGCGGGAGCAGCTTCAGCGTTATCTGGAGGCTCGGGAGGAGTGAGGCCTTGCGGGTAGGCCGCTTTGTAGCCTGATGATTTTGGGGCTGGCCCGGAGGTGGGAGGTCGTTCCTTCTGGAAAAAGTAACTCGCTTCGCTCAGACATCTTTTTCCGGCAGGAACGACCTCCCACCCCCGGACAGATCTGACATATGACCCGACTTTATTCTGATGCGCTCTCGACTTTTCCGGGCTGGCCGTTCCACCTGCGTGAACCTGGGGTCAGATGAACGCTTTCATCTGACCCCGACTTTATTCTGACACAGCTTCTGTTTTGCCAGGCTCGCCGTTCCACTTGGGGCGATTCGCCCTAAGCTTTCTGACTTCCTGCATCCAGCCTACTCCATCGATTAACTCTCCGGTTTCCGGGTCGATGGGCGGGTACGGCAGGTTGCGGTCGTCACAGTAGCGTTTGACCGTTGGCTGGCACCAGCGGAACAATAAACGGTTGTATTCTTCATCCGGCAGCCGACGCTGGTCGAACAGGCCGGCCAGTTTTCTCTGCCTCTGGGCTTCCGACAGGATAATCGCGCAGGCGGACGAGACGTTGAGCGACTCCACCATGCCCATCATCGGGATCACAATGTGCTCGTCGGCCTGGGCCGCGGCGTCGGCGCTAACGCCATCCACTTCATTACCCAGGATCACCGTGCAGGGAACCGTATAATCCGCCTCACGGAAATCGATGGCCCGGTCGGAAAGCTGCGCGGCGTAAAGCTTGTGGCCTTGCCCTTTCAGATCGGCAATCGCCTCGTCCATGCTCCGATGGGTGTGCGTGGTCACCCAGTGGTAGCTGCCACCGGCGGTTTTGCGGAACGCGCGGAAACCTTCCTTCGGCCAGACCACGTGCATGTTGGCCAATCCGAAGGCGTCGCAGGAGCGGATGATGGCAGACAGGTTCCGGGGTTTGTGGACCTGGTCGGTGAGGACGCTCAGGTCCGGTTGACGGGTATTGAGGGTTTGTTTGATTCGGGCGAGGCGTTCGGGGGTCATTTTAGTGTTTGGGTGTCGGGTTAGCCGGGTTGTCGGATTACGCCTTCGGCTAATCCGACCTACGTTTTTCAAGTAACTCAGGCGCCCGGGAAGTGATTGGGGGATTGTTTTCCAAAACTGTTGAGGGCCAAGGACGGCCCGAAACAAGCGCACATGGATGTGCTCGTAGCGTGTTTTGGAAAACAATCCCCCAAGCGCTTCCTGCACCCAAGCAAGAACGCCGGAAATAATACCACAGACAAACCATCAACAAGCCGAGACAAAGGTGGTTGAAGATTGAGCACCCCGTTATAATACGCAGTTCGTTTTTGCTGGCGCCCCATTTCAACCACCCAGTTCCCGGCGCACCATCCACCAGATTACGTGAGACCCATGGCCAAAAAGCTGTACATCAAAACCCACGGCTGTCAGATGAACGAGTACGACTCTGCCCGCATGGCGGACCTGCTCAAAACCGGCGAAACCGTCGAAATGACCGACTCGCCAGATGACGCCGACATCCTGTTGCTGAACACCTGCTCCATCCGGGAAAAAGCCCAGGAGAAAGTGTTTCACCAGCTTGGCCGCTGGAAAAAACTCAAGAGCAAAAAGCCAGACATGATCATTGGCGTGGGCGGCTGCGTGGCCTCCCAGGAAGGCCAGGCTATCATTGACCGCGCGCCCTATGTGGACATGGTCTTCGGCCCCCAGACCCTGCACCGGCTGCCGGACATGATCACCGAAGTGCGCGCCAAGGGTAATGGCGTGGGCGTAGTGGACGTCAGCTTCCCTGAAATCGAGAAATTCGACAACCTGCCGGAACCTGGCGCCGACGGCCCTTCCGCCTTCGTATCCATTATGGAAGGCTGCAGCAAATACTGCACTTTCTGCGTGGTGCCCTACACCCGCGGCGAAGAAGTCAGCCGCCCGGCCGACGACGTGGTGGCCGAAGTAGCCCACCTGGCCAGCCAGGGTGTTCGTGAAGTGAACCTGCTGGGCCAGAACGTGAATGCCTACCGGGGCGAAACCCACGACGGCGACACCATGGACCTGGCGGAGCTGATCGAATTGATTGCCGCTATCGACGGCATCGACCGCATCCGCTATACCACGTCCCATCCGGTAGAATTCTCGGATGCCCTGATCGATGTCTACGAGCGCGTTCCGGAGCTGGTTAACCACCTGCATCTGCCGGTCCAGAGCGGTTCCGACCGGATCCTGGCGGCCATGAAGCGCGGCCACACGGCCCTGGAGTACAAATCCAAACTCCGTCGCCTGCGCAAGATTCGCCCGGACATCAGTTTCTCGTCGGACTTCATCATTGGCTTCCCGGGTGAAACCGAGAAGGATTTCGAGGACACCATGAAGTTGATCAACGACATTGGCTTCGACATGTCCTTCAGCTTTGTCTACAGCGCCCGCCCGGGCACACCGGCGTCGGACCTGCCCGACGAGACGCCGATGGACGTCAAGAAGCAGCGCCTGAGCATCCTGCAGGATCGTCTGAACCAGAATGTGATGGATATCAGCCGCAAGATGGTGGGCAGCACCCAGCGGATTCTGGTGACCGGGCTGTCCAAGAAAGATCCCGGGGAGTATGCGGGGCGTACCGAGAACAATCGGATCGTTAATTTCCGGCATGAGAATCCGGAGGTTGTTGGGCACTTTATCGATGTCGAGATTGTGGAGGCTTATCCCAACTCTCTGCGGGGTGTGCCCGTGGGTTCAGAGTTGTATTAAGTCTGGTTCTCTATTGGTCCGGGATTGGTGCGTGGCGAGTGGTGGGGCCTTCTTCCCAAAAACCGCTACGAGCACCCGCAAGCGGGTCCAGCCAGCAATCGGAGATTGCTGTCGCTCCGCGGCACGCGAAGCTTCGCTTCTAATGCGTTTGCTCCGCCCATGTGCGCTTGTCTGTGGCCATCCTTGGCCACAGACATTTTTGGGAAGAAGGCCCCACCACTCTCCGCTGATTACTCCCTTATGTGCCAAAGGAAGATGTCGATGAATAGCAGCCGTAGGTTGGATTAGCCGGAGGCGTAATCCAACAAAGCGATCGGATCCTGGAGCCCTGTCGGATTACGCCTCCGGCTAATCCGACCTACTTGTTTTTTCATATTCGGACCTGCACATAGATTGATCAGGGCGCGGGCCGGAAGGGGGCTTCCAAAAACGTGGAGCGCCAGGGATGGCGCGACCGAGCCCTACAGGGACGTACTTGCGGGCGCTTTTTGGAAGCCCCCTTCCGGCCCGCGCCCGTTACACTGAAATCAGAACCACGTACTCCTCAAAACCAGGGGAGTAGACCAAAACGGAGCACTTTTGAACGCCAACGATCACAGACAATTTGACCTGCATCCGGTAGACCAGCGTCGGCTGACGACGCTTTGTGGCCAGTTTGATGAAAACCTGAAGATGATTGAAAAACGCCTGCGCGTGAAAGTCGGCAGGCGGGGTCATCATTTCCGGGTGGAAGGGGAAACCGAGCACGTGGCAGCGGCCGTTGAGGTTATCCGGCATCTGTATCGGGAGACCGAGGCCTCGGAGGATATTTCGCCGGATACGGTGCATCTGTTTATCCGGGAAACCGGCTTTGAGCGCCTGCCGGAGGACGTACCCTACGATGGCGCCGTGACGGTTATCAAGACGCCGAAGCTGCAAGCCAAACCCCGGGGCACAAACCAGCAGAAGTATGTGCACAACATCCGCACCCACGATATCAACTTCGGGATCGGGCCGGCAGGCACCGGCAAGACCTGGCTAGCGGTGGCCTGTGCCGTTGAGGCACTGAAAGACGAACAGGTGAAGCGAATTTTGCTGGTCCGGCCGGCGGTCGAGGCTGGCGAAAAGCTCGGCTTCCTGCCCGGGGACCTGGCCCAGAAGGTGGATCCGTATTTGCGACCGCTGTACGACGCCCTGTATGAAATGCTCGGGTTTGAACAGGTGACGCGACTGATCGAGAAAAGTGTGATCGAGATTGCGCCGCTGGCGTTCATGCGCGGCCGCACGCTGAATAACTCATTCATCATTCTCGATGAAAGCCAGAACACCACCCGGGAGCAGATGAAAATGTTCCTGACCCGGATCGGCTTCGGCTCTACCGCCGTGATCACCGGCGACACCACCCAGGTCGACCTGCCCCGCGGGCAGAATTCCGGGCTGATTCATGCCGCCAGTGTCCTGAGCAAAGTGACCGGCATTGGTTTTACCCGGTTCGAGGCGAAGGACGTTGTCCGCCATCCGCTGGTGCAACGGATTGTGGAAGCCTACGATTCCTTTGACGACGGGAGCGCGACCGGCCAGTGAGTGGACTGACTGTGGATTTCCAGCAAGTTTATGCGGCGCCCGGCATTCCTTCGGAGCGGGCTTTCCAGGAATGGGCGCAGCTGGCGTGGCAGGGCGAGGATCCGTCCGAGGTGACCATCCGTATTGTCGGAAGCGATGAAAGCCAGGCACTGAACCACCAGTATCGGGGCAAGGACAAACCAACGAATGTGTTGTCCTTTCCATTTGAAGCGCCAGCCGGTATAACGGTGCCATTGGCGGGTGATCTGGTGATTTGCGCGCCGGTGGTTGAAGTGGAAGCCCGGGAGCAGCAAAAATCTATTGAAGCGCACTGGGCGCACATGGTGGTGCACGGCATGTTGCACCTCCAGGGTTACGACCATATTGAAGACGAAGATGCCGAGGCCATGGAAGCCCTCGAAGTCCGGCTGCTGGCGCAGCTCGGATTTGGCAATCCCTACGAAGCAGAGGAAACGGAACAAGACTCATGAGCGACGATCAGTCGAGTCGCAGCCAGGGCAGCAAGTCCTGGCTGGAACGTATATCACAGGCCTTCTCCAGCGGGCCTGAGTCCGTCGAGGACGTGCTGGAAATCCTGCGGGACGCCGAGTCCCAGAACATCATCGATACCGATGCCATGAGCATCATCGAAGGTGCCATGCAGGTAATCGACATGCGGGTGGACGAAATCATGATTCCCCGCTCCCAGATGGTCACCGTCAAGGCATCCCAGGATCCAAAAGAGTTCCTCGGAGAGATTATCTCCTCTGCCCACAGCCGCTTCCCGGTGATTGGCGACAGCCAGGACGACGTTATTGGCGTTCTGCTGGCCAAGGATCTGCTGCCCCTTGCTCTGAACAACGACCTGAACTGGAATCGCATCCGGGAAATCCTGCGGCCACCCAATTTTGTTCCGGAAAGCAAGCGCCTGAACCAGCTGCTCAAGGAGTTCAAGGAAAACCGCAACCACATGGCCATTGTGGTGGACGAGTACGGCGGCACGGCCGGCCTGATTACCATCGAAGACGTACTCGAACAGATTGTTGGTGAAATCGAAGACGAGCACGACTTCGATGAGGAAACCAACATCAAGGCCCGGGGCGATGGCAGCTACGCGGTCAAGGCGGTAACACCGGTTGATGATTTCAATGAATTCTTCGAGACCGATCTCGACGAAGAAGAATTCGACACCATCGGTGGCGTTGTTCTCAAGGAGTTCGGACACCTGCCCAGACGAGGCGAATCGGTTGAATTTGGCGGCTTGCACTTTACCATTGCCAACGCCGATAACCGTGTCATCCGTCTGTTGCAGGTAACCCGCAGTGAGCAATGATGTTACAAGCCCAAAGGCCCTGAACACCCCGCTTTCCGACAACCGCTGGCTGGGCGCGGCAACCCTGGTGGTTACCGGCGCCCTGCAAACGCTGACCTTCTCCCCGTTCCAGCTCTGGTGGCTGGGGCCGGTCTCGGTTCTGCTGATTCTCCTGGTCACCGTGCCGCTGGCGCCGGAAAAACTGTTCCGGGCCGGGTGGCTCACCGGTCTCGGCCTGTTCGGCAGCGGTGCGAGCTGGGTTTACATCAGCATCAGTGAGTACGGCAACACGGCTGTTCCTGTCGCCATCCTGCTCACCGTCATTTTCGTGTCGGGCCTGGCATTGTTTCATGGCCTGGCGTTCTGGTTCTGGGGCAAGCTGGCCCGCAGCAATCCGGTCCGGAGGCTGATCCTGTTCCCAGCGATATGGGTTCTGGGGGACTGGCTTCGAAGCTGGCTTCTCACCGGTTTCCCGTGGCTTTATCTGGGCACGGCCCACACCGATGGCCCGCTGGCCGGGCTTGCCCCGGTCACAGGTGTCCATGGCATCACCTTCTGGGTTACGGCAACCGGCGCTGCCGTCTACGCCGGCTGGTGGCTAGCCAAATACCGGCGACCCGTCGCCGCCGGCGCCACCCTGGTGATTGCCCTGATGCCCTGGCTGACGGCTCCCCTGATGAACCGGATTGACTGGACCAGACTCAGCACTGAGGCCACCACCGTTGCGGCCATGCAGGGTAACATACCCCAACAGATCAAATGGGATCCGGAATTTCTCAAGGACCAGATAGTGACCTATCTGGGCATGACCGAGAGCCACTGGAACAAAGACCTCATCCTGTGGCCGGAAACCGCCATTCCCATTCCCCAGGACCAGGCCGGCGCGATCATTGAACACATTGACCAGCAACTGGGTGAGCACAGCACCCTCATTACCGGCATCCCCTGGTATGGCTTCAGTGACCGGATTGAGAGTTTCACCTACCACAACAGCATCATGGCCATCGGCAACGGCGAGGGCATGTACCACAAGCAGAAACTGGTTCCGTTTGGGGAATATGTACCGCTACAAAGTGTCCTGAGAGGCCTGATCGGGTTCTTTGACTTGCCCATGAGCAGCTTCACCCGGGGGCCGGCGGGGCAGGTTCCGCTCTCGGCAAACGGCATCAAGGTCATGCCGTTCATCTGTTACGAAGTGGCCTATCCGGACTTCGTGGCGTTCAATGCCCGCAAGGCGGGGCTTTTGCTGACCATCAGTAACGACGGCTGGTTCGGCGACTCCATTGGCCCACTGCAACACCTTCAGATTGCCCGCATGAGGGCCCTGGAAACCGGCCGCTACATGCTCCGTGGCACCAACAATGGCGTTACAGCCATCATCAACCATCGCGGTGAGCTTACCGAGACCATCCCGCAGTTCGAGCGCGCCACCCTGACCGGCGAGGTATACACCGCCACCGGCAGCACGCCCTTCATGCAGGCCGGTTCCTGGCCGGTACTGACGCTGGCGGTCATCCTGATTGTGTTTGTCCGCGAGCGGGTCATTCCTCCCGTTTCGGCCAGCGGCTCGTAACCCGCTCGTAGTAGTGGGAGCCACAGGCCTCGCAGGGCTCCAGATGGCTGGTTGCGGTCAGGCAGCGCATGTGGCCGCAATTCAGGCACTGGAACATCCCGGCGGTGGCCACCTCGCCGGAGATGTACTGGCCGGCCTCCTGATTCTCCAGCTTCTGCTTGAGCTCGAGGGTGTCGACCAGGGTCTGGTCGGCAACAGACAGCAACTTGTCCGCCAGTTGGTGCTCGATAAGGGCAATGTCCAGTTGCAGCCATTCCCCCAGCCCCTCGCCGGTTTCGTCCACAAAGTGCATCAGGTGCTCAAGGTCCCGCTGCAGGTAGGCACCCAAAAGGTCGGCTTCTTCCCGGCTCATCTCCTCCAGTTCGTACTCAAACTCCACGGCTTTTCGGACTTCGTCCTCCAGGGTCTTGAGCGACGTGCTCTGCAGCTCGTTAAGCCTCAGTTGCACGCGCTCCAGCATTCGGTCATAAACTTCCAGCGCCTTTCCTGAGAGATGGCTTCTTTCTGGTACTGTCATAAGAGCTCCTTAAAATGGACCTTGGCATCCCACACTAACTTAAAATGGGGCCTGGCATCCCACACTAAAGCGTAAAGCCGATCCATTGGTGCAAGAGTCAGGCTGGCCCGGGTTCGGGGTGGCGGCCGGTGCAGCTTCCTGAGACTGTGCGCAGCATGGATGCTGCGCTCAAGCCTACACGGACGTATTCACGGCGTGTCTCAGGAAGCTGCACCGGCTGCCACCTTCCACCGCTACTACAAAGTCTGGCACAAGAACAGAAAATTGGCAGACTACCTGTAAAGCCGAGTGTGCGTTAGAATGTCCGGCCCGCTCCGGACATCGTTTTGACACAGGTTTTTATTTTCCACACAAGGTATTTTCGGTAATGGCAGGAATGGACGAGCAATACAATCCCCGTGACGTAGAGCAGAGTGCCCGTAATTTCTGGGAAGAGAATAAGACCTTCATGGTCCGGGAAGAGCCGGGCAAGCCCAAGTACTACTGCCTGTCCATGTTCCCCTACCCCAGTGGCAAGCTGCACATGGGGCACGTCCGCAACTACACCATCGGCGATGTCGTTTCCCGCTACCAGCGTATGCAGGGCAAGAACGTGATGCAGCCCATGGGCTGGGATGCGTTTGGTTTGCCCGCCGAGAATGCCGCCATTGCCAACAAGACGGCCCCAGCCAAGTGGACCTACGCCAATATCGACTACATGAAGAACCAGCTCAAGCAACTGGGTTTCGGGTACGACTGGGATCGCGAGCTGGCAACCTGCAAGCCGGATTATTACCGCTGGGAGCAATGGTTCTTCGCCCGCCTTTATGAAAAAGGCCTGGTGTACAAGAAAATGTCCACGGTGAACTGGGATCCGGTGGATCAGACGGTTCTGGCTAACGAGCAGGTTGTCGACGGTCGCGGTTGGCGCTCCGGAGCTCTGGTTGAGCAGAAGAAGATTCCCCAGTGGTTTATCCGCATTACCGACTATGCCGAGGAGCTGCTGAACGATCTGGATGAGCTGGAAGACTGGCCCGAGCAGGTCAAGACCATGCAGCGCAACTGGATCGGCAAGTCCGTGGGCACCGAACTGACCTTCCCGCTCAAGGACAGGGACAGCGGCCTCACGGTCTACACCACTCGCCCCGACACCCTGATGGGCGTGAGCTATATGGCGGTTGCAGCCGAGCACCCATTGGCTAGAGAGGCGGCCGAACGCCACCACGATGTCGCCGAATTTGTGGAGGAGTGCCGCAATAGCAAGACCGCCGAAGCGGAGCTGGCCACGATGGAAAAGCGCGGCATCGATACCGGCTTCAAGGCCATCCACCCGCTGACCCAGGAAGAGATTCCGGTCTGGATCGCCAACTTCGTTCTGACTGATTACGGCACCGGCGCCCTGATGGCCGTTCCGGGCCACGACGAGCGTGACCATGAGTTTGCCCTGAAGTACCGCCTGCCGATCAAGCAGGTTATTGCCGCAGGCGATGGTCGCGAGATTGATGTTCAGGAACAGGCGTTCACCGAGAAGGGCACGCTGGTGTCTTCCGGCAAATACAGCGGCCTGACCAGTGAAGAAGCCTTCGATGAAATTGCCAGTTACCTGGAAGCGCACAACATCGGCAAGCGCACGGTGAACTACCGCCTGCGGGACTGGGGCGTGTCGCGCCAGCGTTACTGGGGAGCCCCCATTCCGATGATGACCCTGGAAGATGGCACCGAAATGCCGGTTCCGGATGACCGCCTGCCGGTGCGCCTGCCAGAGGACGTGGAAATGGACGGCGTGCAGTCGCCGATCAAGGCCGACCCGGAATGGTGTAAAACCGAATACAATGGCCAGCCGGCCACCCTGGAAACCGACACCTTCGACACCTTCATGGAGTCATCCTGGTACTACGCCCGGTTCTGCAGCCCCAATTACGACAAGGGAATGCTGGATCCGGCCGCCGCCAATTACTGGCTGCCGGTGGATCAGTACATCGGTGGTATTGAGCACGCCATCCTGCACCTGCTTTACGCGCGCTTCTTCCACAAGCTGTTGCGGGATGTGGGCCTGGTCACCAGCTCCGAGCCCTTTAACCGTCTGCTTTGCCAGGGCATGGTTCTGGCCGAGACCTATTATCGCGAAGATAGCAAAGGCGGCAAGGTGTGGATCTCACCCGCGGATGTTACCGTCGAGCGCGATGAGAAGGGCCAGCCCGTTCGGGCCTTGCACAAGGACGGTGAGCCGGTGATCTCGGGCGGCGTCACCAAGATGTCCAAATCGAAGAACAACGGCATCGACCCCCAGGCCATTATTGATCAGCATGGCGCCGATACCGTGCGCCTGTTCATGATGTTTGCCGCTCCCCCGGAGCAGTCACTGGAATGGTCTGACAGCGGCGTAGAGGGCGCCCATCGTTTCCTCAAGCGGCTCTGGCGCCTGGTGAACGAGCATGCTGCCTCTGGCTCGGCCCCGGCGGTGGACCCCGGCTGCCTGAACGATGACCAGAAGAACCTGCGCCGCAAGACCCATGAAACCATTGCCAAGGTCAGTGACGACATTAGCCGCCGGCTGACCTTCAACACCGCCATTGCCGCGGTAATGGAACTGCTCAACGATGTCGGCAAGCTCCAGGGTGATGGGCCCCAGACCCGGGCGGTCCGCCAGGAGGCCCTGGACACCGCGGTTCTGGTGCTCTCCCCCATCGTGCCGCACATCTGCCACACTCTCTGGCAGGCTCTGGGGCATGAGGAGCCGGTGGTTGATGCGCCCTGGCCAAAAGCCGATGAATCCGCGATGGTGCGCAGCCAGATCCAGGTTGTCCTGCAGGTCAACGGCAAGGTCCGGGCCAAGGAAGATGTGCCGGTCGACATCAGCAAGGCCGACCTGGAGAAGCTGGCTCTGGAGAATGAAAACGTGATGCGTTTCACCGAGGGCGTCACCGTACGCAAGGTCATCGTGGTTCCCGGCAAACTGGTCAATGTGGTTGCCAACTGATATGCGCCGGCTCTCTGCTCTGACACCGGTGATCCGCCTCTCGGCTGCCGCCTCCCTGATGGCGCTGCTGGCGGGCTGCGGGTTTCAGCTGCGCGGCGCGCCCCCGGTTTCCGCGGCCCTCCAACCTCTTGCAGTGGATTGCTCGTCGCCGGTTCCCGAAACGCTTTGCCTTTCCATCAGGGAACAGCTCAAACTCGGGGACATAAAACTCGCTCCCGTCGAGCAGGCTGACTACATTCTGCGCCTGGCGGACTTTGAGCAGGACCGGCGCGCGAGTGCCATCACCTCCCGGGCGGTCGCGGCGGAGTATACACTTCGGCACTCCATAGCCATTGAAGTGGTCAGCTCCGACCGCATTCCCATCGTCGCCACCACCCGCCTGAACACGACTGAAAGCTACCGGTACGATGAGACCAACGTACTGGCCAAGCAGCGCGAGGAAGAGGCACTGCGCCGGCAACTGAACGACCGCCTGGCACAACAGGTGCTCTTTCGCCTGGCGCCTCTGAGTGCCGCACGGATTGACGCCATACGGGCAGAATTTCAACGCATGCAGGATGCCGACGCCCCAGCAACAGGCAAGCCATGAAGACCAATCCAGGACAGCTGCCACAGCTACTGAAGAAGAGTCTCGCACCGGTTTACCTGATTTCAGGGGATGAACCGCTGCTTGTCCAGGAGTGTTGCGATCAGGTCCGAAAGGCTGCCAAAGATGCCGGCTTCCACGATCGCCTGACATTTCATACCGATCATCAGTTGGACTGGAGCGCGGTCGGGGACGAATTCAGCGCCATGTCCCTGTTCGCTGAAAAACGACGTATCGAGATTCACCTGCCAACCGGCAAGCTCGGGGACGGCCGCACCGTGCTCGAGCGTGTGCTTGAGGAACCACCTGAAGACATCGTACTTTTGCTGATCAGCGCCCGCCTGGATGCATCCGAAACCCGCCGCAAATGGTACAAAGAGCTCCAGGGCAAAGGTGTGCATGTACCTGTGTGGCCGATTGATGCCGACAAATTCCAGAGCTGGCTTCAACAGAGGGCCAGCAATCGCGGCCTCAGCCTGACCCGAGGCGCCCTGGCGATCATGAGCGAACGCCTTGAAGGCAACCTGCTCGCCGCCAGCCAGGAACTGGACCGGCTGTCGCTGCTGGCGCGTGGCAATACTATTGATGAAGAAACCGTTGAACAGGCGGTACAGGACAGTTCCCGATTTACCGGCTTCGAACTGGTCACCGAGCTGGTCTCCGGCCGGGCGCCTCACGCCTGCAAGATGATCAGTGTGCTGCAGCAGGAGGGCGAAAATCCGCTTGGCTTACTGGCGGTCCTGACCCGCGACCTGAACCTGCTACTCGAGCTGAAATCGTCGGCAGGCCGGGCTGAAACTCCGGCCGCATTCCTGAAGAAACGCGGAGTGTTCCAGCCCCAGAGGGCGCGGGCCATGGAGCAGGCCGCCCGCCGGCTGAACCGCACTCAGCTGCACGAAGCCATTGCACTGTGCAGCCAGATCGACCGAGCGACCAAGGGCTTCGACCCGCTCTCGCCCTGGCACTACCTCAGAGACATGTCCGCCCTTCTGGCCGCCCGCGCCTGATCCAGGTCAAACCCTGACCTCCTTGTCAGCGTCTGGCCTGACGGCCCCTTGACAGTTTTTGACCTTCGGGCGCATTGTAAGCGCACCATCAATCCAAGGAGGTGCCTGAGATGAGTCTTCAAGAAGAGTTCAAGAAACTGTCAGAAAAAGTAAAACAATATCGGGACGAAGCGCGCGTTCAGCTTCACCTGGCTCGCGAAGACGTCAAGGACGAGTGGGACGATCTTGAGCAGGACTGGGATCGCTTCCGTAACAAGATCGACCAAATGATGCACGATGCGGAGGACGCCTCCCAGGAAGCCCGTCAGACCACCAAGAAGCTGGGTGAAGATCTGAAAACCGGATATGAAAACATCCGCAACAAACTGAAGTGAAAGTGTTAACACGTTAACACTACGCGACAAATCTCAACACCAGAGGCTCAGCCAACCGGAGCCTCTGTGCCATACTTCACAGTATCAGTGACCAAAGCGTCATAGTTTTGACTCGCCTGATCAAACCCTGACCAGCGGGGCCTGAATTGCCAGGACGCTAGACCACACTGCGAGGTATAAATGGCATATGAAAAGACTCTTACAGATCCTCACAGCTCTCCTCTTCCTGATGACGACGACCATCGTGATCGGCCAGAACCTGCGCTTCAGTGATCCGGAAACCGTCATTTCCGACCACTTCTGGGGCGATCTCTATGCCAACGGCGGGAATTCATTCTTTTGCGACACCCCGTTTACCAGCAAAGGCTTCCTGCTGACCGACGGATACATCTACCCGCTGGCCGACGTGCGCAGCGCGCTCGAGTGCGGCACGTCGCGGGAGTGCGAGCAAGACAACCGCTACCGGCAGATTGCGTCCGACATGCACAATATGGTGCCGGTACGCAGTCGAACGAAAATGCATCGGCGCAATGTCCGGTACGAGGAGCTTGGGTCTTCCGTCGCCGAAGATGAATGCGGCATCCGCGAGAGCGCCCAATTCTTCGAGCCTCCAGCCCGGGTTAAAGGAGATGTTGCCCGGACGATGGCCTACATGGTGGACACCTACCAATTGCCCTGGCTGGGCGCTGCTTCCGTGTTCAAGAGCTGGAACCGCCTGGACCCGCCCGATGACGGCGAACGCACCCGCCATCGCCGAGTTGCCGAAATCCAGGGAAATGAAAACCTTTACGTAACCAATCCGGATCGTATGGAAATGCTCTGAACCATGAAGGCCGGGATGAAAAAGGGGTCAGATGAAAAGTTCATCTGACCCCCTCTTAACACTCAATTCAGCCCTGGAATCAGAATTCCTCAGCGGTCAGCGCCATCATTGATTCACTGCCGCTACGGATCCCCTCAGCCAGGGAAACGGTTTTCGGCAGCAGCCGGTCAAAGTAGAACCGCGCGGTCTTCAGTTTTCCGCTATAGAAGCCTGAGGTATCACCTGCAGCCTTCGGCGCGGCGGCCTTCACAATCTTTGCCCACATGTAGCCCACGGCCGTCAGTCCGAACAGATCGAGGTAATCGACTGATGCGGCGCCCACGGCGTTCGGGTTATCGCCGGCCTGCTTGATCACATGCTCGGTCACATCATCAAGACGCTCAACGGCTGCAGCGAGAGGCTCAAGGAACGGTCGCAGATGCTCATCACCGCTATTCTCCTCCAGGAAGGTCGCGACATCCTGGGCAAACAACTCGTAAAGCTTGCCCTGGCTGCCAACCACTTTCCGCCCCATAAGATCAAGGGCCTGGATACCGTTGGTCCCCTCGTAGATCTGGGTAATCCGGCAGTCGCGAACCAGTTGTTCCTGCCCCCACTCGCGAATGAAGCCGTGGCCACCGAATACCTGCTGGCCCATGATGCAGGCTTCCAGGCCGCGATCGGTCAGGAAGGCCTTGGCGACCGGTGTCAGCAAGGCCACCATGCCTTCGGCGTGCTTGCGACGATCGTCGTCCTCGGCATACTTGGAGATGTCGAGCCACTGGGCCACGTAGGTTGAGAAAGCCCGGCCGCCTTCGACATAACCTTTCATGGTCAGCAGCATGCGGCGTACATCCGGATGCACCAGAATCGGATCAGCCGCCTTCTCGGGCTGCTGGGCACCCGTGGGTGCGCGGCTCTGGGTGCGGTCGAGGGCATATTCCCGGGCACTTTGCAGTGACGCCTCAGCAGCACCGATACCTTGAATGCCAACACCAAGACGCTCATAGTTCATCATGGTGAACATGGCCGCGAGGCCCTTGTTCTCCTCGCCCACCAGCCAGCCTTTGGCGCCGTCGAAATTCATCACGCAGGTCGCAGAGCCCTTGATGCCCATTTTTTTCTCGATGGAACCACAGCTGAAGCTGTTACGCTCGCCCAGGGAGCCATCGTCATTGACCATGAACTTGGGCACCAGGAACAGGGAAATACCCTTGGGGCCTTTCGGAGCATCCGGCAGCTTGGCCAGCACAAGGTGGATGATGTTCTCCGCCATGTCGTGCTCACCCCAGGTGATGAAAATCTTGGTACCGGTAACGTTGAAAGAGCCGTCGTCATTGGGTTCGGCCTTGGTGCGGATAATACCCAGGTCGGTGCCGGCATGGGGTTCGGTCAGATCCATGGCACCGGACCAGACGCCGGAGTACATGTTGGGAAGGTACTTTTCTTTCAACTCCTGGCTGCCGTGGGCGTCCAGGGCGAGGCAGGCACCGGCAGTCAGCATGGGCGCCAGGCCAAAGGCCATATTGGCTCCCTGCATCATCTCTTCAAACTGGGCCACCAGAGTCTTGGGCATACCCATGCCGCCGAACTCCGGGTTACCGCCCAGACCGTTCCAGCCACCTTCAACGATTGTCTGGTAGGCTTCCTTGAAACCTTCGGGGGCAGTCACTTCGCCATTGTTCCACTGGGTGCCCTGCTCGTCACCCTCACGGTTCAGCGGCGCGAGGACGCCACTGGTAATCTTCCCGGCCTCTTCCAGGATGGCATCGGCCGTATCCGGATCGACGTTTTCGGCCACTTTCGGCAAGGACGCCCAGAGGGCGGGCGCATCAAAAACCTCATTCAGAACGAAACGCATGTCACGTAAGGGTGCCTGATAATCAGCCATCTAAAACTCTCCAAAAATTCTGTCAGTCTGGTCAGGTTGCCGTCGGGCCGCTATTCCGGCCAGTCACACCTGTTCGGGCTATGTGTCCGCTGAAGATTATTTTTTATGGGCGCCTATTCTACCCTAAAAGCGGACCGCAACTCATGAAAAAAGCCCGCCTCCGGGGAGCGCGGGCTTTCTGCCATTGGAACCGTCCTTCGGTGCCCGCGCCTTAGATGGCGAAGGCTTCCTCCGGCATGTCCATCAGGCTGTCGGCGCCGGCCAGCATGCTTTCTGCATGACCCCTGGCCCGGGGCAGCATGCGCTTGAAGTAGAAGCGCGCAGTCTGAACCTTGGCGTTGTAGAACATCTCTTCGGACGTTCCTTCAACCATCTTGTCCAGAGCGACCTTGGCCATCCGAGCCCACAGGTACGCAAAGACCGCGTAACCGGAGTACATCAGGTAGTCCACAGAGGCCGCACCTACTTCTTCGCGGTTCTTCATGGCGGACATGCCGATCTTGGTGGTCAGCTCGCCCCACTCCTTGTTCATGGCGGCCAGCGGCTCGAGGAATTCCTTCAACTGTTCGTTGTCGGCGTTTTCCTTGCAGAACACATGAACCTGCTTGGTAAAGCCTCTCAAAGACTCGCCCTGGGTCATCAGAACCTTGCGGCCCAGCAGATCCAGCGCCTGGATGCCGGTGGTGCCTTCGTAGATCATGCCGATACGGGCGTCACGAACGTTCTGCTCCATACCCCACTCGGAGATAAAGCCGTGGCCACCGAATACCTGCATGCCCAGATTGGCTGCCTCGTACCCGATCTCGGTCAGGAACGCCTTGGCGATCGGCGTCAGGAAGCCCAGCGCTTCGTCTGCAGCGCGACGCTCTTCTTCGGTCTTGCCGCTGTGAACGATATCAGCCTGCTGCGCCGTCAGGTAAATCAGGGCGCGAGCGCCTTCCGCTACCGCTTTCTGGGTCAGCAGCATGCGACGAACATCCGGGTGAACGATGATCGGATCGGCAATGCCTTCCGGGTTCTTCGGACCGCTCAGTGAACGCATGGCCAGACGCTCCTTGGCGTAGGCCAGTGAACCCTGGAAGCCCAGCTCGGCAGCACCCAGACCCTGGATAGCGGTGCCGATACGAGCCGTGTTCATGAAGGTGAACATGCAGTTCAGGCCCTTGTTCTCGGGCCCGATCAGCCAGCCCTTGGCGCCGTCAAAGTTCATTACGCAGGTGGCGTTGCCGTGGATACCCATCTTGTGCTCGATGGAACCGCAGGACACCGCGTTGCGCTCACCGGAGGAGCCGTCTTCGTTCGGCAGGTTCTTGGGCACGATGAACAAGGAGATACCCTTGGTGCCTTCCGGTGCGCCCGGCAGACGGGCCAGAACGATGTGGACAATGTTCTCTGCCATGTCGTGCTCACCGGCAGAGATAAAGATCTTGGTACCAGTGATGGCGTAGGTGCCGTCGGCATTCGGCTCTGCCTTGGTGCGCAGGGTGCCCAGATCGGAGCCACAGTGCGGCTCGGTCAGACACATGGTGCCAGTCCACTCACCGCTGATCAGCTTGGTGAGGTAGGTCTGCTTCTGCTCTTCGGTGCCATGCTCTTCGATGGTGTTGGTGGCACCGTGGCTCAGGCCCGGGTACATGCCAAAGGACCAGTTGGCGGTACCGACCATTTCGCTCATGACCAGACCAAGGGAGTGCGGCAGGCCCTGACCGCCGTAGTTGGGATCGGCGGTCATGGACGGCCAGCCACCCTCAACATACTGCTGGTAGGCTTCCTTGAAGCCAGTCGGCGTCTTGACACTGTCTTCGCTCCAGGTACAGCCTTCCTTGTCACCCACCTGGTTCAGCGGAGACAGAACCTGCTCACAGAACTTTGCACCTTCCCCGATAATGGCATCCACCATATCCGGCGTGGCGTCGTCGGCACCTTCCAGGTTGGCGTAGTGCTGCTCGCTGTCCAGCAGCTCGGTCATTACAAACTTGATGTCACGCAGGGGCGCTTTGTAGTCAGGCATGGAATCCACCTCGGTTTTCGGTCTCAGCTGAAACAGGTTTGACAGCTTCTGGCCTTGGGTTTGCTCAGACACCGCAACGCTCTGCGCTGCAGCCTTAATTAAACACTTGTTTGAAACATACGTTTAGAGGCACAGAATTGTCAATAGCCGGATGCAAAAATTGTGTTGCGAAGTGTCACAGGATCACGCGCCATAACAGTGCGCCGGGCAATACTGCCAGTGGGCGCCGGGCAGGAAAATCACGCCGGGAAAGGAAGTTGGAGAAGCGCCAGTTCAGGCGGACACGGGTTCGAACGAAGAGGCGACGGGCCGATCTTTCTCACCCTCTTTTTCAGCCATGGCGGAAACCTCACGATAAGTCTCGCGGGCAGCCTTTGACGGCCCGCCTTCCATCGTCAGTTCTGACTGGGCCTGGAGCATCAACTGCATGGCCTGGGCGGCAACCGCCTGGTCCTGGCCCGACGGCTCCGCTGGCGCCATGGCCGCGGCCCGTACCGTCTGCATTTTCTGGATGGTGGCCTGGGGATTCCCCTGTACTGGAGAGATATCAATGGGAACTTCGCCGCCAACCGCATATTGCGCGCCGTCCGCCCCTCGCTGGTAGGTGAGCGACATGGCACCCGCGTACTGGCCACCCACCGCCTGATGCGCCGCCTCATGGGCCCGGACTTCACGGTCCCGGGCTTTGAGTTCGGTCAGTTCCTTGATCTCGTCGCCACTCAGGCCCCGTGAGTTATCCGTGGTTTTTCCGGTGCGGTCAGATTCCCGGTTTTTCCGTGCAGCATCGACTGGCGACGTGGCATCGGTTGCCTTTTTGCCTCCGGCGGGCGCTTCCTGCTGAGCTGACGCACCGGCCTGTTGGCCGCGTGCAGAACCGGAAACAGGAGAAGACACCCCGGACGAGACCTGGGAGGCAAACGGAAATACCGGAGGGAGGGAAGAAAGCACAGTTACGGCCTTGCCGGTCAGGCCATGATATCCAGAAGCGTTCCCAGGGTTTCATCGGCGGTTTTCACCACCTGTGCTGAGGCCTCTACACTACG
The DNA here is from genome assembly GCF_001045555.1 of Marinobacter subterrani. Lineage (NCBI taxonomy): Bacteria > Pseudomonadati > Pseudomonadota > Gammaproteobacteria > Pseudomonadales > Marinobacteraceae > Marinobacter > Marinobacter subterrani. The sequence continues at coordinate 1,991,087 of NZ_LFBU01000001.1, forward strand.
CTCGTAAATCTTGAGGTCGATCATGGGCTCAATCAGGCTTCCCGCACCCTCTGCGGTGCCCTGAGGACCATCTGCTCCGCCACGGGCAATCTTGCGGGCCGCATTTTCCATGCCGGCCATGCCCTCCTGAACGCCCTGGAGACCAATCGATAAGGGATTTGAGAGTGTATTACTGATCATAACAGCTCTGCCCGATGACCATTATTTGACTCAATTAAGCCACATTCCTGGTCATTTTTCAAACAGCGAATCGATATTAAGGTAGCTTGCCAGCATTTCGGGACGTGAATGCTCAAGCCACGGCAGTATTCCCAGACAGGGCGACGCCATGTGATTGACCAGGTAATTGAGCGTGTCCTGCTCACAACTCATGGGGTCGGATTCAGTCCGGTTGGCCACCCAGCCCGCCAGCACCAGCCCGTCATTCCGGATGGCTTCCGCCGTGAGTAACGCGTGATTGATGCACCCCAGCCTAAGCGAAACCACCAGAATCACCGGCATGGCCAACTGGCGTGGAAACTCCGCATAGGTTTCCCGATCATTGAGCGGCACCCGCCAGCCGCCGGCACCCTCCACCAGCAGGAGATCCGCGGGACGAATCTGCAGCCCCCGACAAAATCCCACCAGGCGGTCTACGGTGATATGCCGGCCAGCCTGTTCGGCCGCCACATGAGGTGCTATGGCAGGTTCCAGCGCTACCGGGTTGATCAGCTCATAGGCCAGCGATTCGGAAATGGCATTTTGCAGGATCAACGCATCCTCGTTTCGCAGTCCCTCAGGCGTCCGGTCACAGCCAGACGCAATCGGCTTCATCGCGAGCGTCCGTTTGCCCATGGCCCGGGCGGCATACAGAATCGCCGCCGATACCATGGTTTTGCCCACACCGGTGTCGGTACCGGTTATAAAATAGGATTTCTTCGCCATGCTTCCGTCCTGTCAACGCTTCGTCCAGTAGATCCAGGCCGCCTCGTAACTGGCCATAATCGTTCCATCCGGCTGTTCCGGATAATGCCGGCACATCTCTCTCATTCTTCCCGGTGCGGTCACCGCCTTGCGCCGTTCCGCACCCCGAAAACCCGCACCAAGATGCCGGAGCTCCGCCGCCAGCATCATGGGCGCTGTGTAAGGTAGACGGATGGTTCGGGTTTCAATGGTCGCTTCTTTCAGTTCGCCATGAACTTTCGCCGTCAGGGCCGTTTCGGTTTCGAAACGGTTTACATGTTCATGCCCCGGATCAGCCGCCCGCCAGGCCCGCTTGAGCTCTATCAGAGTGCCGTCGAGAAGACTGGACACCATGAGCCGGCCACCCGGACGCAGAACCCGCCGGCATTCCCGGAGTACCGCCCGGGGATCCGCGCACCACTGGATCATCAGGTTACTGAAAATCAGGTCGCAACTTGCGTCCGGTAAAGGCAGGTATTCGGCGTCAGCAACAGCCCAGCCAATGCCCTGGACGCCTTTTCCCCGGGCCTCCTGCACCATGCCAGGAGACAGATCAACACCAGTCACTGCCGCCACCTGCACCATTCCGGCGAGCTTACGGGTAAACCAGCCGGTGCCGCACCCGAGGTCTACAACCTCCGATCCCGCCACCAGATCGCCCGGGGCCTGAAGCTTGTGCAACATGGCATTGCCCATGAATCGCTGTAATCTCGAGGCGCTCTCGTATGTGCTTCGGGCATTGCCAAAGCCCCGGGCAATGTCAGCCTTGAGCGCACTGGATGCGCCTTGCTGGCTGTCCCGGCCACCTCTCACCAGACTCATTGCGCCCATGTCGGCAACTCCAGATTCACCGCCAGAAACGATTGGATCAGGCCCCAGCATGCGGCGGCCGAACACCCGCCTGGCCAATGCGCCATGCCATCAACCACCGACAGACAACTGGCTGCAGGGAGCTCAAGATCATCACCCCAGCACCTGACGACAAGGTCTTTGTCTCCCAGGATATGCAGAGCCGGCAGGTCAAGTGAACGCCAGAGTGCGCGCTGGTCACCGGCGTCCAGCCAGGCAAGGCTGTTGCACAGGTGCTCGTGGGAGACCAGAGTGCCTTTTTCCAGCCAGAACTTGAGATTCTGCCGCTCCTGCTTCTCGTCCGCTACGCCATTGATCATCAACAGCAGAAAATGCAGCCAGTATCGCTGGGGATTCTCGGCAGTACCACGGGCAAACGCCTTGAACTCCGACGCCGCCATACCACAGGGCCAGGTCTGGTCAGCGACAAATTTCGGAAAACCACCAAGCGTAATAACGCAGGCCACGGAACCGGTCTCCCGCGAGGCAGCCTCCACCACAACCTGGCTGCCAAGGGACCAACCCATCCAGACCGACGGCTCCGGATACAGCGACAGCAGCTCATCAGCCACGTCACACACGGTATGGCAGCGAGACAGCAAGTCGTCATCGAGCGATACCGGCACCACCTCGCCGGGCCAGAAGCCATAAAGCGCCGACAGCATCTCTGCCCGAACACCCCAGCCTCCAATCATCAGCAAACGCGGACAGGCCCCGGCGGAACTCATATCGCCAAATCCGGTCTCTGAAGCAGGTGGCGGCACTCCGACAGTGCATTCAGAAGGCAATCGAGATCCTCCCGGGAATGGCCCGCACTGAAGGTAACCCGCAACCGCGCCTCGCCCACGGGAACGGTCGGCGGCCGTATCGCCGAAACCAGCAATCCCCGGTCCTCCAGGGCCTGGCTCAACGCCAGGGCTGTGGGGTTATCACCAACCATGATCGGCTGGATGGGCGTGCGGGAGTCCATCAACTCATAACCCAGCGCAGAGGCCTCACGCCGGAATCGGGACACCAGTCCCAGAACCTGCTCCCGACGGGCATCATCGCGTTCGATCAGATCAATACTCGCACAGGTCGCCGAGGCAAGCGCCGGCGGCATGGCCGTTGTGTAGATATAGGTGCGCGCCTTCTGAACCAGATAATCCATCAACAATGCCGGGCCGGCAACAAAGGCACCGCTGGTACCCACCGCCTTGCCCAGAGTGCCAATCAGTACCGGCACGTCCGCTTCCGACAGCCCCGACTCAGCGACACTCCCCCGCCCCTGCGGCCCGAGAACGCCAATGCCATGAGCATCGTCAACCACCAGCAAGGCATCGTGGGCCCGACAGACCCGCGCCAGGTCAGCCAGCGGCGCCACATCACCATCCATACTGAACACCCCGTCCGTCACCACCAGCTTATGGCCGGTCGTTTCTGCCAGCATCGATTCCAGCGCCGCCACATCCCCATGGCCATAGCGCCGAATCCGGGCCCGGCTGAGAATACAGCCATCTATGATGGAAGCGTGGTTCAGCCGATCCGAGAAAACCGTATCGCCCCGGCCGGCCAAAGCAGAAATAACCCCCATATTGGCCATGTAACCGGTGGAGAAAAACAGCGCCGAACTACGCCCGGTAAAGTCTGCCAGGCGCTGTTCCAACCGGTGGTGGGCGTCGTGATGCCCACAGATCAGATGCGAGGATGCCCCCCCGAGGCCTGTCTCCGGAAGTGCGTTACGCAGTGCGTCCATGTTGGCTGGGTGATTGGCAAGACCCAGGTAATCGTTGCTGCAAAAAGACAGCAAGGGTTTGCCGCCGGCCACCAGGGACGGTTGCTGGGGGCCGGTCACCTGCCGACGGATCCGGTAAAGCCCAGCTTGTTTACGGTCTTCGAGTTCAAGGGCAAAGTCCCGCACGATAGCACCTGAAGGTTAACTCAACAGCCCGGGCAACGAGCGGGTAAGGCTCCCCGGGATTGTTGAGGGCCATGGACGGCCCGAAACAAGCGCACATGGATGTGCTCGTAGCGTATCCCGGGGAGCCTTACCCGCTCGTTGCTTCCCCAAGGTCAAAGGCTCAGGCAGATTCGCGAGTAGCGTCATAGAACATGTGGCGAGTCGCCTCATACTCCACGGCTTCGGCAATCGCCTCCTCTTCCTGCTCCTCAGAGGCACATTGCTCCCGTTGCTCCGGCCGGATCCCCAGGCGCTTGAACAGCAGCATATCGGCATCGGCTTCCGGATTGGCGGTAGTCAGCAACTTCTCGCCGTAGAAAATCGAATTAGCACCGGCCATAAAGCACAGTGCCTGCATCTGCTCGTTCATGTTCTCCCGACCTGCGGAGAGACGAACGTGGGATGCCGGCATCATGATCCGCGCTACCGCGATGATACGAACAAACTCGAACGGATCCAGATCCTCCACATTCTCCATGGGCGTGCCCTTCACCTTCACCAGCATATTCACCGGCACACTTTCCGGGTGGTGGGGCAGATTCGCCAACTGGACCAACAGGCCAACCCGGTCGTCCTCATCCTCGCCCATGCCCATGATACCGCCGCAACAGACTTTCATGCCGGCCTTGCGGACATTGTCCAGGGTATCCAGACGATCCTGGTAGGTACGGGTGGTAATGATGTGGCTGTAGTACTTCTCGGAGGTGTCCAGGTTGTGGTTGTAGTAATCCAGACCGGCTTCGGCCAACTCCACCGCCTGTTCTTCCTTCAGCATGCCCAGGGTCATGCAGGTCTCCAGGCCGAGGGACTTCACCTGCTTTACCATATCCAGAACGTAGGGCATATCTTTCTTCGAAGGGCTGCGCCAGGCTGCGCCCATGCAAAAGCGGGAGGCGCCCTTCTGCTTCGCCGCCTGGGCTTCGGCCACCACCTTCTCGATTTCCAGCAGCTTCTCTTTCTCAAGGCCAGTGTTGTAATGGCCGCTCTGGGGGCAATACTTGCAGTCTTCCGGGCAGGCCCCTGTCTTGATCGACAGCAGGGTGCTCACCTGCACCTCGTTGGGATCAAAGTGCTGCCGATGCACGGTCTGGGCACGGAACAGAAGATCATTGAAGGGAAGCTCGAACAGTTCGCGGGCTTCCTGCAGTGTCCAGTCGTGGCGGAGTTCTGTAGCGGTCATGTAAAAGTCCTGTTAACCTTTCCCGGTCTCTGGGTTTACGGATGAATCAGATGATAAAGGGACTGAACTGGCTGTCAACCTTCATGGAACTAAAGGTTAACAGCGTCAGGCAGGGCGGACTCTGTGTTGCCTGCCTTTGCCCCAATGCTTTCAACGGGTTATGCCAGCCATGCCGGGCCGACCTGCCAGTTAACCGCTGGCACTGCCGCTGCTGCGCCCTGCCCCTGGCTTTCCCTTCTGCAGAGCTGCTGTGCGGCGACTGCCTGAAGTTCCCGCCACCGTTTTCGCTCTCCTGCATTCCGTGGCGCTACCAGTATCCCCTGGACGGCATGATCGGCCGCTACAAATACAACGGGCAGCGCAAGTTTGCCCGGCCACTGCTGGCAGACTTTGCAGGTCTTCTTGAACAGCGCCTGAACAGCGAAGCGTTACCAAAACCGGATGTGCTGGTGCCCGCCCCGATGGATTCAAAACGCCGGCGCAGGCGCGGCTTCAATCAGGCCCGGGATATGGCCGAATATCTCGCGCGGGACCTGGGGATTCCGGTGGCTGCCGGGCTGGTGCGCCGCGTCCGCCGGGTACGGGCGCAGCGGGAACTGAACCGGGAGGCCAGGCTGGCCAATCTTCGCGGGGTATTCGAGGTTACGTCTGCGGCTCCCGAGCGGGTGGCCATTGTGGACGATGTGGTGACGACGGGGGCGACGGTTCGGGTTCTGGCTTCGGCATTGCGGGAGGCGGGGGCCAGGGATATTCAGGTTTGGGCTTTGGCTCGGACGCCTGGCTAGTTTTTGCGGCTCCGTGCAAACGCCGGGCGGGAGGCCCTTGCCGGGATACGCTACGAGCACATCCATGTGCGCTTGAGTGAAGCCGTCCCTGGCTTCACACAATCCCGGCAAGCGCCTCCCGCCCGGCGCCCGAACCCCACGATAGGCCGGTCAGATCAGTTTCTTTTGAACCAAATCAGCGATTGCCAGGCACGAAGTCAGTCCCGGTGATTCAATTCCAAACAGGTTAACCAGGCCCGGCACCCCATGATCTTCCGGACCATCAATTCGGAAATCGGCAAAGCCACTATCCGGCCCCGCCAACTTTGGGCGAATGCCGGCGTAGGCCGGCTGGAGCCTTGAGGGGTCGAGTTCAGGCCACCACTGGCGGATACCCGTAGCGAAGGTTCCGAGACGGTCGGGGTTAACGGTGTAGTCTTCCCGCTCTATCCATTCAACGTCGGGACCGAAGCGGGCCTGGCCGGCCAGGTCGAGGGTGAGATGAACACCCAGTCCGCCGGGCTCGGGGACGGGGTAGATCAATGTGTTAAAGGGATGGCGGCCGCTGTAACTGAAGTAGATGCCACGGGCGAACCATTGCTGCGGTTTATGATGCTCGGGCAGGCCTGCCCAGGCTTTTGCCAGCGGAACGGCGCCGAGGCCGGCGGCGTTGATAACGCTGGCAGCTTTCAGTGTCAGCGGGTTGTCACCCCCGACCCGGAGCAGGTGGTGGTCGTTGGCGGATTCTGCCGCAACGACGGGTGACCGGAGAACAAGCTGGCCACCGGCATCTTCCAACTCTCCGAGCAGCGAGAGCATGAGGCCGTGGCTGTCGATGATGCCGGTTTCGGGTGACCAGAGGCCGGAGCAGGCAGTAATTTGCGGGACATGGCGCTTGATGGCGCCCCGGTCGTGCCGGGCAAGTTCAACACCATTGCGGGCCGCCGCAAGCTGGATATCCTCGAGTTTCCGGGCCTGGGATTCGCTGGCGGCGACAATCCATTTACCGCATTTCCGGTGCTCGACCTTGCGGCTCTGGCAGTAGTCATAAAGCCGCTGGCGGCCTTCGACGCACAGCTTTGCTTTCAGTGAATGCTCCGGGTAGTAGATTCCGGCATGGATCACTTCACTGTTGCGCGACGAAATGCCTTCTCCGAACCGCTCTCCCCGTTCCAGAACGATGACATCACGCCCGTTTTTTGCCAGTGCACTGGCGATCGTCAGGCCGACGACGCCCGCGCCAATGACCACGGTTTCTGTTTCAAGGATGTCTCCGGACACTTTTCCCGCTCCACATACCGGTCGAATACCGGAGCATACCCCATCTCCGGGCGCCAGTGGAAACCGTCGCCCAGGCCCTGAAACCATTACTCCGGGGCTCATACAGGTTATACTTGACCGCGGAAATGCGTGGATGGAGCCCAACGATGATGTCCGACAGGAAGCAGTTTGTAATGGTGATGGTAGTTGCCGCCGTATTTGTGGGCTGGCTCGGCTGGCGTGGCTTTGAAGTAATCAGCCTGAATGAGCGGCTGAAAACGGATGACATGGTTGCCAGCTACCCCTACAAGCACCGGGTGCTGAGGGTGGAAGGAGATACTGCCATCATGAGCTCCCTCAGGTCGCACACGACGCCAACCCATACCGCCCTGAGCGCCGTGTTCCCTAGCATGCGCAATCTTGGCGACAGTGACCGGGACTGGCAAAGGGCGGAGCGGGAACTCGCCCAGGTACAGGCTCGCGCCGGCGATGTGGTTCTTGGTGCTTCCGGCATTTCCCGAATCCGCTGGGAACTGGACGAAAACTGGTATCATCTGCAGTTCATGAAATCCAAATACGACACCAGGCTCTGAAACGCCCCTTATGACTCAAGACCCCGCACTTGCCGCATCCAGCCATCCGTATGACGCACTGACGCCCGATATGATCCTGGACGCGATGGAAGACGCCGGGTTTGCTGTGAGTGGTCGGCTTTTTGCGCTCAACAGTTACGAAAACCGGGTCTACCAGGTGGGGCTGGACGAAAGCCCGCCGGTGATCACCAAGTTCTACCGGCCCGGCCGGTGGACCGAGACGGAGATCCGGGAGGAACACGACTTTACCCTGGAGCTTTTGCAGGCCGACATTCCGGTTGTGGCGCCGATGCAACTTGACTCGGGGGACACCCTCGGCCGCCATGGCGACTTCCTGTTCGCGGTGTTCCAGCAACGTGGCGGTCAGGCTCCGGATACCAGCGTGACAGATACGCTCTACCGGCTGGGCCAGTGGCTGGGCCAGATTCACAACATTGGCGCACTGAGACCGTTTACCCACCGGCCGGGCATAGCGTTGCTGGACGGTATCGAAACGAGTAACCGGTTGCTGGTGGAGGGCGGCTGGATCCCCACGGATCTTCGGCCCGCCTGGGACAGCCTGATTCCGGATCTTCAAACGCTATGCGCCGCTCGTATCGATGAGGCAGGCCCGGTTGACACCCTGCGCCTGCATGGCGACTGCCACGCCGGCAACATTCTTTGCCGGGAGGAGCAGATGCTGTTCGTGGATCTGGACGATTGCCGCTCCGGGCCGGCCATTCAGGATATGTGGTTGCTGCTTAATGGCGACGACCTCGAACGCGGGTCCCAGCTCGGCGAATTGCTGGAGGGCTACGAGATGTTCCGTGATTTCAACCGCCGAGAACGCCACCTGATTGAGCCATTACGCTGCTACCGACAGATCGCCCACTGCGCCTGGCTGGCCAAACGCTGGGATGACCCGGCCTTTCCGCGATTTTTTCCCTGGTTCGGCCAGCCCCGATTCTGGTCCGACCAGATTCTCTCGCTGCGGGAGCAGCTCTCCACCCTGCAGTCGCCGGCAATCACGGTTCCGGGGCAGTACTAGCCGCACACAAACACGCTTGAAATGAGGTAGGCATGAGCCAGAACGAGGCCCGTTACACCGTCCGTAGCCTGATCATGACCGCAGTGGTTGCCGTTATCGGCACCGTGCTGGTCCTGGAAGTCAGCGGCAAGATTGACCATCCGGTAAACAAGGACCACGTCCCGGTTGGCGATTTCAACGCCATCCATATCACCGAGGGTGAGACCTTCCGGATGTCACCCAAGGCCTCGGAACTGCACGCGGTGTGCGAGAACGGCTACCTGGCCATTGCGGCGGATGTGGACCCGGCTTTCCGGGGCATCCTGGTAGACTACAAAAATCGCGGGGTGCGGTGCCGGCGCCCCTCACCGACCGGGCCGTCGGTTCCGCGGCAACCAGAACGGCTGGACAGCAATGAGTAAGGCCCGACGCCCTTCCGAAATGCCAGAGCAATTGCCAGACCGGCTGTTCGCCACCGAGCGCCGCCCAGAGGATTTCCGCTTTGATGCGTCGGTGGCCCGGGTCTTCCCTGATATGATCCGGCGTTCCGTACCCGGTTACACCACCATCATTCCGATGATCGAGGTGATTACCGAGCAATACGCGCAACCCGGCTCCTACTGCTACGACCTGGGGTGCTCACTCGGCGCCTCGACCCTGGCAATGCGCCACGGAATTCCCTACGAGGACTGCACCCTGGTGGGGGTGGACAACTCCGAGGCAATGATCGAGCGCTGCGAGCACTACATTGCCCTGGACGACAACCACCTGCCCGTTACCCTGCGGTGCGAGGACATTCTGGCCACCGAACTGAGCAACGCCTCGGTCACGACACTCAACTTCACCCTGCAGTTTGTCGACCCCCAGCAACGCGCCAGCCTGCTTGCCCGGATTGCCGACGCAACCCGGCCCGGGGGAGTACTGATCCTGTCGGAGAAAATCCGGTTTGAATCCGACAGTGAACAGGCGATACAGACGCGCCTGCACCACGAATTCAAACGCGCCAATGGCTATTCGGATCTGGAGATCAGTCAGAAGCGCACGGCCATTGAGCAGGTACTGATTCCCGAAACGCTCGCCGCCCACAGGGCACGGCTGCTGGCGGCAGGCTTCGATGAGGTTCTGGTCTGGTACCAGTGCTTTAACTTTGTTTCCATGCTCGCCATCAAGGCCAACACATCCGACACCGACTGACCATGGCAGATTTTGACTGGAAAACCCGGTTCGGGCCGCTTCTCGATCAGCTTGCACAGGACGGCCTGATTGACTGGGCAGAAACGCTCAGGCAGCAACTGACCCGCCGCTTTGACGACAACCCTCACGGTGATCTCGATCGCTGGCAGGCCGCCCTCACCCGCCTGCCCCAGATGACCGATGCGCAGGCACACCTGGATCGATCCGCGGTCACACTGTCATCTCTACACCCCCTGGCGCCGGAACAGCAGGAACAACTGCTGCAGGGATTGCGCGGGCTCATGCCCTGGCGCAAGGGGCCTTTCGATTTTTTCGGCACCCGGATCGATACCGAATGGCGCTCCGACTGGAAATGGGACAGGGTAGCCCCCCACCTGTCCGACCTTGCCGGCCGCCGGATCCTGGATGTCGGGTGCGGTTCCGGCTATCACTGCTGGCGCATGCTCGGTGAAGGTGCGGGCCGGGTTATCGGAATCGACCCCGGCCTGCTGTTTCTGTTCCAGTTCCTAAGCGTCAAGGACTACCTCGGCGATGTTCCCGTGGACCTGCTGCCCGTGCGCATGGAGGATCTGCCGGAAGGTCTGGAGACCTTCGACACCACCTTTTCCATGGGCGTGCTCTACCATCGCCGGGCACCGCTGGACCACCTGCTTGAACTCAAGGGAACGCTTCGCAGAGGTGGCGAACTGGTCCTGGAAACACTGGTGGTAGAAGGGCCTGAGGGCTACAGCCTGATGCCGGAGGATCGATACGGGCAGATGCGAAATGTCTGGTTCCTGCCCACCTGCGACACCCTGCTGCGTTGGCTGGACCGCTCCGGGTACCGCAATGCCAGAGTAGTGGATGTGACCGCCACCAGCACCGACGAACAGCGAAGCACCGACTGGATGCGTTTCAATTCCCTGCAGGACTTCCTGGACCCTAACGACCCGTCGAAAACCGTCGAAGGCTACCCGGGGCCCTTGCGGGCAACACTGATCGCCGAAAAACCCTGAACACAAAAAAAAACCGCCGTGCCGGCTGGCAGGGCGGTCTTCCTTCCGCTGCGCAGTTATTCGCCAAACGGATGACGAAGCGTAATGGTCTCAATACGGTCCGGGCCGGTGGAGATGATGTCGATCGGCGCCTCGATCTGCTCCTCCAGGAAGCGGATGTAGGCCCTGGCATTCTCCGGCAACTGATCGATGCCGGTGAGGCCCACGGTGCTCTCGCTCCAGCCCGGCAACTCGGCATACACCGGTTCAATATCCTGGTAGCTGTCGCAGCCGATGGGCGGGCGGAAGATTTCGCCGTTCGGGGTCTTGTAACCGACGCAGACCTTTACGGTTTCCAGGCCGTCCAGAACATCCAGTTTGGTCAGGCAGATGCCGGAAACGCTGTTGATCTGGATGGCATGGCGCAGGGCAACGGCATCAAACCAGCCACAACGGCGGGAGCGCCCGGTGGTGGTGCCCACTTCATTGCCCTTGACCGCCAGATGCTGGCCCATGTCGTCAAACAGTTCAGTCGGGAACGGGCCCGAACCAACACGGGTGGTGTAGGCCTTGGTGATACCCAGCACGTAATCCAGGAACAGGGGGCCGAAACCAGAACCGGTGGCGGTGCCGCCCGCTGTGGTGTTGGAGGAGGTTACATACGGATAGGTGCCAAGGTCGATATCCAGAAGCGAGCCCTGGGCACCTTCAAACAGAATGTTTTCACCCCGCTTGCGGAAGTCATGGAGCATGTCGGTAACATCGGCGGCCATCGGCAGAATTTCTTCCCCCATCTGCCGGAGCTCGTCCAGGGCGGCATCAATGTCCTCGGCCTCTTCCTTGAAGTACTCGGTCAGGATGAAGTTGTGGTACGACATGATCTCGCGCAGTTTTACTTCGAATCCGGCCAGGTTGCACAGGTCACCCAGGCGCAGACCACGGCGGGAAACCTTGTCCTCATAGGCCGGGCCAATGCCACGGCCGGTGGTACCGATCTTGTCGACACCACGGGCCCTTTCCCGGGCCTGGTCAATGCGAACATGGGTGCGCAGAATCAGGGGGCAGGCAAGGCTGATGCGCAAGCGGTCACGAACCGCAACGCCATTGGCTTCAAGCTCACGCACCTCCTTGAGCAGCGCCTCCGGAGACAGCACGACGCCGTTTCCGATGAGGCAGTAAACATGCTGGCGGAGGATACCGGAAGGGATCAGATGAAGCGCTGTTCGCTTGCCATCAATCACCAGGGTGTGCCCGGCGTTGTGCCCGCCCTGAAAGCGAACCACAGCCGTGACCTTGTCAGTCAGCAGGTCAACAATCTTACCCTTGCCTTCATCACCCCACTGGGTGCCCAGCACAACAACGTTTTTACCCATGATTCTCTCTCAATGCGGCCGCCCCGAGGGACAGGCGTTTCGCAGGTTAACAAAAAATGAATTCACCGAAGCCCGGAGGCATCAGCCCAGCTTCTCCACGACCCACTGGCCGCTCTGCTTTACCAGCTTCCGGTCACAACCTCTGGCGGCAGGATCCACATCACGGTCTTCCGGCAGGGCCCGGATAACGGTTTCTGTCATTCTCAGACCGGAAATCACGCCCTCCAGAGCGGGATCATCGTCCACCGGCGCCCAGACCGCGCCGGCTTTGCGCTGCGGTCGCTGCCCCAGGGACACCAGTGCGCGGATGTCGAGGCTGAACCCGGTGGCGGGCCGCGCGCGGCCAAAATCACGGCCTATGGCATCGTAACGGCCACCCTTGGCGACCGAGTCGCCATGGCCCGGCACATAAGCCGCAAACACCAGCCCGGTGTGGTAGTTGTAACCGCGCAACTCACAGAAATCGAATCCGAAACTGATTTCCGGGTAATCCCGGCCGAGCATCTCTGACACGCGGCTCAACTGATCCAGAGCCGCATCCAGGCTCTCAGAAGCACCCTGCAGGATCCGCCGGGACTCAGTGAGCGCTTCCGGGCCACCGCTGACCCGTGCGAGCTGCCGCAAGCGGGCCCCGGCAGATCCCGCAGGGCAGCCGCCAAGCAGCTCATCGAGCTCGGGCACCGATTTTCGGGCCATGGCATCAAAAATCGCTGCCTGCGTGTCACGGTCGAAACGCGCCTCACCGATCAGGCTCTCGTAAATCGCCACGTGGGCCAGATCCAGGTGAATACGGGGCAGGCCGGCAGCACGAAGGGTTTCCAGCATCAGGCTGATGACTTCCATATCCGCCACCTCGGATGCACTGCCAAAGAGCTCACAGCCGGCCTGGATTGGCGTTCGACCGGTCAGCATATGCCGGGGACGGGTATGCAGGACATGGCCGGCATAACAGAGACGGGTAATGCCCTCCTGGCCAAGCGTATGGGCGTCTATCCGCGCCGCCTGGGGGGTCATGTCCGCTCGAACGCCCATCATGCGACCGGTCAGCTGGTCGGTCAGCTTGAAGGTCTGAAGTTCCAGATCGTGGCCGGTTCCGGTGAACAGGGACTCCAGGTATTCGATAAGCGGCGGGATGACCAGCTGGTAGCCCCAGCGCTGGCAGGTATCCATTACATCCCGGCGCAGGGACTCGATCTGTCCGGCCAGCGGAGGCAGAATATCCTCTACTCCGTCCGGCAGTAACCAGCGATCAGATACTGTCATGAGATTCCGTTGTCCGTTATATCCGCACCGGCGCTGTTGGCTGGGGGGATCACACAGGATTTAAGGCGATAGTCGGGCAGAAAACCCGACACAAAACGGCCAGAATTTTACACGGTTGGCAGGCACAAAAAAACCGGAATACCGATGTATTCCGGTTTATTTCGACGCTCAGGTGCAAATCACTTGGCGCCCTGGGGGTCCATCATATACTTCATGAAATCGCCTTCCGCATCGATAACCATGATGTCGTCCTTATTGGAGAAGGCATTCTGGTAGGCGGAAAGGCTTCGGTAGAAGCTGAAGAATTCACTATCCTGAGTGTAGGCATCGGCATAGATCTGCGCCGCCTCACCATCACCTTCACCACGAAGCTGCTCGGATTTGGAAAACGCTTCCGCCAGAATCACCGTGCGCTGGCGATCGGCATCAGCCCGAATCCCTTCAGCGGCCTCGCGACCACGGGAGCGGTATTCCTGAGCCAGCTTTTCCCGCTCGGTCGACATCCGGCGATACACATTACCGCGGACCTGCTCCGGCAACTCGATGGCCTTGATCCGGATATCCAGCACCCGGATACCGAACTCATTGAGCGCTGTTTCGTTCACCTGGTCCTTGAGTTGTGCCATCAGCTCATCCCGTTGACCAGACACCACCTCGTGCATGGTACGCACACCGAATTCGTTTCGAAGACCGGTGTCCACCCGCGACGCGAGCAGACTCTGGGCCCGAAACTCGTCACCACCGGTAGCCCGGTAGAACGTGTCCACATCGGTGATTTGCCAGGCGATGTAGGAATCCACATCCAGCGGCTTTTTCTCAACGGTCAGGTATTGTCGTGCCGGTACGTCCAGGGTCAGAACCCGCACGTCGAACTCCCGCACCTCGTCAATAACCGGCACCTTGAAATGAAGCCCTGCCCCAATGTTGGTTTCAATCAACTCCCCAAAGCGCAGCAATACGCCCCGGTGGGTTTCGGGAATGATGTAAACGCTGGAGGACACCAACAACAGAATAATGAGGGTACCAGCAAGACCGATAACGCTTTTGGGTCCCATGATTATCTCTCCGTTCTTGTGTTGGTCGACTGGCGATTGCGCAGCTCGCGAAGGACCTCGTCGGTCAGGGACTGGATATCAACCTGGCCGGTCAGGCTGCCAGCGTCTCCGGCAGTTTCATTCCGGCCCGCGGCCGCATTGGCGCTACCCTGGCGGGTCAGGCGGTCCAGTGGCAGATACATCATGTTATCGCCGGACTTGGTGTCAACCAGGACTTTGCTGGAACTTGCCAGCACATTCTCCATGGCCTGCAGATACATCCGCTCGCGAGTCACCTCAGGTGCCTTCTCGTATACCTCCAGCAGGTCCATATACCGGGCAGTCTCACCTTGGGCACGCTCAACCACCTGCGCTTTATAGGCCGCAGCTTCCTCGATCAGGCGCTGAGCCTGGCCGCGGGCTTCCGGCACCACCTTGTTGCGGTAGGTTTCCGCCTCTTCCTTGAGCCGCTGCTCGTCTTCACGGGCACGCTGAACCTCCCGGAAAGCGTCCTGAACCGGCTCCGGCGGCTGGGTACTTTCCACGTTCACCCGAACAACCTCGAGCCCGGTGCCGTATTGCTTCAGGAAGTTCTGGAGCCTCTGCTCGACGTTCACCGCCAGCTCAACCCGACCTTCGGTCAGGACGGCGTCCAGAGTGGCACTGCCAACTTCGTGGCGAAGTGCGCTGTCAGTGGCAAAGGCCAGGGCCTGGTTGGAATCACGGACATTGAGTACGTAGTTGCGGGCGTCACTGACCCGATACTGCACCTGCAGATCCACGGCAACCAGGTTCTCGTCCTGAGTCAGCATCTGACCCGAGGACTCGGCAGTACGGACGTTGGTTACCAGCACCTTGGTGACGTCATCAATCAGCGGCACCTTGAAGCGAAGGCCAGGGCCTTCGGTCCGGTCATACTCGCCGAAGCGCAATACAACAGCCCGCTCCTGCTCGTCCACGGTATAGAAGGACTGGAAAACCACATAGCCAACAAAAACGATGGCGACCAGGGCCAGAACGGCCCCAAAGCCACCACTGCTTCCGCCGGTGCTGCCACCATTGCCACCGGACTTGCCGCCTTTGCCGCCCAACATCCTGTTGAGCTTTTCCAGCCCCTTTTTCAATGCCTCATCGAGATCTGGCGGCCCCTGATCATTGCCGCGCCGACCACCACCGGTACCCCAGGGGTCATTGTCGTTACGGTTTCCACCCGGTTCGTTCCAGGCCATAGTACTCTCCGTTACTGACTTATAGATAGAATGGCTGCAAATACTAGGGATTTATCGCTGCCCCGGCAATAGCCGTTCGGGTTTCAGGCATGCCCGACGTCGAGCCTGACCGATTCCTCTTTCACACCAGCCCGGCTCAACAGTTGCAGCCAGTCCCGGTTCTGAAGGCGAATTTCCAGCACAGTATCCCCGGTATCGCGGTGTTCCTCGCTCAACACAGAACCGGCTTCGTGCAGCAGTGCGCGCAGCTTGCCGTCAGCGGGCCCCAGCAAAACAAAGTGGTGCACAACGTCTTCCGCAAGGCGCTCGACAATGGCATCGAAAAGGCCGTCCAGCCCCTCCCCGGTCACCGCGGACACCCAGGCCCGCACCGGAACGCCATCTTCATTGCGCTCTACTCGCGGCGCAAAGTTCTCAAGCAGGTCGATTTTGTTGTACACCTGCAACATCGGAATCTCGTCGGCGCCGATCTCGGCCAGCACATCTTCCACCTGCTCGATATTCTCGTCACGCCGGCTGTCGTGACTGTCAATAATGTGCAGCAGGATCGTCGCCTGCGTGGTTTCTTCCAGGGTCGCCCGGAAGGCTTCCACCAGTTTGTGGGGAAGATGCCGGATGAAGCCCACTGTGTCGGCCATTACGACCGGCCCGATGTCCGGAAGTTCAAGACGCCGCAAGGTCGGGTCCAGCGTCGCAAACAGCTGGTCCGCAGCATATACGGAGGAAGTGGTAATCCGGTTGAACAGGGTTGATTTGCCCGCGTTGGTGTAACCGACCAGCGACACGGTGGGAATATCCGCGCGCTGACGGGCCCGGCGGCCCTGGCTACGCTGCCGGCGCACCTTCTCAAGACGCTTGTGGATGGACTTGATCCGCTCCCGAAGCAGGCGACGGTCCGTTTCGAGCTGGGTTTCGCCCGGGCCCCGGAGGCCGATACCACCCTTCTGCCGCTCCAGGTGGGTCCAGCCCCTGACCAGTCGGGTCGACATATGCTCGAGCTGAGCCAGCTCGACCTGCAACTTACCTTCGTGAGTGCGGGCGCGCTGGGCGAAGATGTCAAGAATCACCCCGGTGCGATCAAGCACCCGGCACTTCAGCTCCTGCTCGACATTCCGCTCCTGGCGCGGGCTCAGGGCGTGATTGAACAACACAACATCAGCTTCGCTGGCAGCCACGGCGTCACGGATTTCTTCCAGTTTGCCCTCACCGACAAAGAATCTCGGGCTGGGTTGCTTACGGGACCCCGTAACAATGCCCACCGGGTCAACGCCGGCGGAAGTAACCAGCTCGCGAAACTCGCCGGGGTCTTCGGTCCCGTCGTGGGCCGTAAAATCGATGTGGACAAGGATCGCTCGCTCACCGACGTCAGGACGTTCAAACAATTGGCATCAACTCCGGAACAGTAAAACTGTTAGTGTCATAAAAACAAACACCCGCGGCCATCAGACCCCTGCACGGGATCCTCTGGAACGCGGGTGGCAATACCGGGAAAGCGAATGACTCAGTCTTCAGACTCGCCCTCTCCTCCCGGAGCCTGCTGTGGAATGCGAACATTGCGGGCAGGAACCACAGTGGAAATAGCGTGCTTGTAAACCATCTGGCTGACAGTGTTTTTCAGCAAAATCACGAACTGGTCAAAAGACTCTATCTGGCCCTGAAGCTTGATACCATTGACCAGAAAGATGGAAACCGGAATGCGTTCCTTGCGCAATGCATTAAGGTAAGGGTCTTGTAACGAATGCCCTTTTGACATGTGTGTTCTCCTGTTTTTAGTAAGTGCAGATCGTCATTTGTCAGAGTTAAATGTGGTGCGAAGTCTGATTATTTTCAAGGCTGCCTCAGCGATAAGTTTGTCATCGCTGTCCAGCCAGTCCACATCGGACCACTTACGCAACCAGGTCAACTGCCGCTTCGCCAACTGGCGAGTGGCCGCAATTCCCTTGCTTACAAATGTGTCGTAGTCATCTTCCCCGGACAAGTAACTCCAGGCCTGACGATAACCGACACACCGCATGGAAGGGAGATCAGGGTGCAAGTCTTCCCTGAGCATCAATGCCCGCACCTCGTCGAGAAAGCCGGACTCCAGCATTTTGAGGAAGCGCAGGCGGATTCTTTGGTGAAGCACTCGCCGCTCCGGCGGCATCATGGCAAGCTGAACAACAGTATACGGAAGCGAAGGTGTTTCGTCTGCCTGCCAGCGGGTGAAATAGGTGTAATCCTCAATATCGCTTCCCTTGGCAGACTCGGGCGCGCCCTCGCGCGCCTCAACAACCTCGGCCTGCCAGAACGCGGAAATCGGTCTGCCTGTCAGCCGGTGGACTTCCAGCGCCCGCAACAGTCGCTGGCGATTGTTCGGATGGATACGCTCGGCAGCGACCGGATCACTGTTCTGCAGCTCAAGGTGCAGTGCGTCCCAGCCCCGCTCCGCGGCTTCCTGTTCCAGCGCCCTGCGCACATCGGGGTTCGCAGCAGGCAAACCCGACATACCGTGCAGAAGCGCCTTGAAGTACATCATGGTGCCACCGACCAGCAAAGGTATCCGGCCCGCCGCCGTAATTTCTGCCATCGCGGCGAGGGCGTCGTGGCGAAAATCCGCTGCCGAGTAGGTTTCCGCCGTATCACAAATATCAATCAGCCGGTGCGGGGCACGGGCCAGCTCTTCAGGGGACGGTTTGGCGGTACCTATATCCATACCCCGGTAGATCATCGCCGAATCGACACTGATGATCTCACAGGGCAGGCGCTCGCACAGGGACACGGCCAGGTCGGTTTTTCCGGAGGCCGTCGGCCCCATCAGAAAAATGGCAGGAGGCAGAGACACTCTAGCGCCCCCGCAGAAACAGCTTGTCCAGCTCGGACAGGGTGACCAGCGTCCAGGTCGGCCGGCCATGGTTGCACTGGCCGCTCCGCTCGGTGGCTTCCATATCTCTGAGCAGCGAATTCATTTCCGGGATGGTGAGCTGACGGTTCGCTCTGACCGAGCCATGGCAGGCCATAGTCCCTAACAGTTCGTGCGTGACTGCCTCCACCCGGTCGCTCTGGCCGTGTTCGATCAGGTCCGCCAGCACATCACGCACCAGCTGTTCGGTATCAGCGCCCCGCAGCAGCGCCGGCACCTGCCGCACGGCGAGGGTTTCAGGGCCAATCCGCTCTATCTGCAAGCCAAGTTTCTGCAATTCCTCGCCATGACTCTCGGTAAGCGCGGCCTCTTTCTGACTGACCGCGAGCGACAGCGGTACCAGCAGGGGCTGGCTTTTCAGGTCCTGCTCCGCAAGTGCCCGTTTCATCCGCTCGTAGGTAATGCGCTCGTGCGCCGCGTGCATGTCCACCACAATCATCCCGGCCCGGCTCTGGGCCAGAATATAGATGCCGTGGAGCTGGGCGATGGCATAGCCCAGCGGTGGCTCTTCATCGCTGTCGGCCGGTGGTGTCGGCATCGCCGTGGCAAACCCGGCCCCGGAGGCCGCCGATTCGGAGGCGCCGGTTCCGCCACCCGAATTGAGGGATTGGTAGAACGCCATCTGGTCACTGGCGCGCCACTCCTGCTGGGGCTGGGACGGGCCACCGAACCCGGACGGTGTGCCGGTGCCTCCGTAGTTCGGCACCGCTGCCTGGCCATTCCACGATGCACCGGAGGGCGCACCTGGTGCCAGGGTGCCTTCCGCCTGAGCCGACGCTTCGCGGCCAAAGGACTGGGCAACCGCGCCCCGGAAATGATCATCCGGCCGCACGTCGGCCAGGGCCTTGTGCAGGGTTCTGAAGATAAAATCATGGACCAGCCGGCCGTCCCGGAACCGGACCTCGTGCTTGGTGGGGTGCACGTTCACGTCCACGGTGGCCGGGTCTACTTCCAGATACAGCACAAACGCCGGATGGCGGTTGTTGTAGAGAACGTCCCGGTAGGCCTGGCGCACGGCGTGCGCCACCAGCCGGTCACGGATGACCCGGCCGTTGACAAAGAAATACTGCAGGTCCGCCTGGCTGCGGGAGAATGTCGGCAATGCCACCCAACCCCAGAGACGAAGCCCGGTTGCCTCGGCATCAATAACCACCGCATTGTCGATGAACTGCTGACCGCACAAGGCGCCGATGCGCCGTTCGCGGTCAAGCACGGAACCCGCGGGCCTCAGGCTCTGAACCACCCGCTGGTTGTGGCGCAGGGTAAAGCCGGCGTCAAACCGGCTCAGGGCCTGCCGGCGCACACACTCTTCAACATGGTTGAATTCGGTTTTCTCGGTACGCAGGAATTTTCGGCGCGCCGGAGTATTGAAGAACAGATCCCGCACTTCCACGGTGGTTCCGACCGGATGAGCGGCGGGAGAAATCCTGGCATCCATCTCCCGGCCCTCAACCTCTACCCGGGAGGCGGCCTCCTGCTCTGCCGTCCTGGACGTCAATGCCAGACGTGAGACAGAACTGATACTGGCCAGTGCCTCGCCACGGAAACCCAGCGAGGCAACCGCTTCCAGGTCATCGAGGCTGGCAATCTTGCTGGTGGCATGCCGGCTAAGGGCCAGGGGCAGGTCACTTTCCTCGATGCCCCCGCCGTCGTCCCGAACCCGGATCAGCTTGACGCCACCCTGCTCCACCTCGACATCAACCCGGGTGGCTCCAGCGTCGAGGGCATTCTCAACCAGTTCCTTGACGACGGATGCGGGTCGCTCCACCACCTCACCCGCGGCAATCTGGTTCGCCAGCCGGGGTGACAGTAATCGAATGGGGGGCATGTTACGGGAAAACCTCTTGATCAGGACGCGGGAATACGAATGGTTTGCCCTACCATAACACGGTCATCCCGCAGGTCGTTAAACTGCATCAGCTCACTGACGGTAGTCTGGTTTTCTCTGGCCAGCCCCGAGAGCGTGTCACCCCGCTGGATGCGGTACTTACTGGCGCTGACTTCTCCCTGGCTGTTTTTCTTCTGCCAGGCCAGGAGTGTGCCCGGCGGCGGCGTTCTCTGAAAGTAGCCGTCGATGCCCTTCATTATTGCGCCGGCCAGCCTCTCACGGTACCAGTGGGTCGACAGGTTTTTCTCTTCCTGAGGATTGGATATGAACCCGGCCTCCACAAGAATGGAGGGAATGTCCGGCGATTTCAGTACCACAAACGCGGCCTGTTCCACGCCCGGTTTATGCAGGTCCGCAACGCGCCCCAGTTTATCAAGAACCGCGCTGCCGACCCCCAGGCTGGCATTGATGCTGGCTGTCATGGAGAGGTCCAGCAACACACCGGCAAGCGTCTCGTCGCGGCCATCCAGGGACAGCCCGCCAGCGCCGCCAATCAGGTCGGAACGGTTCTCGCTGTTGGCCAGCCAGCGGGCGGTTTCACTGGTTGCCCCGCGCTGGGACAAGGCAAACACCGACGCGCCGTTCGGCTCGGGCGTGCGGAAAGCATCTGCGTGTACCGAGACGAACAGGTCAGCATTGTACTCTCGGGCCAGCAGCGTCCGTTTGCGGAGGCCAATATAATAGTCTCCACTTCGGGTCAGTTTGGCGGTGTATCCCGGCTGATCATTGATCAATCCGGCCAGGGTTTTCGCCATTTTCAGCACCACATCCTTCTCTCGCGTTCCTCTGGGCCCGATGGCTCCCGGGTCTTCACCGCCGTGGCCGGCGTCAATGACCACAACGATATCCCGCTTGCCGGCTGAATCCTGGGTAACGGTCGGTTTGGCGGGCCTGGCCTGTTGGCGGCCGGCCTCATCAAACAGGTCAATTACCAGCCGATGACCATACTGCTGATTGGGTGCAAGCTGGAAGCTCCGGGGTTTGATATCGGTTTTCAGATCCAGAACCACTCGCAGGTCGTCCCCGTTGCGAGGCGCGCTGCGGATACGCTTGATCGGACTGCCGGACAGATCCAGCGCTGAGAAATCTGCTTGCAGGCGGGTGTTCTTCAAGTCGATCACCAGACGCGACGGCCCGGACAGGGAGAAGATGTTGTGCTCCACCTCCCCGGCCGTATCGAAGACCAGCCTGGTGTGATCTGGCGCTGGCCATATCCGGGCGCTCTCGACCTGCGTTCCAGCGAAAGCGGGCAATGCCAGAACCGCCAGCAACAGCGCCAGCGGCCGGGCCAGTCTTGTATTGAATTCAGCCATTCTCATACAGCATACCTGCGTGTTTCCATCAGGTTCCCGGGCCGGTGATAGCCCGGCCCAATGTATCCAGCCCGGTGATTACCAGGCCCCCGCGCTCGGAACGGGCTCTGATCACCACGGAGCGCCCCTCACCCTGTCGCTCCAGATGAATTTCCAGATCCGGATCAGGCAGTATCCCCTTACCCCGCTCGGGCCACTCGATCAGGCACAGACTGTCTCCGGCGAAGTAATCCCGGATCCCCATGTATTCCAGCTCTTCTGCATCACCGAGCCGGTAAAGATCAAAATGATAAGCCGGCAACTCCAGATCCTCATAGGGCTCAACCAGCGTGTATGTGGGACTCTTTACCGCACCAATGTGGCCCAGCCCACGCATCACTCCCCGGCTGACGGTGGTTTTGCCCATGCCGAGTTCGCCTTCCAGGTAGATCACCATGCCCTGGGCAATTTCAGCAACACGCCGAGCCAGTGCCCGGCCAAACTGTTCGGTTTCGGCCTCGTTTTCCAGGTACAGGCGGCACTCACTTCCACTTGCGCTCATGGCTTCTCCCGTGCCCCACCGCTTTCGGACTCGCGAAAAACAGCGGGCAGCGCATCAATCACATCGTTCGGTATCAGCCCGATGAACCCCATGGCTTCCGAGGCCCTGTCGGCGGCGGCCAGATGAACCGAAGCACCGAGGACCGCCGCTTTGTCCGGCTCCCCGAGCTGGGCATAAACGGCGCCAATAATACCGGAAAGCACATCTCCCATCCCGCCGGTGGCCATTCCCGGATTGCTGCCGCTGACGATATCGACCACCGGGCCTTCCGAGGCAATCACGGTTCCCGCCCCCTTCAGCAATATGGTGCCACCATAAAGGGCCTGCAATCTGCGGACAGCGGCTACCCGATCCGCCTCCACCTCCGGCACCGGGCAGTTAAGCAGCCGAGCCGCTTCGCCCGGATGAGGCGTCAGGATCTGATTCTCTGCAGGCACCGCAACCCGATGAGACAACAGATTCAGCGCGTCGGCGTCCAGAACCCGGGGTTTGCCAGTGGCGAGGACCTGGTCCAGCATCTGCTGCCCCCAGGCGCTCTGGCCGATCCCCGGGCCACAGACAATGACTGATGCCGCATCCAGCAATGGCGGCAACTCCGAGCCATGAATCAGGCCATGCACCATGACCGAGGGGCATCTCGACAGCGCGGCTGTGACATGTTCGGGGCGGGTTGCCAGCGAAACCAGCCCGGCGCCGGAACGCGCCGCGGCCTCTGCCGCCAGCAAGCCAGCGCCTCCGAAACCCCGGTCTCCTGCCACTACCAGAACATGCCCGAACCGCCCCTTATGGGCGTTGGCCGGCCTTTCCGGCAACCAGGATTTCACCGACGCCCAGTCACGACGCCAGGCAATCGGTTGCTGCCCACTGCCGGCCACGCCGTCTGTCGCATCCAGGGATTCAAAAACCACCTCGCCGGACGCGGCCGCCCCCTGGCCAGTAAACAGCCCCGCCTTGAGGCCAATAAAGGTTACGGTCATTGCCGCCCTGACCACATCGCCCTCGGCGGCGCCCGTGGTCGCGTTCAGCCCGGAGGGCAAGTCTACCGCCAGCACCGGTGCCGAGGACCGGTTGCACCGGCCGATCAGTGCCGCAAAGGGTTCACGGGGCGCGCCCGATACGCCCGTGCCCAGCATGGCATCCACGATCAGGCCGGCATTACCGAAAAGCTCGTCAAGCTCGGGCTCCGGCAGACCCGCCAGCTCAGTCACCTCGACGCCATCTGCAAGCGCGCTCTGCCACGCCTTGCGGGCATCACCGCTGAGTTTTTCCGTGGGTGCAACGGCAAGACACTGGACGACCAGTCCATGCCGGCGGGCATTGGCGGCCACCAGATAGCCGTCGCCCCCGTTATTGCCGGCACCACAGAGAACCAGAACCGGCGCATAATCCCGCCAGTGTCGTACCAGCCTGCGAAATGCCGCCTGGGCCGCAGACTGCATCAGCTCGAAGCCATCAACACCCTGCTGATCAATCACATAGCGATCAATCTGCCTGACCGCATCGGCGGAAAACAGCGGGTCTGGTAAACTGTGCCCAGCGTACGGCGGCATGAACCTTTGCTCCCGTTACAGAAACCGGTTTAAGAAAATTGGCCAGATACCTGTAAAGCATAGCAAAACAGAAGAAAAGGTCATAACTTAATCAAATTAAATATCCGTACCCCTGATGACGGACGACTTTCACCACCGGCAGTGCCTATGAACGCAACATCAACCTGCGACAAAGCAACCACGGAACTGGCTGACCTGCCTGCGCTCATCCGCCAGTGGGCCAGCGACTACGGCTTCGCCGATGTGGGAATTACAATGCCAGACACCGGCGAACACGCCCGGCATTTGCAGGACTGGCTGGCGGCAGGTTACCAGGGCGAGATGGAGTACATGGACCACCATGGCGACAAACGCTACACCCCCGCGTCCCTGGTGCCGGGCACAGCGCGGGTCATTTCCGTGAGAATGGACTACCTGCCCTCACCGGACAGCCCGAAAGAAGCGCTCACTGACCGGGAGGGTGCCTATGTTACCCGGTATGCCCTGGGGCGGGATTACCACAAGCTGATCCGCAAACGTCTCGCCCAACTGGCCGCCAAAATCGATGAAGCAGTCAGTGGCTACAGCCACCGGGCTTTTGTAGACAGCGCACCGGTACTTGAGCGCGCCCTGGCACAGCGGGCCGGCCTTGGCTGGATCGGCAAGAACAATATGCTGATCCACCCGAAAGCAGGCTCTTTCTTTTTTCTCGGGGAAATATTCACCAGCGCCCCCTTGCCGGTTGACGAGCCCTTTGCAACCGACCATTGCGGCAGTTGCTCGGCCTGCCTGGAGATGTGCCCGACCGACGCCTTTGTCGGCCCCCACAAGCTCGACGCCAGGCGCTGCATCAGCTACCTGACCATTGAACTCAAGGGCAGCATCCCGGAAGAATTACGGCCGCTGATGGGCAACCGGGTGTTCGGCTGTGATGACTGCCAACTGGTGTGTCCCTGGCAGAAGTTCAGCAAGCCGGCGGAGGAAAAGGACTTCCAGCCCAGGCACGGGCTGGATAACAGCTCTTTGGCCGAGCTGTTTCTCTGGACCGAGGAGCAATTTCTCAAGCGCACCGAGGGCTCTGCCATTCGCCGGACCGGCTACGAAGGCTGGCTTCGCAACCTGGCTGTTGGCCTCGGGAACGCGCCCTCGACCATTCCGGTGATTGAAGCCCTGAAAAAGCGCACGGACCACCCTTCAGAGATGGTCCGCGAGCATGTTCAGTGGGCCCTGACGCGGCACGGCCTATAGTTTGAAGAACTCTTCCCGGTAGTGGCGCAGCTCGCTGATGGAGTCCCGGATGTCGTCCAGTGCCAGATGACTGCCTTTCTTTTTAACGCCGGCCAGGACATCCGGGCGCCAGCGGCGGGCGAGCTCTTTTACCGTGGATACATCCAGATTACGGTAGTGGAAGAAGGCTTCCAGTTCGGGCATGTACTTGACCAGGAACCGGCGGTCCTGACCGATGCTGTTGCCACATAGCGGCGACTGCCCCTTCTCCACATGCTTTTTCAGGAATTCGATGGTTTGCTGCTCGGCTTCGGACTCGGAGATATTGCTTTCCTGAACGCGCTTGGTGAGGCCACTTTGGCCATGGGTTCTGGTGCACCATTCATCCATGGAATCCAAAAGGGATTGTGGCTGATGGACGGCGATAACCGGTCCCTCGGCAACTATATTGAGCTCAGAATCGGTGATGATCGTTGCCATTTCGATGATCCGTTCTTTTTCCGGATCCAGGCCTGTCATTTCCAGATCGATCCAAACGAGGCGATTGCCTTCTGTCATTTGTTGTCCCAGCCTTCTAGATTTGGGGTGTGCGGGAGCGGGAACGTGGTTCCGGGAAACGCTACGAGCACATCCCTGTGCGCTTGGCTTCGGCCATCCCTGGCCTCAGACATTCCCGGAACCACGTTCCCGCCCCCGCTTGCGAAATCAGAGTTACTTCAAAAACCTTTTCCGGTGAAAACACAAGGGTTTCACCGGCCTGAATTCTCTGTGTATTGTGGACGATTAACGTATGATGTAACACCTCATGCACACCAAATCTGGCATCAGCTATAGTCATGGCAAAACGGCGACTGAACAAACAGCAGCAATTCCGCATCAAGAAAGTCCAGGAAGAGCGGGCGACCCGGGCGGCGCGCAAGGAAAAGAAGGTTCAGGAGCAGGCGGATGCCGGAGAGCTTGGGCCGGAGCAGGAAGGCCTGGTCATTGCGCACTACGGGCAGCAGCTGGATGTGGAGGCGCTGGAAGGTGAACTGGCCGGGCAGGTTGTGCGGTGTTTTGTCCGCGCCAATATCGACAGTCTGGTCACCGGCGACACGGTCGTCTGGCGCCCGGGGAAAAACGAAACCGGTGTGATTGTCGCCCGGAGTGAGCGTCGCAACCTGCTGCAGCGGCCGGATAATTTCGGCGCTCTGAAGCCCGTGGCGGCCAATATCGACCATATTATCCTGGTGATTGCGCCCGAGCCGGAACCCCACGACAACCTGATTGACCGATATCTGGTGGCCTCGGAAATCACCGACATTCCAGCGGTGATCCTGCTGAACAAGACGGATCTGATTACCGACCCGAACCGGGAGAGCATTGATGCGCTTCTTGGACGCTACCAGGCTTTGGGTTACGAGGTGGTGCGAACGTCGGCGGCGGAATCCGGCGACAAGCCCTCGCCGGAGGTTGAGGCACTGGTGAAGGACCAGACCAGTGTGTTCGTGGGGCAATCGGGAGTGGGCAAGTCATCGATTATCCAGACCCTGATGCCCGATGAGGCCATTCGCGTCGGGGCGGTATCAGAAAGCACCGGCAAGGGCATTCACACCACAACCACCGCAAAACTGTTTCACCTGCCCCTGGGCGGCGAGCTGATTGACTCACCGGGCATCCGGGAGTTCGGGCTCTGGCACATGACACCGCAGGAGATTGAATACGGGTTCCGGGAAATCCGGGAGGTGATCGGCACCTGCAAGTTCCGCAACTGCCGCCACATGGGGGATCCGGGCTGCGCGATCGACAAAGCCGCTGACGCGGGAAAGATCAGCCCGCAGCGGTTAAAAAGCTTCCACCGGATACTTCAGGATATGTCCGAGCAGCAGTCACGCGGGCTGAAACTGGACTGACCCAGCACCGGAACAGGCTTACCAGTTCAGCTCACCCGGGGCCGGCTGTGGCTTTTCCTGCCGCCACTCACCGTTTTCCAGACGCTTGCGGGCAGCCTTCTGCTCTTCTTCCGTCGGTTTGGTCAGGTCGATCAGAGGCTCATCGGACCGGCCGGCACTGCTCTGGATGCTGTCTGCCGTTTTCTTGTTCAGGACAATAATCGAGATTCGACGGTTGACCGGCGCTGTCGGGTCTTCCTTGTTGAACAGCACCGAGTCACTCAGGCCCACCACACGGGCGATCTGCCCCGGGCGCACACCGCCGGCCACCAGGGCCCTCCGGGCGGTATTGGCACGGTCGGCGGAAAGCTCCCAGTTGGTATAACCCGGACGACCACTGAACGGCGTTGCGTCGGTATGCCCGGTGATACTGAGCTTGTTATCCACCGAACCCAGCGTTTTGGCCAGTTCGAACAGAATATCCTGAGAGTAGTATTTAAGCTCGGCACGGCCACTATCGAACATGGGCCGGCCTGACCGGTCGACGATCTGGATGCGCAGGCCTTCGTCGGTAATATCAATCAGCAACTGGTCCTTGAACTCCTGCAGGGTTTCGTTCTGCTCGATACGCTCCTTCAGTTCCTGGAACAACTCCTCCATGCGGCGCTTTTCCAGGGTTTCCGAGAGTTCGTCCACGACCTGGTCTTCAATCTGGATCTGGCTGGACTCAATATCGGGGCTCGCCTCCTGGACAACAGACGCGCTGCCCTCAAGATCCACCGGATTCGGTGACCCGCCTTCGGTAAACCCTACCGGATCCCGAAAATAACCTTCCACCGCCCGCTTCTGTTCGGGAGAGGCGGTGGCCGTCAGCCAGAGCACCAGGAAGAAGGCCATCATGGCAGTGGCAAAATCAGCAAACGCAACTTTCCAGGAGCCGCCGTGATGCCCCCCGACAACCTTCTTCTTGCGCTTGATGATAATCGGCTGTTCTTCCAAGACTCGACTCCGGGGTCAGTGACTGGCGGGATTACTTGGAGCGAACGTGATCGTTCAGCTCCTGGAAACCGGGCCGCTTATCAGTCGGCAGCGCCTTGCGCCCGAATTCGATGGCCATCTGCGGCGCCTGGCCGGATACCGTCGCAACAATCGATGACTTGACGCATTCGTAGGCTTTCAGTTCGTACTTCGCGGCATGCTCCATGGCGATAGACGTGGGCCCGACAAAACCATAGCCCATGAAGATACCTAGAAAGGTGCCCACCAGCGCTGCCGCAACGCTCAGGCCAATTTTTTCCGGCCCCTCACTCATGAAATTCATGGTGATGACAATACCCAGTACCGCGGCCACAATCCCCAGGCCGGGCAGCGCATCGGCAATCTTGTTGACCGCGTGCGCAGGCTCTTCGATTTCATGCTGGCGGCTGTCAATCTCGTTTTCCATCATGCCTTCCAGCTCGTGGGTTGCCATGTTACCGGAGCTGATAATCCGCAGATAATCGGTAATGAATGCCAGCAACTCCTTGGATTTCATGATCGCGGGGTAGCGGGTGAAAATCTGGCTGGACTCGGGATTGTCGATGTCTTCCTCGATGGCCATCACCCCCTGTTTACGGGATTTGTCAAAAATCTCGTAAAGCAGGCTGAGAAGGTCCATGTAGTAAGACTTGTTGTAGGGCGAGCCGGTCAGTAGCTGAAGCCCCCGACTGAAGGTTTCCTTCAGGGTGTGCAGGGGGTTGGCAATGATAAATGACCCCAAAGCCGCGCCGAAAATGATCAGCACTTCCGTTGGCTGCCATAGCACCATCAGATTGCCGCCATGGAGAATATAGCCAGTAAAGACACTGGCAATAACTATAATCGCACCGATGATCAGTAACATGGTCGCTGGACACGCCTTATATTCTTGGTTATCGGCCTGAGCCGGAAGCCTTCACGCACAGAAAGATCAGATAATAGCAAGCCCTAACCGGAACCGCGAAGCCATGAAACAATTTCTATACACGAGGCAGTCTTTGGTAAACTTCGCGGCTTTGAGCGCATAGGATCACTTTTAATGTTCGACAAGCTGTTTGTTCTGAGCCAGTACGTCACCCCACAACTGGCCGTTTCCCGCCTTGCCGGCCGCCTGGCCGACAATGACCGCTCCCCTGCGCTCAAGAACCGGGTTATCAAATGGTTTATCGGCCGCTATGGCGTAGACATGAGCGAAGCTGCTGAATCAGACCCAGAGGCCTACCCGAGCTTCAATGCGTTTTTTACCCGGGCCCTGAAACCCGGCCTGCGCCCTCTCGCCGAAGGCGAGAAAACACTGGTAAGCCCGGTCGATGGCGCCATCAGCCAGCTCGGCCAGGTAACAGGCGACCGGGTGTTCCAGGCCAAGGGCCAGTCGTTCAGCCTGAGCGAACTGCTCGGCGGTGACGAACTCACCACTGAATCCTTTTCCGGCGGCAAATTCGCAACCATTTATCTTTCGCCCAAGGATTACCACCGGATCCACATGCCTGTGGCCGGCACCCTGCGGCAGATGATTCACATTCCGGGCAAGCTGTTCTCGGTTAATCCGGTGACGGCCGAAAACGTCCCCAATCTGTTTGCCCGCAATGAGCGTGTTGCCTGCATTTTCGACACCGACGCAGGCCCCATGGCCATGGTACTCGTGGGCGCCATGATTGTCGGCAGCGTGGAAACCCGTTGGGCAGGCGTTGTTGCGCCGGGCAGCAAAGAGGTTACCTCGACCCGCTATCAGGGCGAGCAGGCGCTTGAATTTGCCAAAGGTGAAGAAATGGGGCGGTTCCGGCTCGGTTCCACGGTGGTTCTGGTGATGCCCAAGGGAACCGTAACCTGGAACAGCGACCAGGTGGCCGGCAAGACCGTTCGTCTGGGCGAGGCCTTTGGTACGCTTGGCTGATACCGACCAGGCACCGGGCCCGCCCGGTGACGGTCAGGCCTGCTCAAACGGGAAAGCCAGCACCTCGCGGATATCCTCAAGCCCGAGCTTGATCATCAACAGTCTGTCCAGCCCGAGCGCCACGCCGGAACACTCCGGCAACCCTGCCTCGATCGCAGCAAGAAACGCCTCATCCATCGCCATTTCCGGCTTTCCGGAATGCCGGCGCTGCCGGTTATCCTGCGCAAAACGGCGGCGCTGCTCCTGCGGATCCGTCAGTTCCCAGTAACCGTTGCAGAGCTCAAGACCATCAATATAAAGCTCGAAACGGTGGGCAACCTCGTGGCCTTCCCGGGTAGACACACGGGCCAGCGACGCCTGGGACGCCGGATAGCCGGTAACGAATTCCGGCCGCTGCTTCCCGAGATTCGGTTCAACCGCAAGACTCATCAGCAAATCCAGGCAGCCATCACGCCCCAGACCCGCCAGTTGTTCCGGCTCCAGCCACTGTTCACACCGGCGCTGCAACTCATGATCCGTGGCCTCCAGCGGATCAATGCCCGCCCAACGCTTCACAGCGTCGCGATACTGCACAACCCCGGGCTGCTCGCAACCAAGCCAGTCACACACCAGGTCTGAAACCTCGGCCATCAGGGCCACGTCATCAAATCCGGTCCGATACCACTCCAGCATGGAGAATTCGGGATTGTGCCGACGCCCGAGCTCCCCATTGCGGAAAACTCTGGACACCTGATAAACCGACCCGAAGCCCGCCGCCAGCAGACGCTTCATGTGGTACTCGGGAGAGGTCTGCAGCCAGCCACCGGTGCGGGAGCCGGCAGCCACGAGCGCCTGAATGCCATCAAGATTGGGGTCGGTGACGCCATACCGGCCAAGAGTTGGCGTTTCGACTTCCAGCACTCCCCTCTGCGCAAAAAAGCCGCGCACAAACGCCAGTTGTTGTGCACGGCTTTTCAGGACAGCCTGCGAGGCAGAGGGCTGCCAGACAGGTGGCGTGGTCATACCGGCTTAGCTGCTCTTGACCCGGCTGACATACTCTCCGGAGCGGGTATCCACCTTGAGCACTTCTCCGATGGTGATAAACAGCGGTACGTTGACCACGGCACCGGTTGACAGCGTTGCCGGCTTGGAGCCGCCCTGCGCGGTGTCGCCTTTCATGCCCGGGTCGGTGTCCACCACTTCGAGCTCGACAAAGTTGGGGGGTGTAACAGACAGGGGGGCGCCGTTGTACAGGGTAACCGTATAGATATCCTGCTCCTTCAGCCACTTCAGGGCATCACCCACGGCCTTGGCATCGGCCGGATACTGCTCGAAGGAGCCATCGGTCAGCATGAAGTGCCAGAATTCACCGTCGGTGTAGAGGTATTCCATGTCCTGGTCGATAACATCCGCAGCCTCCAGGCTCTCGCCGGACTTGAAGGTACGCTCCCAGACCCGGTTGGTCATGAGGTTGCGCAGCTTTACCCGGTTGAAGGCCTGCCCTTTTCCGGGTTTTACAAACTCGTTATCAAGAATGATGCAGGGGTCGCCATCCAGCAAAACCTTAAGACCGCCGCGAAATTCGTTGGTAGAATATGAAGCCATGAAATGTCCACCTGACAAAATGCTGTTTAAAATTCGAAGGGCGCTATGATACAGCGAACCCCTGCCCGTATAGAAGCCCACGTTTCCGACCACGAGCATCGTAGCTGGCAACAACTGTTGTCAGACTCGGTGACCTCGCCGGAAGAACTGCTGCGCCGGCTCGACCTGCCCGAAGACCCCTGGCTTTCAGGCGCAAGGCAGGGCCACCGGCTGTTCCCCATCCGGGTGCCGGAGCCTTTCCTGGCCAGGATGGCACTGGGCAATCCCGCCGACCCCCTGCTAAGGCAGGTATTGCCGCTGGCGGACGAAGCCGTCCAGGCACCGGGTTATGTCAGCGACCCGCTGCAGGAGGCGGGCGCCATACCCACCACCGGACTGATCCGCAAGTACCGGAGCCGGGCCCTGCTCATGGTGACCGGCCAGTGTGCCATAAACTGCCGCTACTGCTTCCGAAGGCACTTCCCGTATGAGGAGCAGCGCCTGAGCCCCGCAGACCGCAAAGCCGTTATCGACACCCTGGCCGCCAGCCCGGAGGTCAACGAGGTGATTTTCAGCGGTGGCGATCCGCTGGCTGTGAACGACCGATTGCTGTCACAGTGGGCCTCCGCGATCAGCGGCATACCCCACATCCGCCGGCTGCGCCTGCATACCCGCCTGCCCGTTGTAATTCCCCAGAGGGTCTGCGATGAGCTGCTGAAGTGGCTGTCCACGACACCCCTGCAGGTGGTGATTGTTCTGCACATTAATCATCCGGCGGAAATCGACACTCCGACCCGCCGGGCACTGGGTTATCTCCGGGCAGCAGGCGCAACCCTGCTGAACCAGAGCGTTATCCTGCGCGGCGTGAATGATGACGCATCAGTACTCGAAAGCCTGAGCGAGGCCCTGTTTGATGTCGGCGTACTGCCCTATTACCTGCATGCCTTCGATCCCGTGGCCGGCGCACACCATTACGATGTACCCGATCAGGAGGCGAGAGGCCTGGTGCGGGAACTGCTGGCAAGGCTGCCCGGGTTTCTGGTTCCGAAGCTGGTAAGGGAGGAGCCGGGAAAGGATGGCAAGACCCCGATCAACCTGTTTCCGTGAAGCAGATCACGGAAATGGCCTTAAAATCACTTGTCAAAGATTGTCAACTCGTGATCTTCTCGCTTTTTGGAACTGGCTTGCTACTTTAAAGTCCAGTAACGTCTAACGATAAAAAACTGTATTTACGGCGTTTTCCTGACCGACCAGCGGCAAAAGCACTGCCACCGGGCAGGGCCAGACCCGGAATACCCACTGTGATCCCGATATTGGCATGAATTCATGGAAGGTATGACCCTGAAACCAGAGCTCCGCGTTCCCGAACAGAAAACGGCCAGCCTGTCGTTCTGTGACACAACGCCCAAAGCCCTCCGGGCCTGGATTGACCAGTTACCGATGGCCAATATCGGCGAAGTTTCCCGCCAGCTCTACCATGCCGTTATTGAACTGAACCACCTGTTCGTCGCACCCCAGCAGCGCATGCAGTTTCTGGAGCTGATCCGGGAAAAGATCCACTTTGTCTGCAATGAGCTTGCCCGACATTACCTGGGCCGAGCCGTGGCGCTTCCGGAAAAACAGCGCAAGATCGCCAACCTGTCCCAGGCATTGCAACTGCATCTGGCAGGCGGATACAAACTGTGCGTTCTCGAGTTTATCGACAATGGTGGCCCGGACAAGAACCAGCGGCAGATCGCCAATGCAATCCACCGAGCCATCTCCGAGCTGGCAGCAACCATTCTCAGATCACACCAGCTGTATTGCCCCAGCCCAGCCCAGAGCTGGCTGGAATGCCATCGCCTGTTCCGTTTCGCCTACCGCAACAAGCTGTCGACGGTGCAGGTAGAGGACGACAGCCTGCAACATCGCCGTACCAGCTCCGTGGCCGACAGCTACAAGCGCATTCTTCTGCTTGGTTGTGCACGGCCCAACCAGTTGCGCCAGTCCGAGCTCTTGCAGGTCTACGAGCTGCTGGAATCCTGGACCGATCACACCGTATGTGGCCCGGATATCGGGGACGACAGCCTGTTCGTGGTCAATATGGAGCGCGACAACCCGCCATGCTACCGCAGCCTGCTTGATCAAAAGCCCGGCGACGAGAGCTTTGGCTTTGATACCCGCGACCTGGCCGCCAGGCTGTCAGAGGCTCTCCACGCCCGCCGTGAAAACGCTGAAAGCAACCACCACCTGTCGGTCCCTGCGAAGGTCAGCGATACGCTGCTGACCCATCTCAACCAGGCCCTGGGCATACTCGCGAAGCGGAACTTCAATCGCATTGCCAGCCAGGGCTCGCTGGAAGTCTGCGTTGGCCTGACCGCCGCACACTACTTCATTGCCGGCGAGAAAACCTTCACCGAATTCGTCAATGGCAACGACAACGGTCATCAGGACGAAGAAAACCTGTTCGTTCGTGCCGCGCGCCAGAAACAGGATGCCTGGTCAGGCGCACACGATGCCGGCCCCAGCGATGACCGACTGCACGCAGCCGATGCACCGATCAATTTCCGGGGCAGCTATGGCAACTCACAAGCGCCTTCGGCCGACAACAACCGCCCCCAAGCCCATCAGTCCTTGCTGATCAATACCAGCCCTGGCGGCTACTGCGTGGCCTGGGAGAGCAACGTCCCTACCTCCCTTCAGGCCGGCGAGGTGCTGGGCGTGCGGGAACAACGCACCCACCCCTGGAGCGTTGCGGTGGTGCGCTGGATCCGCCAGATCAAGCACCAGGGTACCCAGGTGGGCATCGAGTTGCTGGCCCCCAGTGCCGCGCCCTGTGGCGTCCGCCTGATCCAGAAAATAGGCAATAGCAGTGAATATCTCCGCGGTTTGCTGCTACCGGAAATCAGCGTGGTGAACCAGTCGGCCACGCTGATCACCCCCAGGCTGCCGTTCCAGTCGGGCAGCCGGATTTCGCTGCTGCATGACGGCCGGGAAGATCAGGGACAACTGTCTCGCAAGGTTTCATCCACTGGCAGCGTCAGCCAGTTCGAACTGAAACTCCAGAACACCGCGGCACTGAACACCGCAACACCGGCACCCTCTTCCGGCGCCAGCGAGGACGAATTCGACTCCCTTTGGCCGTCGCTGTAAATGTTGTCAGGCTGAGACACCTGCCCCTTCGGGAGGGTTGTTATTGGGTCGCAACCCCTGCATCATTCAGCGTTAGTGAATGAACCGTGTATCACGAGACGCCTTACGAATGCAGAAAAAGAACGCCACTGTACACCTGCTGATTCTTGACCCATCCCAAAACGATGCCGAATCGCTGGTCAGCCTGCTGCGGAACTCAGGCAAGGCTACCCGGGCCCACCGCATTACCTCCGAGGAAGATCTGGAAGAGACCCTGAAATCCGGCAACTGGGATCTGCTGCTGGCCCGAGATCTGGAGGAGGAATTCGCCGCCGACGATGCGCTCGCCATGATCCGCCGGCTGGACAAGGACATCCCCTTCATCCTGCTGACCGGGCAGGAAAGTCGCGAACGCAGGGTCGCCATGATGAAGGCGGGCGCACAGGACACCGTGCCGTTTGAGTACACCGACCTTCTGGTGCTGGTGGTCAACCGGGAACTGGCCGCCCTTGATGAGCGCCGGCGCCGCCGGGTGCTGGAATCCCACCTGCGGGAGGCCGAACAGCGCTGCCAGTTGCTGCTTGAGAGCTCCAAGGATGCCATCGCCTACATCAATGATGGCATGCACATTTACGCCAACCAGTCGTACATGGAGTTCCTTGGCTACGAGGACATTGATGATCTCATCTGCATCCCGGTGCTGGACACGCTGACCCCAGAGAGCCAGGACAAGTACAAGGAGTTCATGAAGTCCTTCGCTGAAAAGGGTGAGGACGGCATGACCATGAACTGCACCGCGCGGCGCAGTGATGATCTCGAACTGAATGTCACCATGTCGGTATCGGCTGCCACCTACGATGGCGAGGCCTGCACCCAGATCGTGCTGCAGCCCGAGCACAGCGATGCCGAGCTTGAAGAAAAGCTGCGCCAGATCAGCAGCCAGGATCTTCTGACCGGTCTTTATAATCGCCAGTACCTGATGGATTCGCTGGCTGAAGCCATCTCCCATGCCGGCAAGAACAACGAAAGCGGCGCGCTTGCCTACATCGCCCTGGATAACTTCATGAGCATGAAGAGCCAGGTTGGCATATCCGGTGCCGATCTGCTGCTCGGTGATCTCGCCAATCTGCTCAAGGAGCAGGCGGGCGACGACCTGGCGCTTGCCCGGCTGAGTGACGATGCCTTCAGCCTGCTGTGCCAGCCCTGCGACGAAAAGGTCATGGCGGATCACGCCGAGCGCATTCGCAAAGCGGTTGAGGACCATCTGTTTGATATCAATGGCCGCACTCTACAGCTCACCGTGAGCATCGGCGTCGCCGCCATAACCGAGAATTCACCCAAGGCCGAAGAGCTGATGGCACGGGCCCACATGGCGTCCTCGGAAGTCCGCAAACTCGAGGGCCATGCCCAGGGCAACGGTGTCGTCGTCTATAATCCGGCGGACTTTGAAACACTGGATGAGAGCAATTCGGTGGAGGCTATTCAGAAAGCCCTGGAAGACAACCGCTTCCGGCTTCTGTTCCAGCCCATCATCAACCTGCGCGGAGAGGGCGAGGAACACTACGAAGCGTTCGTGCGGATGCTCGACAAGGACGAAAAGGAAGTCTCGCCCTATGATTTCCTGCCGCCCATGGGCCCGAGTGACACCGCCATAAAGATTGACCGCTGGGTGATTCTCCAGACCATCAAACAGCTGTCCAGCCATCGTTCACGGGGCCATGATACTCGGCTGTTCCTGAACATTACCGCCGAAACCCTGCAGGACAAGACCTTTACCCCCTGGCTCAGTGTCGCCCTGAAGGCCGCACGGCTGCCCGGAGACTCTCTCGTCTTCCAGGTTCGTGAAGGTGATGCCAACAACTACATGAAGCAGGCAAGAGACTTCTCCAAGGCCGTTCATGAACTGCACTGCAAGGTATCCATAGCCCAGTTTGGCTGCGCGCTCAATCCGTTCAACACCCTCAAGCATATCGATACCGACTATGTGAAGATTGACGGCTCCTTTACCGAGGAAATCCAGAAGAACAACGAGGCCAAGGAGCAGGTGAAGGCAATGGTCAAGAGCCTGCAGTCAAACGGCAAACTGACTATCATACCGCTGGTTGAGAACGCCGGCGTTCTGGCCACACTCTGGCAGGCCGGCGTTAACTACATCCAGGGCTATTACCTGCAGGCTCCGGTTCCTGAAATGAACTACGACTTCGGCGACAACTGAGCCGGCCGGCTCAGTTGTCCGCCTGTTCCAGGCTCAGGTTGGCCTCGCTCTCCCGGAAGCCGATCAGGTAGAGGATGGCATCCAGGCCCAGTGTCGAGATCGAATGGCGGGCCGATTCCTTGACCAGTGGCTTGGCCCGGAAGGCAACCCCCAGCCCGGCCTGGCTCAGCATTGGCAGGTCGTTGGCACCATCGCCCACCGCAATCACCTGCTCGCGGGAAATGTGCTCTTTTTCCGCAATTTCCAGCAACAGCTCGGCCTTGCGCTTGCCGTCAACAATCTGGCCGGCGACCCGGCCGGTCACCTTGCCCTGCTCGACTTCCAGCTCGTTGGCATAGATATAATCGATACCCAGCTTGCGCTGCAGATGTCGGGCAAAGTAGGTGAACCCGCCCGACAGAATCGCGGTGCGGTAACCCAGCGCCTTGAGGCTCAGAATCAGGTGTTCCGCCCCTTCGGTCATGCGCAGACGGCTGGCAATGCCTTCCAGCACAGACTCATCAAGCCCCTTGAGCAGCGCCAGCCGCTCGGCAAAGCTCTGGCTGAAATCCAGCTCGCCCTGCATGGCTCTTTCGGTGATTTCCGCCACCTGTTCTCCGACTCCGGCTTCCATGGCCAGCTCATCGATCACCTCGGCCTCGATCAGCGTGGAGTCCATGTCGAAGACGACCAGACGCCGGTTGCGCCGGAAAATGGAATCCTCCTGGAAGGCGATATCCACATTCATTTCGCCGGCAATATGCAGGAAGTCTGCGCGCAGTTGTTCCAGGTCTGACGGTGTGCCCCGAACCGAGAACTCGACACAGGCAATCCGGTTTTCCGAGGCGTTCAGCGATGGCCTCGCAGAAAGCCGGGAGATGTTGTCGATGTTCAGACCATGGCGGGCGGTAATGGCGGATACCCGGGCGATCTGTTCCGCCTTGATGTCCCGGGAAAGCAGCGTCACGATGTAGCAGGCGCGATTGCGCGCCGCTGCCCAGGACTGGTATTCCTCAACCGTGATCGGCGCGAACCGCACCTGAAGATCCAGGGCATGGAGCCGGAACAGCAGGTCCCGGATGACCGGGGAGGATTTTGATTCATCGGGAATCTCGACCAGGATGCCCCAGGTGAGATGATCGTGAATCACCGCCTGGCCGATATCGAGAATACGCACATCATAGCGGCCCATGATGCCGGTGATTTCCGACGTGAGCCCGGGTTTGTCACGCCCGGAGACATTAATCAGTACCAGCTCACTCACTGTCAGACCCCTCACTTTCCGAGCCCTGCTCTTCCCGGGCCCGGGCGGCCGAAGGAATCACCTCAATGGCATCAACCCGCTGCAACCCCCGGGGCAGTTTGTGCCCACGCCTCCCGCGCTCACCGAGGTAATGCTCCAGATCACTGAACTGCAACCCCATCTTGCGCTTGCCGGCACGTATTTCCAACTGGTCATCTTCCGCGAAGACCGCCACGGAAACCACATACTCTTCCCGGTTTTGCACTCTTGCAGAGGGTATGCTGATGATCTTGTTGCCCTTGCCCTTGGCCAGCTCCGGCAACTCACTCAGGGGGAACACCAGCATACGGCCTTCGTTGGAAACAGCCCCCAGATACAGTGTCTTTTCGGTGGTTGGAATGCTCACCGGCGGCATGATCTTCGCTCCCCTGGGCACACTCACCACCGCTTTACCGTTGCGATTCTTGCTGATCATGTCATTCAGTGAGGTCACGAAGCCGTAACCACCATCGGTAACCAGCAGGGCCTTGCGGGAGGGCTCGCCCATCAACAGCCCGGAAAACGTCGCGCCGGAAGGCGGGTTGATCCGCCCCGTCAGGGGCTCTCCCTGGCCCCGGGCAGAGGGCAGACTGTGAGCCATCAACGAATAGGCGCGCCCTGTGGAATCCAGGAAGATTGCCTGCTGGTTGGTTCGCCCCCTGGCCGCCAGCGCAAACCGGTCCCCGGCCTTGTAACTCAGGCCTTCGGGCTCGATATCATGGCCCTTGGCTGCGCGAACCCAGCCTTTATCCGACAGTACGACCGTAACCGGGTCATTGGAGATCAGGTCCACTTCGCTGAAGGCCCGGGCCTCTTCCCGCTCGACAATCGGCGAGCGGCGATCATCACCAAAGGTCTCGGCGTCCGCCTTCAGTTCATTCTTGATCAGTTCCCGCAGACGGTCTTCAGAGCCGAGGATCGACTGAAGCTCATCCCGCTCCGCGGACAGTTCATCCTGCTCACCACGGATCTTCATCTCTTCCAGCTTCGCCAGGTGGCGCAGCTTCAGCTCGAGGATCGCTTCGGCCTGGTCGGCCGAAAGCCCGAAACGGGACATCAACTCGGCCTTGGGCTTGTCCTCGTTGCGGATTATCTCGATGACCTCGTCAATATTGAGGTAGGCAATCAGCAAGCCCTCGAGAAGGTGCAGGCGCGCCAGAACCTTGTCGAGGCGGTGCTGGAGACGCCGGATCACGGTGTTCCGGCGGAAGGTCAGCCACTCGGTGAGAATCTGGTGCAGGCCCTTGACTCCGGGCCGGCCGTCATTGCCGATCACATTGATATTGACCCGGTAGGTCTTCTCAAGATCGGTGCTGGCGAACAGGTGCGCCATCAGGCCATCAAGATCGACCCGGTTGGAGCGCGGAACAACCACCAGACGGGTCGGGTTCTCATGATCCGATTCATCGCGCAGGTCGGCCACCATAGGCAGCTTCTTGGCCTGCATCTGATGGGCAATCTGCTCGAGGACCCTGGCCCCCGAGACCTGATGCGGAAGGTCGGTTACCACA
Source organism: Marinobacter subterrani (assembly GCF_001045555.1). Taxonomy (NCBI): domain Bacteria; kingdom Pseudomonadati; phylum Pseudomonadota; class Gammaproteobacteria; order Pseudomonadales; family Marinobacteraceae; genus Marinobacter; species Marinobacter subterrani. Next base: position 2,030,527 of record NZ_LFBU01000001.1, read on the forward strand.
ATCTCACCGCTTTCCCGAATCCAGCGGGCACGCATACGCAGTGAGCCACGACCGGTTTCATACATCTGCCGGATATCCTTGCGCGGAGTAATAATTTCCGCACGGGTGGGGAAATCCGGCCCCTTGATGTGTTCGCAGAGTTCGTCGACGGTTGCCTCCGGCTGGTCCAGCAAGCGGATACAGGCGGCGGTGACTTCCCGGACATTATGAGGCGGAATATCGGTGGCCATGCCCACGGCAATACCGGTGGTGCCATTCAGCAGTACGTGGGGAAGCCTTGCCGGCAGAACCGAGGGCTCATCCATGGTGCCGTCAAAATTCGGCACCCAGTCCGCGGTGCCCTGCCCCAGTTCACCCAGCAGCACTTCAGCAAATGGCGCCAGGCGGGACTCGGTGTAACGCATTGCTGCAAAGGATTTGGGGTCATCCGGCGACCCCCAGTTGCCCTGCCCGTCCACCAGCGGATACCTGTAGGAAAAGGGCTGGGCCATCAGCACCATGGCTTCGTAACAGGCACTGTCACCGTGGGGGTGGAACTTACCCAGCACATCGCCCACCGTACGGGCGGATTTCTTGTACTTCGAGGTGGATTTCAGCCCCAGCTCGGACATCGCATAGACAATCCGGCGCTGAACCGGTTTCAAGCCGTCACCAACATTGGGAAGCGCCCGGTCTAGAATGACGTACATGGAATAGTCGAGGTAGGCCTTTTCCGTGTAATCCCGGAGCGCTACCCGTTCAAAGCCCTCATCCGTTGTCTGAAACTCTGGCATGGATGCCTCTTTTGCCTGTATTTCCTGATTTTAATAACGCCTGTGATGCGATCCCCTGCCCCGGACATGATCATCGGGCAGAGTGAGGCCACATTATATGGAGCAGAGCGCCGTTGCACCAACAACCTGCGGATTTAATAGCCAAAACCGGCGATTTATCGTACAGGCAGCTGATTCCAATAGCGGAATTCCCGCATGGAGAGTCTGTAAGGTGCGCCGTATGCTCGCCAACAGTGAATAGAAGACCGTTTTACTCATCTGACAAGCGGAACACTATGAAGCCCAATCTCAAAGCCTGCGGGCAAGCCATGGCAACGGCCCTGGTCAATGCGGTTCTGGCCGTAGCACTGATGCTCCTTGTTGAGTTTGCAATCAGTGGCAGCTTCCAGGTTCCCGAGCCCTATCTCTGGGCCGGATTGTTGATCTGGCTGGTTATTTTTGCGGGTCAGTTCTGGCGCCAGCGTCACCTCTGCAAATCCTGTGAATCGCCACGGGAAACACCCGACCCCTCCCGTTGATCTGCCAAACTCCCGGCACACCCCCCTTTGTTTGACCGGGAGCAACTCCTGCGCTGTTAATCACCACAAGCTGTCTTCCGCTGCTATGCTTGGCGATAGGCCAGCACGGCCAATCTGGGGGACTGTATGGATTTTGGCAAGCGTCTGGGACTTCGTGTAAAGATCGCCTTACCCTTTGCTATCACCGCCACCGCCCTGATCATCATAGGGCTGTTCGCTGTCAGCACGGTGCGGAACCTGGTTTCCGACACCGATAACATTGCCGACGTCTACCTGCCGTCGGTCAGCGAAATTCTCAACGGTGACAGGGATCTGTACCAGGCACTGGTTGCCCAGATGGCGTATGTGGATGCCAGCTTCAACAATCAGGACGGCGCAGACTACATCAAGAGTTTCGAGGAAAACTCGACGCAGGCCCGGGAGCGTTTCAAGAAGGCCGTTGAGCGACTGGAGGGCACAGGTGTATCCGATGTTGCCAACGGGTTTGACGCCGCCTTTGACCGCTGGCTGGCTTCCGCCAGGCGCACCCTTGAGCTGGCAGGGAGTGGCACCCCGGCTGAGGCCCGACAACTAGCCACCAGCGAAACCAGCCAGCTGTTCGACAACCTGCGGAACTTCTATGACGAAGTCGGGGCCCATGCCGACCGGCAGGCCCAGATGCGGGCTTCCGGCTCATCCGCTGAAGGCCAGGCCAGCTCACTGACCATCCTGCTGATTACCGTAGTCGCGATTATCGTCAGCATTCTGCTGTTTGCCGTGTTCCTGAAACTGATCATTTCCTCGGTTACAGCCCTGAGAACCCAGCTCGACAATATCGCCCAGGGTGAAGGTGACCTGACCCAACGGGTGCCGGTCGAAACCGATGACGACCTCGGCAAACTCGCCCGGAGCTTCAACCTGGTTCTGGAGAACCTGCAGTCGATGATCCGCTCCATTCAGCAGTTGACCCGGGAGCTGGGCGCCGGGGCCACTGATCTGGCGAGGGCCGCGAAGGACAATAACGATGGAGTTAGCCGGCAGACAGATTCCATCGCCATGGTGGCGACCGCCATCAATGAAATGCAGAGCGCGATCGAGGAAGTGGCAGGCAATGCCTCAAGGGCCGCGGAAATCACGCGGGATGCGGAAGAAAAAGGCAAGAACGGCGCACGCATCATTCGCAACTCTTCCGAGCAGGTGCACCGGTTGGCGGCCCAGATCTCCCGGGCGGTCGACGTAATCCGCAAGCTGTCAGACGACTCCAACAACATCACCTCGGTTCTGGATGTGATCAGGGGCATCGCTGAACAGACCAACCTGCTCGCGCTCAATGCTGCGATCGAAGCGGCCCGGGCCGGTGAACAGGGGCGCGGATTTGCCGTGGTTGCCGACGAAGTCAGAACCCTGGCCCAGAGAACGCAGCAGTCCACTCAAGATATCCAGACCATGATCACCACCTTGCAGTCTGGCGTTGCCGATATCGTGTCGGTCATGGAGACGGGCAGCCGGGAGGCCGCCGAAACCGAGAACCTGGCCACTGAGGCCGAACAGGAGCTGAACGCCATCCTCCAGGCCATGACCAACATCGCCGATGTGAATACCAGCGTGGCGTCTGCCACCGAGGAGCAGACCCAAGTGGTGGATGAAATCAACCGGAGCATTACCGAGATCAACGATCTCGCCGCAGAGGGGGCCGGTCGATCACGGGACATTGACGGGATCAGCGATTCCCTTGAAGGCTATGCCCGGGAACTCGAGAATCAGACGGGCAGGTTCCGGGTCTGAGCCCGGAACCTGTAATGGCAGGGTCAGCCAGGGTTACTGCCGGATACCTTCGACAGAAATGATGATCTCAACCGTCTCGGAGGCCTTTCCAAGATCCATCGGGATACCGAAGTCCTTCAGGCGAAGCTCGGTTTCCGCTTCGAAGCCCATGCGGTAACCGCCCCAGGGGTCTTCACCGTAGCCAATCATTTCCGCATCCAGGGTCACTTCCCTGGTCACACCGCGCAAGGTCAGATCGCCGATGATGTCGGCTTCACCTTCACCTTGTGGGACCACGCGCTTGCTCTTGAAGGTCGCCTTGGGAAACTCGTCAACGTAGAGAAAATCCTCGCTGCGCAAGTGTTTGTCACGCTCGGCGTGGTTGGAATCAACGCTGCTGGTGTCGATTGTGACGGTCACGGAGCTGTTTTCAGGATTCTTGGCGTCGTAGACAAACTGGCCGTCAAATTCATTGAACCGACCATAGAGCCAGCTGTACCCAAGGTGGGAAATCTTGAAATGAATGAACTGGTGATCGCCCTCGTTATCGAAGTCATAAGTACCGCTATGCTCATCAGCGTGGACCGCCGTTGTCAGCGCCATGGATACAGCAGAGGCAAGCAGGATCTTCTTCATGGATATCTCCCTTGTTGCATTAATGCCCGACTCCCGGGCTTTACACGGATTCGCGTCCAGATGATGCGCTGGTTACTTACCCAGCATACGACGCAGTGTGTCGTCGCGATCAATAAAGTGGTGCTTGAGTGCACCGGCGGTATGGATCACAGACAGGACAATAATCGCCCAGGTCGCCCAGTAGTGGACGGTTCCGGCAGGCTCTTCCATTTTTTTGGTCTGGCCGGTCAACGACGGCACCTCAAACCACCCGAAGACACTGATGGAAGAGCCGTCAGCCGTTGAGATCAGATAGCCACTGGCCATGGCCACAAAGAGGAGTATATATAGCAGCGTGTGGGCCGCCTGGGCGCTCCGAACTTCCCAGCGCTTATGGCCTGACGGCGCCGATGGCGATGCATTCAACCACTTCCATACGACCCGAAAAACCATTACCGCCAGAAGCAACATGCCGATACTTCGGTGAATGTCCGGGGCTTTGTTGTACCAGTCATGGTAATAGGTCAGATCGACCATCCAGTACCCGAGTCCGAACAGGCCAAATACCGCCAGGGCGACAAGCCAGTGAATGGCAATTGCCATCGAGCCGTAGCTGTTTGAGGTGTTCCGGATTTGCATGATCAGCAACCTTGATCCCTGGTCCAGATATTTCCCGAAAGTTTAGAAACACAGCCGAGCGAAAAAAATCAAAATCTTTTGCTGCCTTGCATCAGATTTTCTGATCAAACCTTCGGGCGCTTTGCCTTTGGTCTCATACGGGTTTTACGGATTGTTCAAAATTATAGCAACGATAAAATTTACTCATATTTCAACGCCCCGTCGGGGCCTCATTGACCGAGAGGACATGACATGGAATTTGAATTCGACGAAAGCGTCGTTGTTCCCAGCAACAACTGATTCTCTGGCGGTCCGCCCCAGGATCGCCGGGCCTTCTCCCCTGGCAGGCCACAAAAGATACAAACTGTTTCCAGTTTCTACATGAAACAGTGGTAATAAACCCGTTTTTTTGGCAATCTTCCTTCCTACTATCAGTAACTTCCGGATTTTTCAGATTTATCTGTACTGATAGATGACAGTTCAGTCGTCTTTCCAAACCGGCTGATGCCTTCGTTCAATCAACCAGAACTGCCTATGTCGAAGCGCCTCCCTGACAAGCTGACGGCTCCGGAAGTGGAACTGTTATCCCCCATGCTGAACAGGGACGGTGATACATGGACTGCAGATTTCAGGGGCCTGACGCTCAGAACCGCGCTGCAACCCATCTACAGCATTTCCCACAAGCGGATTGTCGGTTACGAAGCGCTCATCCGTGCCTTTGACACCGACAACTCGGCGGTGCTTCCACTGCATCTATTCCAACTTCCCGATTCCGCGGCAGAAAACCTGCTGCTGGATCGCCTCTGCCGATACCTGCATATCCGCAACTACAGCGGCATCAGCGATCAGTTGAACTGGCTGTTTCTGAACGTATCGCCGCAGGTGGTCACCAGTGGCAGCCAGGCGGATTCTTTTTTTGGCCAGATTCTTGCCAAAACCGGCCTTCCGCCCCACCGGATCGTGATGGAAATTGTAGAGCAGCCAACCGACGACGCGGAGAGGCTTCGGGAAACGGTTGCCTACTACAAAAAGCTGGGATGCCTCACAGCCATTGACGACTTTGGCGCCGGCCATTCCAACTTCGAACGCATCTGGAATCTGTCACCGGATATCGTAAAGCTTGACCGGACACTGCTGACCCGGGCGACCGAGGATCACAAGGCGCGCCAGATCCTGAACGGCATCGTGTCACTGTTGCACCAGTCGGGCTGCCTGGTATTGCTGGAAGGCGTCGAGACCCGGGATCAGGCGATGATTGCCATCGATGCCGGTGTCGATTTTGTTCAGGGGTTCTATTTCCGCAAACCAAGCACCGATCTGAACCAGCTTTCCCACGCACCCGCGGATCTGGACCAACTGCTGCAGGAATACAAGACCCGCAACCAGGTCACTCTGGACCCGACGCGTCAACTGGTGGAGTTTTTCAGGGGCTTTTTCGACCATGCCATCACCAAACTGAAAAACGGCTTGAGCATGGCGGACTCCTGCCTGGAATTGCTGAACCACCCGGCCGTCTCGAGATGCTACCTGGTGGATGACAAGGGCATACAGATTGACGACACGCTAATCTCCGACACCGGCACCCGCAGTCTGGACCCGCGTTTCCGGCCGCTGGAAAGAACCAGCAGTGCCGACTGGTTCCGTCAGCAGTACCTGCGCCAGGCCCTGGCCCAGCCCGAAAGCCTGCACGTAACCGCACCTTACCTCTGTGTTACCGGGGCGTACATGTGCGTCACCCTGTCGCTGGGCTATTACCGGGAAGGCAGTTTGCAGGTGCTGTGCTGCGACATTCTTGCCAATCCTTCAGCGCCAGCCCTATAGCCCCGGCTTTATGCCATAAACCACGGCAATAACGGCAACCGTTACCAGGCCAATGAACACATTCATGGGCACGCCGACCCGGACAAAGTCACTGAACCGGTAACCGCCAGGCCCGAAGACCATCATATTGGTCTGGTACCCCAGTGGGGTGGCAAAACTTGCCGACGCAGCCATCATCACCGCTATCACAAAGGGTTCTGCCGCCACACCCATGCTGGTGGTCATCGACAGCACAACGGGGATGATAAGCACCGCCGCCGCGTTGTTGGTAATCACCTCGGTCAGCAGAGACACCGAAAAATAAACCAGGAAGATGGCGAGCAAGACATGGCCCTGGCTGAGCTTCAGGATGCCCTGGGCAACAAAACCTGCCGCCCCGGTCTGCTCCAGCGCCGCCCCCATCGCAAACGACGCCGCGATAGTCAGGATGACCGGAACATCCACCGATTTCTGGGCCTGGCCTACGGAACAGCAGCCAGACAGGATCATCAGCGCCGCACCCAGCAAGGCCGCATTCAACATGCTGAGCAGGCCGCAGGCTGCCAGCCCGACCAGAACCACCAGAATGCCCCAGGACAGCCAGGCGCGGTCGTGCCGGGGCGTCTCGGTTTCCAGATCGTTGATCAGCAGAAAATCCTTGTTGTACCGCTGGCGACTGACAAACGCGGGCCGGGCTTCCAGCAACAGTACATCACCCGGCTTGAGGCGAATGTTACCCAGGTTGCCGGACACCCGCTCACCACCCCGGGCCACCGCCAGAACCACCGCACCATAGCGGTCCCGGAAACGGGCATCGCGGATGGTCAGCCCGAGCACATCAGACTGGGGCGACAGGGCCGCCTCCACCAGCCGCCGCTCCGCCCTGTCCTTGCTCAGGCTGGGTTCGTCTTCATGCACCGAGGGTACGATGCCGTTAATCCTCAGCAGATCCGAAATGGCCTGGGTATCTCCGGCGAACACCAGCCGGTCTCCGCCCCGCAGGCGCTCTTCCGAAGGCACGGCCGTTACTACGCTGCCATCACGCTCGATCTCGACCAGATACAACCGTTCCAGCTCCCGCAGCCCCGCTTCACCAACCGTCTTGCCCACCAGCGGACCATCGAACGACACGGCCACTTCCAGGGTGAATTCCCGCATGGCACCAAACTTCTGCTGATCCTTGCGATCCGGAAGCGCCCTGGGCATGAACAGCAGCAGCGCAGCCACACCGATAATCGCAACCGGCAGGCCCACGGCGGTAATGGAGAAAATGGAAAAGCCCTGCTCGCCAGTCAATTGCTGGTATTGGCCGTTGACCACAAGGTTGGTGCTGGTGCCTATGAGTGTGATCGTACCCCCGAGAATCGCGGAGTAGCTCAGGGGGATCATCAGCTTGGAAGGTGATATGCCAATTTTCCGGGACCAGGCATGCACCGCCGGAATCATGGTGGCCACCACAGGCGTGTTGTTCAGGAAGCCGCTCAGCAGGGAGACCGGGATGGCAATGCGGGCCTGGGCAGACCGAACGGTTTTGGGGTTGCGAAGCACATGGTGGACCAGCAGATCCACCCCGCCGGAGTGATGAATGCCCGCCGCCACCACAAACATGGCAACAACGGTAATAAGGCCACTGTTGCTGAAACCGGCCAGGGCCTGATCGGCAGAAACAATACCGCTGGCACTGAGCACCACAAGCACACTCATCATCACCAGATGGGGCGCAAATCGACCTGTGCTCATCAGTACCAGCGCCGTACCTGCCAGGCCCAGCGCAAACCAGCCTTGCCAGTCCATCAACAGTTCTTCCCGATCAGAAAACTGGCAGGATAACGAGTTTGCAGAATACTTAGAAAGAATAAAGGATGCTTTTTATAGCACCCCAGGGAATATCAGACCGCAATATCGGCCATGTTGCCGTAGGCTTCCAGCCAGGCCCGGCGATCGGATGCCCGCTTCTTGCCGAGCAACATATCCATGCGGCTGTCGGTATCGTCGCCCTCTTCGATAGTCAGCATCACCAGCCGACGGGTATCCGGTGCCATGGTGGTTTCCCGAAGCTGCAGCGGGTTCATTTCACCCAGACCCTTGAAGCGGGTAACGGAAATCTTGCCCTTGCGTTTCTCTGCGGCAATGCGGTCAATGATGCCCTGCTTTTCATGCTCGTCGAGGGCGTAGAAGGTTTCCTTGCCCAGGTCCACCCGGTACAGCGGCGGCATGGCAACGAACACATGGCCGGCGGCAACCACCGGGCGGAAGTGTTTGACAAAAAGCGCGCAAAGCAAGGTGGCGATGTGCAGGCCATCCGAGTCGGCATCGGCAAGGATGCAGATCTTGTTATAACGCAGGCCATCCAGCTGGTCGGAACCCGGGTCCACGCCAATGGCCACGGCAATATCGTGCACCTCCTGGGACGCCAGGATCTCGCCCGAGTCCACTTCCCAGGTGTTCAGGATCTTGCCCCGCAGTGGCATCACCGCCTGGAACTCGCGGTCCCGGGCCTGTTTGGCCGAGCCACCGGCGGAGTCACCTTCCACCAGAAACAGTTCCGAGCGGGCGGTATCGCTGCCGGAACAGTCCGCCAGCTTGCCGGGCAGGGCCGGGCCGGAGGTCACTCTTTTGCGCGCAACCTTCTTGCTGGCACGCAGGCGACGCTGGGCATTGCTGATAAACAGCTCGGCCAGGGCTTCAGCCACATCGGTATGCTGGTTCAGCCAGAGGCTGAAGGCATCCTTGACCACGCCGGATATAAACGCAGCCGCTTCCCGTGAGGACAGCCGCTCCTTGGTCTGCCCGGAAAACTGCGGCTCCTGCATCTTGAACGAGAGCACATAGGCCGCCCGCTCCCAGATGTCCTCCGGCGAAAGTTTCACCCCCCGGGGTAACAGGTTCCGGAACTCACAGAACTCGCGCATGGCCTCCAGCAAACCCGTGCGCAGGCCATTCACATGGGTGCCGCCCTGAGCGGTCGGAATCAGGTTCACGTAGCTTTCCATGACCGTCTCACCGCCCTCCGGCAGCCACTGGATTGCCCAGTCCACGGCTTCCTTGTTGCCGGAAAAGCTGCCGGTAAACGGATCCAGGGGCACGGCTTCAATATCCGCCAGCGCCGTCCTCAGGTAATCCCGCAGCCCGCCCTCGTAGCACCACTCGTCTTTTTCGCCGGTCTTCTCCTGCAGGAAGGTGACGGTCAGGCCGGGGCACAAAACGGCCTTGGCCCGCAGGTTATGGCGAAGCCGGCTGACAGAGAAGTTGGGGCTGTCAAAGTATTTCACGTCCGGGGTGAACTTGAGCCGGGTACCGGTGTTGCGTTTACCGACCGTGTCGATCACTTCCAGCTCTGAGGCCTTGTCGCCGTTGGCAAAGGTCATCCGGTGCAGCTCGCCATCCCGCTTGATGGTGACTTCCAGATGGGTAGACAGCGCGTTGACCACAGAAACGCCGACACCGTGCAGGCCGCCGGAAAAGTTGTAGTTGCCCTGGGAGAACTTGCCACCGGCGTGCAGGCGGGTGAGGATCAGCTCGACGCCCGGCAGGCCTTCTTCTTTATGAAGATCCACCGGCATCCCGCGGCCATCGTCCTCGACACTCAACGAGCCATCACTGTACAACACCACGTCGATGCGCTTGGCATGGCCGGCCAGTGCTTCATCCACACTGTTATCGATCACTTCCTGAGCCAGGTGATTGGGCCGGCTGGTGTCTGTGTACATTCCCGGGCGCTTGCGCACCGGGTCCAGGCCACTCAGTACTTCAATAGCATCGGCGTTATATTGTTGCTGGCTCATGGGCAGGAACGGACTCCGGGATTGAAAGAAAAAGCTGAGCCCTAGCTTAGGGATTCGTGAGCAAAGATCAACGGTTGTTTTCGGCGCGGGTGATGCGGATATCACTCCAGCCTTCGGCGGCGACTGCGATCACCGCACAGGGCGTGGTCAGAACCTGGGTCACCATGGCGCCGGGGCCCGGCTCCATCACCCGTACCGTGAGATTCAGCGTATCGTCGACAATTTCAGAACTCTGCAGAGTCACTCCGAAGCCGCCGGTCGGCTTTTGCCCGATGGCCGCCAGGACAACTTTCTCACGCTGGAAATCAATGTCCCGGAGCGGCTGAAGCGACAGCGTACGTTCCGGCAAAGACTCCAGCTGCACCAGTTGCGCGACGCTACCGATCAACAGGTGGCCCGGTGCGGTCAGACCGCAATGGGCCGACTGGGCAATCTGCCTCGCCAGTGGCGCGCCGGTGGCGGTTTCGGTCTGGCTGACCGCGCAGCCGGCACCGAGAGCGCCGATTGCCATCAGACTGCTACCAATCAGGTATTTCATGTTCATGGGGTTTTGACTGCCTTGATGCTGGTGGACTGACTGCCGGCCTGCTCTGGCAGCAACCGGTAACCCTTGAAGTCCGGCCTGGGCAGCAGGTCCGGCGAAGTCGCCGACAGGGTCGGCCGGGAATAGCTGGTGGTCATGCGCAGGCCAGTGACGGGCTGGTTTTCCCTGACTTCGATGACCTGCCGCAAACCGGCAACCGGGTACTCGGCACAGGCCTCGCCGGCATGGCAGATCAGGCCGTCGTTATCGAGATCCGTTCCCGCTACCAGGAAATACTTGCCTGGCGGCACTTCGTTAAGGCGGTTCGGCGCCTGGCCGTCGTCGGGCAGGAATTCGAACTGATACTGGCCATTTTCAGCACGAACAGCCGTTTGGGCAACGGTATTGAAAACGGCACCCTCGGGTTGAGGATCCACCAGAAGGACGAAATGCCGGCCGGCGTCCCGGGCCTGTTGATCGGTGATTCGCTGGCCCACTACCGGAATGTCCAAGGTTTTTTCTGGCCCCGACTGCGGTGAGTACTTCACCACCAAGCTTCCGCGGGAAGACGCGCCAGGCTCAAGATTCTGAGGGTTCAGGGTCAGGTCTAGCCGCAAGGGAGCCGTCTGCGTTGCATCCGGAAAGGGGCCTGCAGCTGGCGATACAGTAAACCAGGGGGCTGAGGCCGCAACACTATTGATAGAAATCGTGTAATCTCCCAACGAAGCTAGTTCCAGCGTCTGGCTGACAGCTTGATTAGACTCCGTCGCAAGGTTGACCACCGCCGGCGACGCGGTGAGCAATTCCGGCGCGGCTTCGGAAAGCACGGCCTCGACGGCCTTACCCGCATCCAGAATGCCATAACCCAGTTGATCCGTCGGGCTGCAATCCGCTTCACAGGAAGTCTGCGTCAGATTGCCACTCCTCAGATAACCTTCGATGCCGGCATACGTCAGCTCAGGACCGCCATCTTTCAATCTGACACCTTTCATCAACGCCACGACCCCGTACACATGAGGCGCCGCCATGGACGTACCCTGTAACCCGCGATAAGCCGCCTGGAGCTGCCCATCCACCACGGCCGCACTGGTGCTGCTGACCAGATCGCCCTGGCCATCGCCATTGCCGTCCCGGCTGGCATCGCCCCCGGGGGCGGCGAGATCAATCGAGCTGCCAAAATTGGAGTAGGAAGAAAGCCGGCCTCCGCCATCCACGGCACTGACCGAGAACACCTTATCCAGGGCGGCCGGGCAGGAAGGCTCGTTGGTGGCGGAATTCCCGGCGGCAGCAACGTAGACAATGCCTTTTTCCACGCCATCATTGATGAGCTGTTGCAGGGTATCCGCAACACCCGAGGCACCACAGGGCAGACCGCCGAGGCTCAGGTTAACAACCTTGGCCCTGGGCCCGCTGGCGTCCCCCAGCACCCACTGCATTGCCTGCAGAAGATCGGCAAGCGTGCCGGAGCCGCCCTCACCCAGCACCCGAACCGGAACCAGACTGGCACCAAAGGCTACACCGGCACCACCTTTATTATTGACTGCAGCCGCTACAGTGCCCGCCACGTGGGTGCCGTGGTAGACACTGCCACCTACCGCATTGCCCGGATCGGCGGGAACACCGCCGTCAACGGCATCGAAGCCGTCAACAATGTTATACACTCCATTGACCTGAAAATCTGGGTGCCATTGGCCAGCATTGTTGCGGAACAACCCGGTATCGAACACCGCCACGTTCACGCCGGCACCGCCAGTGGCGTCCAGTTGCCAGGCAATTGGCCCGTTGATCAGGCTGTAATGCCACTGCTGCCCCAGCACCCGGCTGGGGTATAAAGGTTCATTCACGGGGGTGGCCAGCGCCTGTGTCTTGTAGTTCGGTGAGGCATGCAAAACCGAGGGGTCGTCTTTCAGTTGGCGGATCCAGTCGAGTGTCTGCTGCGCGGGATTGCCCTGCTCCATGGCGGCGACCGGCGCCGGACGATGGACTGTCCAGAGCCCTGGCGCAATCTGCCGCCCGGGGGCCATCAAGGCGCTGGCTGGCAGGCCACTGGCCCGGGCCCCGGCGTTACCCGGATCCCGCAGAGACACAACAGCCTCATCCTCAACGAACTCGTAGTCTGGCCAGTCGTAAGCCGTGGTGTTGGCGGTTACCGCCCTGGATGAGGACAGAATATAAAGCATGGGCGCCGCACCCAGGGACGTGACGGATATCCGATACTCACCTGCCGGCTCAGTACCAGTGGCCAGCTTTACCGGACTGCCGTTGCTGGGTGCGATGATGGGGCCAAGCTCGGTGCCATCACTGGAGGTGATGGTTAGCCGCAACTCTGATGCTGTCGCAGAATCAGTACCTGATTCAGCAAGCCGCGTTGCAAAGCTTTGCAACGTAATTTCAAAGCCTGGCTGCAAACGGGCGACAAAGTTATCTTCAGTATCCGGAAAGTAGTAGAAGTCGTCCGAGAGGCCGGGGGTCGGGGGATACAAGGTTGGCTGGCTTACCCCACTCACGTAGCCAGAAAGAATAAATTCAGGCGGCAGTTCCTGGTCCGAAATCAAGGGAGCACGCCCAAGCAAGGCGTCCGCGTTGTCGGCATCGACCCGGGTGCCGGCTTCTATATCAATCACCCCGGAAACAGCAACGTCCGCCGGCAAAAGGCCTCCACCATCACCGGAGCCGCCGCCACACCCGGCCACGGCGAGACCAAGTGCCATGGAAAAACCCAATTTCGCGACCTTGCCGGGAACCGACACCAGCACCATAAATAACTCCCCCATCGTTACCGCCAGCATAACCCATCCCGATCGATGTGTTATTTACTGTGTGTTAACCGACCGCCGGATGCAAAAAAGCCGCCGGAGGTTACCCTCAGGCGGCTTTCAGGCTAGCACTGCCAGATTACAACGCGTAGAACAGCATGGGTATAAAAGCCGCCGCCAGCAACGTTGGCCCCATCACCGCCAGCGGCAGCAACAGGCGCTGATAACGATGCCAGAAGGAGCCGGTGCGCTCGGCGGCCAGCACTTCCGTCTCACCCACCACCTGGCGAGTCAGCAGATGGTTGAGCGCCACCGGCGGGCTCAGGTAGCCCAGCTCAAACGCCACCAGGCAGACTATCCAGAAATGCAGCGGATCAATACCCAACTGGATCGCCGGCTGGGCAATGGTGGCTGAAACCAGAATGACGGCTCCGAACGGATCCATCACCATGCCGATCACCGTGAGCATCACCACGATCACCAGCATGGCAATCCACGGGCTGGCCAGGTTTTCCGGAAACAGGGCATGCACGATGTCCGATCGCTCCAGAATGCCGCCAAGGCAAATGGAAAACCCGATCAGGGCGAGCAGTGCGCCTATATGAACGGCAGAATCGCTGGCCGCCGCCGCACTCCGGTTCCAGAACGCGGCTCTGCGGCTTTCTTCCGGCTCCCGATTGGCCGGGCTGGCATCCAGGTACACCAGGGCCAGCATCACCAACGGCAGAATAAGGGGTGCGCTATATTCATTGAACTGCAGGCCCAGAACGAACCAGATCGCCAGGATTACCAGGGCCGCCACCCCCACGTAGGGTAATAACGGTTGGAGCTGCGCCAGGGATGCCCGGAAAGCGCCCGGCGCCGGACGGGGCCGCCAGTTGCCTTCGGTTTTGCAGACCACCAGCGTGAACAGCAGTGCCGACAGGATAAAGACCCAGAAGCCCCAATCGTACATTTCAGTGGTGGTCACTTCCTTGTTCAGCGCCGCGACAACGACAATCAGCAGGCAGGGGTTAAGCACAACCCCGAGGCTGCCCGACATGGCAGTGGTCGCCAGCGCAAGCTGGCGACCTGCTCCGGCCCGGCGCAGCTCGTCGTACACCACACCGCCAACGGCCAGGATAAAAATGCCGGACGCCCCGGTAAACGCCGTCGGGAAGGCAGTGGCAAAGATAATCACCGAGGCCAGCATCGGCGCCGGCAGATGGTAAGGCTTGATCACGTTCAGCAGCAGTTCCGGCAGCCGGGTCTGCTTGAGCATCATGCCCACCAGCACGTAGAGGCCGATATTGATGAACATGGAAGACAGGTTCGACATCATGCCGAAATAGATCGCCAGTCCTGATGAGTAGCCGTCAACAAAGAAGAAGTAACTCATGGCGATCAGGCCCATGACGCAATATAGCGGCACCACCAGCCCGGACGACGCCGACAGACTGCCGGCACGCACCCGCCCGGGAACGTACAGGAAGCGCACCGCATTGATCACCATGAACAGGCCAAACACCCCCGCCCAGGCCACCTGCAGGCTGGCGGTGTCCGCTCCACCCGGCGTCGTGGCCAACCGGCCAAGGTAACTGTTCAGCGACCAGACCATCAGGCCATTGACCAGAAACTGGGCACCCTGGCTCAGGCGCCATTCGGAGCGGTTTCTTGCCAGCCTCAAGGCTATATGGTCGGCATCCAGCGCGGCTATGGCTGCCGCCATGGCAAACATCGCGATGAACAGATATTTGGTCAGCTCGATGTTGTCCAGCAGGAAGCTGGCCAGGCCCTGTTCCACAGTCTTGAAAAGGCCCAGGGCCGGCGTGGCGTGCTTCCGGTTCTGCTGGTAGATCGCGTATTCCTGCTCGCACAGTTCCAGGTTCTTCAGCAGGGACCTGCGCAGGGCCCCAGGGTCCGGAGGCGAACTGAACAGGGCATCGGGGTCCGGCTTATAGGCCTCCATACGCCTGCGCACCTCGGCGTCCACGTTGATATCCCGCTGACAGGATGGTTCGGTGGCGTTCGGGTTCAGCAGGTAATAGTTCGGCCAGGTTTGCTCGCCCACCCACAACAGGCGTGAGTGCAGCGAATTCCCCATACCCAGCAGAAGGGTAAAAAGCAGAAGCAGCAACAGTACCGCCCCGTGCAACCGGTGCACGGGGTAGAGTGTGCGGGCCGCCGGGGCCGTCAATGCTCGCCAGTTCATCAAGCGTCCGCCCTGTTATTCGCGATTTTCAGCGGTACATTCAGACGCTGAGGGGTTGCTGGCGCAGCGAATCTTGCTCAGCAGGCCCAGCATCTTGGGGTCGTAGACATCCGGTGCACCGTTCAGGCCATCGCGCATTTCCAGCCGGTTCTGGCGGAACATTTCCTGGTAGCCCTGGATATCCTTCTTGGGAATCCGGATCCACTTCGCTTCGGGAATGGCATTCTCCTGCCCCCGGATCAGGTCCATTGCCTGGGGAAACATATTCCAGGCGACTTCCCGGGCTTCCTGGGCAGTGGCGTCGTCCAGCACCTCATCTTTCGCAATAATCTGCAGCGTCAACTGGGCCAGCGGGTAATCAACAATACCGCCCTTGTCACCAATCCCCTTGTACAGCTCCAGCGCCTGGTAGGCGAAGGCCGGCGCGT